>NZ_BAAAZE010000001.1:0-325239 GCF_039536745.1 Actimicrobium antarcticum
CGAATCTGTTTACAACCGGATCGCGCATAAAAAATGCCGTTCAGGGCTTATCTGAACGGCATTACGCTCCGAGCGGCTTTTTTTACGTCTGGTGCAACGTCACCATCAATGCCGATAGGCAGCCCGGAAAAACTCCTTGAATGCCGACACCGTCAATGCCACATCGGCACGTGATACATCCAGATGCGTGACCAGTCGCATGTGCGGCGAAACACTGGCAAGGATGCCGCGATTTTGCAAATGTTTTGCCAGTGCCACGCAGTGGATTTCCGCCATGTCGGCATACAGGATGTTGGTTTGCGGATCCGTCACAACGAGTTTGTCGATGTCCGCCAGGCCGGTTGCCAGCAAGATTGCGTTCTCGTGATCTTCTGCCAGTCGTTCGATATTATGGTCGAGGGCATACAGTCCGGCGGCTGCCAGTATGCCGGCCTGGCGCAGGCCACCACCCAGCATCTTGCGCCAGCGCAGCCCGCGCTGGATCATGTCGCGGCTGCCACACAGCACCGAACCGACAGGAGCTCCCAGACCTTTTGACAGGCAGACAGAGACCGAATCGAAACCGGCGGTGGCAGCCCGCAAGCTGATGCCCTGTTTGACTGCCGCATTGAAAATACGCGCACCATCCAGGTGGGTGATCATGCCACGCTCATGCGCCAGCGCGGTGGCGGCGTCCAGGTAGTCGCGGGGAAGTACTTTCCCGCCGATGGTGTTTTCCAGCGCCAGCAAACGTGTTTTTGCAAAATGAATATCATCCGGCTTGATCGCTGCCGCGATATCCGCCAGCGCCAGCGAGCCGTTTGGCTGATGCGGCAATGGTTGCGGCTGGATGCTGCCAAGGACAGCGGCGCCACCAGCTTCGTATTTGTAGGTATGGGCCTGCTGGCCGACCAGGTATTCATCGCCGCGGTCGCAGTGCGCCATCATCCCGATTAGATTGCTCTGGGTGCCCGAGGGCGCAAACAGCGCGGCTTCAAAACCGAATAGTTCTGCCGTGACCAGTTGCAGTCGGTTGACGGTCGGATCGTCACCGTAGACGTCGTCACCGACCTCTGCATTCGCCATGGCGGCACGCATGGCGTCGCTGGGACGGGTTACGGTATCGCTGCGCAGATCAATAGTTTTGTTCATGAGGCTCCTTGTTGTCGCGTCGGCGACGAAATTCGTATTGGGTCTACGTGTGTCATCAAGTTGAGTACGGCGTGCTGTTCCATCACCCGTCGGCGGGCTTCCAGCGCGATATCGTGACCCTGTTCGACGGTCATGTCGGCGTCGATTTCGAGGTGGACATCGGCCAGGATCAGGTCGCCGGCCTTGCGGGTTTTTAACTCATGCCAGCCCAGCACGCCGGGTGTTTCGGTCAGCGTCTGGCGAATTGCCTGCATGGTTTTTTCGTCGACGGCGCGGTCCATCAGGTCATGTAGCGCATCCCACGCAAACCCCCAGCCCATCCGCGTGACCATGAATCCCACGATCATCGCAGCAAGCGGGTCCAGCATCGGATACCCGAGCAGGCTGCCCCCGATCCCGATCGCCACGACCAGCGACGCCGCCGCATCCGAGCGGGCATGCCACGCATTGGCAATGAGCATGCTGGAGCGCACTTTCTGCGCAATATTGAGCATGTAGCGAAACAGTGTTTCCTTGGCGGCCAGCGCACCCAGTGCAACCCAGATTGCAATGCTCTTGACGGGCTGGATGGCATCGGGCTGTTGCACTTTCATGAACGCGCCCCAGAGCATGCCGACACCGACCGCCAGCAGTAATATGCCTAGCGTCAACGAGGCGGCATTTTCGTAACGCTGATGGCCGTAATGATGGTCGTCATCGGGGGCTTTCTGGCTGTGATGGTTGGCAAACAGAACCACAAAATCTGCCACCAGATCCGACAGCGAATGGATGCCATCAGCAATCAGGCCAGCCGATCCGGCCAGGATACCGACGCTGACCTGCGTGATGGTCAGGCCGATATTGACAGTCACGCTCACCAGCGTGCTGCGCTTTGCTGCCTCCTGCCGCGATGGTGTATCGATATCACCGTGTTCATCCTGGTCATCCATTGATTGCATGCTTCATTCCTGTTTTTTTATTCCTGCCGTTCGAGCGCGATGCCGATGCTGGCCAGTACGCGTTCTGCCAGCGAGCGACGCGACCAATCTTCCAGCGAGACAGTATGACTTTGCCCGAGATAGCTGCCGATCACCAGTTCCAGCTGGTGTGCGAGAGTCACATCCCGCTGTGCCAGATTGACTTCATTGTTCAGCCCGAACGAGCGGTTGTCGAAGTTGGTCGAACCGATCACCGACCAGAGCCCATCGACCAGCATCACTTTTGTATGTGTCATGCCGGGCTGATATTCGTGAATCGCGATACCGCCGGCAATGAGTTCGCCATAATGCCGGCGGCTCGCGAGGCGGGCAATCGGGTGGTTGTTGTGCACGCCGTTGGTGATGATGCGCACCCGCACGCCGCGTGCCGCTGCCGCCAGCAGGGCCTGACGCATGGACAGATCGGGAACGAAATACGGCGAGGCTATCAGCAAGTCCTTGCGCGCTGCACCAACCATCAGCTGAAACAGCACCCGCGCGCGGGTCGAGCGGCCGCCGGTCGGGGTGCTGCCCACCGTCATGGCGACCGGCGTGTCGACTGGCAGTCTGGCAAGCTGCACGAGTGGCAAATCGGCCACCGGAACATTGGATGCGATCTCACTATCGATCAGGATTTCGCCGTGACTCTCCAGCCAGCTTTGGGCAAAGACCGACTGCAAGCCGCGCGCCGTTGCACCATCGACCTGCACCATCACATCGCGCCACGGTGGCAACGGCGCGTCGCCCGTATCCCAGGCCGAACCGATTCCGGCGCCGCCAACGAATGCGGTATGGCCATCGATGATCAGCAATTCGCGATGGGTGCGATTGTTCCAGCGCTTTAGTGTGTACCAGCGAAATGGCTGATACCACGCAACCTGTCCACCGGCGGCGCGCAATCCATCAAAAAAATGATCCGGAGTCGGCAGGCTACCGACGGCATCGACCACCACGCGCACCCTGATGCCGGCTTTGGCGCGCTCGGTCAGCGCCGCCAGAAAACGCCGGCCGACCGGCGTGTCATGAAAAATGAAGGCTTCCAGATCGATCACGGAGCGTGCCGACCGGATCTGCGCCAGTTCGGCGTTATAGAACTGGGCACCCTGTGCAAAAACCGTGCTCTGACCAGGTTGCAGCGGCGCCTGTTCAAGCGCGCTACCCAGCACATTCAGAAAGTCGCGCGTGTCGGATGCGGGCACCGGACCTTGCGTTTTATAGGCCAATCCCGGCTCGAACAGAACAACGAACAGCAGGGCCATGGTCAACGTCGCGGCGAGTGTCATCACGATGCGCAGCACGACGCTCAGCCGCAGGATGCGCTGCATGTCAGGTGCTCACTTGGGCTGGATGACACATGGATTTTTGGCGTGGAGTGATGGTTGCAAGGTCACTGTGGAAGCGCAGACGGATGGTAGCACTGTCCCATCGAACTGATTGATGCATTGCCGGATAACAACCGACACGCTGAAGCACATGAAGTCACACCAGGATCTGCTGGCTGCGACAGCAATTGCCGCCGCAGCCATGGCGTTCAACGATGACCTGGCATTACATCAACCGACCAGTCGCGCATTTTGCGGAAACATCTGCGCACGGGCCGCGTCATCCATCTCTGCCTTGAACGTGAACTGTGACTTCAACGCTTCAGCGCGTTGCGCTGCCGGCCGCGCATTGATTTCATCGAAGTGACGCTTCAGATTCGGCAACGTTGCCCAGGCATCGGCACCGAGGATGAAGGGCAGCGCACGCGCCCAGCCCCAGACTGCCATGTCGACCAGCGTGTAGGTATCGCCCAGCATGTAGCGATGCTTGCCCAGCTGTGCTTCGAGGATGGCGAAATGGCGCTCGGCTTCGAACAGGTAACGGTTGACCGCGTACTCTTTCGGCTCCGGTGCAAAGTGTTTGAAATGGACTGCCTGGCCCGAATACGGACCGATTCCACTGGCCACGAACATCAGCCAGGAATACATCTGTGCACGCGCAGCTGGCGTGTTTTCGGGCAGGAACTGGCCGGTTTTTTCGGCGAGGTACAGCAGGATGGCATTGCTGTCGAAGACGATCGCATCGCCATCGACTAGTGCCGGAGTCTTGGCATTCGGATTGATTGCCAGGAATGCCGGCAGGTGTTGCTCACCTTTACGGGTGTCGACAGGGATCGTTTCGTAGGGCAGGCCGGCTTCTTCCAGAAACAGCGCAACCTTGAGCGGATTTGGCGATGGATGGAAATAGAATTTGATCATGGAGGATTCCTTTTCATGGCGAGTGCTGGGGATTATCGGGAGCTTGATGCACTCACGGCTGGCCGATGGTACAGGCATCTCTGAAACATGTCAGGCGACCTGCTTGCTGACACGACATGAGCGTATTCAGGCACACTTGGCGTCCCCATTTATCGAGTTCAAAAACAGGAGACGCAAGATGATCAAAGTCAGTGTGATGTACCCGAACACCCCCGGCGCGCGATTCAACCATGAGTACTACCGTGACAATCACATGCCGCTGGTGAAAGCGCGCATGGGCGACGCCTGCAAGTTCTACACCGTCGACAAGGGGCTGTCGGGCGGCGCACCAGGAACACCGCCCACCTACATCGGCATGTGCCACATCTTCAGTGTATCGGTCGAGGCGTTCCAGGCTGGCTTTGGTCCGCATGTCGCCGAAATCATGGGTGACATTCCGAACTACACCGACCTGGCACCCGTGATGCAGATCAGCGAAGTCATGGTTGGCTAGGCAGCCTGCTGCGAGACGTCGTCGAGATCGTCAGTCGGGTGGATATTGACTGACCGGATCGGCAGCATCGATCCCGTCTCGCGATACCGCGTGTGCCACGAAAACGCTTTTTCGAGCACATGCGGCGTATGTCCGCCGCGTTCGCCGGCTTCGGTCACATATTCCTGCAACAGGCCGCGGTACGGTTGCGCCACACAGTTCCGGATGATGGCTTGCGCACGTTCGCGCGGTGCCAGTCCGCGCAGGTCGGCCAGGCCGACTTCCGTGACGAGGATATCGACGTCATGCTCGTTGTGATCCACATGCGACACCATCGGCACGATGCTGGAAATCTTGCCATCCTTGGCAAGCGACTTGGTTGCAAAGACGGCCAGATACGCATTGCGCGCAAAATCACCTGAACCACCGATGCCATTCATGATGTGCGTGCCCAGCACATGGGTCGAATTGACGTTGCCGTAAATGTCCGCTTCCAGCGCGGTATTGATCGCGATGATGCCCAGACGCCGAATGATTTCGGGATGGTTGCTGACCTCTTGCGGGCGCAATACCAGACGTTCTTTGTAACGCGTCAGTTCGCGAAACACCTGCGCGCCTTTCTGCGACGACAGCGTGATCGATGAGCCGGAGGCAAAATCCAGTTTGCCTGCGTCGAACAGATCGAAGGTCGAGTCCTGCAGCACTTCGGAATACATCGACAGATGCGCGAACGGGCTATTGATGAAGCCGGTCATCACTGCATTGGCAATCGTGCCGATGCCAGCCTGTAGCGGCAGCAGGCTGTTGGTCAACCGGCCACAACGCACTTCTTCCTCGAAAAATTCCACCAGGTGCGCCGCGATCGCATCGGTCTCGGCATCCGGTGGCAGGATGGTGGACGAGCTGTCCTGCTTCTCGGTGATGACGATGGCGACGATTTTTTCCGGCGCAATGTTGATGGTCGTCGTGCCGACACGGTCGCTCGGCGTCATCAGCGGCATTGGCTCGCGCTGCGGCCGGTGCTTCGGAATGAAGATGTCGTGCAAGCCTTCCAGTGCGAGTGACTGGCTCAGGTTGATTTCGACGATCACCTTGTCGGCCAGAATGGCGAAGCTGGCGCTGTTGCCGACCGATGTCGATGGAATGATCGCACCGGTTTCGGTAATCGCGATGGCTTCGATGATTGCAATGTCGATCGGTGCCAGCTGTCTGGTGCGTAGCATTTCCACGGTTTCGGACAGGTGCTGGTCGACGTACATGACCTCACCGCGGTTGATGGCCGCGCGCAATACCGGATCGGCCTGAAAAGGCATCCGACGTGCCAGCACGCCAGCTTCGGTAAGTAGTTTGTCGACATCATTGCCCAGCGATGCGCCGGTGATCAGCGTGATCTGGAAAGGGGTATGACGGGCCCGTTCGGCCATGGCCAGCGGAACCATTTTGGCATCGCCCGACTTGGTAAAACCGCTCATGCCGACGGTCATGCCATCTTTGATCCACTCGGCGGCCGCAGCGGCGGTGGTGATGCGTTCGCGCAGCGCTGGCAGGCGAATGCGGTCCAGATGGTCATCGTGATGCGGTTGCGACATGGTGATTCCTTTGCAATTTATGTCAGGCAAAAATTGACCGGCACAACCGGTGGCGGCACGAAGTCGTCCTGCAGTGATGCACGCAGGTCAATTTCAATGGCGCGGCAGATCGCGTCGAGCGGCAGGTCATTCGATGCGGTACCGAATGGTTCTTCGATTTCGTCGCCCAGTGCATCCAGCCCGAAAAACGTATAGGCCACGACCGCCACCACGAACGGCGTCATGAAGCCGATCGAATCGACCAGTCCGAACGGCAGCAGAAAGCAGTAAATGTAGGCGGTACGGTGCAGCAACAGCGTGTACGAAAACGGGATCGGCGTATTGCGGATGCGTTCGCACGAGGCGGCGGCGGCCGTCATTGCCGACAGCGTGGTATCGATCGCGACGACCAGGCACGGGTCGATGCGGCCTTCCTTCATGCACTGGCGTAAATCGTCGCCCATGCGCAGCATCAGGAAATCCGGTTTGTTGGAATAGCTGGCCAGTTGCTGCCATTCGGCGTCGGTCAGTAGCGCTTGCAATTCGTTCGTCATTGGCTGCTGACGCAGCAGGTCGCGCAACGCATGGGCAAAGACGATGGCGCGATAGATCATCCGTACCCGCAGATCGGTCAGGCCAAGACGGGCGGTCGCCGGTTCGGGATACTCGATCAGACTCTGGCACTGGCGTGAGAAATTACGGCTGCGCAGAACCAGTTCGCCCCATAGCTTGCGACCTTCCCAGAAGCGGTCATAGGCGGCGTTATTCCGGAACCCGAGGAAAATCGCAATCGGCAGTCCGATCAGCGTGAACGGAATCGTGGTCAGCGTGATCTTCAGGGTGTAGAGGTCGCCGTGCGACCACGTCACCAGCGTGGCAATCACGATATTGATAATCAGCGTTGGCAGAATGCGCGGTAGCACCGAGCCGCGTAGCAGGAGGAACAGCCTGAATCCGGAAGGGCGATCCCTGATGATCATGGATGGTTCCCGGGATGGAGGTTGAAGGCAGGATAGTTTGCTAACATGTGAGTGATATTAATTGCTAATATGTAAGCGAGTCAAGCGCCTGGTGGTCGTGAGTCAGTGCGCAATAGTGTTCCTGTCATCAATCGTGTGATGGCTGCAAGTCGGTGTACTTACAATGAAATCGGACGACCCCATGAAAAAACGCATTGCCCACCGCAACTTACCCCAGGTCTTCCTGCGCGCCCGCGAGTGCCTGATGTCGCATTTCAGACCTATCCTCAACCACTTCGGCCTGACCGAGCAGCAGTGGCGGATCCTGCGGGTACTGGATGAGAACGAGCAACTCGAACCACGCGAAATGTGCCAACTGTGTCAGATCACCAGCCCGAGCATGACCGGTGTGCTGGCACGGATGGAAGAGATGCAACTGATCTTGCGCAGCCGGGTGTCGGAGGATCAGCGCCGGATCATGGTCCGGCTGGCAAAAAAAGGCGATCGCCTGATGGCCGAACTGGCGCCGCTGATTGAAGCGCAGTACCAGCATATCGAGCAGGCATTAGGGACACAGATGTTCCGGGATTTGTCGACTGCGCTGGAGGCGTTTATTGCCGCAGAGAGTCATCCGGTCGAGCGGATTGCCTTGCCGGCAAAAGCGAAAGTGGTGGCCAAGCGACGTGCTGCCCGACTCTGAATCGGCAGGCACATGAAAAGCGATTTCCGGAAACTGTCCGGGCTGGCGCACCATTGAGTTCTAATAAAAATTCCGGCTTTCCACGGTCAGGCTTCCCAGCAATGCCGAATGGTCCAGCACCTGTTTCGCAATCAGGTGCCGCACCTCGCCGACGCGTTGCCAGACACCGTATACCGTCAACAGACTGGCCTGTAAAATTTCCCGGCGATGGCGTTCCTGCACGTCCTTCCAGACGATCACGTTAATCACCCCGGTCTCATCCTCCAGCGTGATGAACATCGTGCCTTTGGCCGTGCCCGGTCGTTGGCGCATGGTCACCAACCCGGTGGTGCGTACCAGCTTGCCGTTGGAAAAGCCTTTCAGTTCCAGTGCGGTCGACAGCTTCATCTGCTTGAACTTTGGCCGCAGTAGCGCCAGCGGATGGCGGTTCAAGGTCAGGCCAAGGCTGTGATAATCCGCCACGATCTCGTGACCCTCGGTGGCTGCCGGCAGCATCAATGCCGCTTCGGTGATGGGCGCATTGCGCAGCAGCGCAGTCACGGGCAAGAGCGCGGCTACTTCCCATTTGGCTTGCCGGCGATGGCCGGACAGTGCTGACAGCGCATTTGCATCGGCGAGTGCTTTCAGGTCCTGCTGGTCGAGTTCGGCGCGGCGCGCCATGTCGTCGACGCTGACAAACGGCATCATGGCCCGTACTTCGACCATCCGCCGTGCGCTGTCGCGCGCGAGTCCGCGTACCAGGCACAGACCGAGCCGGACATCGGGCTGGGTGGCATTGCGTTCATCGCCATGTTCTTCCAATGTGCAGTCAACGTCGCTGACCATCACGTCGACCGGTAGTACGCGCACTCCGTGGCGCCGGGCGTCCTGGACCAGTTGCGATGGTCCGTAAAATCCCATCGGTTGTGAATTGAGCAGCGCCGCCAGGAACGCCGCCGGTTCATGCCGCTTGATCCATGCAGAGACATACACCAGGAGCGCAAAACTGGCGGCGTGTGATTCGGGAAAACCGTATTCGCCGAAGCCTTCGATCTGGCTGAAAATGCTTTCGGCGAATTCCAGTGCATAGCCACGCGCCAGCATGCCGCTGATCACCGGCTCACGGAATTTCTGTATGCCGCCTTTGCGTTTCCATGCGGCCATCGATCGACGCAGGTCATCCGCCTGGCCCGGTGTGAAACCCGCTGCCAGCATCACCACCTGCATCACCTGCTCCTGAAAAATCGGTACTCCCAGCGTACGTTCCAGCGCGGTTTTCATGTCGGCGTTGGCGTAGACCGGTTGTTCCAGCCCTTGCCGGCGACGCAGGTACGGATGCACCATGCCGCCCTGAATGGGGCCCGGCCGCACGATCGCGACTTCGATCACCAGGTGGTAGAACTTGTCGGGACGCAGGCGCGGCAACATCGACATTTGCGCACGTGACTCGATCTGGAATACGCCCACGGTATCGGCGGCACAAATCATAGCGTAGGTCTCCGGGTCTTCGGCAGGTACATCCTGCATCGTGAAGACTTCGCCGCGCCGCAAGCCGACCATATCCAGCGCGCGCCGGATTGCCGACAGCATGCCCAGAGCCAGCACATCGATCTTCAGGATACCCAGTGCATCGAGATCATTCTTGTCCCATTCGATGACGCTGCGGTCCGGCATCGATGCATTTTCGATCGGGACCAGTCGGGCCAGATTGTCGCGTGCAATGACGAACCCGCCGGGATGCTGGGACAGATGGCGCGGAAAGCCGATCAGCGTTTGCGTCAGGACCATCAGTTTTTGCACCACCGGCGCATCCGGGTCGAAGCCGCATTCGCGCAATCGCTCACCCATGACTTCGCGCCCATCCCACCATTGATGCGAGCGCGATAGTCGATTGATCTGTTCAAAGTCGATGCCAAGCGCCTTGCCTACATCTTTGAGTGCCGAGCGTGGCCGGTAAGTAATGTGCACACCAGTCAGTGCAGCGCGATGGCGGCCGTATTTCTGGTAGATGTACTGGATCACTTCTTCGCGCCGCTGATGTTCGAAATCGACATCGATATCCGGCGGCTCGTTGCGCTCTTTCGAAATGAAGCGCTCGAACAGCACCGACATCCGGTCGGGATCGACTTCGGTAATGCCGAGGCAATAACAGACCGCCGAATTGGCCGCAGAGCCGCGGCCCTGGCACAGGATGTCCTGACTGCGCGCAAAACGCACGATGTCGTACACCGTCAGGAAATACGGCGCATAGACCAGGTCCCGGATCAGTGCGAGTTCATGTTCGATCTGTTCCTGTACCTTGGCCGGCATGCCGCCGGGGAAGCGCCGCATCGCGCCTTCATAGGTCAACCGCCGCAGGTAGCCGTCTTCGGTTTCACCGTCAGGGACGATTTCAAGGGGATATTCATAGCGCAATTCATCCAGTGAAAACGTGCAGCGTTGCGCGATCACGAGTGTTTGTTCCAGCAATGCGCGTGGATACAGCTGGCCCAGGCGCACGCGCGAGCGCAAGTGCTGTTCGGCGTTCGGTTGCAGGTCGAGGCCGCATTCGGCGATCGACTTGCCCAGCCGGATGGCGGTCACCGTGTCCTGCAAAGGCTTGCGCGAACGCACATGCATGTGGACATCACCGCTGGCCACCAGCGGCAAGTCGCTGGAGTGCGACAAGCGGGTCAGGCGTTGCAACCACACATCATCCTCAATGTGGTGCAACAGCTCTACGCCGATCCAGCTGCGGGCAGGGAAAACACGTCCCAGCCAACCCGCCTGTTGCTGCATCAGTGCGTCGGAATGGGTGTGTTGCGGCAGCCAGATCGCCAGGCAGTCCGGCAAACCATTGAGCTCCCCAGTCATGAAATCAGGCATGTCCAGCTGATAAAAGCCCTTGCCGGAACGCCGCCGTCCGTCGGTAATCAGTTGGGACAGATTGCCATAGCCGTCGCGACTGGTTGCCAGCAGTAGCAACCTGATGCCGCAGTCGAGCGTGACTTCGGTACCGATGATCAGGGGCAGGGCGCATTTTTTTGCGGCGATATGGGCCCGCACGACACCTGCCAACGAACATTCATCGGTCATGGCGAGTCCGGCATAGCCAAGGTCGCAGGCTCGCTCGACTAGTTCTTCGGGATGCGAGGCACCGCGCAGGAAGGTGTAGTTCGACAGGCAGTGCAGCTCGGCATAAAGAGGGAGGAGAAGTGGCATGACATGAATAATACTGTATATAAACACAGTTAAGTTGCGATGATTTTTCTCAATCTCTCCCTACTTTTTTCAGTGGCGGCATGGTTTTACCGAGTGGCTGGAGCTTTCCGGCGTGCACCATGCACGATACTTTGATGCACCGCTTCAGGGCGTCGACCGCACCAGCGCAAGTCATTTCTTTTTGGAAGCTTCATTGCTTGCGCAAGAGTATTTAGTTGCCCTATAGTCATAAATGACGAATACCAAAAGTAGTTATTTGTTCCAATAGTTGGTCATGCCTTGCGCCCCGTCGCACATTGAACACCGACTTGTTACCCGTTCCGAGCAGCCCGATGTCAACTTGTGCGAGCCCCCCATGCCTACGCGTGATTCTTTTCCCATAGAGCCGTTTCTTCCCTACATGCGTGATGTCGCCAAATGCGAACAGGCCTTGCATGAAGTAAATCTGATGTGGCACATGATCGAATCCTCGGCGCGGATGAATTGTCCGCGCGAGGCGGGCACGATTTTGCCGACGATGGCCGCGACCCGTGCCCGCTTTCGCCAGCTGGAAGAAGAACTGGTCATCAATCTGGCCCGTGAAAAGCTGCGCAATGCCCACGCCGCACTGGCCACGACTGCGGGTTATATCATCGAGATCGTGGTACGCAACCTGTTCGAGCGCACCGCCGATGTCGGCTTCCTGGCCACCGATCGCGAGCTCTGCCTGTTCGTGGCCGGCATCACCAGTGATACCGATGCAGTGCGGCGCCGATTGTGCGCTTACCGCGACAAATACACGGTCTATGACGAGATCATCCTGCTCGACACCAGTGGTCGTGTGCTGGTGCAACTGGACCCGCAATCCGCACTCGATAGTAGTCGTGACGCACTGATTGCCCGGACACTTGTTTGCGATACCTATGTCGAAACCTTTCGCGCCAGCGACCTGTGTCCGGACAAGCGCAATGCGCTCATCTATTCGCGTCGGCTGTGTCATCCCGATACCGGGGCGGTGATTGGTGTGCTGTGCCTGAGCTTTGCCTTCGAGGAAGAGATGGGACGGATTTTTTCGACGCATGGCGACCCCGGCGATCGCTCGAACATGCTGTTGCTCGATGGTGATAATCGTGTCATCGCCAGTGCCGATACGTACTGGATGCCACTGGGAACGCTGGTGCCGGTCAATGCCAGTGACGTGCCGGGGTTGATGATGTTCGGCGGCCGCGAGTATCTGGTGTGCACGATCAGCTCGCAAGGCTACCAGGGTTACCCGGGGCCAGCCGGCTGGCAGGGCCAGGTCATGATTCCTGTCGATATCGCTTTCGGTGGCAAGCAGGCAACGTTGCTTGACCAGCTTGCGCCGGCGCTGGCAAATGGCGTGCTGTCGCATGCCCATGCATTCTGCCCGCCGCTGTTCGGCATCATGCGTGCCGCCGATAGTGCGTCCGAAACCATCCGGCGGGTGGTATGGAACGGTCAGGTCATGACCACCGGACAGGATGCAGGTCTGGGCCGTCTCAAGACCATCCTCGAGCAGATCAGTGAGACAGGAGCGCGCAGCAATGCGCTGTTTGCGGAATCGATCCGTGATCTGTTCGATACGGTACTGGCATCGGGTCTGCGTGATACAGAGTTCGTCACGCACCTGTTGGTCGATCTGCTGGACCGCAATCTGTATGAGCGTGCCAACGATTGCCGCTGGTGGGCGCTGACGCCTGAACTGCGCCGCTTGCTGGCAGTCACGCAGCGCAGTGCCGGGGATATCGACAACATGACGCGCATCCTGGCGACCATCAACGGGTTGTACTCGGTCTACACGTGCCTGTTCGTGTATGACCGAAATGGGATGATCATTGCCAGCACCGGGGAGGGTATCGGTACGACCATCGATGCGGTATCGCTGGGCCAGGTGACGGCGTTGCGCACCGGTCAGGATTATTACGTATCGCCATTCGAGCCGTCGACCTTGTATGGCGACATGCCGACGTATGTGTATCACGCGGCGATTCGGCATCCGGATCGCGATACCGAGGTTATTGGTGGCATTGGCATCGTGTTCGATGCAGGACCGGAATTCTCGGCGATGTTGTGCGGCGGCCTGGGTGGCAAGACTGAAACCCAGGCCGATACCCGGGCGTTTTTCGTGGATCGGCGCGGCGTGATTATTGCCAGTACCGATCCGTCTCGCCCGGTGGGCGGCACGCTGGATGTCGATAGCAGTTTTCTGGCGCCGGGCAGCGGTTGCAGCACGTCGCGGATCGTGACACACGATGGCAGCTATGCACTGGTGGGATGCACGGCGTCGCATGGTTATCGCGAATTCAAGGTCTCCGATGCGTATTCCGGGGATGCGAGTGCCGATGTCATTGCTGTCGTGATTGCCGCGGTTGGGCCTGTCGCCCAGGGCAGCGTCGGGAACACTGAACCAGTAGCGCGCTTCACGTCGGTGCCGGGGATGCTGGATGGTCTGGAATTCGCCACCTTCTATCTGGACAATGCGTTACTCGCGATACCTGCTGAACACGTGCGTGAGGCATTGCCCGCCGCGGGTGTGTCACCGATGTCGATCGGCGCTGGCGCTGGCTGCCTGGGTATTCTTCCGGTGGTGGGTAGTCAACCCGGCATGTCGGACGACTTTGTCTGGGTCTTCGATCTGGGTGCATTTTTGTCGGGCAAGCCGACCGTGCAGGACAGCCGAAGCCAGATTATTGTCGTGCGCTTAGGCCAGCGCTCGATCGGTTTGCTGGTGACGCAATTGCACGGCGTCGGCAGGTTCGATCCGGCACAACTGGTGGCTACGCCCATGGGTGGCCAGGCCACTGGCAATGGCATGCTGGTCCGGCAGGTTATTCAGGCCGAGGAAGATAACTTGCTGATACAGGTGGTCGATCTTGCCTATCTGTTTGGGGTGCTGATGGCACCGGCGAACGCCGCGCCAGAGTTGCCGGACAATGTGTACGCGCTGCAGCCGGCAGGGTATTCATCGACCGGCGGCAACGCCCAGAAGGCCGGATCGCATTGACATCGACATGTCGGGCAGGTGTTGCGGGCTAACCGGCGCTTCTGCCGGATAGTCCGGGCACTGCTATAGTCGGGCGCAGTGCGGCGCAACCCTGCCGTGTACGCACTGCGGCAGCCGTTCGCATTCCCACTTCTCCCACCCTTGCAGTCAGGATCGACATGGCGAACTCCATCGGAATACGTTCTGCAGTGCTTGTTTTTGCGTTACTTGCCTCGCATGGGCCGCTAGTTCATGCCGACGAAATCGACCTGGTTGAGATCGTGCGCAATCCGGTAATCGGCAACTACAAGGGCTACGCCGAGTTCAAAATGGCGCATTACGATAACGCACGCATGATCTGGGAAGCGCTGGCGCAGCGTGGTAATGCCGATGCGAGTTTCAATCTGGGCATCCTCAGCGAAGACGGACTGGGCGAACCCCAGAGCATGCCGGAGGCGCTTCGCCATTACGAACAAGCCGCCGAGGCCGGTAGTCCTCGCGCCCAATATCGGCTCGGCCTGCTGTATTCGGCCGGAGTAAAAATTCCGAAAGACGATGCGCGTGCAGATCGCTGGCTGACTGCGGCAGCTGCGCAGGGAGATACCGATGCGGCAGCGCGTCTTGCGCTAAGGAATGCTGCACACAGAACGCCGCGCGACCAGGCTTTTTATGATGCAGAGACCTTGCATGCAGCCGGACAATACAGCGAGGCGGCGGCAATTTTTCAGCGTCTGGCGCAGGCCGGCGACACCCGTTCGCAATCCCGGCTGGGCTGGATGTTCGAGGTAGGTCAGGGTGTGCCGCGTGATCTTGACCAGGCTGCAGTACTGTTCCGTCAGGCAGCTGAAAGTGGCGATGCCGACGCGCAGTACGCCCTTGCCGTGATGCTGCAGACCGGGAAGGGGCAAACACGCAATCCCGAAGAGGCAGACGCGTGGTTGCACCGCGCTGCGGCGCAGGGGCACGTATTGGCTACCAGTGCGCTGAAAAAAGGCGTCGCCCGCTGATTCTGCCGGCGAGCGGCTTGCGTCGCTATTCTGCGCGTTACGGGTTGAACTTTTCCCGCGCGGTGTCTGTTTGCACACAATTGATTTCTGGTCCCATTGGCCAGATTGTCCGGCTGGCAAGATCATTGCCAGCCGAATCCGACTACAACCACAGCGGTCAGGCAGCGTCTCACAGCGTCATCAGCTTTCGCACTGCCTGGCGCGCCTGCGCCCTCAATTCCATGACGTCAACGTTGTTGAGTGCATCGCTATCCACCACCTGCCGACCGTTCACCCACAGGCCTTTTAACATTGGCCGTCCCCCACTTGCGACCGGCCCCACTGCCACATCGTGCAAGCCGAAGTAGCGCGGGTCTTCCAGCGCGTAGAGCGCAATGTCTGCCGACATGCCCGGTTCCAGCGTACCGATCGCGTCCAGTCCCAGCACTTTCGCACCGCCCGAAGTGCCCCAGGACACCACGTCGTCGGCGCTGACTGCGGTGCGGTCGTCTTCGCCCTGGCCACCGCGGTATGTCGGCAAGCTGCGTTCGCCCGCAGCGGCGCGCTGCATCAGCCATGCGGCGTGCACTTCCGAGATCATGTCGGCGGCCTCGTTGGACGCGGCACCGTCCACGCCGATGGAGATCGGTACGCCCGCCGCCTGCAGCGCCATGATGGGTGCGATGCCGCTACCCAGGCGGCCGTTGCTCTGGGGGCAGTGGGCGATGCCGGTGCCGGTGCTGCCCAGCAGGGCAATCTCTTCCGCATCCAGCTTCACCAAATGGGCAAACCAGACATCGCTGCCCAGCCACTCGTGCTCGGCCACGAAGCGCACGGGGCTCATGCCGTGCATGGAATGGGTGGTGTCCTGGTAGCTCACGGTTTCCGACAGGTGCGAGTGCAGGCGGATGCCCAGGCTGCGCGCGGTGCGGGCGCACTCCACCAACTCGGCGGGTGCCATCGAGTAGGGTGGTGTGGTGGGGGCCATCACCACGCGGCGCATGGCGTTGGGGGAGGTGTCGTGATAGCGCGCAGTGAGACGCTGCACATCGCCCAGGAATGCATCGAGTGTTTCGGGGCGCAGCGCCTGGGGCAGCTCGGACTCCAGCTGGCGGACCTTGGTCGCGCCACCGCGGCACAGCACCATGCGCAGGCCCATGCGCTCGGCCTCGTCAAACAGAATGGCCGAGCTGTCGAACGGCATGCCGGGGTAGTAAAGGTAGTTGTGGTCGGCCACGGTGCCGCAGCCCGACAGCGCCAGCTCCAGCAGGCCAACGCGTACGGCGGTGCGAAACATTCCTTCATCGAACGCGGCGCGAAAACGGTAGGGCGTGGCCGCCAGCCAGGCCGTCAGTGGCAGGTCCAGACCGTGCGCGTCGCCCTTGAGGAGCGACTGGAACAGGTGGTGGTGGGTATTGATCCAGGCGGGGTAGACCACGCAGTCGGTGGCGTCCACCACGCGCTCGCCGGGCTCGGGCGTGAGCCGGCCAATGGCGTCGATCAGGTTGCCACGAATGCGGATGTCGGGCCCGGCGGTGCGGGATGTAGCGCCGCGCTGGCCGGTGACGATAGCGGCGGCGTTGCGGATGAGGGTCGAGGTCATGGGTAGTTTTCGCGTGATGTTGATGATGTTGGTTAGGCGCCTTGCGCGCTCTCATGCCAATGGCCCAGCGCTTTTCTTGAAAGCCAATCCATGCTGACAAACAGCGCCACGCCGGTGAGCGAGATCAGGGCCAGCGCGGCAAACAGGCGGGGAATGTTGATCTGGAAGCCTGCCTGCAGGATTTCGTAGGCCAGGCCGGTACCCGTGCCACCGGTGCCGGCCACAAACTCGGCCACCACTGCACCAATCAGCGCCAACCCGCTGGAGATGCGCATCCCGCCAAAAAAGAACGGGAGTGCACTGGGAATGCGCAGGCGCACCAGCGTTTGCCAGCGACTGGCGCGGTTGAGTTTGAACAGGTTCAGCAGCCCGGGATTCACACTGCGCAAGCCCAGCACTGTGTTGGAGATGATGGGAAATACGGTCACCAGCGTGGCGCAAATCACCAGCGCCAGGGTAGGTTGCTTGACCCAAATGATGATGAGCGGTGCCACTGCCACCACGGGGGTGACCTGCAACAGGATGGCGTAGGGGAACAGGCTGGCCTCGATGAGCCGGTTCTGTACAAACAGAAACGCCGCCACCACGCCCAGCACCGTGGCCAGCGTAAACGCCAGCACGGTGATCTTGAGCGTGGTGGCCAGCGCCAGCAGCAGCGACGGGCCATCGGTCACCAGCGTGCGGGCAATGTCGCTGGGCTTGGGCACCAGATACACCGGTACCTGCCAAGCCGTGCAAAGTCCTTGCCAGAGCAGCAGAAACACGGCACCCACGATGAGCGGCGCCAGCCAGTTGAGAGTGGAAGCGTGGTGATCGGAAAGCGTTTGCATGGTGGTGGCTCCTCAGTGCAAATCGATGGTGTCGCTGGCGGCCATCAGCAGGCCGGACAGCGTGCGGCAGTGCTCGGAAAACGGCGGGGATAGGCGGTACGCCTCGGAGCGGTCGGTCTCCTCCAGCGGCACATCAGCAACGATGCGGCCGGGGCGCGCAGCCATCATCACCACCCGACTGGACAGAAACACCGCTTCGTAGATGCTATGCGTAACAAACACCACCGTCAGCCCGGTGGACTGCCAGAGGGCGCGCAGGTCGGTGTCGAGCCTGTTGCGGGTGAACTCGTCCAGCGCGCCAAAGGGTTCGTCCATTAGCAGCACATCGGGCTGCGTGACCAGGGCACGGGCAATCGAGGTACGCATTTGCATGCCACCCGACAGCTCACGCGGATAGGCGTGGCCAAACTTTGCCAGACCGACCTGCGCCAGGGCTTTCCCGACCCGTGCGTCGGATTCGACGCGCGGCACTTTTTGCAGGTCCAGCGGCAGGCGCACATTGGCCGCCACGGTGGCCCAGGGCATGAGCGTGGCCTCCTGGAACACCATGGCCGAGGTCAGGCCCGACTTGGCAGGCGTATCCGCCCCGGCCCAGCGGATGTGACCATGGCTGGGCTCCTCCAGCCCGGCAAACATCTTGAGCAGGGTGCTCTTGCCGCAGCCCGAGGGGCCGAGCAGCGAGACAAAGTCGCCGCGCTGAATGCGCAGGCTCATGCGCGCCAGCGCGTGGGTACCGTTGCCATATGTCTTCTCGACCTTGTTAGCGTGCAGCACGGTTTTGGCATCGGGCATCTGCAGGGCCGGGACCTGTTCGTCCACGGCAAGCGTATCGGTGCTGGTTTTCATGAGCATGCTCACTCCTTCACGAGGGCTTCGGGGTAAATCGGCACCACGGTGCGGCTGTTGCCTGCGTGTATTTCCACTTCGCCATGCGCGGTCAATACGTCCATCAGCATGCGCCGGATCAGCAGGCCGGGCTTGTCGGAGGGCATGTGGAATTCCTGGCGGCGACGCGTGTCGATGCAGGTGTCGAAATCGGTGGCTTCGAGGATGTCGCGGTCTTCGGCGGTGATTGCCGCGTCCCAGTCAATCAGCTCCTGCGCGCTGCACTGTTCTTCGGTGTCGCTGCGGTACAGCCACTGCACCAGCATCAGGCGGTCGTCGCTGATGGGGGTGGCGCAGTTGTAGATGATGTGGTCGATGCCGCTGTCGGGATAGCGGCAGCCAAAGCGGCGCGAAAACGGCAGGTAGTACTTGTTGGTCAGGTGGCGCGTGGTGGTGGGCGTGGTGGCACCAGTGACGCGGTGACCTGCGGGCGGATTGTTGATGGGGATCAGCGTTTCGCCCTCAAAGCCGAAGTCGGTTTCCACCAGTTCGTATTTTTGCGGTACGGGCTGGTTCAGGATGCCGAAGTTAGCCTTGTGCACAAAGCTGAAGTGCGAGTTGTCGAACGAGTTTTCCATCACGCGTACCGGGCTGGTTTTCCACTCTTCGTAAAACTGGAAGATGCGGCGGTAGCCGGGGGCACCGTCTTCCGGAAAGTGCGGGATCGGGCGCAGCGGGTCTTCCAGCGCAACCCACACGTAGCCGTATTTTTCCTGGCAATGGAAGGACGGCACCTTGGCACCGGCGGGGATGGCGGCGTCGGGGTTTTGCGGTATCCGCACGCAGCTTCCGCTGCAGTCATAGGTCCAGCCGTGGTAGCCGCAGACGATGTTGTCGCCTTCGACAACACCTTTGGAGAGCCTGGCCGTGCGGTGGCAGCAGCGGTCGCGCAGGGCGGCCGGTTCGCCATTGGTTTTTTTCCACAGCACCAGGTTTTCACCCAGCAGCGTGAAGGGCTTCGGGCCATCGTCGAGATGGCTGATGGGCATGAGTGCGTACCAGAAGCGGCGCAGAACGGGTTGTTGAGTGACCAGCATGGTTCTCTCCAGATTGGCTGCTTCGCTTTTTTGCGCAGCGGAGCAGCACTGGCCGGCGCGCCACTATGGTCGCCTTCGCCAGCAGGAACAACGATCAGACGGGTTCAGTGTTCAGTGTTCAGGGCATGACCTTGAGGTCTTTGACGAACTGCGTGGTGTAGGCTTTCTTCCAGTCGGTGTCGGCCTTCAGCAAGCCGGCACCCACCATGAAGTCATACGTCTGCTTCCAGCGCGCATCGGTCATGACACCGGCGCCCAGTTTGGTGGCGTCGCCACCGTCAAACACCTTGAGTTCTTTCATGCGCTGGATGGCAAAGGTGATTTGCTCATCATCCATTTTGGGGTTGTCCTGCTTGATGAGCACATTGCCTGCTGCCGGGTTGGCCAGATAGGCTTTCCAGCCTTCGATGCTGGCGCGTACGAAGCGTTGCACCAGATCGGGTTTCTCTGCCACCAGTTTGGTGGTGGCCACGATGGTGGTGCCGTAGGGCGGGTAACCTTCATCGGCAAACAGGAAAAACTTTGTTTTTACGCCCGCCTTGTTGGCCTGGTAGGGCTCGGACGAGGGATAGGCCTGTTGTACCGTATTGGGATCGGCAAAGAAAGGCTGCAGGTTGAAGGTGTAGGGGCGTGCCTGTGCTTCGGCGTAGCCGTATTTGGCTTTCATCCACGGCCACCAGGTGGGGCGACCCGAGGTGGACACCAATATGGTCTTGGTCTTCAGATCGCCCAGGCCGTTGACGTTCTCGTGTGTCATCAGGCCTTGCAGATCTTTCTGGAAGGACGTGGCTACCGTCGTCACTGGCAAGCCCTGTTCCAGAGACTTGAGCACCTGCAAGTCGTAACCCATGATGAAGTCGGCCTGGCCTGCGGTCAGCAGTTGCATGCCATTGACCTGGGGGCCGCCCATTTTGATGGTGACATCCAGACCATGCTTTTTGTAGATGCCTGCGGCCACTGCCTGATAGAAGCCTCCGTGTTCGGCTTGCGCGTACCAGGAGGTGAGGAAAGTCACCTTGTCCTGCGCCAGGCTAGCGGTCGACAGGGTCACCAGTGCGATAGCGCAGGTGAGGCGGGTGAGCTGTTGTGTCAGTTTGCGTTGCATTGTCAATTTCTCCAGAGTTGATATGGAAAGACGACAGTGCCGGGCCAGAGACAGCCGGAAGGCTGCCAGTCTCTGCTGTACTCGCACCATCAAACGGCGCAAACACAAATGCTGAAGGACCGAACCTCAGCATGCGACGGCACTAGCGTCACCAGAGCAATGACCGATAACCTGGGACGGGTGCCCGGCGGTTACTGACAGCTTCTACTCTTGAAGATTACTATGCAAAGTTTGTGCCAGGCAATTTACGGGGTATCCAGCCTGCGGTTCACCAAAATGAGGATGAATGGCCGGATGACCATCGCCTCAAAGCGAGGCGGTTCGCCCCAGGAATTGGCGGACACGCTGAGTGTTGCGGTTCTTGGCACGGATGCAAAGGTCGCTACCTAGCGTGATCATCGGCAGATAAAAAGAAATGCTGTTCAGGTTGCACTGAACGGCATTACCGAATGTCGGGATGACCATACCGTTCCCCAAAAAAAAGCGCTCCGAAGAGCGCTCTCTGTTGCTGGCTGAACGACGACTTATTGAACTTTGGCCTTGGCGCGCAGTTCCTGCTGATATTCCTGCAGTTTTTTCTGTTGCAGGCTTTCGCTGATCTGTGGCTTGACTTCTTCCAGCGCCGGCACTTTTGCTGCGCGGGTGTCTTCAAGCTTGATGACGTGGTAACCGAACTGGGTTTTGACCGGGGTTTCCGTGTACGAACCTTTTGCCAGGCCGACCATCGCATCCGAGAACGGCTTCACGAACGAAGCAGGGGAGGCCCAGTCCAGATCGCCACCATTGGCAGCCGAACCTGGATCTTTTGATGCCTTGGCCAGCTCTTCGAACTTGGCGCCGCCTTTGAGCTTGACGATGATGGCTTTTGCTTCGTCTTCTTTTTCTACAAGGATATGGCGGGCGCGGTATTCCTTGTCGCCAGCGGTTGCCTTGAACTTGTCGTATTCGGCTTTGATCTCGGCGTCGCTGACTGGATGCTTTTTAACGTAGTCGGCGACCAGTGCGCGGATGACCAGTGACTGGCGGGCGATTTCGAGTTGGGTTTTGACGTCGGCTGAATTACCCAGGCCAAGTTTGTCGGCTTCCTGAACCAGTACTTCGCGATTGATCAGTTCTTCCTTGACCATCTTGCGCAGTTCTGGTGTATCGGCTTGTCCCTGGGTAGCCGCTTGTTTGGCCATCAGGTCAGCACGGCTGGATGGAATGGCTTTGCCATTCACGACGGCGATGTTCTGTGCCATCGCCGGGAGTGCGGCTACAGCGAGAAGCAGTACAAGCAAACGGGCAGGTTTCAAAGTCATTATCAGTTCCTAAAATGGAAAATAAAAAGTGGATGTTAAGGTGTGTTGCGGAAGTCGATACCGCCATCAAATTCAGGTCGCGTGGATTGCCTCGGAAGGGGTTTCGACGCTCAGTGCGAGTGCGTGGATTTCGTGCTGCATCATATCGCGAAGGCAATCATACACGAGCCGGTGGCGGTTCACGCGTGACTCGTTCTCAAAACGCGACGACACCAGATGCAATCGGTAATGGCTCCCGCCGGAGGCTGCGCCGGCATGCCCGGCATGCGCAGCAGATTCATCCACCAGTTGACAAACCGTTGGTGAAAAGGTTTCAAGCAGACGTGCCTTGATGCGGGTTTCGCGGTCGCTCATTTTGGCTCCTGCATGTGTTTGGACAAGAACAGGCTCTGCGCCAGGATGAACAGGAACATCAATCCCATGCCGCCAAACAACTTGAAATTAACCCAGGTCGCGGTCGAAAAAGTGAACGCCACATACAGGTTCAGGAATCCCATGACGACAAAGAATATCGCCCATGAGACACCCAGTCGTGTCCACACCGCAGCGGGCAAGTCGACCTGCTCGCCCATCATGGTCTTGATGAGGTTTTTCTTCATCACGAACTGGCTGACCAGGAAGACGGCAGCAAATGCCCAGTACAGCACCGTGGGTTTCCATTTGATGAAAGTTTCGTTATGAAAATAAATGGTCGCGCCACCAAACACGCCGACGATCAACAGCGAGACCCAGAGCATGACATCGATCTTTTTGCGACGCGCCAGCAGCCAGCCGATCTGGGCGAGCGTGGCAACAATGACCACCGTCGTGGCGAGCAGGATAGGCGCCTGGGCTGCGGTCACCACGCCGCCAGAAACCAGTCCCGACAGATACTGGCTTGCCAGTTCTTGCGCGGCGACCACGTTGCTCTCGCCCCATTTGAACATGGCGAAGAAAAGGATTACCGGGAACAGGTCAAACAGAAACTTCATGCTGGCTTCTCGTGGTGGGTATCGGCAAGGGTATCCGGAGTGGACTCGAAACTGAGCGAGGCGGAGTTGATGCAGTAACGCAAACCGGTAGGCTTTGGCCCATCCGGAAACACATGTCCGAGGTGCGCATCGCAAACATTGCAGATGATCTCGGTACGCGCCATGCCGTGGCTGCGGTCCACCACTTCCTTGACATTGTCCGGATTGAGCGCCTTGAAATAGCTGGGCCAGCCACAGCCCGAATCGAACTTGGCATCGGATTCGAACAGCGGTGTCTTGCAGCACACGCACGTATAGATGCCCTGTTCGTGGTGATCCCAGAAGCGGCCGGTAAAGGCGCGCTCGGTGGCAGCATGGCGGGTTACTTCATAGTCCATTGGCGCCAGCGCGGCACGCCATTCGGCATCGGTTTTTACGACTTTGTTTGTCATGATGAGCAACTCACTTCCAGTTGGCTGGCCCAGTCGGGTGGCAGGGCCGCGTAGGCTTCGTGTTCCGGTTGGTCGTCAAACGGCTTTTCCAGAATGGCGAGCAGTTTGGCAATTTCCGAAAAATCCTTTGCCTCGGCTTTTTCGATCGCCACTTGCGCAAGATAATTCCGGAGTACGTATTTGGGGTTGACTGCGTGCATTGCAAGACGGCGATCTGCATCGGTCCGGTCTTCAGTCTGCAGTCTTGTGCGGTACTGGAGTGCCCAGGCATCAAAGGCGGTGCGGTCGATGAACAGATCGCGCAACGGTGCGTCGGTGGCCGGGTTGTTCATCTGCAGTTCGCCGAGCCTGCGGAAAAATAACGTGAAATCGACGTGACTGGCTTGCAGTATCGCAAACAGGCTATCGATCAACAAGCTGTCGTCAGCCTGTTGCGTGGTCAGTCCCAACTTGGCGTGCAGCAGCGCGGCCATTTTGGCGTCGTATTCCGGTTTGAAGCCTGCCAGCGCGGCTTCGGTATCCTCGACCGTGCCGATCAATGGCAGCATGGCCTGGCCGAGCGCAAAGCAATTCCAGTGGGCGATCTGTGGCTGCATGCTGTACGCGTAGCGTCCTTGCTGGTCGGTGTGATTGCAGATATGGCCAGCATCGAAGGCTTCCATGAAGCCGAACGGACCGTAATCCAGTGTCAGTCCAAGGATCGACATATTGTCCGTATTCATCACGCCATGCATGAAGCCAACCGCCTGCCAGTGCGCCACCATGTGGGCGGTGCGGCGCGTGACTTCGGCGAGCAAGGCGGCGTAGGGATTGGCTGCGTCGCGCAAGTCCGGGTACAGCTGGTCGATGACGTAATCACCGAGGATGCGCAACTGCTCCGGTTTTTTGTTGTAGAACCAATGTTCGAAGGAGCCAAAGCGAATGAAGCTCGGTGCCATGCGGGTTGCGACCGCAGTCGATTCCGGGGTTTCGCGCATGACCAGTTGGTCGGAGCCGGTCACGCACAACGCCCGCGTGGTCGGGATGCCGAGTCCGGCCATCGCTTCCGAACACAGGAACTCCCGAATCGAGGAGCGCAAGACGGCGCGGCCATCCCCCATGCGCGAGTACGGCGTCGGTCCGGCACCTTTGAGTTGCAGCTCCATGCGGGCTGGTGCCGGCTGGCCGGCCGCCGGCACATCGCCCAGCAGGATGGCGCGACCATCGCCCAGTTGACCAGCCCAGACGCCGAACTGATGCCCCGAATAAACGGCGGCAAGGGGTTGGGCATGGTCCGGTATCCGGTTGCCGGTGAAGGTCTCGATGAACTCGTCGGTGGAAAATTGGGCCGGGTCCAGATCAATCAATGCCGCTGCCGACGCGCTGGCACAGACCAGATACGGTTGCGGCAAGGCGGTCGGCTGCAAACGCATAAAAAACGGCGGCGGCAGCGCGGTGAACGCTGTGCTGAATGGCAGCGAGTCAACGCTGTGGTGCTGCAGGGGAAGCGGAGAATTCATGGTTGTCGTGTGGATGCGGTTAGCCTGCATGGTAATGCAATCATTGCCATGCCGTTCAGGCCAGGCTGGCATGAACCAGATTGCGTACCAGCTGGCGATAGCGGTCGCGCTGCTCCGGCGCCTGCATCAGCCAGATCGCGATCAGGTCCTCTTTCGGGTCGATCCAGAAGTAAGTGCCAGCCAGTCCGCTCCAGTGAAAGTCGCCCACCGAACCGGGTGTATAAGCTGCGCCGGTTGCGGTGCGCACGGCAAAGCCGAGTCCGAATCCGTAACCCGGCCCCGGCAAATACATCGCTGCGCTGCTGGCCTGATCCATCCCGACCAAGTGATCGCTGGTCATGAATTCCACCGTCTTGCGCGACAGCAGACGCACACCCTCCAGTTCGCCGCCATTGCGCATCATCCGCGCAAAGCGCAGGTAGTCGCGCGCGGTCGATACCAGGCCACCGCCACCAGACAGGAAGTCCGGTCGGCTGCGCACATCGATCAGGCGTACCGGCTGGCTGGTCACGGGATCAATCGCAAAGGGTTCGGCGATGCGGTGGTGCTGTTCCGGTGGCACCCAGAAACCGGTGTCGTGCATCTGCAGTGGCTGGAAAATCTGCTCCTCCAGATACACATCCAGCGTCTGTCCCGAAATCCGTTCGAGCAGTGCGCCCAGCAAATCGGTCGCACGGCTGTACTCCCAGGTCGTGCCGGGCTGAAACGCCAGCGGCAATGTAGCCAGGCACGCGATCAGTTTGGCATTGGTGACGTGGCGGCTTTCGATGCCACTGGCGGTGTAGGCCGACTTCACCAGTGTTGGCGCGCCAAATATCCCGTAGGTCAGTCCGGCGGTATGGCGCAGCAGATCCTGTATCGTCATTTCGCGCTCGCAGGGCACAAGTTGCATGGTGCGACTGCCATCTGCGGCGACGGTTTCCTGCGCGACCTGCAGGTTGGCAAGCTCCGGCAGATAGTGCGAGACCGGCTCAGAAATCAGCAAGCGGCCTTGTTCGGCCAGCATCATGATGGCCACCGAGACGATCGGTTTGGTCATCGAATAAATCCGGAAAATCGCGTCGGTGGTCATCGCCACAGTGCCGTCAGGCCGCAAGCTGCCATAGGCTTTATCGAGACCGACCTTGCCGCCGCGTTCGACCAGCAATGTGGCGCCGGGGATGCGTCCGGCTGTGATTTCAGATTGAATCACGCGGTCGATGCGCGCCAGTGCGGCGTCGTTGAAAGCAGGTTGTTGAAGGTCATTGTCAGCGGGCATGGTCATCCTTGGCAGAGGTGCATTGATCGACTTGGTTCGTGTACATTGCATTGCAAGCGGCGTACGGATCAGGAGACCCAGCAGCAGGCACATCCCGATTGCGGAAACTACTTAGCCATCACAATAAATGGGCAACGCATGCTATGTTGCCTTAAAAATAGAGGAGACACGAATGAACGCACCTGACAAGTTAGGGATCCCTTCGCTGCAAAACAAAGTTTCACCGGAAGAATGGCAGACCCGCGTAGACCTCGCCGCCTGCTACCGGCTGGTCGCGGATTATGGCTGGAGCGACCTGGTGTTTACCCATATCACCGCCCGTGTTCCCGGTATCCACGATCAGTTCCTGATTAACCCGTACGGCATGATGTTCGACGAGATCACCGCGTCATCGCTGGTGAAGATCGATCTCGATGGCAACAAGCTCGACGACTCGCCGTTTCCGGTCAATCCGGCCGGCTTCACGATCCATAGCGCAGTCCACGCTGCACGTCACGACGCCCAATGTGTGCTGCATGTGCACAGCGTGAATGGCGTAGCGGTATCGGCGCAGAAAAAAGGCCTGCTGGCGCTGTCTCAGCAATCCATTTTTATTCTGTCGAGTCTGGCCTATCACGACTACGAAGGCGTGGCGTTGCGTGACGACGAGAAAGCGCGCCTGGTCGCCGACCTGGGTCGCAATCAGTATTTCATGCTGCGCAATCACGGCTTGCTGACGCTGGGGTCGACCATCGCGGATGCATTCCTGAACATGTACACCTTCGATACCGCCTGCAACATCCAGATCCGCGCCCAGTCCGGCGGCGGGGAGTTGATCACGATTCCGGATGCCATCATCAGTACCGCGCAGGAGCAGGCGCGTGCTGCGACGAAGTCGCTGGGCGGCATGCTCGCTTGGCCGGGCTTGCTGCGTCGACTGGATCGCGCCGATCCGTCTTACCGGAATTAAATTTTTAATGGAAGCAGCGCGCACTTTGTGCCGCACTGCAGCATCGAAAGGCGTTGACGGTTTCCGCACGGTCGTACGAAAATCGCCCGCATCAGATAAAAAGCAACCCAGGAGAACAGATGTCGCCGTATCCAAAGAGCCCGTTGATGGGTCAGATGATGGACCAGCCATTGCTGATTTCCAGCATCATTCAACACGCCGACCGCCATTTCGGGGATAACGAAATCGTCTCTCGCCGGGTTGAGGGTGATATCCACCGTTACACCTATCACGACTGCCATACCCGCTCACGCCAGCTGGCCAACGCGCTCGGCACCCTCGGCGTCAAGATGGGTGACCGCGTCGCCACGCTGGCTTGGAACGGCTACCGTCATCTGGAAGCCTATTACGGCGTGTCCGGTTCCGGTGCCGTGCTGCATACGGTCAATCCGCGCCTGCATCCGGAACAGATCGCTTACATCGTCAACCACGCCGAAGACCAGTACCTGATGTTCGACATGACCTTCCTGCCAGTGGTGGAAGCGTTTGCCGCGCATTGCACGACGGTCAAGGGTTTCATCGCGCTGTGCGACCGTGATCGCATGCCGGCCGACAGCAAGATTCCGAACCTGTTGTGCTACGAAGAGTTGATTGCCGCCGCTTCGACCGACTACGAATGGCCGCTGTTCGATGAAAATTCCGCGTCCAGCCTGTGCTACACCTCGGGCACCACCGGCAACCCGAAAGGCGCGCTGTATTCGCACCGTTCCACCATCCTCCATTCCTTCGCATCGACCATGCCGGACAGCTTGAACGTTTCGGGCCGTGACTCGGTCCTGCCAGTCGTGCCGATGTTCCATGTGAACGCCTGGGGCCTGCCATATTCGGTACCGCTGACCGGCGCCAAGATGGTATTCCCCGGACCTGCACTGGACGGCAAATCGCTGTATGAGCTGTTCGAGCAGGAACAAGTCACCTTCTCGGCTGGCGTACCGACCGTCTGGCTCGGCCTGCTGAATTACGTGGCCGACAACAATCTGACCTTCTCCAGTTTCAAACGCACCGTCATCGGTGGCTCGGCCTGTCCGCCGGCGATGATGAAAACCCTGCGTCATCGCTATGGCATCGAAGTGGTCCATGCCTGGGGCATGACAGAGATGTCGCCATTGGGTACCTCCTGTACGCTGCAATCGAAGCACATGGGCTTATCGGAAGATGACAAGCAGGCGAAGCTCGAAAAGCAGGGTCACGCCATTTACGGTGTCGATATCAAGATCGTTGACGATGCCGGACTGGAGCTGCCATGGGATGGCAAAACCTACGGCAATTTGCTGGTCAAGGGACCGTGGATCATCAGCAGTTATTACAAACAGGAAGGTGGCAGCGTCCTCGAAGACGGCTGGTTCCCGACCGGCGATGTGGCCACCATCGATGGCGATGGTTACATGCAGATTACTGATCGCAGCAAGGACGTCATCAAGTCCGGCGGCGAATGGATCGGCACCATCGACCTCGAAAATATCGCGATGGCACATCCGGCCGTGTTACAGGCAGCCTGCATCGGCGTATTTCATCCGAAATGGGATGAGCGGCCACTGCTGATCGTGGTCAAGCGGGCATCTTTTGACGTGACACGGGAAGAATTGCTGGCGTTTTATGAAGGCAAGATCGCCAAGTGGTGGACGCCCGACGATGTCGCTTTCGTCGATGCGTTGCCGATAGGCGCAACCGGGAAATTCCTGAAAAACAAGATGCGTGAACAGTTCAAGGAGTACAAATTACCGACCGCATAAATCATAAAGGCATTGAAGCAGCATCACCGTTCAACGTAGTTAGCACCGTAGTCAGATCGCAGTCATACCTATAAAACCCTTAGAGGAAGAGACAAATGACAATCCAGTTCCGCCCGCTCGTACTTGCCCTGTCCGTCGCCGCAGCCTGCGCGACACCAGTTGCCTTTGCCGAAAACGTCAAGGTCGCTTTTATTGATACCTTGTCCGGCGCCTTCGCACCGATCGGCCAGAATCAGCTGAAAAGTTATCAGATGTTTGCAGAAACCGCCAACCAGCAAAAGCTGGCCGGCGCCAATACGCTGGAATTCGTCGGCTTCGATAACAAGGGTAGTCCGCAAGAATCGCTGACCCAGCTAAAAACCGTGATTGACCAGGGTTATCGGTACATCACCCAGGGCAATGGTTCAGGGGTGGCACTGGCGCTGATCGATGCGATCAACAAACACAACGAACGCAATCCCGGCAAGGAAATCGTTTTCCTGAACCATGCCGCGATCGATCCAGACCTGACCAACAGCAAGTGCAGTTTCTGGCACTTCCGCTTTGATGCCAATTCCGACATGAAGATGGAAGCGTTGACCAGCTTCATGGCCAAGGATCCGTCGATCAAAAAGGTCTACATCATCGGCCAGAACTACGCCCATGGTCAGCAAGTCACTCGCGCTGCCAAGGAATACCTCAAGCGCAAGCGTCCGGATATCCAGATCGTCGGCGACGATTTGCATCCGATCGGACAGGTCAAGGACTTCTCGCCGTACGTGGCGAAGATTAAGGCTTCCGGCGCCGACACTGTTATCACCGGAAACTGGGGTGCCGACCTGGCGTTGCTGATCAAGGCCGGCAAGGATGCGGACCTGAAAGCCAACTTCTATACGTATTACGCAGGTACCACTGGTGTGCCGACAGCGATGGGTGCGGCAGGCGCCGACCATGTCAAGCAGGTCAGCTACTGGCATCCAAACAACGAGACCTTCTCCGGCAAGGAAATCGTCGAAGCGTACAAGAAGAAGTACAACGATGACTTCTACACGCTGGCGACTTACAACATCGTGCAGATGCTGTCCAAGGCCATCAAGGAAGCCAAATCCACCGATCCAACCAAAGTGGCCTTTGCGCTTGAAGGCATGAAGTTCAACAGTCTCAATGGCGAAGACGAGATGCGCAAGGCGGATCACCAGTTGCAGCAGCCGCTGTATATCGCAACCTGGTCCAAGGTCGATGGAAAAACCGTCAAGTACGATCAGGAAAACACCGGCTACGGCTGGAAGACGGATCAGAAAGTCGATACCTATATCGCTGCACAGCCAACATCGTGTGTGATGAAACGGCCTGAAAAGTCGTAATTGTCGTGTAGTTGAAATGGGTCGCTGAAGTGTGCACCTGAGCTTCGCACCCGCACCATCATCGCCGGCCGCCGTGACATTCCCGACGGCCGGTTTTTTATGGCGGGTCCGGAACGGGCATCACGCCGCAACCGGCTGTTCCGGTTCAGCGTTTGTGCGAACTTATTGCCGCTTGTCGACTCTGTAAAAATCCATCAAATAAAGGTTTCCCCCCGTGGAGTTCACGCTAATCACTTTGCTAAACGGCTTGAGCTACGGGCTCTTGCTGTTCATGCTGTCGTCGGGCCTGACCCTGATCTTCAGCATGATGGGTGTGCTTAATTTTGCACACGCCAGCTTTTACATGCTCGGTGCGTATCTTGCGTACACGATTTCAACCATGTTCGGTTTTTGGCCGGCACTGATTCTGGCCCCACTGTTGGTCGGCGTGCTGGGTGCGATGGTCGAGCGCTACGGCCTGCGTTCGGTACATAAGTACGGTCACATTCCGGAGCTGTTATTCACCTTCGGCCTGTCCTACGTGATCGTCGAACTGGTGCAGCTGATCTGGGGTCGCAGCACGGTTCCCTACAAAATTCCGGCGGAGCTGGATGGCCCGCTGTTCACGCTCTACACCACCACATTCCCGATCTATCGCGGCTTCATGATGCTCATTGCGCTCCTGATGCTGCTGGCGATTTACCTGGTACTGACCCGTACCCGTATCGGTCTGGTGATTCAGGCTGCGTTAACCCATCCCGACACCGTCGAAGCACTGGGCCACAACGTGCCGCGCGTGCTGATGCTGGTGTTTGGTGGCGGCTGTGCACTGGCCGGTCTGGCCGGTGTGATTGGTGGCAATGCGTTCGTGACCGAGCCCAGTATGGCCGGTACCGTGGGCAGCATCATTTTCGTGGTGGTCGTAGTTGGTGGCATGGGGTCGCTGGTGGGTGCGTTGATGGCGTCGTTGCTGATCGGTGTACTGCAGACGTTTGCGGTGGCGATCGACTATTCCTTCATTAGTCTGCTGTCGCAGTTCGGGGCGCAAATCACCTCCATGACGCCGGGGTATGCGGTACTGAAGTTGACCGTGTCGCAGGTGGCACCGATCATGCCGTACCTGTTGCTGGTATTGATACTGATCTTCAGGCCCAAGGGCTTGATGGGTACACGAGAGGGATGACGCCATGACCTACCAACCTCTTAATTTGTCACGCTGGCTGATCTGGTCCGGGTTTGCCTTGATGCTGATCGTCGCCCCGCTGGTGTTCACCAAGGGTGCATCGCTGTCGTTGCTATCGCAAATCGGCACGGTGATGATCTTTTCGTTGTCGTTCAACATGCTGCTGGGGCAGGGCGGCATGCTGTCGTTCGGCCATGCCGTGTATTCCGGCCTGGGTGCTTTTTTCGCCATCCATGCGATGAACATTGCGGCTGCCGGTGCGCCCATTCCCGTGGTGCTGATCCCGCTGATCGGTGGCATTGCCGGGATGGGTTTCGGTATCCTGTTCGGTTACGTCACGACCAAGAAATCCGGCACCACGTTTTCCATGATCACCCTCGGGCTGGTCGAGCTGGTGTTTGCAGCGTCGCTGATGTTTCCGGAGTTTTTCGGCGGCGAAGGCGGTGTCTCGACCAACCGCGTGATCGGCGAGCCGTTCATGGGCATCACGTTTGGCCCGCAAATCCAGGTGTATTACCTGATTGCGTTCTGGCTGTTCATCAGCACCATCGGCATGTATGCGTTCACGCAAACGCCACTGGGCCGACTGGCCAATGCAGTACGCGACAACCCGGAGCGGGTCGAATTCATTGGCTACGATACGCAATGGGTGCGCTACATGACATTGATCCTGTCGGCTTTTTTCGCAGGTATTTCAGGTGGTCTGGCAGCGATCAATTTCGAAATCGTCAGTGCTGAAAATGTCAGCGCCCTGCGTTCCGGCGGCGTGCTGCTGTTCACGTTCATCGGTGGAATCGGCTTTTTCTTCGGTCCGATACTTGGTGCCGTGGTCGGTATTTTCATGACGGTGATGCTGTCCGATTTCACCAAGGCATGGCAGTTGTACCTTGGCGTTTTCTTCATCCTGATCGTGATGTACGCACCGGGTGGGCTGGCCAGTCTGCTGATGATAAATGTGCGGATGGTTGCCTACGGCATGTTCCGGCGCATCGCACCCATGTTGGCGGCAATCTGTGGTGCTGCTACGGTCATGTTTTTCGGTGCAGTGAGCTTGATCGAATTGCTCTACCACGTCACTCTCGGCGCCGGTGCCGGTCCCATGATGCGGTTGTTCGGTTTCGATGTCGATACCGGTGCACCGACCGCATGGATCGTTGGTGCCGTGTTGCTGGTCGCAGGCGGTATCGCGTTCTATCGCGTCAAGGCGCCTTTCCAGCACGTCTGGGGCGAAGCCAATACCGACATCGAAGCAATTACCAGGAAGGTGCAAGCATGAGTGCGTTTTCCCTCGAATTGAAAGATGTGCGCAAGAGTTTCGGCAAATCCGAGATCATTCGCGGCACCAATCTGCAAGTGCCGACAGGCGAACGCTTCGCAGTGATCGGCCCGAACGGCGCCGGCAAATCCACCTTGTTCAACCTGATCTCGGGACGCTTCGGCATCAGCAGTGGCGACATCCTGCTCAATGGCGCCAGCACGGTCGGATTGCGGCCGTTTGAAATCAACCGGCTTGGACTGTCGCGCAGCTTTCAGATCACCAATATTTTCCATCGCCTGACGGTGTATGAAAACCTGCGTTGCGCGGTGCTCTGGTCGCTCGGCTACAAGTACTCGTTCTGGCATCGGCTCAATGGCCTGAAGGATGCGCATGAACGGGCCGAGGCGGTACTCGAACAGATCGGCCTTCAGCGTCGCCGTTCGGTGGCAGCCGGTTTGCTGACTTATGCAGAACAGCGCGCACTGGAGATCGGCATCACTATCGCCGGTGGCGCCGACGTGATTCTGCTCGATGAACCCACTGCCGGCATGAGCCGCTCCGAATCCGACGCGGCGGTCGAACTGATCCGCAAGGTCACGGTCGGCAAGACGCTGCTGATGGTCGAGCACGACATGAGCGTGGTGTTCGGTCTGGCCGACAAAATTGCGGTGCTGGTGTATGGCGAGATGATCGCCTGCGACACGCCGGCCAATATTCGCGGTAATGCGAAAGTACAGGAAGCCTATCTGGGCAGCCACGCGCCAGAGGAGGCGGCATCATGACAGCACTGCTGGAACTCAAAAATCTGCATGCGTACTATGGCAAGAGCCATGTACTGCATGGCGTCGACCTGGTGGTCAATGAGGGCGAAATCGTCAGCCTGCTGGGGCGTAACGGCGTCGGTCGGTCGACTACCGTGAAAGCCGCCATGGGACAGGTCGATGCAACCGGATCGATCCTCTTCAAAGGCGAAGAAATGATCGGCTTGAAGGCCTTCCAGATCGCCCACAAAGGGCTAGGCTACGTGCCCGAAAACCGCGACATTTTTCCGTCGCTGACGGTCGAGCAAAATCTGATCCTCGGTGAAAAGAAAGGCCGAAAGTCACGCTGGACGCTCGATGACATGTACACCATGTTTCCGCGCTTGCGTGAGCGGCAGCACACCGCCGCTGGCGTGATGTCGGGTGGCGAACAGCAAATGCTGACGCTGTGCCGCACCCTGATGGGCGACCCGGATCTGATCATGATCGACGAGCCGACCGAAGGCCTGGCACCGAAGATTGTCGATCTGGTGGCCGAGTATCTGAATGCGCTGAAGAATCGGGGTATTTCGATTTTATTGGTCGAGCAAAAACTCGCCATTGCGCTGGAGATTTCCCAGCGGGTCTATGTCATGGGGCACGGCTCGATCGTGTTCGAGGGGACGCCGGCGGATTTGCGGGCGAATGACGCGATACGCAAGGAGTGGCTGGAGGTGTGATCGGCGTCGGGGTTCGGGTGCCTGTGGTCGGGTGCCGGTTCGCCGGATTGCTTGCCTGTGCTGTGTCTGCAGTGTGTTTGCGGTGTAAATCGGCTTTGCATCCCGATGCGTGGCGAACAGGCCGACTGGCGTGGAAAACCAACATTGTTCTCTCTTTTTCTATTGCTGTACCGGAGTCACTTTAGAATCTGGACAATAGCGATAACAACGGAGATACCGGCGATGAAGCTTTCCAGACTACTAGGCGCAGCCTTGCTGTCAGCCTCCACGGTAATGCCCGCACGGGCACAGATCGGTCCGTCGCCGACGATCCGCATCGGGGTCTCCGGTCCTTTTTCCGGTGGCTCCGGTCCGCTAGGCGAGAGCATGCGCAACGGCATCCGGCTGGCAGTCGACGAAATCAACAATATCGGCGGTATCAATGGCCAGAAGTTTGAACTGATCGAGCGTGATGATGAAGCTAGAGTCGATCTCGGTGCAAAGATCGCCGATGAACTGGTTCGTCAGCGTGTCACTGCAACCATCGGCATCGCCAATACCGGCGTCGGCCTGGCCTCGATCGACGCTTACCAGAAAGCCGCCATTCCGCTCCTGATCGCCGTCTCTACCGGCACCACCCTCACCAAAAAATACGCACCCCCGGCGACACCCGCCAATTATATTTTCCGCATTTCGCCAACGCTGGACCTGGAGGCACGAGCTCTGGTGATGGAGCTCAAGCGCCGCAAGCTCACCGCGGTATCGTGGCTGGCCGACGCGACCGCCTACGGCGACGCCGGTACTGCAGCGTTCACACAGGAAAGCCTCAGTGGCGGGATCACGCTGAGTTCGCACGAGCGCTTCAAGGTTGGCGATACCGACATGAGTGCCCAGGTTGGACGTGCCATGCAGAGCGGCTCGCAGGCGCTCGTAGTGTGGGGCATCGGGCCTGAACTGGCCGTGATTGCCAGGAATCGGGAGGCGCTCAAATGGAAGGCGCCAATGATGGGCAGCTGGACTTTTTCCAGCCGTAATTTTATTGATGGGGCCGGCAAGGCAGGCGAGGGCGTGCTGATGCCACAGACGTTCATTCAGGATCTGGGCTCGTCCAGCAAGAACAGCTTTTTGCTCGCGTACAAGCGCATGTTCAAGACCGACCTGATTGCCTCGCCAATGAGTGCAGCCCAGGGGTATGACGGCATGCACTTGCTGTATCGCGCCATCCGTCAGGCCAATTCTGGCGACGGCAGCAAGATCCGCGCAGCAATGGAAAACCTGGAGACCCGCTATCAGGGTGTCATCACCAGCTACAGTCACCCGTTCACGGCCTTGGACCATGACGCCATCACGTTGAACATGCTGTGGATCGGCAAGATCGCCGGTGGTCGTATCGACTACGCTGATAGCGAGGACCAGCGCCGCGGTGCGGTGTTGCGTTTCAAGGGGAAGTAATGTGTTGCCATCGGGCCATCGCTCTTCGACTTGCCCGGATGTTTCGCTGTTTGTTTGATCGATGACGTGCTATGACGGCTGCAAAAACTGTCTTGCAAACATATCAGCGGTCAACGCTTTGCTGGAGTAGTAGCCCTGATATTCGTCACAGCCATGCGCCTGCAGAAAACGATATTGTTCCTGCGTCTCGACGCCTTCCGCAATCACGGTCAGATTCAGGCTCTTTGCCATCACGATGATGGCATTGATGATGACGGCGTCTTCCGGATCGACGGTGATGTCACGCACGAACGATTGATCGATCTTGAGTTTGTTGATGGGAATGCGCTTGAGATAGCTGAGGCTGGAAAAGCCGGTACCAAAATCATCGATGGCCAGTCGGATGCCAATATTGCGCAGCACCCGCAAGGTGTCGATGCCACCCTTGGCTTCATCCATCAGAATACTCTCGGTGATTTCCAGTTCCAGGAATTGCGGTGCCAACTGTGCCTGCTGCAAGGCGTCAACGATACTTTTTAGCAGGCTTTTTTGATGAAATTGTGCCACTGAAAGATTCACGGATACCACTAGCGGATGCCCATTGTCCTGCCATGCCTTCGCCTGCAGACAGGCAGTGCGCATGACCCAGTCACCGATGGGCACGATCAGGCCGCATTCCTCGGCCACGGCGATGAACCGGCTTGGCAGCATCAGACCCAGCGCCGGATGGGCCCAGCGTATCAGTGCCTCGACGCCAACGATCTGGCCGGTTCGCATGTCCATCTGCGGCTGATATTCCAGCACGAACTCACTACTCTTGAGCGCGCTGCGCAAACTGTTTTCCAGCAAGGTGCGTTCCACGACCCGCCGGTTCATCTCGTCGTCAAAAAACTGGTAGCGGTTGGTACCATTTCCCTTGGCGTGGTACATCGCGGTATCGGCATTCTTGATCAGCGTATCCATATCGGTGCCATCGTTCGGATAGGTACTGATACCGATGCAGGTGGTAATAATGAAATCGTTACCGTCAATCGAGTACGGCATGCTGACCGCATTGAGCACGTTGTCCGCGATATGGGAAATCGGTTCGCCTCGGCCCACATCGACCAGCATGATCACGAATTCGTCGCCACCGAGCCTGCTGACGGTATCGATGGCGCGAACGCACTTGGTAAGTCGTTCGGCGATGGCCTGCAGCAATTTGTCGCCCACATGATGGCCAAACGAATCGTTGATATGTTTGAACCGGTCGAGGTCAAGGAACAACAGGGCCAGTTTTATTGCGTTGCGCTCGGCCACGGCGATGGCCTGCTGCAATCTGTCCAGCAACAGCACCCTGTTAGGCAGGCCGGTCAGGAAGTCGTGTTCAGCCATGTGCCGCATCTGCTCTTCCGACGCTTTGCGGTCCGAAATGTCGGTCATGATCGCGATGTAATTAACGACGTTCCTGTGGCTGTCGCGTACTACTGAAATGGATAGCCAGAGCGGGAAGCCGCGACCGTTGCAATGGCGGCCCCACAGTTCGCCTTGCCAGCGGTCGTGCGCATGGACTTCATCGGATATGGTCTTGAACTGCGCCTTGTCACGCATGGCCACACACAGACTTTGCGGCTCCTTCCCGACGACCTCGTCGATCGTGTACCCGGTGATGTCGGAGAGTGCCCGATTGATGGACACGATGCGCTGGTTCATGTCTGCAATCAGGATGCCCTCCTGACTGTTTTCAAATACTTGTGCAGCCAGTTGCAAGGATTGTTCCGCGTGTTTGCGTTCGCGGATGTCACGCACCACGATGTAGAGCAAGGCCTTGCTGTCGATCGGAATTTCGGTACACAGTACCTCCGTCCAGAAGGTCTCTCCTGATGCATTGACGTGCAACCAGTCGAAGCGATAATTGCCGTTTTGATGGGCCAGTTCAAGCATCTGGCTGAATTTTTCTGACGATGGCTTGCCATCCGGTTGCGTCGTTGGCGAAATATCGTTGCTGTTGCGACCGACCAGATCGGATTTTCTGGCGTAGCCAAACAGCGTCAGCGCAGCCGGGTTGACCTCCAGAAAGTAGTTGTCTTCGATAAGCAGGATGGCGTCGGCGGATCGGTCGAAAAGTGTTCTGAAATTGGCGCCCAGTGCCAGCAGCGCCTGTTCTTCACGCTTGCGCAGGGTGATGTCGATATCCATGCAAAAGATCTGATGGATTTTTTTCTCCCGGAAGACCGGGAACATGGTCGAGTACACCCAGAGATTGGCGCCAGCAGAGGTGGTGATTTGCCAGTCCCGTGGCAACACGGCTTGCCCGGTTTGCCAGATATGGTCAATGGTATCGGCGAACTCCGGTTCTTTATCCTGATGCTGCAGCAAATCCGACAAGCGCCTGCCGATCGCCTCTCTGGCCGGAATTCCGTAAATGGTCGTACTCATGCTGTTCCAGAACCGGACGATACCCGTGCGGTCTATGCTCTGGATGGCCACCAATGGCGTGTATTCGATGGCCGAAACAAAGCGGGACAAGACATCGATGGCTTCGTTACCGGAAGCGATGCGCCTGGTGCTGTTCTCGTGAACGAGGGCATTGGATAAATTTCCCGACAAGGCCCGCTCGTCGTGACGCTGTGACTCGGGATGCTGTGACCCGAGCTCTGACTCTGGCGTTGAACCGGGCTTTGGAGTATCGGCCATTGCAGACTGTTTTCCGCTGATTGAATTGCACTCTGCGCCGTGCGTGCGCAGCGAAACTAAATCATGAACGTGAACAGAGGCGGGGTATTGATGTGGCGCATGGCAGATCAAACAACGACACCGTGATTCAGCGTCGAACTGCTCCGATGACGCGGCAAAGCGGAGTCAGAAAAATGCCGGCCATAGCTGGCCCGGCGGAGGTTGCGGGCTGACTCTCGCGGGTTGCCGGTCGAACCCGGCCGCGTTCTACAACCAGTATTCCAGCGAACGCGCAGCGAATTCCTTGATCCGGCTGACCAGTGGCCGCTCGCTCCAGCTGGCCCGGGTAATCTCGGTCGAATCGCGTAAATCTTCGTTGAAGGCACTTTCCATGCTGGCACCAAAGGCTTCGCCCAGCACAATCACGTTGACCTCGTTGTTGTGCAGGAAGCTGCGGGTGTCCAGATTGGTCGACCCCACGGTCGACCAGACGCCATCGATCACTGCAGTTTTAGCATGCAGAACTGATACGTTCAGCTGGAAAATTTTCACGCCGCTGGCCAGCAAGTCGTCGTAGTAGGATTCGCCGGCATGCTTGACCAGTCCGCTGTCGGTGACGCCCGACAGCACCAGCCGCACATCGACACCGCGCGCGGCGGACTGTTTGAGCGCATTGACGATCTGGATATCCGGCACAAAATACGCCGCGGTCAGATAGATCGATTTGGTTGCCTGCTGCATTGCCAGCACGTAAGCGCGGTAGATTTCGTGATCGCTCTCGGGACTACTGGCCAGTACCCGCAGGATGCGGTCACCTGCGTTGGACAGCGGTGGAAAATAATCGCCTTCGGCCATGTCGCCGGCTTTCTGGCTTTCCCACCCATCAATAAAAATCGCCTGCAATGCGGCGACGGCCGGACCTTCGATCTGGATGTGCGTGTCGCGCCAGCCAGTTTTCTGGCCTGGCCGTGATTTCGAGCGGAACAGCGAACTACGTGAATAGGTGTCGCTGATATTGACGCCACCAGTGAACGCAACCTTGCCATCAACAACAAGGATCTTGCGATGGTCGCGGCTGTTCAATTCCCAGCTGCCGAAGCGTTTGGTCGGGTTGATCGGATTGAATGGCATCAGATGAATGCCGGCCTGTTTCATCCGATCGAAAAAGGCGTCGGGCGTGCCGATCGTGCCAACGCTGTCGTACATGATGTTGACGGCGACCCCTTCGCGTTGCCGTTCGATGAGCAGGTCGGCAAACTTCAGGCCCAGCTCGTCCTGGTCGAAGATATAGGTTTCGAGATTGATGTGGCTTTTTGCTGCACGGATCGTCGCCATCATCGCGTTCATGGTTTGCGGTCCGTCGTACAGTAGCGTGACACTATTGCCGGCGATGAGCGGACTCCCAGTGACGGCTTCTTCCAGGGCGGCCCGGGCGCGCAGGTCGATGGTCGAATTGCGCAGGCGTCGGTCCAGCATGGCCTTCACACGGGCCTGTGACAGTTTGTTGCCGCGGGCGTTTTCAATGCTGACCTGGGCGGCAGGCGTGAGTGGCTTGTCGACATACTGCACGTTCGGCAGGTTTGCACAGGCAGGAAGGCATAACGGACCAAGCAGCGCCAGCAGGCGAAGCATCTTGAAGATGTTGGGGCAGGCAGCGTGCATGATGATCAATTCCGTGGGGGGGGTGGCAGGTGCAGGAACCGAGATTGTACAACTGGGCAATATCCGCTGTATGTGATCCCGGTCACAAATAGTCGTTAAAAGTTGCTTTTATTAAAGATTTGATTTGAGATAGCGTCTTGATCATGTTGAATCAACACATCACGGAAAACCATGCTGACAGAACGTGAAGTCGAAAGCTCCTACCTGGGGCAATTCATTCCTCTGCACTATCACCACAACATGCTGATGGATCAGCGCCGCATGAAAAGCTTCAAGGCGGCTATTCAGCAGGTCGTGTTCCCGGGCGCAAAGGTTCTTGAGCTCGGCGGTGGTACCGGTGTGCTGTCATTTTTTGCTGCGGCTGTTGCCGACAAGGTCTGGTGTGTCGAATTTAATCCGGACATGGTGACCGAGGCACGCCGTTTGCTGGACCTGAATGCCAACGGCCACAAGGTTGACGTGATCCAGGCTGACGCATTCGACTACCTGCCGCCAGAACCAGTCGATGTGGTGATCTGCGAAATGATTCACGTCGGGATGCTGCGCGAGAAACAAGTGGACGTGATCACCGCATTCAAGCGCCGCTATCTGGAAAAATTTGGTGGACCTTTGCCGGTGTTCGTGCCGGACGCTGTCATCATGGCGGTGCAACCGCTGCAGGTGGAGTACGACTTCGAGGGCTTCATTGCGCCGATTGTCCAGTTTCGCGATCTGGCAATCGCCGCGGAAGACACGCGCGAGATGGCGCCACCGGCGGTCTACAGCGTGCTGGATTTCCAGCGCGACATCGATCCGGAAATCGACTGGCGCGGCAACTTTACGATGGCGCATAGCGGCACCGTGACGTCGCTGCGTTTCGTGACGAAGAACATACTCGCCGTCCTGATGCAAACAGGCACCACCATCGACTGGCTCAACAACTACATGATCCTGCCGCTCAACGAACCGGTTACAGTGCTGGCGGGGGAGGTGTTGCAGGTCAGTTTTCGGTATCGGGCCGGCGGTTCGCTGCCGTCGTTGCAGGTGACGATGAAGGCTTGTTTGCTTGCTGGTGGGGTAAGTGCCGGTGTCGGGTCGCGGCTGGCAGGCAGCCCTCGCAAGGGGGTATAGGGTTAAAAACACAACCTGATTTTCGTTACCGGGTCGTAGGTTGAGCTGCGCAGCCAGCCCTTTCATGGTGTACGTCGGACAGCCAACACAGTGACGGTGACGTTGCCGAATCGTTGGGCTGCGAAGCCCAACATGCGTCAGGTTGCTTTGCGGGTCGCCGTGACGCGCGGTCGGCGGGCTGCGGTCTGCGGTAGCTAAAACGGGTTGCGCTCCGTTGAGGCAAGCCGGGGGCGGCCCGGCAGCCGGTCACTTCTTTTTGCTTCGCCAAAAAGCAGTAACCAAGAAAAAGGCGACCGCAAGACCGCTGCCCTGCGGGTTCCCAAAAACCGGGTACGGCAAGAGGGAAGCCCGCAAACTCGCTACCCTTGCAGGGCGCAGATCCGCTTGCAAGCGGATCCCGTTCCGCAGGCGGATCGCATGCGATCCGAAACCCCTGCTACACCTCAGACAGTGCGGGCTTCTGATCCTCTTGCCGCACCCGGTTTTTGGCAGCGGCCTTTTTATGCGGAATTCAAGGTCAAGACCAAGCCCAGCCTTGGTGATTGGTTGATGGTCAGGCTCGCTTTGCGCGAGAAAACTTCCTCGTCGTGATCGACATCGACTTCAAAACCAACGTCAAAACCAACGTCAAAACCAACATCAAAACCAACGTCAAAACCAGTTTCAAATTCAGTATCAAAATCAACGCCAAACTCAAAATCTACAAGGCTTTTACAAGCCATCTTTCTCGCGCAAAGCGAGCACGACCATCAACCAATCACCAAGGCTGGGCTTGGTCTTGACCTTGAATTCCGCATAAAAGGCCGCTGCCAAATACCGTGTCCGGGCAGGGGATAAGAGGGCCGTACTGTCTGAGCGTAGCGAGTTTGCGGCCCTCCCCCTGACCGGGCACGGTATTTGGGAACCCGCAGGGCAGCGGTCTAGCGGTCGCCTTTTTCTTGGTTACTGCTTTTTGGCGAAGCAAAAAGAAGTGACCGGCTGCCGGGCCGCACCCGGCTTGCATCAACGGAGAGCAACCCGTTTTAGCTACCGACGACCGCGCGCAGTGGCGACCCGCAACGCAACCTGACGCATGTTGGGTTTCGCAGCCCAACGGACGGTGGCGTAGCGAGTTTGCGGCCCTCCCCCTGACCGGGCACGGTATTTGGGAACCCGCAGGGCAGCGGTCTAGCGGTCGCCTTTTTCTTGGTTACTGCTTTTTGGCGAAGCAAAAAAAGTGAGCGGCTGCCGGGCCGCACCCGGCTTGGCTCCACGGAGCAGCAACCGTTTTAGCTACCGCAAAACTCACTGCGCAGGAAGCTTGACGCATGTTGGGCTTCGCAGCCCAACCTACGATTCGGCAACGTCACCGTCACTGTGTTTGCTGTTCGATGCCCACCTTGCGAGGGCTGGCTTCGCAGCCCAACAGTCATGCAGCGCACCTTGCGGCGCCCTGAACAATGAAAGAAACTGGCGGTACGAGACGCCGTAATGCAGGGATGTCATTCGAATGGCAGTGTCGACCTGCAAAGCGCTCAATTCGTTTTACTTCACATCAACCCACCGCATCGCTGTCGGGCGACGGGAGTGCGCGGCCGAACGGCTGATATCTTTCACGGCAACCTACGATTCTGAAGTGTGAAGGTGCCGCGCCCTCATGCCGGATGCAATTGCCTCGCGGCTGCCTCAAAAGAGCCTGTCGAAATATCCGGCAAGTCGATGACCAGCGCCTGTCCATACTGCCCGAAATTACGCTCGATCGATTTGAGGTAAGCCGGGTCATAGTGCTGGACCAGCAATTCATCCACCAGCGTCGCCAGATCGCCGTTACGCGCCTGCTCTTGCCACAGCCCGATACGTTCCTTGCCATACATCGTCACCAGGCACTCCAGTTGTTCGACCAGCGTGGCGGGATCACGGACGAAGTTGTCATATTCCTGCATCAGCAAGGCGACGCGATGAGTTTGCGACAAACCGAGTGCGATACACGGAGAGGCCCGTACCCGTTCCATCAATTCTTCCGGCACGCGCACGTTGCCGACCTTCTTGCTTTCGGATTCGACGAAGACTTCGCGTTCCGGATCGAACTGGCGCAGAGCTTGCCAGAGCCGCGTTTCAAACATTTTCTGGCTCGGTTGCGGTGCACTGGGCCAGCCACCTAATACCGAACCGCGATGTTCGGCGAGCTGTTCGAGGTCGAGTACCTGCGCGCCTTGCGCGGCCAGTGTCTGCAACAAGCGGCTTTTGCCGCTACCGGTGGTGCCGCACACCACGCGGTAGTGCAACCGTGCAGCGAGTTCCGGCAAGCTGGTATTGACGTGGCGGCGGAATTCCTTGTAGCCGCCGTCGAGCTGTATCGCGGGCCAGCCGATCTTCGCCAGAATATGCGCCAGCGCGCCGCTGCGGTTGCCGCCGCGCCAGCAGTACACCAGCGGTTGCCAGTCTTTCGGCTTGTCGATGAAGAGGGTCTCGATGTGGCGGGCGATGTTATGTGCGACCAGTACCGCGCCGGTTTTCTTGGCTTCGAAGGCATTGACTTGCTTGTACATCGTACCGACGCGCACGCGCTCGGCGTCGTCCAGTACCGGGCAGTTGATGGCGCCGGGCAAATGGTCTTCGGCAAATTCGCCGGGGCTGCGTACGTCGATGATGGCGTCGAAGTCAGCCAGGCGTGGCAGCAGGTCCGGAAAAGCGAGCAGGGCGGGATACTTCATGAGCTCACTTGGTTAAGAGGGGTTTGAGATGCGGCCAGATATTGTCGAGAATAATCGGGTGCGCGGCGGCGGTCGGATGAATCCGGTCGGCCTGGAATAACTGCGGTTGCGTCACAACGCCTTCCAGCATGAACGGCACTAGTGCGGAGCGGGTCTCTTTGGCCAGCGCCGGAAACTGCGCGGCAAACCGCTTCGTGTAATCAGTGCCGTAATTGGGCGGCAATTGCATGCCCACCAGGACGACGCGGGCATGGGCTTTTTTGGACGTGTTGATGATCTCGCGCAGATTCTTCTGGGTGTCCGACAATGCCAGCCCGCGCAAGCCGTCATTGGCACCCAGTTCGACCACCACGACCGCCGGCCGGTTTTTTGCCAGCAGTGCCGACAAGCGACTTTTTCCGCCGCTGGTGGTCTCGCCGCTAATGCTGGCGTTGACTACCGTGGCGTCGATTTTTGCTTCGGCCAGGCGTTTTTCAAGTAGCGCGACCCAGCCATCGCCACGTGATAAACCGTATTCGGCCGACAGGCTGTCGCCGAGCACGAGCACTGCTTTTGATGCAGAATAGGCGCTCGTTGTACACACCGCCAACGCGATGACCATTGCCGCGCGCGCCGCTCCGATCATACTGATCCACTTTCCTGACTTATTGCGCATGCCTGACTCTTCCACTGCGATTACTCCTTCATTTCCTGCCGCTGCGGCTGTACCAGCCGCTATCGAAGCAAGACAATTAACCAAACGGGTTGCCGATGCAACCGGGGAACTGACCATACTGGACGGCGTCGATTTTACCGTGCCGGCCGGGGCGACGCTGGCAATTGTCGGTGCATCCGGATCAGGCAAATCGACCTTGCTGGGCCTGATGGCCGGGCTGGATACACCCACCAGTGGCACCGTACTGATCGACGGAATTGATCTGTTCGCCCTTGATGAAGATGGCCGTGCCGGATTGCGCATGGCCAAATTGGGTTTCGTATTCCAGTCATTCCAGTTGCTTGCGCATTTGACCGCACTTGAAAACGTGATGTTGCCTCTTGAGTTACGTGGTGACGATAACGCGCGGGACAAGGCCGAAGCCATGCTGGGCCGCGTTGGTTTGTCGAGCCGCCTGAAGCATTATCCAAAATTTTTGTCCGGCGGCGAGCAGCAGCGCGTGGCATTGGCACGTGCCTTCGTGACCGAGCCACCGCTGCTGTTTGCCGACGAACCCACCGGCAGCCTCGATGCCGCCACCGGCGACGCCGTGATCGGCCTGATGTTCGAACTCAATCGCGAGCGCAAGTCGACACTGGTGCTGGTCACGCATGATCCGTCGATCGCGGCCCGTTGCGCCAGTACTATTACGATTTCAGCCGGGCGCCTCGTTTGAGCTGAGCTCTGTGGCCGGCACCAACCGGTTCAATTCACGCCGCACCTGCAACAACAATTCGCTGGCTGTCAGACCGACCGGTCCGTGACCGTTTTTTACCAGCACATCGGCAGCATGCCCGTGCAGCCACACCGCACCGGTTGCGGCTTCCCAGGCCGGCCATCCCTGCGCCAGCAAGGCGCCGCACAAACCCGCCAGGACATCGCCGGTACCGCCGCTGGCCAATGCCGGATTGCCGGTCGGATTGATGGCGAGCTGGCCGTCGGGGCGGGCGATGATGGTGCCAGACCCTTTCAGTACGACGATGGCATTGCAGTCGCGTGCCAAGGTCATCGCCGCGTGGAGCCGGTCGGCTTGCACGGTGCCTGCAGTGCTACCCATCAGGCGTGCCGCTTCGAGCGGATGCGGTGTCAGGATGACCGGAGCGGGGTGGCGTGCAACGCGCGCTTTCAGGTCCGGTTCGGCGGCGATGAGGTTGAGTGCGTCGGCGTCCAGTACCAGTGGTCGATCCGTGTTCAGGGCTTGCAGCAAATGGCCCCGTGCCGGGTCAGATTGCCCGAGTCCCGGTCCGGCCACGATGACCGATGTTCCGTAGTCGACCGTTGCGGCGCTACGGCACATCAGCTCGGGATGCAGTGCATCGTGACTAGGCACTGTGCCGACGAATGCGGCAAAGGTTTTGCCAGCGCCAGCAAGCAATGCGGCCCGTGCTGCCAGCAGCACCGCGCCGGTCATTCCGTCTCCGCCACCGAGCACCACGACTTCACCGTAGGTTCCCTTGTGCGAGGCCTGCGAACGACGCCGGATCGCATTGGTGAACAAGGTGGGTGCGGACAGCTGCATTGTCGTTGGCGGGAACCGATCCGGGCCGATGTCCAGATCGGCAACGTCGACGGTGCCGGCCTGTTCTTGTCCGAACCCGGTATGCAGCCCGGGCTTGTCGGCAATGAAGGTGATGGTGCGGGTGGCGCGGATGGCGATGCTGTTGATGCCGTCGCCACCAACAATGACGCCGGTATCGGCATCCAGTCCGCTCGGTACATCAATGGCCAGTAACGGACCACCATGCTCATTGACACGCGTGATCAAAGTACGCATTGCGCCTTCGATGGGTCGCATCAGGCCAATGCCGAACAGGCCATCGATGATCAGCGACCAGTGTGCGGGAGGCAGTGTCGTGATGAAGTTCATCGGTGCCAGGCGCGCGCGTTGCAAGGCCTGTTGGGCATCCTGTGGCAAGCGATCCGGCTCGGCGCACAACAAGACACTCACCCTGGCACCGGCATCGGCCAATCGCGCTGCTGCATCGAGCGCGTCACCACCATTGTTGCCCGGACCTGCCAGCACCAGGATCGTCGCCGCGGCCGGTTTGTGGGCCAGCATCCGCAGTGCGGCCTGGGCCGTCGCCGCGCCAGCGCGCTGCATCAGGGTGCCGGCTGGCAGCGTCGCCATTTCAGCCTGTTCGATGGCGCGGATCGTGGCGACCTTGTAAAGAGCGTGCATCGACCTCATCCGAAACGTGACAGGGTCAAGCCATCCAGATCGATGTCTGGCGCGCGGCCAGAGACCAGGTCGGACAAAATCTTGCCGATGCCCAGCGATGCGGTCCAGCCGTTGGCGCCGTCATCGAGCCCGACATAGACATTGCGCATCGGGGTCGCGCCCATCACCGGCACGCCGTCCGGCAGCATCGGCCGTATCCCGCTCCAGAGCGTGGCATTGTTGTAATTGCTGGCATTCGGAAACCAGTCGGTGGCGACTTTACGCAGCGTGCGTTGCGCCGCTTCCGGCACTTCCGGCGTACGTGCCCGCGGGTCCGCGACACCGGCGATGCGGACCCGGTTGCCAAAGCGCGTGATGGTGGCTTTGTAACGGGTGTCGCTCAGCGATGCCAGCGGCGCTTCCTCAAAATCTCGGATGGTACAAGTGGCCGAATAGCCCTGTACTGGCAGCACCGGAATGCGTACGCCGATGCTGGCCAGCAAGCGCGGGTTGTCGTTGCCGGCTGCCAGCACCACCGCATCTGCCGAAAAAGGCATGTCGGCGATCTGCAGCGCAACGCGGTTGTCGATGCGGTCGACGCGGGCCACCTGTCCGCCAAAATGAAAGGTGACACCGATGGATTGCGCAATGGTTTTAAGATGCTTGGTGAACAAGGCGCAGTTGCCTGCCTCATCCAGCGGCAACTGCAACGCCGCTGTCATGGGCGTTGTGGCGGCCAGTGCCGGTTCGATCTCGCGTGCGGCAGCCGGCTCCAGCAGCGCATGCGCGACCTCGGTTTCTGCCAGCAGCGCCAGCAGCGGTTGTGCCATCAGCAGGTCGCGCTCGGTGCGCAGCAGTTGCAGGTGCCCGCCGGTTTGTTCGTAGTCGATGTGGTAATGCAGTCTGAGGTTTTGCAACAGATCACGGCTGTAAAAGCCGAGCCGCTGCAAACGCAGTTTGTTGGTGTGAAAGCGTGTCTGGTCGCACTCCGAAATCCAGCGTCGGGCCCAGCCCCACAGCGCCGGATCGAACCGGTGTCGCAGCAATACCGCTGCTTCATCCTTGAACAATTGCGACATGATCCTGCGCGGCATGCCAGGCATCGCCCACGGCGCCGCGACTGCCGGTGCAACCAGTCCGGAGTTACCGAAGCTGTTCTCTTCGGCGACATTGCTGCGCCGTTCAATGACGACCACTTCATGACCGGCTGCAGCCAGAAAATAGGCCGTACTCACGCCCAGGATGCCTCCGCCTACGACCGCTACTTGCATGCACTCAATCCTCTGATTGGTCGACCCGTTCGGGTGGCTGTTGACGCGATGCTGGTCATTCCGGCTTTACTCCGATTTTTGGGGCAATGAAAAAGTCCAGTGGCCGATGCACCAGCCGTGACAGCAACGCCCTGACCAATGTCCAGCCTTTGGTAAAGCGCACCTGCCGCGAGCGCAATGCGACGAACAATGCCAGTCCAAAGCTTACCAGCAGATTTGCGATGCCAATACAGAGAATGCCCACCACCGACGTCAGCATGGTTTGCCAGCTCACCAGAAAATCGAGACCGACCCAGGCGATCGCCAGATTCGTTGCCGAAAAGGTGATGTGCCGGATATCCAGAGGCAGCCCGACCAGCTGGCCGAAGGTGCCTATCGTCCCGAGCAGGATGCCGAAGAACAAATTTCCCATCAGGCCGCCGAGATTTTTTTCGATGTAATGGGCGATGCGCGCATGCCGTCGTTCGCCGAACAGGCGACGCAATCCGTGCAGCCGAAGCACGCGCTGCGCCATTTTGGTATAGACCGCACGGTTATCGAAATAACCCGAAATCATCCCCGCCAGGAACAGGCAGACACCGGCAATCGCGGCGTAGAAAATTGCCAGGCTACTCAGCGGGTCGATATCCGCCAGCATGTGGCGGGCCTTGTCGGGCGACACCAGATGGTGACCCTTGATGCTGATCCAGACACTGGCGATGGCCAGTGCGGTCGGAAAAGCCGTCACCAGGTTGCCAAAGACGGCAACGAATTGGGTGCGCAGCACCTTGACGATCAGGTCCGCCAGACTCTCGATGTTGATGTTGCGGCTATCCGGTGTTTGCAGGTCGGTGGCGATGCGCGCTGCAGTCATCGCCGGTTGCTTGGTGGCGACCGTGAAATGCAGCAGATGGATCAGCATGAAGCCGAGCGAATAGTTCAAACTAAAAAGGAATGCCTCGACCAGTGGTGCGGCGCGCAGGTAGGACGCCAGGATTTTCAGCATCGCCATGAAGCCAATGATGAAGCCTGCACCGGCCGATGAGCGGAACATCGCGCCATATTCCCTGCGGTTTTCGGCGATGTAATGTTCGCCGGTGTGGCTGGCATTTTCGGTGACGTTGCGGGCCAGCAGATTGATGTTGGCCGTGAACAGTTCGCGGATGGCGTATTTGCGGTTGTGCGCTTTCGCCAGGTCCATGGCCAGTTCCAGCGTCTGCTGCCGCCGCACCTCGGTCCAGGGTTGCGCCACGGCAGAGGGTGTGACGTCGACCAGCAACAGCAGACGACGCAGGCGTTCGATGTTCTGGGTCAGGCGTACCAGCAGATAGGTCAATGCGACTGTGGTCCCAAGGAGCAATGACTTTTTACGGATGCGGGCAATCACGCTGTCGCACTGGTCCAGCATCACCAGCAAATGGTCGGCATCGACGGGCGGTGTCGTGGCCTCGTTCTCTGGCGGCGCAGCGGTGGTCGCTCTGGCGTCGGCCGCGTCGCGTCGGCGCAGCGCGCTATCCAGGAATCGATGTGCTTCGACGTTCTGGACCAGGAATGGCGATTCGAATTTTTCGAGATCGGGATGAATGCGCACCAGGTCGGGTTCCAGGCCCATGGCGCTGATGCGATGCGACAGCGTTTGTATCGCCTCCAGCAATTCCATGTTGGCCAGCCGGTGCGCTGCCTGATCGGTGCGCAGGGCTTCGCCTGTTCGCAGGTGCGTGGCACCACTGGCAATCACATCCAGCAGCGCTTGCCAGTCGCGCGCGTCGATCGCCTGCAGCCATTGGTAATCGGTATCGACACTCAGGATGCGGTCGAGGCAATCGCTGAGGTACAGCTTGTCGATTGCTGGCGGCAATATCCGGTAAGACAAGCGGCGAAACAGTTCGCTAAAAAAGCCATAGCTGGGCAGGATGCCGATGTCCGTGTACACGGTGGTGTGCCGCCGGATCGACAGCACGTGCAGCAGGTAATGGCGCAACGCGGCAGCATGTGCCGGATTGCCTTTCAGGAGTTGCACCAGCATGCGCACATTGGCGGCGGCGAGTTTGCCCTGTGCCGGACTGGATGGACGAATCAATGCAACAAGGTCGACCAGCGCATCAATGTCGTCGTTGACAGGATCGGCAGTAATACGTTCTAGGAGAGTCAGCATGCGGTCAGATGATTGTTCAGGGGATAAGCACGAGGCGGAGTCTGGCCGCGCAGTGTAACTCCTCGGGCAATTGCGCTCGGGATCAGTATTCAGGTATCGGTAATGAAGAGTGGGCGGATGTCTGCAGCGTTGTGCGGTACGCCGTTGGCCGGTACGTCACCAGGTCGCCCGATCTTCGCAGTGACGACACTGCCAAGATCGGGCGATCCCCATTGAATCCTGCCCAAGTCTGACCCGTCACGCAAGGCTTACCGGCTCGTTACCTGACGACTCGCAAGCCAGGCAATAGCCGACACCATCAATGACTTAGCGTTGCTGCTGTTCCGCGACGTAAATTTCAACACGGCGGTTGCGGGCACGGCCGTTGCTATCGTTGTTTGAGGCAATCGGGTCGTTTTCGCCCCGGCCTTCAATCGTAAAGCGGTTCGGCGAGATGCCGCGGCTGGTCAGGTAATCGCGCGTGCGGGCTGCGCGGTCGACCGATAGCGGATTGTTGATCGCCGGGCTGCCAGTATTGTCGGTGTGGCCGATGATGGTCACCGCGGTGGCGGGATTGTCATTCAGGCTGGCTGCAAACCGGTCCAGCACGGGCCGGAAATTACCCTTGATATCCGACCGGTTGGTATCGAACGAGATATCGCTGGGGATTTCCAGCTTGAGCCGGTTGTCGGACGTTTGTGTGACCTGGATACCCGTGCCCTGGGTGGCCTGTTCCATCGTGCGTTTCTGGTTCTCCATGCGGGTAGACCAGATGTTGCCGATGGCGGCGCCTGCGGCGCCGCCAAGCAGGGCACCGCCAGCCGCGCGGCCACCGCCGCCGCCGCCGGTGGAGGCACCCAGAATGGCGCCGAGGCCGGCACCGATACCTGCACCGGTGGCCGTGCCACGCTGCGTGCCGGACATGTCGGCACAACCGCTGATGCCCAGAATGGCGGCGGTCGCAATGATTGCAAATGTGCGCATAATTTTGTCGCTTTCATCAGTTGTTCGTGAGTGGATGATTATTTGCTTGAACAGCAGTGTGCTTACTTTTTAAGCACCGCGTGCTCGCCCAATTCGTCTTTGTCGACTTTGATGCCGACGGCGGCTTTGGCCATGGTGACCATGCGTTCCATGGCAGATTTGTCGGAATCCCAGATGTCGGCCTTTGCGATCTGTACACGCAACAGGCACAGCGCAGGGTCATCCACGCCTGCAGGGAAAAAAGTGGTGTACGCCGGTTTCCATAGTTCGCTGATCAGCGCCTTGTCATGGGACAGAGTGGCTGTTCCTGATGATGAAATAAACCGGTTTTTTGACGAGTCAGCATAACAAAGCAGGACGTTCTCATCTCTGCGAATGTCGGCGACGACGTCGGAATCGGTTCGGGTAAAAAACCAGACGGCACCTTCGCGCCCTGCTACCTGCGTTGTAAATGGCCGTGCCTGCATCAGGCCGGCTTCGTCGTGCGTTACCAGCATCGTGAACTTGATCTCGTTGATCGCTTCGTAAAAACTTGGCCAGTCAGTCATCGTTCTCTCCTAGTTCGAGCGTAGTGTGGATTGCGCGCAAGCCGCGCTGGCAATCCGGTGAATTCAGTACAGATTACTGCTTCATGCCACGATGCAGCGAGGCCAGTTCGTCGGCGTGTTCTTCCTCGACTTCGAGGATTTCGGCCAGCATACGGCGGGTGGTCGGGTCGGTGTCACCGATGAATTCGATCATTTCGCGGTAGCTATCGATGGCAATGCGTTCGGCCACCAGGTTTTCCTTGATCATTTCTTCGAGGTTGCTGCCTTCGACATACTCGGCATGGCTGCGCGCTGTCAGAGTCGATGGCGAAAAATCCGGCTCGCCGCCGAGCTGCACGATCCGTTTGGCGATCATGTCGCCGTGTCCGGCTTCTTCATTGGCGTGCGCGAGAAATTCGGCGGCCACTGCGGATGCATGAATGCCGTCTGCCATGAAGTGATGCCGCTTGTAGCGCAACACGCAGACCAGTTCAGTTGCCAATGCTTCATTGAGCATTGCCAGAACAGCAGTGCGGTCGCCCGCGTAGCCGTCGGTTACTGCACCGTCATCGATGTGCTGGCGTGCGCGTTGGCGCAGCGTCGCAGTGTCAGTGAGTTTGGTGCGGGTGGTGGTGGTTTTTGCAGGGAGAGTGACGCTCATGCTGGATTCCTTGATTGGGGTGGAAAGAGCCTATGTCGCTGGGAATAATGCGGATCACGGTTGTTGGGCAACCGGCTTCAGAATGCTGATTCGCAGGGAAATAGGTTCGGAGACGCGCGCGACCGCGCTCAGCAGAGCGCGGTCGTTGAGTACATTTAGAGCGGCTTGCGGCCGGAAATGATGCGAAGCAAAATCACCACAACAGCGATCACCAGCAAAATATGGACGAAGCCGCCCAGCGTGTACGAAGTGACCATGCCCAGCAGCCACAGAATGATCAATACAACTGCGATTGTGTACAACATGATGGATATTCCTTTTATTGATTGATAGGGGCGCTCCCGGCGGGACGTGGTGCTTGTCTCACCCGGCCGGGGCTGCTGCTTCTGCTTCTGTAATTCAGGTGCGGACGGTGCCTTCCGGGCCAGGCTGGCCGTGCCACGCGACTTGCGTTTGTTCTGATTGCATGTCGTGCTGCTGGTGAGTCAGTTATGATGATTCTGTTTCAACATCACGACGGCAATTGTGCCCTCGGGGGTGGCTGAACTTCTGTGCGTCAGCGTACATACCCTGGCAAGTTTGTTGCGTAGCCTGTGCAACATCTGACCACGTCGTCGCACGGGGATCCAGAGTGACCGAGGCCAAGTTGAAAACTGTACCAACAGCTGAATTGACAGCACGAATACCTAACCACCTGCTTGCTGCGCTTCCTGCCGCCGACTACGCCGAAATCGCACATGATCTCCATCCCGTCATCGTGTGCATGGGGCAGGTCGTGCAACATCCGCATCAACCGGTCAAAACAATCTGGTTTCCGGTCGACTGTCTGATGTCCCTGCGCGCGGTCAATGAGTCCGGTGCGGCACTGGAAATCGCTCAGGCCGGAAACGACAGCGTGATTGGTCTGATGGGCATGGGCATGGGCAACGTCGGCACCAAGAACGAGCCGGGATTGATCGCGGTGGTGGAAATTGGCGGAAGCGCGATGCAGATCGATGTCGTGATCCTGAAAAAAATCCTCGCACATAGTTTTGCGCTGCAAACGGTGCTCTATGACGCTTTGCGTGACCTGATGCTGCAGGCCAGTCGTAATGCCTTGTGTACGCATTACCATTTTGTCGAGCCACGCGTGGCGCGGGCGCTGCTGCGCATGCGTGACCGCATGCACATGAATAAATTCCAGATGACCCAGGGCTTTCTCGCACAGGCGCTCGGAGTGCGCCGGGCTGGCGTGACCAAGGCGGCGAGCGCGTTGCAGTTGCAAGGACTGATCCGTTACTCGCGCGGTGCTATCACAATCCTCGACGGTGCGGGGCTGGAACGAGCTGCTTGTGCCTGCTATGCGACAGATCGCCGACTTCAAACAAGCTCACGCCAGAAATTGTCTGAATAGACAGAGCTATGTACGGTGCCGCACAGAGCATTGATTGCCGTGCCGCTACAGTCCGGCTACGACTGGGGTGTAACCAGGAAGACAGTAAGCCCATGAGGCAAACTGATTCGACGGTATACCGCATCACTGTGAGTCGCAGCGCCACAGAGCAACGGGCCTGTGTTTTTTTTACAGATTCTTCGATCGACCACTTTTTACAGGGATATACACCATGATTTTTTCCAAACGCATCAGCACATTTTTCCTCGCCGCTTCATTGATCGCTGTAGCAGGTTGCGCGTCGACATCGACCAAAGAAGGCACAGGCGAATACATCGATGACAGCGTCATCACCACCAAAGTCAAGGCGGCCTTCGTCAATGAGCCAACGTTGAAAGCAACAGAAATCAACGTCGAAACGTTCAAGGGCGTGGTTCAACTGAGCGGTTTCGTCAAAGACCAGAATGACGCCACCAAGGCAGCGCAAATTGCGCGCGGCGTCAAAGGCGTAATGTCAGTCAAGAACGACATCCGCATGAAGTAAGACTGGCTCCTGCCGCGTTCGGCAGCGGAATCACCGAACGCGGCACAGGATTGGACTTAGCGGCACCGCGATGTCCGATGACAGACGGTCAAACGGCCCGGCATTGATTGCCGGGCCGTTTTGCGTGTGTTACGTGTAATGGCTAATTTGACAAATCAATTCAACCGTTTTCAGTGAGATCGTGATGACGACTTCCCCACCCGTTGCTGCGCCCAAGCCACTTCCTGACGCTGTTTCCGCCGTCATGTCCCCGCCCGAAAAAATACCGTTCGCCCCGCGCGTGCATGTGGATGCGCGCGGGCTGTCGCTGGGTATCATCGCCATCGTGGCAACCTTGTTTGCCTTGCAGGCGGCACAAAAATTCCTGATCCCGCTGCTCTGCGGCATCTTCATTGCGTACACACTGAATCCGCTGGTGGCATGGCTGGAGCGCGTACGTATTCCGCGCATGGTGGGCACCGTGCTGGTTATGCTCGCGCTGACAGGCGGCATGGCCGCTGCGGCAAACACGCTTACCGATGAGTTCCAGTCGATCGTGCAAAGTTTGCCGGAGGCCTCGCACAAGGTGTCGCGCGCGCTGCAGCGCAGCCAGACCGGACAGCCCAGCGCTTTACAACGGATGCAAGCCGCCGCCAGCGAAATCGAATCGGCCACGTCGGGCAACAAATCCGGACCGCGTGCCTTTCCGTCCGGTCCGCCGTCGGTGCGGGTCAGCGACCTGCTGCTGGCGGGCTCGATGGGTGCCGCCGGCTTGCTGGGCGAAGCAGTGGTTGTGTTGTTCCTGGTGTTCTTCCTGTTGCTGTCGGGCGATACCTTCAAGCGCAAGCTCGTCAAGCTGACCGGGCCGTCGATTTCCAGCAAAAAAATTACCATCCACATCCTCAATGACATCAACTCGTCGATTCAGAAATACATGTCGATGCTGCTGGTGACCAACTCGTTGCTGGCCTTCCTGATGTGGATCGCATTTCGGGCGATCGGCCTGGAAAACGCGGGGGCCTGGGCCGTGGCAGCCGGGCTGCTGCATGTCATCCCGTACTTCGGGCCGCTGCTCATTACCGTTGCCACGGGCTTGATGGCGTTCCTGCAGTTCGGGACCTTGCCATCGGTATTTCTGGTGGCCGGTGCATCGCTGGGGATTTCGACGCTGGTCGGGACGCTGGTAACGACCTGGATGACCGGCCGGATTGCCCGCATGAACGCCGCGGCCGTCTTCATTGCCTTGTTGTTCTGGGGCTGGCTCTGGGGAATCTGGGGCATGCTGCTGGGCGTGCCGGTGGTTGTCATTATCCGGGTAGCGGCGGAACACATCGAGGGCATGCAGGCGGTGGCGGAGTTGCTGGGCGAGTAGCGCTAAAAAAAAGGGGAGGCGACGACCAGCGTCGGTGCGTGAGCCGAGGTGGGCTGTTGATGTTTTTAAGACTTTCTATGTTGCAATGCAGTATAGTTCCTCTCGCGGAACTTTTTTAACAAGCGCGAGCGCCAGTCCGCGGGTAGCTCAGGCACATGTCCCAATGTGTCGCACGCAACCCAGGACGGCCGTATTATGTGGCGCAAACTCCCCCGCCTGATTGGCAGCCTGACCGTCGGCCGCAAGCTGGCGCTGATCTATTTTCTTGACCTGGTCACGGTGATTTTTATCTCCGGCATCCTGATCCACGAAAAATACATTGCGATCGATTTTGCCCGCAAGGAAATTATCGGAAACAACTACATCAGTACCGTGCGCGAAGCCTTGCTGGGCGTGGTCGAGCAGGGCATGCTGGCGCCGCTGCAACCCGCGGTTGGCGCACGACAGGAGGCCAACCTGGTACCCGCGGCTCAGGCAATCAACACAGCAGAAGTCCGCTTTGGCCTGCAAATGGGCAGCGACGTACTGAGTCGTCAGTTCAGCGACGCGCTGGCGGCATCAGGTCAGATAACGGTCGGGCAGGCACGCACGGTGACGTTGGGACGCGACTTGCTCACACGAATCGGAAACCAGTCCAACCTGATTCTTGATCCCGATCTCGATAGCTATTACACGATGTCGCTGGTGGTTCTGCGCTTTCCGGAATTGCTGGAGGTGATCGCCAAAATGCAGCAATTGGCAACTGTCATGGCACGATCGCCGGAACCGCTGCGCGCGATCGAACAGACGCAATTCCTGATTCTGGAGGGCCGTATCGATGCCATCGAGGCCGGCATCGATAGCGACTACCGCGAAGCTTACACGGCCAGCAGTCCGCAACTTCAGACTGCGTTATTGCAAAGTCAGCAGACATTGGCACAGGCGCTTACACGCTTTCGCTCTAACAGCAAATATCTTGCCGGCATGGCCGAAGCCAATTCCGCGCACACGGCCAACACCGAAGTCAATGCCAATGCTGCTGCACCTGTTCTGGTAATCAGTGCACTGCGCAACGCCTGGTCGCTGACCCATCAGCAACTCCAGCGTCTGCTGCAAGAACGTATCGACGAGGCGTTTCAGCGGATGTGGCTGCACCTCGGCACCGCACTGTTATTGATGACAATCATCCTGACGCTGGTGTTTTTCGTGGCACGCCAGATCGCGTTGCCGATCAGTCAGCTGGCAGGCGTAGCAGACCGGGTGCGCCGGTCCGGCGACTACGCGCTGCGCGCCGACTGGCACAGCAATGACGAAATCGGTCGGCTGGTTGTCGCGTTCAACGGCATGCTGCTGCAACTGAACCAGCAACGTCTCGAACAGCAGGACCTGATTGCCCAGGCCAGTGCCGCGCTTGCCCAGCGTGCGCTGATCGAAGCCATTCCAATTCCGTTGATGGTGACCTCGATTCCCGACCATCGCATTTTGCATGCCAACGAGGCCGCGCGCGATTGGCTGGATGGTCGCGAGCGCGACCCGTGGCAAAGCGGGATGACCTCGGAATCGCGCGCGCGCTTTTTTCAATTGCTCAGCGATACCGGTGCCGTTGATGAATTCGAAGTCAGCTGGACTGCCGGCGTAGTGCCATCCTGGGCACTGGTATCGGCCCGCTGCCTGGACTACCAGGGGCAGCCTGCGGTGCTAACGACCTTCACGCCGATGAATCGCATCAAGCAAATGGAGTCCGGCCTGGCACTGTGGGCCAAGGTGTTCGAGGCATCTTCCGAAAGCATTGTCGTGATGGATCAACACGGTTTTGTCGTGACCGTGAACCGGGCATTCCAGCGCGGCAGCGCGTTCGAGATGCATGAGCTGATCGGCAAGCTGGCCGATGGATTTCTGTCGGACCGCAATCCACCCGACCTGTTTGAGACCGTGCGCCACACCACGTCGTCGAAAGGTTCGTGGCAGGGGGAAGTCTGGCTTAACCGCAAGAACGGTGGCGCCTATCCTTCCTGGCTGGTCATGAATGCAGTGCGCGACAGCAGCGCCGTCATTACCCATTTTATTGCGATGTCCCTTGATATCAGTGAGCGCAAGGCCAGCGAACAACGGATTCATTACCTTGCCCATCACGACGCGCTGACCGGCTTGCCGAACCGGTTTTCCTGTGACGAGCGACTGACGCTATCGATCCAGCAGGCCCGTCGCCAGCACGGCAAGGTGGCGGTGCTGTTTGTCGATCTGGACCGTTTCAAGAACATTAACGATTCGCTGGGACACCATGTTGGTGACCAGTTACTGTGTTCGGTGGCCGGCCGGCTGAGCGCGGCGATTCGCGATGGTGATACGGTCAGCCGGCTGGGCGGCGACGAGTTCATCATCATCCTCAACAATGTGGACACTGTCGAAGAGATCGGCAAGATCGTCGAGCATCGCCTGATTCCTGCCGTGCGCCTGCCGCATCTGGTCGACGCGGTCGAACTCTACATCTCGTGCAGCATCGGCGTGGCGGTCTATCCGGATGATAGCGACGACATCGACGGTCTGAAGCGGCATGCCGATTCCGCCATGTACCAGGCCAAGAAGCTGGGCCGTAACAATGCCCAGTTCTTCACGCCGGCACTCAACGAACGCGTCACCCTCCGCCTGCATCTGGAAAGCGACCTGCGCCACGCCACCGAGCGCAATGAACTGGTACTGCATTTCCAGCCCCGTATCGACGCGCGCAGCGGACGCATCGCCGGGGTCGAAAGTCTGGTGCGCTGGCAGCACCCCACCGAGGGGATGATTCCGCCAGTGCAATTCATACCGCTGGCCGAAGAGTCCGGCCTGATCATCGAAATCGGCGCCTGGATCATCGACGCAGCTTGCGCGCAGCATCAGCACTGGCGCAAGCAGGGCGTGGGACCGATGCCGATTTCGATCAATCTGTCGGCCCTGCAATTGCGGGATGCCAATTTGCCGACCATCCTGAGCCAGGCGATTGCGCGCCATGCGGTACCGGCTGCCCAGATCGAACTGGAACTGACGGAGTCACTGCTGATGGATAACGTCGATGACATCTTGCTGGTACTGAACAGTCTCAAGGCGCTCGGTTTTTCGTTATCGATCGATGACTTCGGCACGGGGTATTCCAGTCTGAATTACCTGTACCGCTTCCCGATCGATAAGCTCAAGATCGACCGCTCGTTCATCCAGAACATCCACACGTCCGCCGACAACCTGGCCGTTACCCGCGCCATCATCGGCCTGGGCCATACGCTGGGGCTGGAAGTGGTGGCGGAAGGGGTCGAGCTGGCCAGCGACGTGCAGGTGCTGCAGGACGCAGGTTGCGACGAATTGCAGGGCTACCATTTTTCGCGGCCGTTGCCAGCGGCGCAGTTTGCGGAGTGGCTGGTGGCGCATCGGGAAACGGTGGGGTAGGGGAGGTGGTGTGGTGGGCACACCATCGTTGGCAATTGAAACGGTTTTTGCTTCGTCGCGACCGAGCAGGGGAGGCCCGGCAGCCGGTCTGTACATCCAAGAACGACATGGAGATCAATCAGGTCAGGTCAGGCCAGGCTAAAAATGGTCGAACCACATGTACAGCAGTTGCAGAAATAAAAACTCGACTTGTTGATGGCATTGAAGTGCACCGAGGTTCCGCCAACGTGTTTTTTGACCATGGCCTGCCTGATCCAGACGAGCTCAAGATGAAGCGGGTTTGGTGATCGACATCAGAAAAGCCGTGCGCAGACTTGGTCTGACACAACCGGAAGCCGCCAAACACATGGGTATCACACAATCTAAAGTGTCCGAGCTGCCAACTCCAAAATCGGGCATGTGATGTTCACGGTTTCGCGACCTCAGGCAAAGGAAAAAGCGGACTTCCGATACGTCGCAGGGCACGGCACAACAGCGGGTGTTTATCGTCCGTTTATCGTCCATGAATTTGCGCTTCGTCTCTGAAATGCATTTGTTCATCAATTAACAGCGCCCGAATTCATGCAGCGTCACGAGTTACGCCAAGAACGCTGCTGGTGGACCGCTCAAGGCTGAACCAGCTATTGGATGGCGGCAAATCCGTGGTCGAGGACCAGCAAGTCCCGCTCCAGCACAGAGGCGCGGAACAACACATCCGTATCCTGCCGCCAAATTTCGGTCCTGATGGTTTCGCCAGGAAAAACCGGCGCCGAAAACCGTGCATTGATCACACGAAGTCGCGCCGCCTCGTAATCGCAGCACGTCTTCAAAATCGCATGGCCCACCACGCCGAACGTTGCGAGTCCGTGAAGGAGGGGGCGCGGAAAACCAGCCGCCTGAGCAATCGCCGGATCGGCGTGCAAAGGATTCATGTCGGACGATAGTCGATATATCAGGGCCATGTCAGGCCGGGTCGGTAGATCGCAAATGATGTCTGCCGGCGTCGACGGCATTATCGGCATCGCCGATGCAATCAGATCGCTGGGCTGACCATGTTCACTGTAACCGCCATTGCCGCGACAGAAGTAACTCACCGTCACGGTGGCCAGCAGCGTGCCGGATGGCAGGTCCGCTACCTGCGTTTCAAACACGATCAATGCACCCTTGCCGGCACCCTTGTCGGTAATGCTCTTCACACGGGTGCGTCCGATGATGGTCGCCGCGATGGGCAGGGGTTGGTGCAACGTCAGATACTGCTCCCCGTGTAGTGCTTGTAGCCAGTCAATACCGGTACCGGAATCCCGAATCCAGAAACCCGGAGTTCCCAGGATCACGGCCATGGTCGGCAACGCTTGCAGATTTTTTTCGTAGACAAACTTCAACCGTGCAGGATCCAGCGGGTCCGCACCCACGCCAAGGCTGAGCGCGTAGCGCATCGTGTCTTGCACGGAATACGCATGCCGGACCTCCGGGAACGGCCAGTGCATGAGCCTGTGATAATTAAATTGCATGGCGCGTTCCCTGAGTGCGGGGCAGCGCTGCGTCGACGCACTCGCCACCCCGTCATTCATCGGCTTGAACCTACAGCTGCACCAGCTTGCACTTCGACTCCGACAGGGGCAGGGCGGCGTCGGCGGTCGGGATCACTTTCCGAACGTGATAGTAGTCCCATGGCTCGGTCGACTCGCTCGGCTTCTTCACTTCGAGCAACAGCATTTCATGCGCAAACTTGCCGTCGGCCCGGATGCTGCCTTTGAATAAACCATCATCGATCGGAGTCGACTTGAGATATTTCATGACGGTGGCCATGTCGTCCGTGCCGGTATTGGCGACGGCGTGGAGATAGTTCAGCACGGACGAATAGACCCCGGCTTGCGCCATGCTCGGCATTTTCTTTGACTTTTCAAAAAACCGTCGCGACCAGGCCCGACTCTTCTCATCGCGATTCCAGTAAAACGACTCGGTCAGCGTCAAGCCTTGCGCAACCTTCAAGCCCATCGCGTGTACGTCATTGATGAATAACACGATCGGCACGATGCTCTGGGTTTTCGAGATGCCATATTCGGCGGCCTGCTTGATCGCCAGAATGGTGTCCTGGCCGCCATTGGCCAGCGCAATGACATCGGCTTTGGATGCCTGTGCCGTCAGCAGGAATGATGAGAAATCGGAGGCAGGGAAGGGGTGCTTCGTCACCCCCACTACCTTGCCGCCGTTGGCAACGACAACCTGGCTGGCGCTATTGGTCATCGCCACGCCTGCGGCATAATCGGTGGCGATGAAATACCAGTTTTTCTTACCTGATTGCACGATCGCCTTTGCCGTACCGGAAGCTAGCCCGTAACTATCGTAGACCCAGTGCACGGTGTTGGCGTTACAGCGCTCGTTGGTAATCGGCAGGGAGGCGGCGCCCGAGATCAGGACGATTTTTTTCTTTTGCTCTGCCACGTCCATGACCGCCAACGCGACATTGGTCGTGACCAGTTCGACGATGACATCCACCTGTTCCTGATCGAACCACTGACGGGCACGCGAGGCACCGATATCGGGTTTGTTCTGGTGGTCGGAATAGACGACTTCGATCTTTTTGCCGAGTACCATGCCGTTTTTTGAAAAATCCTCTACCGCCATTTTGGCAGCGGTGACCGCACCGGTGCCGGTGAAATCCGAATAGGCACCCGACATGTCGGTGAGCACGCCAATCTTGACCACGTCATCGCTGATTTTTTGCTGTGCAGTCGCACTGCCGGCAAGCAGGACGGCGCTGGCGAGGATGCCGGCTTGCACCAGATTTTTTCTGGTCGTATTTCGTGCTGGATTTTTCATGCTTGTCTCCATGATTTGCCGTTGTTCCACGGCGGTTGCCTGTAAGAGAATTTTCCCTTACGGTTTTTATAAAGTCGTACGCGTTGCAGCAGCACCGCAAGGCCTGTCGTTGTCAAAGAACAGGCGAGTCGTGGATTGCGGCCAACCTCAGATTTCGCCATCGGCCAGCATCTGGCGCAGCCGGAATTTCTGGATTTTTCCGGTCGGCGTGGTGGGCATTGCGTCGCGTACGATCAGCTTCTCGGGGATGTACTGGACCGCGATCTTCTGTTCTTTCATGAACGCCACAATAGAAGGCAGGTCGATGCGATGGCCCGGCTTGGTCACGACGATCGCGCAGGCGCGTTCGCCGAGCCGCTCGTCGGGATACGCGACGACGACCGCAACCGCAATGTCCGGATGGCGGTACAGCATGGTTTCAACTTCCACGACCGGATGTTTTCGCCGCCGCGGATGATCACATCCTTGCTGCGTCCGGTGATGCGGACATAGCCCTGCGCATCGATACGCGCCTGGTCGCCGGTATCGAACCAGCCGTCGGCATCGGTTGCATTGAACTGCGGCCGATGCAGGTAGCCGCCGAAATTGGAGCAGGCCTGCAACAACAACTGGCCGGGCATACCCGCTGGCAGCTCTGCACCATCGGCATCCACCACTTTCAGTGCAACGCCAGGCAGCGGCAATCCGTCGCTGTTGACCGAGCGCTCGTCGTCGTCATCGCATCGTGTCAGCGTGACCGCGCCGTTTTCGCTCATGCCCCAGGCCGAAATGATCTTGGTGCCCATCGCCATCCGCGCTTTTTCTACCAGCGGCCCCGGAATTGGCGCGCCGGCGCAAAGGAAGGTACGCAAGGTCGGAACGGTATTGCCGGTGTCGGCAACGGTACGGGCCAGGTCACTGAGAAAGGGCGTCGACGCCATCGAAAAGCTGACGCCGTATTCACGGATCACGGCGACTGCCTTGACTGGATCCCAAATATCTTGCACCACCACGCTGGCCTTGAGCATGATCGGCATCAGCAGCCCGTACATGAATCCGGTCTGGTGCGCCATCGGCGAAGCCATCAACACGACGTCATCAGCATTCAGCGCCAGCCGTTCGGCATAGGGCACGATGTTGGACATCAGCGTGTTAGCCGAATGCATCACTCCCTTTGGTTCACCCGTTGTGCCGGAGGTATAAATCAATTGCGTGACGTCATCCGGCCCCGGTCGTTGCCGGTTCAGGATGTCTGATGCATCAGGCGCCTGCTCCCATGCCGGCTCGCTGAGGAGAACCTCGAAGCTGTTGTTACCACTGCCGCCCACCACGACGACATGCTGCAGATCCGGCAAGGACGGTTGCAAAGCAGTCAGCATCACGTCGAAGTCGCAGCCGCGAAATGTTTTGGGAACGATGATGAGCTTCGCTGCCGCATGCTTGAGCATGAACGACAGCTCGCGTTCGCGAAAAATATGCATCAGCGGATTGATCACTGCTCCGATGCGCGAACAGGCGAGGTAGGTCAGCGTAAATTGCCACGAGTTGGGTAACTGGCAAGCCACCACGTCATTGCGGCCCACGCCCAACCGGGTCAGGCCGACGGCAATGCGATCTGCCATCGCCGCCATGTCGCGGTAGGTAAAACTGATCGGTGCTGCACCCTCGACGTGGATGGCAGTGAGGGCGATTTTCTCGGGGAAGCTGGCGACGCACTCATCGAGGTAATCGTTGATCGTTTTGTCGTGCCAGAGTCCCCGGGCAATGCAGGCAGCGCGCCGCGGCGGAATCAGGACAGTATCGAATTCCATGACTTGTCTCCTCTAGTTTTCGTGATTGTCTGTCGTGCCAGTACTAAATCGGAACGGCCGCCCGTCCGGCGCGGGTCCGGGCAACGATCGTTTTCATGATCTGTGCCGTACCATCGCCGATCTGGAAGCCCAGTACGTCGCGCAAACGCTGCTCCATCAGGCCATGGTCGTAGCCGCCATGGCCAAACATCAGCAGGCACTGATGAATCACGTCGTACGCCAGCTTCGGACCCCACCATTTGCACATGGCCGCTTCGGCGGTATGCGGTGCACCCTTGTCCTTGAGCCACAGGGTTTGCAGGCACAGCAGGCGTGCGGCCACGACCTGGGTATCCCATTCCGCGAGAGGATGCGAGACGCCCTGAAAGGCCGATAGGGGTTGGCCAAAAGAGTGTCTTTGTGCGACGTATTCCCAGGTTTCTTCGAGTGCCACGCGCGCCACGGCGAGCACCTGCAGTCCGATCAACGCACGAGAGAAGTCGAATCCCTGCATCACCTGAACGAAGCCTTTTCCCTCCTGGCCCAGCAAGTGGTCGACAGGCACTTTCACGTTTTCAAAGAACAGGGAGCCGCGACCAATGGCGCGCTGGCCATGGCAGTCGAAGCGGTTACGCGTGATGCCGGGCAAATCCATCGGCACCAGCACGGCTGATACGCCATGTGCGCCGGATTCCACGGTGCCGGTACGGGCGAACACGACAGCAGCATCGGCCTGGTCGGCCGCAGAAATCGAGGTCTTTTCGCCGTTTAGCACGTAGTGGTCCCCGACGCGTTCCATTTTCAGGCGCAGGCTGCCTGCATCCGACCCCCCGCGTGGCTCGGTCAGCGCGATGGCGATCAGTGCCTCGCCTTGTGTCAGCTTTTTCAGCCAGTGCTGGACCACTTCCGGTTTGCCATGGTGCGCCAGGATTTGCCCATTGAGAGACGCCAGCAGGTTGATGTACGACAGGCTTAGGTCGGCGCGCGCAATTTCTTCATGGATCACCCCCGCAGCCAGGCAGCCCAGCCCCTGTCCGCCTGACTGCTCCGGTAACTCCGGTGCGATAAAGCCCATCTGGCCCATCTCGCGCATCAGGGTGCGGTCCAGAACGCGGGTGGTATCGCGTTCGAGGAAGCCGGGCGCCACGCGTCCGACGGCAAAGCGACGTACGTGCTCTGCCAGCGTCGCGAGATCATCGTCAATGTAGGGATTCATGTTGTCTCCTGTCTGACACCGCGCTGCATGGGCGGGTGCGGATTTTATGGGCGTGTTATTTCGCAAACTTGCGGAAGTCGGGTTTGCGCTTTTCCTTGAGGGCATTGACACCTTCGCGCGACTCTTCGGTGTCGTAATACAGTTTGAGTGCGTACATGCCCAACCCGGCAATGCCGGCCTGGTGTGCGGTGTCGGCGTTGAAGCTGCGCTTGGCAATGGCCAGCGCGGTCGGACTGCGTTCGCAGATTTCTTCGGCCCACTTCTGCACTTCGGCATCGAGCTGGTCATGCGGTACGCAGATGTTGGCCAGGCCCATGGCAACCGCTTCGGCTCCAGAGTAACGACGATTCAGGTACCAGATCTCGCGCGCCTTTTTTTCGCCGACCACGCGGGCCAGGAAAGCAGTGCCGTAGCCCGGATCGACCGAACCCATCTTCGGGCCAACCTGACCGAACTGGGCCTTGTCGGAACAGATCGTCAGGTCGCAAATCGTGCAGATGACGTTGCCGCCACCGATGGCAAAGCCCTGGACGCGGGCGATCACCGGCTTGGGTACATCACGGATTGCGTTGTGTAATTCTTCCATCGGCAACCCGATGGTGCCGCGACCGTCGTAATTGCCGTTGTGGGCAGACTGGTCGCCACCGGTACAAAACGCCCGGTCGCCGGCACCGGCCAGTACGATCGCACCGACGCTGCGGTCGTAGCCGGCCTTGTTCAACGCCCTGATGATCTCATCGCAGGTCTGGCCGCGGAACGAGTTCATCTTCTCCGGGCGGTTGATGGTGATCCAGGCGGCGCCATTGCGTACTTCGTAAAGAATGTCTTCGTATTCCATGGTGATCTCCGATGATTTGTTGAAAGTATTGGGGCGGCGAACCTAGCCGTTCATCGTCAGGCCGCCGGACACGCTCAGGACCTGGCCGGTGATGAATGCCGCGTCGTCGCTGGCGAAGAACGCAATCGCGCCGGGCAAGTCGTCGGGCTGGCCGATGCGGCCCAGCGGAATAGCGCGGGTGAAGGCTTCCATCAACTTCTCCGGGTTGCCGGCGCCTTCCTTGTAGTCGGCAAACAGTGCGGTATCGGTCGGACCCGGACACACGACGTTGACGGTGATTCCGTGCCGCGCATGTTCGCGGGCGATGGTCTTGGAAAACGAAACCAGGCCACCCTTGCACGCCGCGTACACCGCTTCGCCGGAAGAGCCGACCCGCGCCGCATCCGACGCGATGTTCACGATGCGCCCCTTTTTGCGCGCGGCCATGCCGGGCAAGACTGCGTGATGCATGTGCAGTGCGCCGGTCAAATTAATCGCGATCAGCCTGGCCCATTGCGCCGGCTCGGTCTTGGTAAACGGTTTGAACACGTCCCATCCGGCGTTGTTGATCAGGATGTCGATGGGCCCGAGCTGGCTCTCGGCTGCGGCGACGGCTTCATCGACTTCGGCCCGCTCGGTGATATCGCATTTGAACGCCATTGCCACGCCACCCGTTTCGACGATGCCTGCGGCAACGCGCTGCGCCGCTTCGATGTTCATGTCGAACACGGCTACACGGGCACCTTCCTGCGCAAAGCGCCGGCACGTCGCGCCACCGATACCGCCGCCGCCGCCAGTGACGATTGCCGTCTTTCCATCGAGTCGTTGCATCGTTTTCTCCACCAAAGTTATCGAGGTTGACATGCTGAGGCACTGCGTAATAGTTGCGTCAAAAATACGTCAATACCTTGACGTATATTAGGTGACCGTATTTGTTTAGGCAAGAGGTGCGATAGAATTAACGTAAACATATTGACTAATTAAATCGCGCAGCCAATTTCGCAGGAACAACCCAATGAAGATGCCATGAAGCCAGTCAACACCAGCGTTTCAAACAATGCCACCCGCAACGAACTGGCCAATCGTCTGTTCTTCCGTTTATACCAATGTGCAAATATGTTGCATAAAACAGGCACCCGTGCCGTTGAGGATCTCGGTCTGACGACGCAGCAATGGGCCGTGCTCGGCGCGTTGTCGCGTCCCGATGTGGCGGACGGAATGAGCGTGGGTGATCTCGCCCGCTACCTGCTCGTGAGTCGTCAGAACTTGTCAGGCTTGATCAGCCGGATGGAGCGCGACGGCCATCTCAGCAGTGATCAGGACGGACGCGACAAACGCTCACGACTGATCACCATGACCGCATCCGGACACGATGTCTGGAACAACAAAGCGATACCGAGAATCAACACCTACTACGAGCAAGCGCTGGCGGACTTTTCGGTGAGCGATATGACCCACACCTTGCACTACATGCTCAAGATGCTGGACAACATGAAGCGAGTAGATGAGGAGGGGCCGGCGGGAGACGCAGGGTAGCTTTACCGCACCTGCACCTGCATTGCCTTTCACGACCTGAGACCGGAACAAGGCAGGCAATCTCATGCAATCCCAAACGCTCGGTTATACTTGCCGCCCCTTGAAGTCCGTAGTGAACCGCAATGAAGTGAGGCAAGTGCAGTGACGTACAGCGTGAAAGAAATTTTCTATACCTTGCAGGGCGAGGGCACGCACGCCGGTCGGCCTGCCGTGTTTTGCCGCTTTGCCGGGTGCAATCTCTGGACCGGCCGCGAGAGTGATCGCGCCACGGCGGTCTGCCAGTTTTGCGATACCGATTTCGTCGGCACCGATGGCGTCATGGGTGGAAAATTTGCCGATGCAGCATCGCTGGCCGCCACCGTCAACAGCTTGTGGCCGGCAGATTATCCGGCCAGCAAATTCATCGTCATCACCGGCGGCGAACCGATGCTGCAACTCGATAGTGCCTTGATCGACGCCTTGCACGCGCAGGGATTCATGATCGCCATCGAAACCAACGGCACCTTGCCGGTGCCCGCCGAGGTCGACTGGATTTGCGTCAGCCCGAAAATGGGCAGCAAGCTGGTTCAGCGCAGCGGCAACGAATTGAAGGTCGTCATTCCGCAGCTCGGGCAGGATTTGCTGATGTATGAATCGCTGGACTTCGAACACTTTTATCTGCAGCCGATGGATAGCCCGACGGCGGCCCGCAATACCGAACGCGCAATCGATCATTGCAAGCGCCACCCGAAGTGGAAGCTGAGTGTGCAAACCCATAAAATCTTACAGATACCGTAACGCCATGCTGACTATTACCCGCAAACTCGAATTCGACGCCGGTCACCGGATTCCCGACCACAAGAGCCAGTGCCGCAATCTGCATGGCCATCGCTACACACTCGAAATCACACTTACTGGCGGTGTGGTTGCCGCCGATGGCGCTTCCGATAACGGCATGATCATGGATTTTTCCGATGTCAAGACACTGGCCAAGCAAGCGCTGGTCGATGTCTGGGATCATGCCTTCCTGGTCTATGAAAAAGACGACGCGGTACGCGCGTTCCTTGACAGCCTGCCAGATCACAAAACCGTGGTGCTGCCGCTCGTGCCCACGGTTGAAAACCTGGCCCGGATTGCCTTCGATATATTGAAGGCGACCTACACCGACAACTTCGGTACCGGCCTCACGCTGCACAAGATCAAGCTCTACGAAACACCGAACTGCTGGGCCGAAGTCGTCCATGGATGATGCGGTTTACATGCGCCTGGCCATGGATCAGGCCCACAATGCCTGGGCGTTGGGCGAGGTGCCAGTCGGTGCGGTGCTGGTGAAAGACGGGCAAGTGGTGGCGACCGGCTTCAACCAGTCGATCGGCACCCATGACCCGACCGCGCATGCCGAGATCATGGCCTTGCGCGCCGGCGCTGCATTGCTGGGCAATTACCGGTTGCCGGGCTGCGAATTGTTTGTCACGCTGGAGCCCTGTGCGATGTGCGCCGGTGCCATGATGCATGCGCGCCTGGCGCGGGTGGTCTACGGCGCCAGCGATCCGAAAACCGGTTGTTGCGGTTCGGTCACCGACCTGTTCGCGCAGCAACAACTGAATCACCATACCGGCCTCGTCGGCGGCGTACTGGCCGACGCCTGCAGCAAGCTGCTGAAGGACTTTTTTGCCGAACGGCGACTGGCGCAAAAACCGGCTGCCACAGGAGTTGCCAGTGACTGAATCGATCGGCATTGCGCTGGTTGCACCAAGCGGTTACGCGCCTGATGCCGAGTCTGTCGAGCGCGCCATCGTGCGTTTGCAGGTGGCAGGTTTTCGCGTGATTCGCCATTTCGCGGCGGCTGAAAAAAGCGAGCGCTTCGGCGCTACCGATGTGCAGCGGGTGGCGCACCTGCATGCGGCAGCCAGCGACCCGGCGGTCGATCTCGTGCTGGCCCTGCGCGGAGGGTACGGACTGTCGCGCATTTTGCCGCAACTTGATTGGCCATTGCTGGCAGCGAGCGGCAAACTCTTCGTTGGCCATAGCGATTTCACCGCGTTCCAGATGGGTTTGCTGGCACAGACCGGCGCGATCAGTTTTGCCGGGCCGATGTTGTGCGATGACTTCACGCGTGCGCCGGCCAGCCAATTCACGCAGGAGCATTGCTGGCAATGTCTGACCAGCCCGCGCACTGTGGTGCAGGTCGATCAAGACGATAGTCCTCCTGTCAATGCCAGCGGCACCCTGTTTGGCGGCAATCTGGCGATGGTCGCCCACCTGGTCGGCACGCCGTACCTGCCACGGATTGATGGCGGCATCCTGTTTCTCGAAGACATCAACGAGCATCCGTTCCGGGTCGAGCGCATGCTGCTGCAACTGCTGCATGCGGGGGTGCTGGCGAACCAGAGTGCCATCGTGCTGGGCGACTTTTCCGGCTACAAGCTGAGCGAGATCGACAATGGTTTTTGCTTCGAATCGATGTTGGCGCGCCTGCGCGCAATCTTGCCCGTGCCGGTCCTGACCGGCCTGCCATTCGGGCACATCGTCGACAAGGTGACCTTGCCGGTCGGCGCACCGGCCACGCTGGTGGGCAACGCCCGCGGCTGGACGCTATCGGTCTCCGGCTATCCCACCTTGGCGCCGCAATAGCCCGGATTGCGGCGGCCGGCGATGGTAAAATGCGCCCTAAATTTCAAATACGTTCGTAAGGATTTCTTCAGTGCTCTCTACCGCTAACATCACCATGCAGTTCGGCGCCAAGCCGTTGTTTGAAAACATTTCCGTCAAGTTTGGCGATGGTAATCGCTACGGTTTGATCGGCGCCAATGGCTGCGGCAAATCGACCTTCATGAAAATCCTCGGTGGCGATCTGGATTCATCGGCCGGCAACGTCATGCTTGACACCAACGAACGCCTCGGTAAATTGCGCCAGGACCAGTTTGCCTTTGAAGAAATGCGCGTGCTGGATGTGGTCATGATGGGCCACACCGAGATGTGGGCAGCGATGGCCGAGCGTGACGCGATCTACGCGAATCCTGACGCCACCGATGACGATTACATGAAAGCCGCCGACCTCGAAGCGCGCTTTGCCGAATACGACGGTTACACCGCCGAAGCCCGTGCCGGCGAACTGCTGCTCGGCGTGGGCGTTGCGATCGAACAGCATCAGGGTCCGATGAGCAACGTCGCTCCAGGCTGGAAATTGCGCGTGCTGCTGGCGCAGGCGCTGTTCTCGAATCCGGACATCCTGCTGCTCGATGAGCCGACCAACAACCTCGACATCAACACGATTCGCTGGCTCGAAGATGTGCTCAACGAGCGCAACTCCACCATGATCATCATTTCGCATGATCGTCACTTTTTGAACCAGGTCTGCACGCACGTGGCCGACATGGACTACGGCACGCTGAAGGTGTATCCGGGCAATTACGACGACTACATGTTCGCGTCGTCGCAAGCGCGCGCGCAGCAGTTGTCCGTCAATGCCAAGGCCAAGGACAAGGTCGCCGAACTGCAGGAATTCGTGCGCCGTTTCTCGGCCAACAAATCGAAAGCGCGTCAGGCCACATCGCGCGCCAAGATGATCGACAAAATCAAGGTCGAGGATCTGAAACCATCGAGCCGCGCCAACCCGTTCGTGCGCTTCGATGGCGAAAAGAAACTGCATCGTCAGGCCGTCGAGATCCAGGGCCTGTCCAAGACCTACGACCGCACGCTGTTCAAGAACTTCGACATCATGGTCGAAGCCGGTGAGCGCATCGCCATCATTGGTGCCAACGGTATCGGCAAAACCACGCTGCTGCGCTGCATGGGTGGCATGGCGCTGTGCGGACTTGAAGGCGATACCGGCAAAGTGAAATGGGCCGAGCACGCCAATGTCGGCTACATGCCACAAGACCCCACCGAAGATTTTGCGACCGACAAGACCCTGACCGAATGGATCGACCAGTGGACCAAGGAAGGCGATGACGACCAGGCAGTGCGGTCGATTCTGGGTCGCTTGCTGTTCGGTGGCGATGACGTCAAGAAGCCAGTCAAGGTGCTGTCCGGCGGTGAGAAGGGACGCATGATGTACGGCAAGCTGATGCTCGGCCGTCACAATGTGATGCTGATGGATGAACCGACCAACCACATGGACATGGAGTCGATCGAATCGCTGAATATCGCGCTGGAAAAATATGCCGGCACGTTGATTTTCGTGTCGCATGACCGCGAGTTCGTATCGTCGCTGGCCACGCGTATTCTTGAAGTCAAGGAAAACGAAATCATCGACTATCCGGGTTCGTACGAGAACTATCTGAGCAGCCAGGGTATTGATTAATTCCTGAGCAGTCAGGGTTGTGACTAACCCGGAACGACTTCAGCCGATCGACTTGCAGGGCCCCGCTCAAGGCTTGCAATTCGATCGGCTGATTTATTTCTTGCATCCAGTTTGAGAATAACCAGGCTTCCATTCGATGGATCTGCGCACAGTCCACCGCGATATGTTGTCATGACTGTACGTGCGCATGCCAGAAATAGCCACCCTTGATACCTGCTATTGATCGGTATATATTCAGGATAGATATCAAATAGGAGGTGCACATGTCATCCACTGCCAAGCTGTTCACCACAGGACGTAGCCAAGCTGTGCGGTTGCCAAAGGAGTTCCGGTTTCAAGGAACGGAAGTCTTCATTCGGCGGAATCTGGCAACCGGCGAAGTCGTTCTTTCGCCTAAACCAACATCGTGGCAAGAGTTCTTTGCACTCGCCGACCATACCGTTATTCCATCCGATTTTCTGGCGGATCGTGACGATTTGCCGGCTGAAGAAAGGGATCTTTTTTGAGCCGCTTCATGCTCGACACCAACATGGCGAGCTATGTCATCAAGGGCCAGCCGCCGGAAGCGCGTCATCGACTGGCTGAGCTGCCGATGGAAAGCGTCGTCATCTCTGTCGTAACACAAGCCGAACTGTTTTACGGCTTGGCTCGCAAGGGGCATCCGGCGGCCTTTACAAACCTTATCCGTGAATTTTTGCTTCGGGTTGAAGTACTACCTTGGGATGAGGCGGCCGCGATCGTCTACGGCGACTTGCGATCCTCCTGTGCGGCTTCCGGCATTACGCTTGGTGCGCTCGACATGATGATTGCTGCGCATGCGGTTGCGGCTAAAGCGACGCTCGTGACGCACGACAAGGCTTTTTTTCTGATTCCCAACGGTATCATTGCCATTGAGGACTGGATTATCCCGGTGCGTTGAAGTGGGATTTAGCCGGATTTGCCTTTGCTCCCGGATTGATCGCTGCTGGATTTCTTCCGCTCCAGCGCAATCGTGAATCGTTGCAGGCGAGGCCGCAACCGCAGGAAAAAGCGGTACATCAACTCCAGCACGGGCGTCACGCCGGGCAATCTGCCGAAGCGACCGAGCCAGCGCCATCCCGGCAAGGCCGACCACAATGCGACGAACGCTGCCGCCCCGCTGAGCATCGTGCCGTCCGCTTGCCGGACATGGAAACGCGCCATGTAGGTCGCGCGGTCGGCTCCCTCCGGAAGTTGTGCATCGAGTGCGCTGACATCAAGCCAGCGCAACGGCTCCAATGGGTCGAGATCGCGGTACACGCCAACCTCGCGGCGGCATAGCGGACAAGCGCCGTCATACAGGACAGTCAGCGCATCGCAGGAATCGGGTGGGGGAGTTTTCATGGGGTCGATCATGACAGACTCGACCGGATGTTGCTGGCACCCAAAACAGTTGATGCCATCCTACGAGTGCAGTGGCGCCCGTCGATGCGGAGACTGATTTTTCAGCAGCCGGATCATCATTGTCGCAAGTGCACAAAAGCCCATTAAAATGACGGAACTCCTTGTTGACGGCTTTCGCCGCAACATGCTTACCGATTTTTCTGACGCCTCCGACCATCATGCCAAATCCAGCCATCAAGACCATCGAATTCGAACGCCCGCAAATGCAGGTCGGCACCAGTTGCAGTGCGCAAGCGTGGGCCCGTGTGCCGGCCACGCCAACCGCTGCCGAAAAAGTCGCGCTGAAAGAGCGCATCAAACGTCTGCTGATTGAAAAACAAGCGGTACTGGTTGCGCACTATTACGTGGATGCCGACCTGCAGGACCTGGCCGAAGAAACCGGCGGCTGCGTCTCCGATTCCCTCGAAATGGCGCGCTTTGGCCGCGATCATCCTGCCAGGACGCTGGTGGTCGCCGGCGTGAAATTCATGGGCGAAACCGCCAAGATCCTCAGCCCGGAAAAGACCGTACTCATGCCTGACCTCGACGCGACCTGTTCGCTCGATCTGGGTTGCCCGGCCGATGAATTTGCCGCTTTTTGCGACGCCCATCCGGATCGCACCGTGGTGGTCTACGCCAATACCAGCGCAGCCGTCAAAGCCCGCGCTGACTGGATGGTAACTTCGTCAATCGGGCTCGACATCGTCGCTCACCTGCATGCCCAAGGCAAAAAAATCCTGTGGGCGCCTGACAAGCACCTCGGCGGCTACATCCAGAAAAAAACCGGTGCCGACATGCTGCTGTGGCAGGGTTCCTGCCTGGTCCATGACGAATTCAAGGGTGTCGAACTGGAACTGCTGAAGCAGGAACATCCGAATGCGATGGTGCTGGTGCATCCCGAATCGCCTGCTGCAGTGGTGGCGCTGGCCGATGTGGTCGGCTCGACGTCGCAACTGATCGCTGCGACCCTGACTCCGGATGTACAGGAGTTCATCGTCGCCACCGACAACGGCATCCTGCACAAGATGCGCCTGGCCGCACCCGGCAAGCGCTTCATCGAAGCGCCGACTGCCGGCAACAGCGCCACCTGCAAAAGCTGCGCACATTGCCCGTGGATGGCGATGAACGGTTTGCAGAATCTGGCGGATGTGCTGGAGTCCGGCCGCAATGCCATCGAGATCGATGCCGAGACTAGCCAGAAGGCCAAGGTCTGTATCGATCGCATGCTCGATTTTGCGGCGCAAAAAAACGCCAACGTACGACCGTCATCAGATCTAGCGCAGGAACAAACGCTGTTTTCGGGGATCGGACCAGCATGAGCAATCTCATCAATCCTTTCGGCCCCTTCGACCCTGCATTGGCAGCCGCATTACAGGCCAACGTCGCACTGGCACTGACGGAGGACGTCGGCACAGGTGACGTCACTGGCAAACTGGTTCCGGAAAACGAGCTGGTACAAGCGCGGGTAATCGTGCGCGAAGCTGCCGTACTGGCAGGTGCGCCCTGGTTCGAGGCCGTCATGCTGCAGCTCGATGGCCGTATCCAGATCACCTGGCAGTATGCCGAAGGCGAACTGATGCGCGCCGATAGCGAAGTCTGCAGCATCATGGCGCCGGCCCGCGCGTTGCTCACTGGCGAGCGCAGCGCATTGAATTTCTTGCAGCTGCTGTCGGGCGTGGCGACCGAGACGCGCCGCTATGTTGACCTGATCGCCGGCACTTCAGCGAAAATCCTGGATACGCGCAAGACCATGCCCGGACTGCGACTGGCGCAGAAATACGCAGTGCGGGTGGGTGGTGGCGCGAACCAGCGGCTGGCGCTGTACGACGGCATCCTGATCAAGGAAAACCATATCGCCGCTGCCGGTGGCGTACGACCAGCCATGCAAAAGGCATTCGCGTTGGAGACGGGCGTGACGATCCAGATTGAAGTCGAATCGATCGACCAGTTGAAAGAGGCATTGGCGGCAGGCGCGGTGTCGGTGCTGCTGGATAATTTTTCGCTGGAACAGATGCGCGAGGCGGTGGCCTTGACTGCCGGCACGGCCTTGCTGGAAGCCTCCGGGGGCGTGAATTTCAGTACCGTGCGAGCGATCAGTGAGACAGGTGTGGATCGGATTTCGATTGGTAGTCTGACCAAGGATGTGCGGGCTACGGATTATTCGTTGCGGGTTGTTGGGCAATTGGTGTAGGCGTCGATGAGATCCGAAAAGGGCAGTTGCATGGGCCTGCTTGGGCGAATCGACCGCACCACCGAGAAAGCCGTTCGGCGCTTTCTCTCCATGATCGTCAATCGCTACGCGATAGCGGGTTCACTTATTTACGGCAGCCGCGCACGTGGTACGCATCGTCCCGACAGCGATGCCGATGTCGCCGTGCTACTAACCGGCGAGCACAAAAGGTTGCTGCCAACGACGCTGGCGATGGCCGATGCGGCGTATGACGTTCTTCTGGAAACGGGCATCACTATTTCTCCGCTGCCCGTTTGGATGGATGAATGGGAGCACCCGGAGCGTTTTTCAAATCCGGCTCTGCTGCTCAACATCGCCCGCGAAGGGATCAGGTTGTGAAAGCGCAAGGTCAGTTGCGCTGCATTCAACAACACGGACAAGAACCATGGCGCGCCTATCCCCGGCCGGATCCTTTGGTGCCGACCACTGCACACGCCATGTGAACGATTTTGCTGTTTCCTTTGACGCCTTAATAAACGACCTGCATCCATTGCGTTGAATCCATTTCAATTCATCTGGCGAATATCGTAAGACAAAACTACAATTCGTCCTACGATTGGTGTCTGTCCGGCGCCACCCTCCATCAGTTCATTTCATGAGCACAATCACCATGCGCAGATCGCCACGCCCGAAGCTTCGTCTAGTACCCCGAACACTCTTGGCGTCGGCCGTCCTCGGCAGCCTGTTTGCAGGCACGACAGCGCAGGCTCAGCAAGAAAAGAAAGAGCCACAAGAACAGGCAGTCCAATCGGTCGTAGTCGAAGCGTCCCGCGTAAGCCAGATCGGTATCGCCGACACCGCTAGTGCCGGCGTGATCACGCAAAAGCAGCTTGAGGCCCGCACGGTGTATCGCGCCGGCGAGTTGCTCGAAGCCGCCCCCGGCCTGATCGTCAGCCAGCACAGCGGCGAGGGCAAGGCCAACCAGTTTTATTTGCGCGGATTCAACCTCGATCACGGCACCGACTTGCGCACCACGGTCGATGGCATGCTGGTCAATCAGCGTAGTCATGCGCACGGGCAGGGCTGGACCGATCTGAACTTCATGATTCCCGAACTCGCGACGCGGCTGGAATACCGCAAGGGACCGTACTTTGCCGACGAAGGGGATTTCTCGTCAGCCGGTGCCGTCAGCGTGCGTTACGCGAATGTCCTGCCGGAAGGCATCGCCAGCGTCGGCATCGGCAGTAACGGCTTTCGTCGCACCTTGCTGGCGAATTCGCCGGTAGTCGGCAATGGTCATCTTTTGTATGCGCTGGAACTGTTTCGCAACGATGGCCCGTTTCTGGTGGGTGACGACTATCGCAAGATCAATGGCGTGCTGCGCTACAGCGAAGGCAATGCTGCCAGCGGTTTCAATCTGAGCGCGATGGGATACCACGGCAGCTGGCATTCGACCGATCAGGTGCCGTCGCGGGCGGTGGCCGATGGTAGCCTCGGCCGCTACGCTGCGGTCGACCAGACCGATGGTGGCAGTGCGTATCGCTACAGCCTGTCGGGAGAATGGCATCGCAATAGCGAGACCACGTCGACGCTGGTGAATGCCTACATGATCCATAACCGGCTCGACCTGTTTTCCAATTTCACGTACTTCCTCGATGACCCGGTCAATGGCGACCAGTTTGGCCAGCCGGACCGGCGCGTCACCACTGGCATCAACGCCAGCCAGCTTTGGCGCACGACGCTGCTCGGACGCGAGTCCGAGAACAAGGTCGGCGTGCAGCTGCAAAACGACAATATTTTCAACGGGCTGTACAGCACTGTGGCGCAGCAGCGCATCTCCGGCACGCGCGACGATCACATCGTTGAAAGCAGCGCAGCCCTGTTCGTCGAAAACACGACCCGCTGGACCGACACCTTCCGCACCATCGCCGGATTGCGTGCGGATTATTTCCGCTTCGATGTCAATAGCAAGCTCACGCCCGCCAACTCCGGCAGTGCCAACGACAGCAAACTCAACCCGAAACTGAACCTGGTCTTCGGGCCATGGAACAAGACCGAATATTATTTCAATGTCGGCGGTGGTTTTCATAGCAACGATGCGCGTGGTGCCACCATCAGCGTCGATCCGAAAACCGGGGACGCGGCCGATAAAGTGTCACCGCTGGTGCGCTCGAAAGGCATCGAAGTCGGCTTGCGCACCGAGATCATACCGGGCCTGCAAAGCTCGCTGTCGCTCTATCGGCTCGATTTCGATTCCGAGCTGACCTTCGCCGGCGATGCTGGTACTACCGAGGCGGGTCGTCCCAGCCGTCGCACCGGGTTTGAATTCTCCAACTATTACAAGCCGACCAACTGGCTGACGATCGATGCCGATGTCGCCTTTGCACGAGCGCGCTTTCGTGATGTGGATGTGGTGGGGCAGCGGATTCCGGGTGCGGTCGAGGGCGTTGCTTCGCTGGCACTGGCGGTCGATAACCTGGGCCCGTATTTTGGCGCGCTGCAGTTGCGGTACTTCGGACCGCGTCCGCTGCTCGAAGACAATTCGGTGCGCTCCCAGGGCACCGCCACGCTCAACGGCCGCTTCGGTTACAAGCTCAATGCCTCCACCAAAATCGAGCTGGAAGGCTACAACCTGACCAACCGGCGTGACGCCGCCATCGATTACTACTACGCGTCGCGCCTGCCCGGCGAACCGGCTGCTGGCGTCAACGACATTCACTTCCATCCGATCGAATCGCGCTCGTTTCGTGTGAGCCTGAACACCACCTTCTGATCAGGAGCCCGGCAGCAGGTGTACGTGCCGGGTGCGTGATGGCATGTCGACCTGTACCGGCACGATGTGGATATTGCCGTGCCGCACGCCGCTCTGCGCAATCAGGCTGTTTGCAAATGGGCTGACTTCCTTGAACTTGCCGCGCAGGACCAGCGTTTCGAGACAGTTGTCGTGATCCAGATGGACGCGCGTGGAACTGATGCACAGATCATGGTGATCGTGCTGGGCCGATGCCAGCCGGCTGGCCAGTTCGCGTTCGTGATGGTTGTAGATGTAGGTGACCGTGGCCACGCAATACAGCGTCGTGTAGCTGACCTTGCGTTCGCTTTCGATGTGCTCGCGCAGCAAATCCCGAAAGGCTTCGGAGCGGTTTTGGTAGCCGCGTCGCTCGATCAGGTGATCGAACTGGTCGGCCAGCGATTCTTCGATGGAGATGGTGATGCGGCGCATGGGGCAACGTCCCTGTTGAATGATGAAACGGACAGGGAATCTGCATTCCCTGTCCGCCATTGAACACGACTTGCCTTCAAAAATCTAGCGCCAGTCAGGCGACAGCACCGTCGGCAATGCCTTGGGCAGCGTGTCCGGAAAATCCCGGCTGAAATGCAGGCCACGGCTTTCGCGTCGTGACAGCGCGCTATGCACGATCAGTGACGCCACCTCAACCAGATTGCGTAACTCCAGCAAGTCGCGGGTGATGCGAAAGTGCGCGTAATACTCGTCGATCTCTTCCTTGAGCAGGCGAATCCGGTGCTGGGCCCGTTCCAGCCGTTTGGTGGTGCGCACGATGCCGACGTAATTCCACATGAAGCGCCGCAGTTCATCCCAGTTATGCGAGAGCACGACTTCTTCATCGGCATTGCTGACGCGGCTTTCATCCCAGGCGGGCAACTGGGGCGATTTCTGGCTTGGTTGCTTTTCGATGAACTGGGCCGCAGCGCGACCCAGTACCAGGCATTCGAGCAGCGAATTGCTGGCCAGCCGGTTGGCACCATGCAAGCCGGTGTACGAGGTCTCGCCGACCGCATACAGGCCCGGCAGGTCGGTGCGACCGGACAGGTCGGTGACGATGCCACCGCAGGTGTAATGAGCCGCCGGCACTACCGGAATGGGCTGTTTGGTGATGTCGATGCCGAGTTCGAGACAGCGCGCAAGAATGGTCGGAAAATGTTCCTGCAAAAATTCCGGTGACTTGTGGCTGATGTCGAGATCGACGTAATCGAGACCGCGCTTTTTCATTTCCGCATCGATGGCCCGGGCCACGATATCGCGCGGCGCGAGTTCGGCCCGTTCGTCCTGTTCCAGCATGAAGCGGGTGCCCGCGGCGGCACCGGCCGCTGCCGGTAATTTCAGCATGCCGCCTTCGCCACGTACCGCTTCCGTGATCAGGAATGACTTGGCATACGGGTGATACAAACAGGTCGGATGGAACTGGATGAATTCCATGTTGGCGACGCGGCAGCCAGCGCGCCACGCCATGGCGATGCCGTCGCCGGTAGCGGTGTCCGGATTGGTGGTGTACAGATAGACCTTGCCGGCACCGCCGGTGGCCAGCACGGTGTGATCGGCGTCGATGGTGATGACCTTGCCGGATTTCACGTCCTGCACGTACAGGCCGAGGCAACGTGGCTCGGCGGTGCCGCCGGGAAGTTTGTTGGACTTGATCACATCGATGGCGTAGTGATGTTCCAGCAGCGTGATGTTCGGATTGCTGCGCACGATCTGTTCCAGCGTGACCTGGACTGCGTGGCCGGTGGCGTCCGCCGCATGGATGATGCGCCGCTGACTGTGGCCGCCTTCGCGGGTCAGGTGAAAACCCAGTTCGGCCGAGTCGTCGCGGGTAAATGGCACGCCTTGTTCGATCAGCCATTCGATGGCTTCGCGACCATGTTCGACGATAAAGCGGGTCGCGCTTTCGTCGCACAGGCCGGCACCGGCAACCAGCGTATCGGCGATATGTTCGGCGTAGCTGTCGCCGGAATCCAGCACGGCAGCGATACCGCCTTGCGCCCAGTTGCTGGCGCCGTCGAGCAGTTCGCGTTTGGAGATGATGACGACTTTGCGGGTTTTGGCGAGATGCAGGGCGACGGAGAGTCCAGCCAGTCCGCTGCCAACGATGGCGACATCAAATTTCATGGTGTGTGTTTTTATTTTTGAAGGGAACAACGACTATAAGCCTTTTTCGATTTGCAAGCCGGTAACTATCCAGCCGCAAATCGATGAGGATCTCGTTCAGTCGGTGATGACCGGAATGACTTTCGATGCGGCCAGTTTCGCATTGCTGCGGGCGGTCTCGATGTCGGCCGCCACGGCCAGCGCGACACCCATGCGGCGGCGGGCAAATGACTCCGGTTTGCCAAACAGGCGAATGTCCACGCCGGGAACGCGCAAGGCATCGGCGACACCATCGAAGGCGATGCCTTTTGCATCGTGCTGTCCGTAAATGACGGCTGAGGCACCCGGGGCTTTCAGGGACACATCGACCGGCAGGCCGAGGATGGCTTTGGCATGGATTTCGAATTCGCTTTGCACCTGGCTGGCCATCGTCACCATGCCGGTGTCATGTGGGCGCGGACTGACTTCCGAGAACCAGACCATGTCACCCTTGACGAACAGTTCAACGCCAAACAAACCGCGTCCGCCGAGGTTGTCGGTGACGTCTTTGGCGATCTTGCGGGCGTTCTCCAGCGCGATCGGTTGCATCGGATGTGGCTGCCAGCTTTCGACGTAATCGCCATTGACCTGGATGTGGCCGATCGGCTCGCAAAACGAGGTCACGACGGCGCCGGAGGCATCCATCGAGCGTACGGTCAGCAGTGTAATTTCATACTCGAAATCAATGAACCCTTCGACGATCACGCGACCGGCATCGACCCGGCTCCCGGCGGCTGCGTAATCCCAGGCGGCATCAACGTCGGCGGCGCTGTCGAGTTTCGATTGGCCTTTGCCTGACGACGACATGACCGGCTTGACGATGCACGGAAAACCGATCTCGCCACAGGCGGCCTGCAGTTCGGCCTTGCTATCGGCAAAGCGGTACGGCGAGGTGGGCAATTGCAGTTCTTCCGCGACCAGCCTGCGGATGCCTTCGCGGTTCATCGTCAGCCAGGTAGCGCGCGCGGTAGGAATCACGGTGACGATGCCGGCCTGTTCCAGTTCCATCAACCGAGTGGTGGCGATGGCTTCGATTTCCGGCACGACCAGGTCCGGTTTTTCAAGGGCGATCAGCGCTTCCAGTGCATCGCCGTCCGCCATGTTGATGACGTGGGCGCGATGCGCGACTTGCTGGCCGGGTGCATCGGCATAGCGATCGACGGCGATCACTTCCACACCGAGGCGCTGCAGTGAAATGATGACCTCCTTGCCCAGTTCGCCGGAGCCGAGCAGCATGACACGGGTAGCGTTGGGGGACAGCGGGGTGCCGAAGCGGACGGGAGTTTTCATGGATCGATGGCGCGAGGCGTTGAGAATAAAGGTGACCCGAATGATACCGCTTGCGGCGAATCATTCCTGAAAAACACATCAGGTCCTACTTGAAAATGCATGAAAAAAGCCGCCGGGGTGAGCCGGCGGCTTTGCGGGTTAGTGCGTGTTTCGGTTAAAAGTCAGCTGCGTAAATATCGTTGTCCTTGGTTTCCTTGACGAACAACATACCGATGACGAAGCAGACTGCAGCGATCACGATCGGGTACCAGAGACCGTAGTAGATGTCGCCCTTGTAAGCCACCAGTGCAAACGCCGTGGTTGGCAACAAGCCGCCGAACCAGCCGTTACCGATGTGATACGGCAGCGACATCGAGGTGTAACGAATACGAGTTGGGAACATTTCGACCAGCATTGCCGCGATCGGGCCGTAGACCATCGTCACATACAGCACAAGGATGGTCAACATCAGCAAGACCATTGGCTTGTTCATCTGGTCAGGATCGGCTTTGGATGGATATCCTGCGGCCTTGATCGCATCGCTCATTTCTTTTTTGAATGCTTTGTCCTTGGCAGCGGCATCGTCTTTCGAGAGACCGTTGGCATCATAGCTCTGGATGACTTTGTCACCAATTTTCACGGTGGCGACCGAGCCGGCCGGACCTTCGACGTTGGTGTAGTTGACCGATGCATTGGCCAGTACGGTGCGTGAGACGTCACAGGAAGACGTGAACTTCTTGGTGCCGGTCGGATTGAACAGGAACTGGCATTGTGCCGGATCGGCCGTGACGACGACTGGCGCATTGGTCAGTGCCGTTTCGAGAGCCGGATTGGCGTAGTGGGTCAGCGCAGAAAAAATCGGGAAGTAGGTCAGTGCAGCAATCAGCATGCCGCCCATGATGATTGGCTTGCGGCCAATCTTGTCCGACAGCGAACCGAAGATCAGGAAGAACGGTGTACCGATCAGCAGTGATGCGGCGATCAGCAGGTTGGCGGTGGAGCCGTCGACCTTCAGGGTTTGCGTCATGAAGAACAGCGCATAGAACTGACCGGTGTACCAGACCACTGCCTGGCCGGCGGTCAGGCCGATCAGTGCCAGGATCACGATTTTCAGGTTTTTCCATTGGCCGAAGGCTTCGGACAATGGTGCTTTGGAGGTCTTGCCTTCGGCCTTCATTTTGGCAAAGGCAGGCGACTCGCTCATCGACAAGCGAATCCAGACTGACACGGCCAGCAGGAACACTGACAACAGGAACGGAATGCGCCAGCCCCAATCGGCAAATGCGGCTTCGCCCATCGCGGTCCGTGTACCCAGAATCACCAGCAGCGACAGGAACAGGCCCAGTGTTGCCGTGGTCTGGATCCACGCCGTGAAGGCGCCGCGCTTGTGGTCCGGAGCGTGCTCGGCGACATAGGTCGCTGCGCCGCCATACTCGCCGCCGAGCGCCAGGCCCTGCAGAATGCGCAAGGTCACGAGGATGATCGGTGCAGCAATGCCGATCGATGCATAGCTTGGCAGGATACCCACCAGGAACGTCGAGCCGCCCATCAGCAGGATGGTCACCAGGAAAGTGTATTTGCGGCCGATCATGTCGCCGAGGCGACCGAACACCAGCGCGCCAAACGGGCGCACGATGAAACCTGCAGCAAATGCCAGCAGGGCAAAAATGAACGCAGTATTGGGGTCGGTGCCGGCAAAGAACTGCTTGGCAATGATGGATGCGAGCGAGCCGTACAAATAAAAGTCATACCATTCAAAGACGGTACCCAATGAGGATGCAAAAATAACCTTGCGTTCCTCTGGTGTGATCTTGTGGGGGATCGGTGTTGCAGTAGCCATGCTTGTCTCCAGATTTCTAGTTTGTTTGTCGTTACGCTTTGGCAGGTGCGTACGGGTTTGGTACCGGTGTGGAGTGTGCAGGCCAAAACTTACGGGATTCTTGCGAAAAGCGGAAGAAACCTCACTGCTTTGCGAATTGTCGAAAATACCTTTAAACGCGACTTTCAAGATTTGCGAACGACCGTACTAAATCATGCTATTCTCGAATCCCGCTGCCGCAGGAAGCTGGAGCAGCCCGGCGCGTGGTATCGGCATCACGCTTGTCCGCGCAATTAGCCAGGTTCGTTGTCAATACTATTTACTTGCTTACCTATTTACCCATTTACTCAACCACGCAGCCCACCCATTTCAGGAGACTCACATGACCGACGCAGTCATCGTATCTACCGCACGCACCGCATTAGCCAAGTCCTGGAAGGGCGCCTTCAACTTGACCCACGGCGCTACGCTGGGGGGCCATGCACTGCAACACGCGATCGAGCGTGCGCAGATCGAATCCGGCGAGGTCGAGGATGTCATCATCGGTTGCGCCACGCCTGAAGGCGCAACCGGCAGCAACATTGCGCGCCAGATTGCTCTGCGCGCAGGCTGCCCGGTCACCACCGGCGGCATGACCATCAACCGCTTCTGTTCTTCCGGACTGCAAACCATCGCCACCGCGGCACAGCGCATCATTGCCGGCGAAGGTGACATCTACGCTGCCGGCGGCGTCGAGTCGATTTCGTGTGTTCAGCAAGAAGCCAACACCCACATGCTGATGGAAGTCTGGCTCAAGCAAAACAAGCCGGAACTGTATTGGCCGATGCTGCAAACCGCCGAGACCGTGGCCAAGCGCTACAACATCAGCCGCGAGCGCCAGGACGCTTACGGCGTGCAAAGCCAGCAGCGCGCTTTCGCAGCCCAGCAAGCCGGTAAATTCGATGCAGAAATTGCGCCGATGACCACCATCATGGGTGTTGCCGACAAGGCCACCGGCATGCTGGTCAGCCGCGAAGTCACGATCTCTGCCGATGAAGGTATCCGTGCCGACACCACTCTCGAAGCCGTCTCGAAAATCCGCAGCGCAGTGCCGGGTGGCGTCATCACCGCCGGTAACGCCAGCCAGTTTTCGGATGGTGCTTCGGTCGCCATCGTCATGAGCAGCAAGGTTGCCGAAGCCAAGGGATTAAAGCCGCTGGGTATTTATCGCGGCTTTGCCGTGGCCGGTTGCGAGCCGGATGAAATGGGGATTGGCCCGGTCTATGCGATTCCGAAACTGCTGAAAAAAGCCGGTCTGAAAGTCGAAGACATCGGTCTGTGGGAACTCAACGAAGCCTTTGCCGTGCAAGTGCTGTATTGCGCCGATACGCTGGGCATCCCGCTGGACCGCCTCAATGTCAACGGCGGCGCGATTGCAGTTGGCCATCCGTATGGTGTGTCCGGTGCGCGCCTGACCGGTCATGCGCTGATCGAAGGCAAGCGTCGTGGCGTCAAGTACGTGGTCGTGACGATGTGTATCGGTGGCGGTCAGGGTGCGGCAGGCTTGTTCGAAGTCCTGTAACAGCCGGCACCTGGCGGGTCACGCATGCGTGACCGCGCTGTAGTTTCCGAGGCTTCCTGCTCGCGCAGGAAGCACAGCCCCTTCGTTGCCCATCATCGGAGCCATCGATGCAATCCAAAATCCTGTCACGTCGTGATCTCGACTTCCTGCTGTACGAATGGCTGCATGTCGAAACACTGGCCTCCCGCGAACGCTTCGCGGATCACTCGGCCGAAACCTTCAACGCCGCACTCGACACCTGCGAGCAGATCGCTACCGAACTGTTCGCCCCGCACAATAAAAAGAACGACCAGAACGAACCGCATTTCGACGGCAATCACGTACACATGATTCCCGAAGTGCAGGTCGCGCTGGATGCCTTTTGCGCAGCCGGCCTGATGGCAGCCGGCCAGGACTTCGACAACGGCGGCATGCAGTTGCCGTGTGTGGTCGAGAAAGCCGGCTTTGCGTATTTCAAGGGCGCCAATGTCGGCACCTCGTCGTATCCGTTCCTGACCATCGGCAATGCCAATACGCTGATGAAATGCGGCACGCCGGAACAGATCGACACCTACGTCAAGCCGATGCTGACCGGTCGCTTCTTCGGCACCATGTGCTTGTCCGAACCGCAGGCCGGTTCCAGCTTGTCCGACATCGTCACCCGTGCCGAAGCACAGGCCGATGGCAGTTATCGCATCACCGGCAACAAGATGTGGATATCGGCCGGTGAACATGAACTGGCAGAAAACATCGTCCATCTGGTGCTGGCCAAAGTTCCCGGCCCGGATGGCAAACTGATTCCGGGCGTGAAGGGCATCTCGCTGTTCATCGTCCCGAAAAAGCTGGTCAATGCCGATGGCTCGACGGGCGAGCGCAATGACGTCGTGCTGGCCGGCCTGAATCACAAGATGGGCTATCGCGGCACCACCAATTGCCTGCTCAATTTTGGCGAAGGCAAGTTCACGCCGCAAGGCAAGCCGGGTGCGATCGGCTATCTGGTCGGCGAGGTCCACAAGGGTCTGGCCAACATGTTCCACATGATGAACGAGGCCCGTATCGGGGTCGGACTTGGCGCCGTCATGCTGGGATATACCGGCTACCTGCATGCGCTCGATTACGCCCGCAACCGTCCGCAGGGACGCGCGCCACAGGCCAAGGACCCGGCCATGCCGCAGTTGCCGATCATTGCGCATACCGATGTCCGGCGCATGCTGCTGGCACAAAAATCGTATGTCGAAGGTGGTTTGGCGCTGGCGCTGTATTGCTCGAAACTGGTCGATGACGAGCGCACCGCGCCGGCATCCGAACAACGCGCGCACGCCACCTTGTTGCTCGATATCCTCACGCCGATTGCCAAGTCGTGGCCGTCGCAGTGGTGCCTCGAAGCCAACAACCTGGCAATTCAGGTGCATGGCGGCTATGGCTACACGCGTGAGTACAACGTCGAGCAGTTCTATCGCGACAACCGCCTCAATCCGATTCATGAAGGCACCCACGGCATTCAGGGTCTGGACCTGCTCGGACGCAAGGTGGCCATGCAACATGGCGCAGCGTTCGCGGCACTGGCAGCCGAGGTTGGCAAGACCGTCGAACGCGCCATGGCTACCCCGGAACTGGCGGCCAATGCCACCGATCTGGCAGCGGCCTGGCAGCGCATCGCCGTGGTGACGCAAACCCTGCACGCCGCTGGCGACCTGAACAAGACACTAGCCAATGCCTCGCTGTATCTGGAAGCATTCGGCCATGCCGTGGTGGCCTGGATCTGGCTGGAACAGGCGCTGCTGGCAACCGGCAAATCGGCCTCGCACGATGCCGATTTCTATCGTGGCAAACTGCAGGCCTGCACGTACTTTTTTCAATGGGAACTGCCGAAGATCCAGCCGCAACTGGACCTGCTGGCACGCCTCGATACCACCACGCTCGACATGCAGGATGCGTGGTTCTAAGTAAAGACAAGATGATCAAACATATCGTGATGTGGACCCTGAAAGACCAGGCCGAAGGCAACGACAAAGCGACCAATCTGCTGCAGATGAAAGTCCTGCTGGAAAGTTGCAGGGACATCGTGCCGGGGATGCGGAAGTTCGAAGTGTCTCTGGCCCAGCCCGGCCTTGAATGTACCTGCGACATTTTGCTGGATTCGGAATTCGATACGGCGCATGCGCTCGACGATTACCAGTCCCATCCGGTCCATCTCGCCACCAAACCATTTATCGGTGCAGTACGCGAAACGCGTCACTGCATGGATGTGCTGTCCGAAGCGCCAGTGAGCGCTGCACCGTAACAAGTTCTTCCCAAAACATAACAAGCACCTAACCCGCAAGGAGACCGCATGCGCACCATCCAGCAACTCTTCAATCTCGACGGCAAGACCGCACTGGTCACCGGCAGCTCACGCGGCCTCGGCCTGCAAATCGCCGAAGCGCTGGGCGAGCAGGGCGCCACCGTCGTGCTGTCGTCACGCAAGCAGTCCGAACTCGACGAAGCCATCGCACATCTGAAAAGCCGCGGCATCACGGCCACCGCAATTGTCGCGGACCTGTCCAAAGATGCAGCGGTTGACGAGCTGGTGACCGAGGCCCTGAAGCGTCTTGGTCACATCGATATTCTGGTCAACAACGCCGGCGCGACCTGGGGCGCACCGGCCGAAGACCATCCGGTGGCGGCATGGGACAAGGTCATGAACCTGAACATACGCAGCATCTTTCTGCTCTCGCAGGCAGTCGGCAAGCGCTCGATGATCCCGCGCAAATATGGCCGCATCATCAACGTCGCCTCGATCGCCGGCCTGTCCGGCAATGCGCCGGGCACGATGCAAACCATTGCGTACAACACCTCCAAAGGCGCGGTGGTCAATTTCACTCGTACGCTGGCGGGCGAGTGGGGCCCGCATGGCATCACCGTGAATGCGCTGGCACCAGGATTTTTTCCGTCCAAGATGACCAATGGCTTGCTGGCCATCCTCGGCAAGGACGAACTGGCGACCCACGCTCCATTGCAACGCATCGGCGACGATGAAGACCTGAAAGGCGCCGCGCTGCTGTTCGCATCGGATGCCGGCAAGCACATCACCGGCCAGATCCTGGCGGTGGATGGCGGTGTCTCGGCGGTCTGATGGACTGGACCACTGCCAAGCCTTTTCCGGTCGAGATTCCATTTTTGCAGGAGCTCGGGGTCGAGTTCCTGGGCATGGAAGACGGCCAGGCGCAGGTTGCGCTGACACTCGCCGAACGCCACATGAATAGCTGGCACGTCGGCCATGGCGGCGTCACGATGACGTTGCTCGATGTCGCCATGGCGATGGCGGGCAGGTCGCTGGAACCAAGCGCCATCGGTGCCGTCACAGTCGACATGAACACCACGTTCATGCGTCCGGCCGGCCAGCCCGGCACCCGTCTCGTTGCCAAGGGCCGGGCTTACCATCGCGCCACCACGCTGGTGTTTTGCGAAGGCGAAGTCTGGAGCGGCCAGCAACTGGTGGCCAAAGCCATGGGCACCTTCAAATTTTTGAAGCGGGCGGACGCCGCCCGCAAGATCGACCACACATCCACCCCCTGACTCTGGAGACCCAATGACTACTTACCAAAAAATCGTCCTCGCGTCGCGCCCGAAAGGCGCTGTCTCTGCCGACAACTTCCGTCTCGAAACAGCACCCGTGCCGACCATCACGGATGGTCAGGTATTGATCCGTAACCATTACCTGTCGCTTGATCCGTACATGCGCGGCCGCATGGAAGACACCAAGAGCTACGCCGCGCCACAAGCCATCGGCGAAGTGATGATCGGCGGCACCGTTGGTGAAGTCATCGACAGCAAGAATACAAAATTTTCGGTCGGCGACAAGGTCGTCGGCGGTTCGGGCTGGGCCGAGATGTGTGTTTCCGACGGTCAGATGCTGCGCAAGGTCGACACCGCGCATATCCCGTTGTCGGCCTATCTGGGTTCGGTCGGGATGCCCGGCATGACCGCCTGGTATGGCCTGACCCAGATCATGCAGCCAAAAGCCGGCGAAACCATCGTCGTCTCGGCCGCCAGCGGTGCGGTTGGCAGCGTGGTCGGCCAGCTCGCCAGGATACGCGGCTGCCGCGCCGTCGGCATCGCCGGTGGCCCGGAAAAATGCGCCTACGTGGTTGATGAACTCGGCTTCGATGCCTGCGTCGATTACAAGTCGCCAACCTTCCTCGCCGACCTCGCTGCTGCGACGCCGGATGGCATCGACGCGATTTTTGAAAACGTCGGTGGCGTGGTGTTCGATGCCGCACTGGCACGCATGAATCCGTTTGGCCGGATTGCCATGTGCGGCCTGATCGCCGGCTACAACGGCGAGCCGATGGTGATGAACAATGTGCGCATGATCCTGACGATGCGCCTGACGATACGTGGCTTCATCGTCGCCGAGCACCTCGAATTCTGGCCAGAAGGCCTGAAGGAACTCGGCACGCTGGTCGCCACCGGAAAACTGAAGTTCCGCGAGTCGGTGGCCGAGGGACTGGCCGCTGCACCGGAAGCCTTCATGGGTCTGCTGAAAGGCAAGAATTTCGGCAAGCAGCTGGTGAAGCTGGTCTAGCGCTCCGAATCTTAGGCAGGGAAGCGCAGGCACATCATGCTGCCTGTGCTTCCGATTGAATGAACGTCAACGCAACAGCCAACCTGGAGCCATGAATGCCAGACCTGATCCTGCACCACTACCCCAATTCTCCGTTCGCGGAAAAAGCCCGACTGCTGCTGGGCTACAAACAGCTCGCCTGGAAGTCGGTGATGATTCCGGCCATCATGCCAAAACCGGATGTGGTCGCGCTGACCGGTGGCTATCGGCGTACGCCGGTGCTGCAAATCGGCGCGGATATTTATTGCGATACCGCGTTGATTGCCGACGTGCTGGAACGTCTGGCACCGACACCGTCGCTGACTCCGCCAGCCAGCGCCGGGGTGGCCCGCACACTCGCGCAATGGGCCGACACCACCTTGTTCTGGACCGCGATTGCGTATGCGTTCCAGCCCGCCGGACTGCAGGCAATGTTCGGCAGTCTGCCACCCGAACACCTGCAAGCCTTCGGCGCAGACCGCGCTGCCATGCGCGGCAATGCACCGCGCATGCCGGTCCAGGAAGCCACGGCCAGCCTGATCGATTATCTTGATCGGATCGAGGCGATGCTGGCCGACGGCAAGCTCTATCTGCTTGGTGCGCAGCCGACGATAGCTGACTTTTCTGTGTACCACCCGATCTGGTACGTGCGTCGCATCGCCGGCCTGTCGGCGATCCTTGAGCGCGCGCCGCGCTTGCTGGCATGGGCCGACAGGATGGCCGCCATCGGCCATCATCAGTACGACAAGATGACCAGCACCGAAGCGCTGGAGATTTCGCGCAATAGCACGCCGATGGCCGTTGAAGCCGCAGGCGAAGCTACGCTGTTGCACCTGCACGGGATCGCACTGGGCGATCGCGTAACGATCACGCCCACCGACTATGCGTTTGATCCGGTCGAAGGCGAACTGGTCTTCGCCAGTGCCACCGAACTGGCGCTGCGTCGCGTCGATGAACGGGCCGGACTGGTGGTTGTCCACTTTCCGCGCATCGGGTATCAACTCAAATCGGCGCTTGAAAAAGCCGCAGCCTAAAACAACAAACAACAAACAACAACAAGCAATAACAATCCATCAGGAGACAGCATGAAAAATTTCAACGGTAAGGTCGCCGTCATCACCGGCGGCGCCAGCGGCTTCGGTCGGGAGTTTGCCTTGATCGGCGCAGGTCTGGGCATGAAACTGGTGCTGGCCGATGTGCAGCAGGATGCGCTGGACCGTGTCAAGACCGAACTCGAAGCGCTGGGTGCCGAGGTGCTGGCGCTGCGCTGCGACGTGCGTCACGCCGAAGAAGTCCAGGCGCTGGCCGATGCCACCATGGCCCGCTTCGGTGCGGTACATCTGCTGTTCAACAATGCCGGCGTCGGCTCCGGCGGACTGGTCTGGGAAAACACCCAGGCCGACTGGGAGTGGGTGCTGGGCGTGAACCTGTGGGGCGTGATTCACGGCGTGCGCATCTTCACGCCGCTGATGCTGGCCTGCGCCAGACAGGACCCCGATTACGAAGGCCACATCGTCAATACTGCCTCGATGGCCGGCTTGCTCAATGCGCCGACGATGGGTGTCTACAACGTCTCCAAGCATGCGGTGGTGTCGCTGACCGAGTCGCTGTATCAGGACCTGAAACTGGTCGAGGCACCGATCAGTGCCTCGGTGCTGTGCCCGTATTTTGTGCCGACCGGGATTTCGCAATCGCATCGCAATCGTCCGGAAGATGTCGCCAATGCGGCACGTCCGACCACCAGCCAGCTGGCCGCGCAAGCGATGTCCGACAAGGCGGTCAGTTCCGGCAAGGTCACGGCGGCTGCGGTCGGGGCGATGACCTTCGAGGCGATTGCCGATGGTCAGTTCTACATCTATTCGCATCCGCAGGCGCTCGGTCATGTGCAGAAGCGGATGGAAGAAATCATCTCGCAAACCAATCCCGGTGACCCGTATGCCGGCGCCGAGCATGTCCGAGAGATGCTGCAAGCCAAGCTCAAAGCCGGAGCCTGACGCGATGACCGCCACCGTCAGGTCGGGGCAGTTTGCCGCATTGTCGAACGGAACCCGGCTGCATTACGCCAGCGCCGGCGAGCCGGGCCAGCCACTGGTGCTGTTCGTGCATGGGTTTCCGGAATGCTGGTTCGAGTGGGAAGCGCAATTGCAGGAGTTTGGCAGCACGCATTTTGCGGTTGCGCCGGACTTGCGTGGCTTTAATCTGTCCGACATGCCGCCGAATCTGGCGGACTACAAGGCGCGTCACATCGTCGATGATCTGCGTCTGCTGATTGCACAATTAGGTTACGAGCAATGCATTCTGGTGGCGCATGACTGGGGTGGTGCAATCGCCTGGAATCTGGCGATCGCGATGCCGCAGTTGCTGCACCAGCTGATCATCGTCAACTCGCCGCATCCCTACCTGTTCATGCAGGCGCTGGCCACCGATCCGCATCAGAAAGCCTCCAGCGACTACATGAACTGGCTGCGCGCGGAGGGCTCCGAAGCGGCGCTGGAAAAGAACGATTTCCTGTTGCTCGACGGCTTCTTCAATGGCATGGGACAACCGCCTGCGGCGTGGTTCACCGATGCAGTGAGGGAGCGCTATCACGCCTGCTGGCGGCGCGGCTTGCGTGGCGGTGTCAATTACTATCGCGCGTCGCCGCTGCATCCGCCGACCGAGGCGCACCCCGGGCCGCTGAAGCTGACCATGAATCCGGCCGACTTCCGGATCACGGTGCCCACCCGGGTGATCTGGGGCGAGACCGACTTCGCGTTGCCAAAAACTTTGCTCGATGGACTGGATCAGTTTTGCGATGATCTCCGGATTGAACGCGTAGCCGATGCATCGCACTGGATCATCCATGAGCAACCGGCGCTGGTGAATCGCCTGCTACGCGGCTTCATTGATGAAAAAGCAAACGGTGCTTGAGCGCAAGTCCTCTATGACTGCGCGCCAAGCTTGTTATCATTCGTCACCCCAACGGCAAACAGGATCAGGTAAGCGCCATGTTAAAAAAAATCCAGGTGGAAGAGCTCAGGCCTGGCATGTATATTCAGGAATTGTGCATCGCCTGGCTGGATGCGCCGTTCTGGAAAAAATCCTTCCTGCTGGAAGATGCAGAAACACTCTCGAAAATCCATGGCAGCCTTGCCGAGGAAGTCTGGATAGACACGAGCAAAGGACTGGATGTTCTCGCGCCCGCCAGCGACGACCCCGACGCTGAATCACCTGCGGTGGCAGTTGTCGCGCCGCCCCGGCTCGCCTACCGCGAAATCAGACGGGTCTCCATGGCCGACGAAATCGGCAATGCCACCACCATCGTCAACAAGTCCCGCGCAGCAGTCGTGTCCATGTTCAGCGAAGCCCGCATGGGCAAAGCCATCGACGCCCGGAATGCCATGCCGCTGGTCGAAGAAATCGCGGCCTCGGTCATGCGTAACCCCGGTGCGCTGATTGGTCTGGCGCGACTGAAGACGGCAGACGATTACACCTACATGCATTCGGTGGCGGTCTGCGCGCTGATGATTGCATTGGCGAACCAGCTCGGTCTGGATGACAACACGACCCGTGAACTCGGCCTGGCCGGTTTGCTGCATGACATCGGCAAGATGGCCGTGCCATCGACCATCCTGAACAAGCCTGGCAAACTGACTGATGAAGAATTCGTGTCAGTCAAACAGCACCCTGCAGCCGGCCACAAAATGCTGCTTGACGCCACCGGCATCAGCGACATCGCGCTCGATGTATGCCTGCATCATCATGAAAAAATGAACGGCAGTGGCTACCCGGACCGGTTGGCCGGGGAGCAGATCAGTCTGTTTGCGCGCATGGGAGCGGTCTGCGATGTGTACGACGCGATTACCTCGAACCGTCCGTACAAGCAGGGCTGGTGCCCATCCGAGTCGCTGAGCAAGATGGCGGAATGGAGCAAGGGACATTTTGACGAGGTGGTGTTCCAGGCGTTCGTGCGCAGCATCGGAATTTATCCGGTCGGCACGCTGGTGCGGCTGGAGTCGGGACGGTTAGGCGTGGTGGTCGAGCAGCAGGAAAGCAAGTCGCTGCTCAAGCCGAAAGTGCGGGTGTTTTTTTCATCGAAGGCCATGAGTCACATCAAGCCGGAATTGCTCGACCTGGCCAACCCCGCCACCAACGACAAAATTGTCTCGCGCGAAGAGGCCGGCAAATGGGGGCTCACTGACATCAATCGCTATTGGCTGGATGACGGTAGGGGTAGCGCCTGAACTGGGTTCAGTGCACGTTATAGTCCCGGCATGCGCAGCAGGGCCACGACAGGATCGCTGGTTTCGGTCTGATAAGTTGACGCGTCGGTCATGTCCCATTCGTCATTCTGGCGATTCAGCAGCCCGGCAATGATCATGTCCCGTGCAAACTTGCGCCGCGCCAGCGCGGCTTCGGTGGATTGCCGGGATGAGGTTGCCAATGCGCGTACATTGACGACACTATTGGCACCCAGTGTCGGACGCAATGGCTCGGCGACACCGAGTGCAAGGATCAGGTCGGCAACCGCCTGGTCGAGCAAGGCATGGGCTTCGTTCTGGATGTTGCGCAGTGCCTCGGTGTGGGCCGGATCGGCAACCAGGCTGGAGAAAGCGGCGGGGTCGAACGGAGTGTCGGCGGACTGGTCCTGGACGACCAGGGTGTTCGTCTGGGGTGCGGAATATAGGTGCATTGGGGTATTCCCGTGCTGGTTAATGTCGATAGATTTCAGCAAATCACGTCAATAAGTCGATGGGAGATGCGGTCATATAGTCGGATATCCCGCTGGCTTCGGACCGTGATACTTTCCCGCCGGATATCCTATTGCCGGCTGTACGTGCGGAGCTTCATAGGGCTCGCCTTCTCCGGGACCGGACATTTCCTGGTCGACGTTGTCCTCTGCTTCAGTTGCATGAGCATTAGCGAACTGCATCAATTTCTGCGTTGTTGCCATGCCGGCACCAATGCCGAGCAGTGAGCCTAGCAAGGGTCCCAGAAAAACTGTCGCCAGTCCGGCAACCACGTGCCCGACTACAAATCCTGCAATCATCGATCCACCAATAATGGCAATTTTCGGAAACGCTTTTCGGATTGCGCTGAACATTTTCTTTTCCGGGCCAGGGGACGCCGGGATAGTTTGCTGCGAAGGCACCGTGTAATCTTGAGAGGGAAACTGGCCAGGACCCCCAACAGCAATGCCAGGCACTTGACCATGATTTGCCTTGCCGTTTGCCGGTCCGGCAGGATAGCCAATCGATTCGTGCTGCTGGCCCTTTTCAGGCAGGGCCACATGGCCAGTCGATGTCTGCTTCGGGCCAAGCTGGATGACTTTGTTGACCAGGCTGGCGAACTTGTTCGCATAGACACCCGATACATTTGATACGGCTGCCTTGCCATCTTCAGGCAAGGCTGCCGCCTGTGTGGATACTTTTGCCTGGTCTTCTGGACTTGCAGTGAGAATTGGCTGCGGTGTGTCGGCAGCTTTGACGTGAAGGGCGGAGGCATTGTTTGTTTTGGCAGCGGAGGCAGATCCTGTTGCCTCCTTCTCTTCCTGTATCGATGGTAATGTCGGCGTAAATAGATTTCGGGAGATTGGTGGTGCCATGATGGTTTTCTCTAATGAGTACTGTGCCAAGTATCCAGACAAACGGGCAAACCGCTAACCAAAGCCAGACCACCCCCCTTTTCTTTCAGTCGCTCTACAAGAAGCCTGGTTCCATTGTGCGTGCCGGATGCCGACCCCTTCAGTCTCCATCCCTGCCTCAGCAAATCACCACACGGCTACTTCCCCCCGTCAGCCGTTCAACCAGTATCGTCGTCGCAATCCGCTCTGTCATCTCCTGCACATGCGAGATCACGCCTACCTTGCGGCCCATCGATTGCAAGCCATCCAGCGCCGCCATCGCCACACTCAGCGTATCGGCATCCAGACTGCCGAAGCCTTCATCGATGAACAGCGATTCCACCCGTACCCGGTTTGATGACAGCGAGGCCAGACCGAGTGCCAGCGCCAGCGATACCAGAAACGACTCGCCACCGGAGAGCGAATGGACCGAACGCATTTCGTCGCCCATGTCCTGGTCGATTACCACCATTCCCAGCATCTCGGGGATACGCTGCAACCGGTATCGGCGCGACAGGGCATTGAGGTGATGGTTGGCGTAACCGAGCAGTACGTCGAGCGTGAATTGCTGGGCGTAGTTGCGGAATTTTTTGCCGTCTGCCGCGCCGATCAGGTCGTTGAGTTGCGCCCAGACGCGGGTAACCGCTTTTTGTCGGGTCAGCGCATCGAGCAGGTCCGCGGCGTGGACGCGCCGTGCCTGGTCCTGTCGCAGTGCCAGCTGGAATTCGGTGACTCGGACCTGCGCTGCTTCGCGCTCGGTGGCGGCCGCTTGCAGTGCTTGTCGAAGTGCATCGATGGTCGTCGCGTCAGTGCCTTCCTCGGACGGTTTCTGCTGCTGGTGCGCTTGTCGCTGGCTGCTGCGTTCCTGGTGTACCGAGTTTGCTTGCTGGACCGCGACGTCGATGGCGTGCAGTGCTGCGCGCTCGGTAGAAATTTCAGCCATCGAACGGGCCAGCAAGGCATGCAGCGTGGCGGTGCTTAACGCCGCACCATCAGAGGCTTGCGGGAACCGGGTGATCCAGTCGGCAAGCGTGTCCGACGCCGCCCGTGCCTCGCCCGCATGGTCTGCCTGACGCGTTGTTGCCTGGTCGAGGGCTTCAGCATGGCGCGCCTGTAACTGGCTGCTGTTGTTGCTGAGCTGGGTCAGCTGTGCCAGCGTGGTTTTGGCGGTAGCGAGCTGGCTGGCCAATTGGCTTTCGACCTGTTGCACCGGGTCGCCACTGAACAGCTGCTGGCGTTCCGCCTTGAGCGCATCGAGTGCATTGTCGCCCGCCGTAAAAATACGGGTCGCGCTGGTTTCTTCGATCCCGGCCTTGGCGACTGCAGCGAGCAGGTCGGTGGTTTCTTTGGTCAGCGTGGCGCAGTTCTGGTGCGACAGGTCGAGTGCGCCATGACGGGTTTGCCATTGCCCGACCCGATCGGCGCACTGTGCATGAAAGGCTTGCGGATCGGTGTGCCAGTCGCGCCGCCAGTCGGCGGTGGCTGCGGTGGTTGATGTGGCAAATCCGGCATCGAGCTGATTCAGGCTGGCGGCCAGCCGTTCTCTGCATTGCGCCAGTTGCGCTGCCATCGCCTGATGCGCCGATTCGATACCGGTCAGCGCGGTCTGAATAGTCTGTACCGAGTCCTTGCAGATGACATGCCGGCTGGTTGCGACATCGAAGGCAGCTTGCGCTTCGTCGCGTAGTGTCACGGATTGCTGCCAGGCCGTTTCTTGCTGGCGGTAGTCCAGCAAGGTTGTGTCCAGCGTGGCGCGCTGGCTTGTGAACCAGTCGGCCCGCTCGCTCGCCGCCATCTCTGTCAGTTCCACCGAGATGGCGTGCTCCTGCCATTGCCTGACGAACCCGTCCAGCCCGGCCCGGACTTGCTGCTGTTCCAGCGCGAGCGCCGTGTGGCGTGCCTGATGACTGGCCGCAAGGGCGATCTGGATACCGTGCTGCTGTTGCGCGTGCTGGTGCTGCTGCCGACAGTCGGCGACATCCTTGTGCAGGCTGGCGAGCAGTGCATGCAGTTGCGCGCTGGTGTTGGCGTAAGGGTGTTCGGTGGCACCGCAGACCGGGCAGGGCGCCTGGTCGTCGAGCGCGTCGCGCAAGGTTTCGACGCTGGCAGCGCAGGCGGCTTCGGCGTTCCGGAGCGCGCGTTCGGCTTGTGCCAGTGCGGCGGCAAGCGGGATGATTTGCGCGCTGATCTGTCCGCACGCGGTGTCCGCCGCAGTCGCCGCTTGCTGGCTGGCGCGGGACTGTTGGTCCAGTTCTTGTGCCCTTAGCTGTCGTTCGACCAGGTTGCGCCAGAGCTGTTCGCCGTCGGTCAGCTGGTCGCGGCGTCGCTCTGCCAGCATTTTGCGTGCGGTGATGCTGGCAATGTCGATGCCGGCGTGCTGCCGCAGGATTTGCTGGCGCTGCTGATCGGTGCGGGCCAATACGTTGCCGGCGTCAGTCAGCGTCTGGTTGGCGACGCTGAGCAGTCCACGCTGTTGCACGGCCTCGCCGGAGAGCGTCACCAGTGCCGCCTCGGCCTTGCCGATATCGTCACGGCTGGCAGCCGATTGCGTCAGCAGCACGTCCCAGCGTGGCCAGTCGTGGGCCAATGGCTGCAGCGCCGTGTGCAGCGCCAGCCACTGTTCGGTGTCATGCCGCAGGTGCAGCGCGTTGTCCAATGCGCACTGGCGTTCCTGATGCTGATGGCGTAACAGTGCGGTGGCATTCTCGGTATTGGTCTTTGCCTGCAATGCCTGCCGGCGTACTGGCAGAAGCGCATCGATGCGGGCGTCGAGTGCCTTGGCGCGATCGAGCTGCGGGGCTGCGGCGAATTGCGCTTGCTCGGTGTCCAGCAACTTGCGCCGGGCAAGCTCGGCGGCCAAGTCCGCTTCAACACGCGCAATGCCGGCGCTCTCCAGCGCAGTGCGGCAGGCGGTCAATGCCAGCTGGTTTGCGGCAATGCTGCGCGTCAGGCGATCGACGTCAGTGACCAGCGCACGCGCCGGCTGGACCGCATCGATCCGTTCCAATTCCGTGCGTCGAGATTGCGCAGTGTCGTGCTGTTCCCGGGCCAGGCGCAGTTGTTCGTGCGCGCTCTGCTCGTTCTGGCACAGTTTGTCATCGTCCAGATGCCAACGCAGCCGCACGTCAAGCTGATGATGTTGCACACCGAGATTTGCCAGCACGCTATCGGCAGCAGCGGATTGCTGCTCAAGCTGGCTGCGGGCCTCGTCATCCAGCGGAGACTGGTCGGCCAGACGGTCGTTGAGCCGCTGCAGTCCGTCCTGTTCCAGTCGCGCGCGTGCAAAGGCGCGTTGCGACAGCGTGCTGTAAATAGTGCTGCCAGTGAGGGTTTCGAGCAGCTCGCCACGGTCGTTGTCATCGGCTTTCAGGAATGCGGAAAACTCGTTTTGCGCCAGCAGCACGGCACGCGTGAACTGCTCGAACGTCAACCCGATACGCTGGACGATTTCTGCCAGAACTTCCTTGCTGGTGCCGCCTATCGGTTGCAGTCCGGGCAGGCGGTGGAGGCTCATGATGGTCTTTTGCAGACCGCCATCGACCTTGCCGCGCGCGCGCCGCACGCTCCAGCGCGCACGATAGGCGTGATCGTCATTGCCCACAAAATCGACCTCGGCATAGCCTTCGGCGGTGCCGCGTCGCAGCAGGTTGCGGGGGTCTTGTTGCGTGACGGTCGTGTTGCCGACATCCGGCAGATTCTTGTTGCCGGCCTTGATCAGGCGCGGCGTATTTTCGTACAGTGCCATGCAGAGCGCATCGAGCAGGGTACTTTTGCCGGCCCCAGTGGGGCCGGAGATGGCGAACAGGCCGGCCGACTTCAGCGGCTCCTGCTCGAAGTCGACTGCAAAATCGCCCGCCAGCGAGGCCAGGTTGCAACCGCGAATTGCCAGGATTTTCATGCGATGCCTTCGGCAGGATTGAGTACCAGTTCGGCAAAGACGGCCCGCAGTTCGCTCGGCGCATCGTCATTGAACTTGCTGCGATAAAGCTGGTTGAAGATGTCTTCCGGTTGCAGCCGATCGAACTCGTCGAGCGACAGCGTGACGGTTTCGGTGGCGCTGCGTGCGGCAAAGCGGGTGTCTATTCTGGCGAGCCGGACCGGCTTGCCTAGCAGTGCGGCCTCGATGCGGGACCGCAGTCCGGGTTCGGGCGCATCCAGGCTTATCCGCACTTCCAGATACGGATGGCGCCGGACATCGTCGGTGGCGGGCAGGGCGAGTGTGGCCAGTGCTGCCAGTACGACGTCGATCGACGCAGGCTGCTTTGGTACGCGCAGCAGGTCAACTGCGCGTGGCACCTGCAGCGGCGTGATTGCAGCCAGCAGTTCGCCGTCGAGGTCAACCCGCAATACCTGATGCGGATAGTCCACTTCGGCAAACGACATCGGAATCGGACTGCCGCAATAGCGCAGACGGTCCTGCTTGCCGACGCGCTGGGCCAGATGCAGGTGTCCGAGCGCGGCATAGGCAATGTCGGGACCAAACAGACCCGCTGGCAGTGCCTCCGTGCCACCGATGACAATGCGCCGTTCGGAATCCTCGGAGGTTTCGCCACCGACCATGTGGCAGTGGCCCAGCGCAATGATGGCCTGACCGGGCTGGCGCAGGGTCAGCGCATGGTCCAGCGCCTGCCGGTACAGCAGCGCGATACCGGCCATGTACGGATCAGCGACGCCGTCATCGGCAACGCGCGGCACATCACCCGGTCGCAGGAATGGCACCGCCAGGCACCATGCGGCAACCTCGCCGTGACGGTTCTTCAGCGGCACGACCAGGCGTGCAAGATCGATCGTCCCATCGACCAGTCTGGGGACGAAGCCGATGACGTGGGCATCCAGGGTTTCCAGCAATGGGCCCGGTGCCTCCAGTCGTCCGGGAGAGTCATGGTTGCCCGCGATGATGACGATATCGAGATGCGGGACGCGTGCTTTGGCTTGCTGCAGGAAGCGGTAAAACTGTTTTTGCGAAGCTGCAGACGGATTGGCGTTATCAAAAATATCCCCGGAAATCAGCAACGCCTCGGCTTGCTCGGCGGTCAGGGTGTCGAGCAGCCAGTCGAGAAATTGCTGATGTTCGTAACCACGTTCAAAATTATGCAAGGTCTGGCCCAGGTGCCAGTCCGAGGTATGGATGAAGCGCAAGTTGGTGTCCTTTGGGTGCGTTCGATGGGCAATGCAGGTATTGTCGTCAGCCGGAGAATTTGTGGCTGGTGTGGAGTATACCGGGCTACGTGATGGCCGATGTCGGGGAGCGCGGACTAATTGGAGTAGAAGCGGTACACGAGCGTGGTCGGACGTGTTTCAGCTAATGCGACGTCAACATGCGGAAAGAGACCCGAAACGGCGTTGTGAAAAGGTCGCGAGCGGCGCCTTCAGATTCTATCAAAGTTGCGCTGGGGTACGGCGGTGCGGAGATTCGAAAGACTCCCCCTCAATGTTGTCGGGTGGCGGTTACGTTGACAGCGCGTGTTTTCCTTGCGGATAACCGGTGACGATTTTTTTGGGCTGTATCGGTTTCGTATCTGGCTCGAACTCCTCCAATGGTGGTTCGAGCTCATCTTCTTTGGTTTTATCTTCCGGATCGTTGAGCTCATCCGGTTCATGCGGACGGACTTCCTGATCTGCAGGATTATTAGTCTGGTCGTTCGCATAGATCGAGTGAATGAGGCCAGCGCCAAGCGCAAACCCGACGAGGATCGGTACTGCTGCTTGCAATAACGTCCCAAGAACAAGCAGCGCTGGCAGTCCGACCGGAGTGACCATCAGTGCCAGAGCACCAACGGCCAGACCGGCGCAAACAAGCCCGGCTACCGGTTTAACGAAACAGTTTTTGACGGCCCAGCTGAGTTTTTTCATGATACCGGGCGAATCCCCGTCCGCTGTCCTGTTGCTTGAGGTTTCTGACTGCAACTGTCCAATATGCTGATGCTGAGCCGCAATGTGATGTTGAAGTTCGTCTATCTGCTGACTGAGGTGATCAATGGCTTCATGGAAGGGAATGGCAGCCCGGGCCACCTCCTGCTGTACTGCCTCGGAAAACTTCAGATCGTCTGGCGGTTGCGGGTAGCCGATAGGCTTAATTACCGGCTGCGACAAGTCGCAGTCTGGCTGCTGATAGTGGTTCGGCGCTGGTTCGCCCTCAACCGCTCCAAGTCCGGTCCGTATCTGTTTAGCGCCAGATGTTCCGCCTACTGGATCGGGCATGCGATGTAACTCCTCTAATAATTAAACCCTTGGCACAATCGCCAAACCTGGATGAACTCGACGGCTGGGCTGTTGTCATCGCACAGGAACCGACCATCATTGAGTCGTCGTCACGCCATGTCAGGTTCCACAAATAAATTTGTCAAAAAAAATCCGGCTGCCTCGCGTGTAGCGAGGCAGCCGGATCAGTGTTGCGCGTTAGTGAAAGTTATTTCGGTGCTTCCGCAGGAGCGGCCGGAGTAGCCGGGGCAGGTTCGGCCGGCATTGGTGTTGCTGCTGGCGGAACAATTACTGTCGTGCTGCCGGATGGGCCCATCGCACCGGTGTCACCCTTCGGTCCCGGGGTCGACATTGGTGTCTCGGTGCTTGGAACAACAACGGTTTCCTTGCGTTCGCAACCGGCAAAAATAACGGTCGAGGTCAATGCGGCGAGTATGAGAAATTTTTTCATGAGAGTGCTCCCGGTGAAGTCAGTCGGATTTGGGGAAAAAGAATTCTTTGGCAGTGTCGTGCGGTGCTAGCGGTGTTACGGAATCAGGAGATTATTACTGGTCGCCTCTGGCTGGAACTTTATCGACTTTCGGATCGCCAGCCCGCTCGAGGTCGGCGGTCGCCGACTTGGTTGACGTGGCCGGGGCCCGCGAGGTCGGAGGGACCGGACTGCGCATTGAATGCTGCTGTAACGTCGCGCTTGGAAGATGCATTGCTGCTCCCGAAAGTTGACAAGACGCTAATGCTACTTCCGGCCTTGGCGACCTCACTATCGGACATTGACGCATCTTTACGTAGGAAATGCGGAAGCGGTGCGGTGGAGTAACTGCGTCCGGGAAATGTCGTGTTCAAGCGAGATGTCATTGCCAGACGCGATGCTGGCAAATTAGGCTGACAACGAATGCTGGCACCTAGTGCTGAAGAATAATGCGCTCATTCAATGACGCATTGTCGGCAGTGTCCAGCCGCACGATGGTCGAGGCCCGGGTGCCATAGCCCGGCGTGTGGATGCACACTGCCGAGAGTGCACGTTCCAGTTCAATTGACAGTCCGGTTTTGGGTAAGCGGCAATCCGTCGCGAGCCGGGTATCGGTCAACATTTCAAAAAATGCTTCATCGCTGGCGCCCTGGCAGAGCAGGCTGGCAAATTCGGCTTTTGAACGCACCACTTTCGGCCACGGTGAGTCCAGTTTTGCGTTGGACAGGCCATAGATACCGGGCAAAATAGGCTGCCCATTACGGGCATCGTCGGCCGCGCGGTTGGAAAACCAGCGTAGCTGATGGCAATCGCCCACGAGCAGATTGAAGCCATTGTAGTCATCGGCTTGCGCGGCTAACCGAGCGACGTATTCCTCCGACGAGATCGTTCCGGTCAAAAAATCGGACACCAGCTCACCGCGCGAACGGACGTCGGTACGCTGTTCATCGGGCGCTCGTACGTTGGTAATGGCCGCAAAGCGTCCGTCCCGCGTGATGCCCATCCAGGTGCCGCCACCCTGCAGGTCCCGCCCGGCAAAGACTTGCGGGAAGTCGCTCCACCAGCCGGCGGCCGCGGTTGGCCGGTCCAGAAATTCATCGCGGTTAGCCACGGCGATCAACGGCCTTCCGGGGATAACTTGCCACGCAAAGGTAATCAGGCACATGGCGCGAGGTCCTCGAAATGTTCGATGTGGCGGTAGCCCTGACTCAGCATGGCCAGTCCTTCCTCGGCGGCGACATGTTCGATCACGGTGTCGAAGCCGGGGGGCACATCCTGATAAATTTCCATCCAGGTTTGCAGTCCCTCTTTTTCTTCCGGACGTCGCTTCAGCTGCACCGCGATGTCGTACCCCGCAGCCATGCGTTGCCGGAGCGCGGCAGCACGTTGCCGTGCCAGTGCTGCATCCTGTGAGCGGATCGTGTAATAGACAAAAATATCCATGGATCAGCGCACTCCTGTAGTCGTCAGACGGTGTCGGGCAGGGCGTAAGGCAGCGCAGAAAAATGCAGTACCGCGCCGTTCAAGCCGAGGCGAATATTGTCGCCGTCCAGAGCCGCTGTCTTGATTTCAATTAGGCAATGATAGACGCCATCGTGATCGCGCGCTGCATTGACGATCATCCCGCACGGTTGTTCGGCATCTTTATCGGCATATACCTCCATGCCGGCGACCGCCTCGGCGGCCGAAACAGACGCTGGCAGCATGCGCCGCTTGAGTTTGCCGAGGTACTGGCTGCGGGCGACGATTTCCTGGCCGGGATAACAGCCTTTCTTGAAATTCACGCCGCCGATTGCCTCGAAATTGATCATCTGCGGAACGAATTTTTCCTGGGTCGGCAAGGTAATGTGGGGAATGGCTGCCGTGATCTCCGACAGTCGCCAGGCCTCGGGACTGGCAAATTCGAGGCCAGCGTCCAGTGCAGGCCATGCGCTCAGTGCAATCGCCGGGCTGGTGATCCACTGGTAACGAGGCACTCCGGCGGCATCGGCCACGCGCACCAGCGTGCCTGCGTCAGTGTCCACTTTGCCAAAAGGCACAGCAGGTACGACCGGGAACCATTGCGCCAGAACGGGCGCCACTGCAGCGCCGCCCAAACCGAGGATGACGAACGCATCTGTTGCATCGGTGATCTTTGCCTTGGCGCGCATGACGAACATTTGCAGGCGCTTCTGGACCGTGGCCTGGATGTCGCGGGATACCTCCAGCATCACCGAGTCGGCTGAACGCCACATCAGGAACGAGGCCAGCAATCTGCCTTTGGGCGTGCAGTAACCGGCAAGTCGGGCCTCATCCAGAGTCAGATGTTCCACATCGTTAGTGAGCTGGTTGTGCAAAAAATTGGCCGCATCGTCACCGCTGCAGGCCATCAGGCCGAGGTCGGTCAACGCAGAAAAGAACCCTTTGCCGGAGACGCCGGTGGCGTTGGAAGTGGTGGTTTGTGATGCAATGAATTGGTGCCAGTCAGTCATGGTGTTCCGGAGAAAGTCAGGAGAAGATCGGGTTATCCGTTTATCATTCCGAGCTGATTATAGATGCGTGCCCGAGATCGCGTCGGAACCCGAGGACTGATGAGATTTTTCAAACAACTTTTTCTGTGGCTGGTTGCGCCGGCACTGTGCGTAGCCGCAGGCATGCTGTACTGGGCAAAGCAGCCGATCCTGACGCCGGGCGCCGGACCGGTCGACTTTACGATCCAGCCTGGCAGCAGCGTACGCAGCGTGACAGAACAACTCGCTGCCCAGCGTATTCCGGTGCAACCGGTTGCCCTGGAGTGGCTGGCGCGCCTGAGTGGCAAAAGCAGCCGGATCAAGGCCGGTAGTTATGAACTGAAACCGGGTACGACGCCGTTGCGACTGATCGATCAGCTTGCCCGCGGCGAGTTTGCACAGGAGTCGCTATCGATTATCGAAGGCTGGACTTTCCGCCAGATGCGCCAGGCGATCGCGCTGCATCCGGCGCTCAAGCACGACACAGTGGCGCTGTCCGATACCGAACTGCTGGCCAAGATATCGACGGACTTCATTTTGCCGGAAGGTCTGTTTTTTCCTGATACTTATTTGTTCGCCAAAGGCGTCAGCGATTTGCAAGTCTATCGGCAAGCCCATATCGCCATGCTCAAACGACTTGCCGCCGCCTGGGATAAACGCGATCCGTCGCTACCCTACAAAAAGCCCTACGAGGCATTGACGATGGCATCGATCATCGAAAAAGAGACCGGCCAGAAATCCGAGCGCAGCATGATCGCGGGGGTCTTCGTGAACCGTCTCAAGACCGGCATGCTGCTGCAAACAGACCCGACCGTCATTTATGGCATGGGTGAAAAATTCCAGGGCAATATTCGCAAGAGCGACTTGCTGGCCGATAACCCGTTCAATACGTACACCCGCGCAGGCTTGCCACCGTCGCCCATCGCCTTGCCCGGAAACGCCGCGATCACCGCCGCACTCAATCCCGCGCGCACCGAGGCGCTGTACTTTGTCGCGCGCGGGGATGGCAGCAGCGTATTTTCCAGCAACCTGACCGACCATATTCGGGCAGTCAACAAATATCAGCGGTAAAGATCCATCATGAAAAAATCCTCATGAACAGCGGCAAATTCATTACCTTTGAAGGCATTGATGGCGCCGGCAAATCCAGTCATATCGGCTTCGTGGCCGACTTGCTGGCGGCGCGCGGACATACCGTCGTGACTACCCGTGAGCCGGGTGGTACTGCACTCGGCGAGCAACTGCGCGAAGTGTTGTTGCATCAGAAAATGCACCTCGAAACCGAAGCCTTGCTGATGTTTGCCAGCCGCCGCGAACATCTGGCGCAAGTGATCGAACCGGCCCTGGCGCGGGGTGACTGGGTCATCTCGGACCGCTTCACCGATGCCACGTTTGCCTATCAGGGTGGCGGTCGGCATTTGTCGATCGACAAGCTGGGTCAACTGGAAACCTGGGTGCATCCGCATCTGCAACCCGACCTGACCCTGCTGTTTGATGTGCCGCTAGAAGTGGCACGGGCAAGGCTCGATAGCGCCGGGTCGCATGACAAGTTCGAGCGGGAACAGGCGGATTTCTTTGCCGACGTACGTGCAGAATACCGGCGACGCGCGACGCAATTCCCGGCGCGCTTCAGGATCATTGATTCGACAAAGCCGATGGACGAAGTTCGCAATGCACTTGAGGTTATTCTTTCAAGTATATGAAAAATATGGATAAACTAACTCTTAATGTTTTACATTTAAGATTTTACTTCAAGAGTAAAAGCGCCTGATGGCTACCGCGATCTATCCGTGGCATCACGCCGCCTGGCAGCAACTGCAGGACTTGCGTGCACGATTGCCGCACGCGATTCTTTTCCATGGCAATGCCGGCACAGGCAAGACTGCTTTTGCCGAGGCTTTCGCGGAATCACTGCTCTGTGAAACGCCGAAGCCGGACGGACATGCGTGTGGGGTCTGCCTGTCGTGCGGCTGGTTCGCGCAGTACAGTCATCCGGATTACCGTCGCGTCAGGCCAGAAATGCTGGACGACGATGGTGCGGAGGAGGATGACTCCGGCGACACAAAAAAAAGTGCGAAGGCCAGCAAAACGCCATCGAAAGAAATCCGTATCGAGCAAATTCGGGCGCTGGCGGATTTCATGAATATCTCGACCCACCGCAATGGCAAGCGCGTGGTGTTGCTGTACCCGGCCGAGGCCTTGAATACGCCGTCGGCCAATGCGCTGCTGAAGACGCTGGAAGAGCCGCCTCCGGAGACGGTTTTTTTACTGGTATCGAATAGCCTGGATCAGCTCCTGCCCACCATCCTGTCCCGCTGCCGCCAATTTGCGCTGCCGACGCCATCAGCGCCGGACGCGCTTTCCTGGCTGGCCGGCCAGCAGGTCAAGGATGCTGATATCTGGCTGGCCGAACAGGGTGGTGCGCCGTTAGCCGCGCTGGAGGTATCGCGCGCCGGTTCGCACGACTTGCAGGACGAGTTGCTGGGGATGCTCGCGCGGCCGTCCGTCGAGGCGGCGTTGAAGTCCGCAGACAAGTTGCAGAAGGCAGGAAATCGTGACTTGGTGGTATGGACACAACGCTGGCTGTACGACATGTTCTCGTACAAGCTTTCTGGCAACATCCGGTATTATCCTCGCAGACACAACGAACTCGCGCTGCTGGCTGGCCGCGTCCGGATCGATCAGTTGTTGGTTGCACTGCGCCAGGCCAACGAGCGGCGAGCGATCGCGGAACATCCGTTATCGGCCAAGCTGTTCATCGAGGATATGCTGCTCGATTACTCACTTCTTTTTCAATAGGATTCAACGGTTATGGCCGAATTACCCGCATCAGGCAGCGCCAGCGTGGCAAGACCGTCGGTATTGTCATTGGCCATCAAGGAAAAATCGGCACTGTATGCGGCCTACATGCCGTTCCTGAAGAATGCGGGAATTTTTGTTCCGACCAGCAAGGCATACCGGATGGGTGACGAAATTTATCTGATCCTCAGCCTGATGGACGATGCCAACAAGTATCCGATTGCCGGCAAGGTTGCCTGGATCACGCCGGCAGGCGCCAACAATAACAAGGCGCAAGGCATTGGTGTTCATTTGCCTGACGACGAAAGCGGCCAGCGCGTACGTGCCCGGATTGAAGAGCTGCTGGGCGCGGCATTAGGCTCGTCACGCGCCACCCATACGCTGTAGTCATCACCACGATCAATCCTGAAAGACCTGCTCAGGTTCATCCTCAATCCCGTTTCTGTCGGACTCTCTCCATGTCATTTACCCATCGTCTCGCCCGCATCGACGACTTGCCGGCCATCGTCGCCATCTATAACAGTACGGTTGCGTCACGTGAAGTGACGGCCGACACCACGCCAATTTCAGTGGAGTCGCGCCTGGCCTGGTTTGCCGAGCACAATCCTGCGCTGCGTCCATTGTGGGTGGTGGAAGGTGCCGGCCAGCATGTCATCGGCTGGCTGTCGTATTCGAATTTTTATGGTCGCCCGGCGTATTCCGGCACGGCCGAGCTGTCGATCTATATTGATGAAGCAGTACGTGGCAAAGGACTGGGACGCTATCTGCTGACCGAGGCGATTGCGTTTGCACCCAGCATTGCCGTACATACCCTGCTGGGATTCATCTTTGGTCATAACCGTGCCAGCCTGGCGTTGTTCGATAAATTCGGATTCTCGCGCTGGGCCGAGATGCCGCGCGTGGCGACCCTCGATGGCATCGAACGTGACTTGATCATCGTCGGCAAGCGGGTCGCCTGAGGCAGGTACAATCGTGGCATGTATATCGATTCCCACTGCCACATCAATTTCCCTGAACTCGCGGCCCGCTTGCCGGAGATTTTCGACAAGATGGCCGAGAACAAGGTCACCCATGCGCTATGCGTGTCGGTCGACCTGCCGGACTTTCCGCAAGTGCTGGCACTGGCGCAGCAATACAATCACATCTATGCGTCGGTTGGCGTGCATCCGGATTATGTCGACACGCCCGAACCCAGCGTCGAGCAACTGGTACGCTTGTCGCAGCATCCGAAGATCGTTGCCATCGGCGAAACCGGGCTGGATTACTTTCGTCTGACCGGTGATCTGGACTGGCAGCGAGAACGGTTTCGGGTGCATATCCGCGCGTCGCGCGCGACCGGCAAGCCATTGATCATCCATACCCGCGCAGCGTCGTCCGACACTATTCGCATCATGCAGGAAGAGGGCGCCGGGATACACGACGGCGGCGCTGGCGGCGTGATGCATTGTTTTACCGAATCACTTGCGGTGGCCGAGGCGGCGATTGCGATGGGATTTTATATTTCGTTTTCCGGCATAGTTACTTTCAAAAGTGCGAAAGACCTGCAAGCGGTGGCGCTTGCCGTCCCGATGGAAAACATGCTGATCGAAACCGACTCGCCGTATCTGGCGCCGATGCCACATCGCGGCAAAATGAATGAACCGGGTCTGGTACGACACGTGGCCGAATACATCGCCAGCCTGAAGGGCTTACCGGTAGAACGGGTGGCGCAACAGACCACGGATAATTTTTTCAAGTTGTTCAGGATTGCACGATGAACGGACCTCAGTTCGGCAACGGCAAGCGCTGGCGGCAGCTGGTTTTGGCAATCGCCTTGCTCGCGGCAAGCGCAACCTTGCCCGGTGGTGCGGTCGCTGGCGCTTACGACGATTATTTTTTTGCGGTGCGCTCTGACAATGCCTATCAGGTCAAGCAATGGCTGCAGCGCGGTGTCGATCCGAACACGATTGATGCCGAGCGTGGTGAAACCGGCCTGATGCTGGCATTGCGTGAAAAAAAATCGGACGTCGTCGAGGTCCTGCTGAAAGCACCCACGCTGGACGTTGAAGCGCGTTCGCGCAATGGCGATACAGCCTTGATGGTGGCCGCCTACACATCGAACAAGCCGGTAGTGCAGGCGCTGCTTGCGCGAAAAGCCGAGGTCAATCGTCCCGGCTGGACAGCGCTGCATTACGCGGCAACGGCAGGTGCCAACGAGATCGTGCAATTGCTGCTCGATCACTACGCCTACATCGACGCCGAATCACCCAACAAGACCACGCCGATCATGATGGCGGCGCGTGGCGGGCACATCCTGACCGTGAAACTGCTGCTCGATGAAGGTGCTGATGCCACCCTGAAAAACGAGCAAGGCATGACGGCCATCGATCTGGCCAAAAAATTCGACCATAAAGATATTGCCGAAGGTCTGGCGTGGCGCATACAGCGGGCTGCGCCTCGCTAGGCATTGCAGCCAGCCCTTTCAAGGTGGTGCATGGGCTGCGAACAAAGCGTCGAATTCGTTGCAGAATCGTCGGCTGGGCTGCGAAGCCCGACTTGCGTCAAGCTGCCTTGTAGGTCGCCACGACGCGCGGTCTGCGGTAGCTAAAACGGTTGCGCTCCGTTGATGCAAGCCGGGGGCGGCCCGGCAGCCGGTCACTTCTTTTTGCTTCGCCAAAAAGCAGTAACCAAGAAAAAGGCGACCGCAAGACCGCTGCCCTGCGGGTTCCCAAAAACCGGGTACGGCAAGAGGGAAGCCCGCAAACTCGCTACCCTTGCAGGGCGCAGATCCGCTTGCAAGCGGATCCCGTTCCGCAGGCGGATCGCATGCGATCCGAAACCCCTGCTACACCTCAGACAGTGCGGGCTTCTTCTCCTCTTGCCGCACCCGGTTTTTGGCAGCGATCTTTTTATGCGGAATTCAAGGTCAAAACCAAGCCCAGCCTTGGAACCAGCGAGATGGTCGTGCTCGCTTTGCGCGAGAAAACTTCCTCGTCGTGATCGACATCGAGTTCAAAACCAACGTCAAAACCGACGTCAAAACCAACGTCAAAACCCAAAACCTACAAGGCTTTTACAAGTCATCTTTCTCGCGCAAAGCGAGCCTGACCATCAATCAATCACCAAGGCTGGGCTTGGTTTTGACCTTGAATTCCGCATAAAAGGCCGCTGCCAAATACCGTGTCCGGGCAGGGGATAAGAGGGCCGCACTGTCTGAGCGTAGCGAGTTTGCGGCCCTCCCCCTGACCGGGCGCGGTATTTGGGAACCCGCAGGGCAGCGGTCTAGCGGTCGCCTTTTTTTGCTTACTTTATTTGGCGAAGCAAAAAAAGTGAGCGGCTGCCGGGCCGCACCCGGCTTGGCTCCACGGAGCGCAACCCGTTTTAGCTACCGCAGACCGCAGCCCGCAGACCGCGCGTCGTGGCAACCCGCAAAGCAACCTGACGCATGTTGGGCTTCGCAGCCCAACCTACGATTCGGCAACGTCACCGTCACTGTGTTTGCTGTTCGACGCCCACCTTGCGAGGGCTGACTTCGCAGCCCAATAGTCGGTGGTTTGCCTGGTGAAATTTGCAGGCAACGCCCACCTTTAAAGGGCGGGCCCGATTCAATTGCGTCCGATCGAATTGTTCATGCCTTCGCCATCATGCTCAACGCAACCGCTTCCGCAACCTTGATGCCATCCACCGCGGCCGACAAAATCCCGCCCGCATAGCCCGCGCCTTCACCGGCCGGAAACAGACCGATCGTATTCAGGCTCTGGCAGTCGTCATTGCGATTGATGCGGATCGGCGACGAGGTCCGGGTTTCGACGCCGGTCAGTACCGCATCCTGCATCGCAAAGCCATGGATCTGTTTGTCGAACTCTGGCAGGGCTTCACGAATCGCATCGATTGCATAGCGCGGTAACGCTGTATTCAGGTCACCGAGTTGCACGCCGGGCGTGTACGACGGCGTTACGGCGCCGAGCTCGACCGACGGACGGTCGGCAATGAAGTCCCCGACCAGCTGTCCCGGCGCGCTGTAATTGCAGCCGCCCAGCTCGTAGGCTCGGGATTCCCACTGACGCTGGAATTCGAGGCCGGCGAGCGGACCACCCGGATAATCTGCCGGTGTGATACCCACCACGATACCGCTGTTGGCATTGCGTTCATTGCGCGAATACTGACTCATGCCGTTGGTGACGACCCGGCCCGGCTCAGACGCCGCAGCGACCACGGTGCCACCCGGGCACATGCAGAAGCTGTAGACCGAACGGCCATTGCTGGCGTGATGCACCAGTTTGTAATCTGCCGCACCCAGCACCGGATGACCGGCGTTCGGACCGAGCCGGCTGCGGTCGATGACCGACTGCGGATGCTCTATGCGAAAGCCGACCGAAAACGGTTTTGCTTCGATATACACGCCGCGCCGGTGCAGCATCTCGAAGGTGTCGCGCGCGCTGTGGCCGATGGCCAGCACGATATGGTCACTGAGCAGTTCGGTGCCGTCAGACAGGGTCAATCCGCGCACCTGACCTTTTTCGATCAGCAAGTCGTCGACACGACTCTGAAAACGGAATTCTCCGCCTAGACCTTCGATCGTTGCGCGCATTTCCTCGACCATTTTGACCAGCCGGAACGTACCGATATGCGGTTTGCTGACATACATGATTTCTGGCGGCGCGCCGGCCTTGACAAACTCCACCAGGACCTTGCGGCCGTAATGCTTGGGGTCCTTGATCTGGCTATACAGCTTGCCATCCGAAAACGTACCCGCGCCGCCCTCGCCAAATTGCACATTCGATTCCGGATGCAGTTCACGCTTGCGCCACAGACCGAAGGTGTCCTTGGTCCGTTCCCGCACCGACTTGCCGCGTTCCAGAATGATCGGTTTGAATCCCATCTGCGCCAGGATCAGGCCGGCGAAGAGCCCGCATGGCCCGGTGCCGATGACCAGCGGACGCGACCGCAAATGCGCCGGTGCGGTGGCCACGAAGTGATACCCGGTATCCGGCGCAGGCATGACGAGCCGATTGCCACCCACGCGCTTGAGCACGTCCGCTTCATCGCTGACGACAACATCGAGCGAATAAATCATCAGGATGGCGTTTTTTTTGCGCGCGTCGTAGCTGCGCTTGAAGATCGTAAAACTGATCAACTCCGCTGCGGTAATCCCCAGACGCGCGATGATCGCATCAGGCAGAGCCGTCTCGACATGGTCGAGCGGTAGTTGAACATCGGTCAATCGCAACATGGATAATATTTTTCGAGTGCGTCCGCAGGGCACCAGCGTGCAGCGGACAGGGTTGAGGCGGGAACGGCCGCCATTTTACCGCAGGCGAACCGGTGATGAAGGCATCGCCAAGCAGGTAAATTTTTTAAGGTGCTGGCGGTTTTTACCCTCGTTAGAGGCCTGCAGAACGCCAACGCGCAAGAGGGCAGCACCTGTTGCCGGCGCCACGGCGTTGACCAGTCGATTGCGTCTCTGGAGTATCGTCATTCACCGGCCCTCAAACGCAGGATGGATACGCGGTGGTTTTCTCGTTAAGCTGATCCGGGTCGACCTCGCTGCCAGGGCGGACATTTCGTTTTACTGCGGGACCATGCGGTTGATGACAATCTGACCGCTGACGTTGTCATAAAAAATAATACGACCGTTCTTTTCAGGTTATAGTGCAGGTCGAAAAAGACGGATCGTTACGCTGCAAATACCCGCTACCCATACCGGGTTCACCCATTCAAAAGGAAGAGACATGACTGCCGAATATCAGGTCAATGGCGCTGTTGCCATCATTACGCTCAACAATCCACCGGTCAACGGACTGGGCCTGTCGACCCGTACTGCGGTCGTCGAGGGTGTCCGCAAAGCACTGGCCGACGATGCCGTGAAAGCCATCGTGCTGACCGGCGCCGGCAAGGCATTTTCAGGTGGCGCAGATATCAAGGAGTTCAATTCGCCGAGCGCGTTCGCCGAGCCATCGCTGCACACGCTGATCAACGTGGTCGAGGGTGCCAGCAAGCCGGTGATCGCCGCGATCCACACGGTATGCATGGGTGGTGGACTGGAACTGGCATTGGGTTGTCACTACCGCGTTGCGGCAATCGGCGCGCAGATCGCGCTGCCGGAAGTCAAACTCGGGATCTTGCCGGGTGCTGGCGGTACGCAGCGTTTGCCACGTGTGGTCGGCCTGGAACTGGCGCTGAACATGATTGTGTCTGGTACGCCGGTTGCGTCCGAAAAGCTGGCAAAAACCGCACTGTTCAACAAGATCATCGAGGGCGACCTGATGGAGGGTGCACTGGCTTTTGCGGCCAGCATCGCCGACGCACGACCACTGCCAAAAGTGCGTGACATCAAGGTTGACTACCCGAATTACGAAGCCTTCCTGCAGTTTTCGCGCAATACCGTCAAGGCGATGTCGGGTCCGTATCCTGCTCCGCTGAAATGTGTCGAGGCCGTCGCCGCATCGGTCACGAAAAAGTTTGACGATGGTATCAAGTTCGAACGTGACCTGTTTATCGAACTGGTCCAGACCACGGAATCGAAAGCATTGCGTCACGCCTTTTTTGGCGAACGCGCTGCCAGCAAGATTCCTGATGTACCGGCCGATACCCCGGTGCGCTCCATCAAGTCGGCCGCCGTGATCGGTGCTGGCACCATGGGTGGCGGGATTGCGATGAACTTCGTCAATGCCGGCATCCCCGTGATGCTGCTGGAGACCAAACAGGAAGCGCTCGACAAGGGCATCGCGACCATCCGCAAGAACTACGAAAACACGATGAAGAAGGGCAAGCTCACGCAAGAGAAGTTCGACCAGCGCGTCGGCATGATCAGCGGCACCCTGAACTACGCGGATATCGGCCAGGCCGACATCGTCGTTGAAGCCGTATTCGAAGACATGGGCGTCAAGGAAACCGTGTTCAAGAAGCTCGATGAAGTCATGAAGCAGGGCGCGATCCTGGCATCGAATACCTCGACGCTGGACGTCGACCAGATCGCCTCGTTCACGAAGCGGCCGCAAGACGTGATCGGGACGCACTTCTTCAGCCCGGCCAACGTTATGAAGCTGCTGGAAATCGTGCGCGGCAAAGCCACTGCCAAGGATGTCCTGGCAACCACCCTGGCGCTGTCGAAAAAAATCAAGAAGACCGGTGTCGTATCGGGTGTGTGCGACGGCTTCATTGGTAACCGCATGATCGAACAGTACAGCCGTCAGGCTGGTTTCCTGATCGAAGAAGGCGCGTTGCCGGAGCAGGTCGACAAGGCAGTCGAGAAATTCGGCTTTGCGATGGGACCGTTCCGCATGGGTGACCTGGCCGGTAATGACATCGGCTGGTATATCCGCAAACGCCGCTATCTGGAAAAGCCGGAAATCACGTATTCGAAAACTGCCGATCTGCTGTGCGAACTGGGCCGCTACGGCCAGAAGACCGGCGCCGGCTGGTACGACTACAAGGCGGGTGACCGCAAGGCGTATCCATCGGCACTCGTCAACGACATGATCATCAAGCACTCGGCCGATATCGGGGTCGAGCGACGCAAGATCAGTGATCAGGAAATCATCGAACGACTGGTGTACTCGCTGGTCAATGAAGCCGCACATATCCTCGAAGAGGGCATCGCAATGCGTGCTTCGGATATCGACATGGTCTACCTCACGGGCTATGGCTTTCCGGTGTTCCGTGGCGGACCGATGTTCTATGCCGATACGGTCGGTTTGCCGAATGTGCTGATGACGATGGAAAAGCTGGCAAAAGGCCGTCACGGCGACGCCTGGAAACCGGCACCGTTGCTGGTGAAGCTGGCTGCCGAGGGCAAGACCTTTAACTGAAGTTGCTGAGGTTTTGTACGACGAATAAAAAAGCCCCATGACGTCATGGGGCTTTTTTTACGGCGATCGAATTAACTGGTGTGTCACGTTCGAGTTCCGTAGGCCGCGCTAGCGCACGCATTTGTAGAACCGCCAACTCAACGTAGTCAACACCTGGCAGCGCGAGCAAATCCACACTCTTTCGATGCGCGCCAGAGGGCTGATGATTGCCCCACCAACGCCATTTACAGAATAAATTTTCGGCAATCCGCTAAAGTCGGTGACTTCGCGAACCGATAACTAGCTACAGATGAATGGATCGACCAAATGAAAGACCCGACCGGAGAGCATCATGAGTGTGAGTTCCATTGCCAGCCTTGTCAGCAATGCATCCGCGACACGGACCGACCAGGCTATCAGTATCGCGGTGCTGAAAAAGGCACTGGATGCCGAAACCTCGACCGCCAGCGCGCTGCTTGACGCACTGCCTGCAGTCCCAACCACCAGCAGCTTGCCACCAAATCTGGGCAGGACCATCAACACGACTGCCTGAATTACGCCACCGATCGTGACGCTAGCGTGATCTTTCCGATGACTCTCCGCAAAGTGACGACGATGACGATCCTGACGGCGACGCTGTGAGAGACGCAGGCACGGAGACGGCATGCGCAGTCAGAATAGTGCCGACTTCCGATCGATGGCTATTGAGGTTGAACATCGCGCGGGCAATGCTCATCTCAGATCCCTCGCTTTCGCGCGGAGAAAAAAGACCGGGTAAGCTCGCCAGGCCTGGCGCCACCACAGGATTGGGGGGCATCGGCTCAAACTGAACGAATGCCGACGATATCTGGGTAGGAATCGATGTCAGCGATGACTGCGGTGAGTGAGATTCGACGTGGATGCTCTCCCGTATTGATGAGAGTCCGCCAATAGAGGCCGCTGCTGTTTGGGAATGTGATCCAGCACTGGTTTCCGCTGCCGGGAGTGCGGCCCGTGCATGGGACTCGCTGCGATTTCCCAGGGATCGTCGAGGCGTTCGACCGGCTAGAGAACCTGACTGCGGTTGTCCGCCCGTTTGCTGTTGCGCACTGCGCGGACGATCCGCTGTTGCATGCCGTTCGACGACGCCCTCGTCTGGCTCACTGGTGGCCGGCCAGGCAAAACATCCGCCACATTTTGATACGGAAATGCCCATTCGATACTCCTTGTTTGATTGATGGAAGCGTGGCGATGCCATGCGAGCTCATGAGTGACCGTCAATCGATCCGGGTTCCATTGAACCCGTGCCATCCAGCTCTTGGGTAAGCCAGATTGCAGGTACATCAATGGATGAACCTGCTGGCGCGCAGCAGATCCAGCTTGATTCGCCTTTGAAAAAAACTCGTCTATACTTTCGCCTTCAAAAGCACGTTTGACCTCCGACGTGCGCTTCTTCCACTTGTTTGATTACCTGACCGGCATCACCACCGTGTCCACACCAACTTGAATCGTTCCGCATCCCGCCGCCTGAAACAACGTGTCCTGATTGCCTTCCTGGGCCTGTGTGCCGTTGGCGCTTTTTTTGTCATGCTGCTGCTCGGTTATGCGTTCCTGATCGTCGCGCCGAATATGCCTGCGCTGGATGCGCTGACCGATTACAAGCCCAAGATTCCGCTGCGTGTGCTTACCGCGGACAATGTGCTGATCGGCGAGTTTGGCGAGGAACACCGTAACTTCGTGCCGATCAAGCAGGTTCCGGCACAAATGAAGAACGCCGTTCTGGCCATCGAAGACAGCCGTTTCTATGAGCATGGTGGCGTCGATTTTGTCGGCCTGTTGCGGGCCATCGTCAAGGACCTCGGCGGCGGATCAGCGCAAGGTGCCTCGACCATCACGATGCAGGTTGCCCGTAATTTTTTTCTGACGCGGGATAAAACGCTGTCGCGTAAGGTCAACGAGATCATGCTGGCGTACAAAATTGAACGCGCCTTGTCGAAAGACCAGATTCTGGAGCTGTACCTGAACCAGATTTATCTGGGGCAGCGCGCTTATGGTTTCGGCAATGCAGCACAAACCTATTTCGGCCGGCCATTGAACCAGCTCAGCATTGCCCAGTTTGCGATGCTGGCCGGTTTGCCAAAAGCGCCGTCTGCCTATAACCCGATCGTCAATCCGAAGCGTGCTCACATTCGCCAGCAATACATCCTGCAGCGCATGCGCGACCTTGGTTTCATCACGCCAGTCGAGTACCAGCAGGCAGTCGATGAAGACATCAAGGTGCGTACAAGCGGGCGCGGGCCGTATGCGGTCCATGCCGAGTACGCCGCCGAGATGGTGCGCAAGGCGATGTACGCGCAATACAAGGAAGAGGTCTATACGCGCGGGTTCACTGTCGTCACGACCCTGCGTTCGAGGGATCAGCAGGCCGCCTATGCAGCGCTGCGGCGTGGCGTGATGGATTACGAGCGACGTCATGGCTATCGCGGTCCGGAAGCACTCATCGATCTGCCGTCCGATGCCGAAGATCGACAGGATGCGATCGATGCGGTCCTCGAAAAACATCCCGACAGCGATGAACTTCAGGCCGCCGTGGTCACGTCGGCATCCGCCAAACTGGTGCGCGCCACGCTGCAGTCCGGTGATGATATCGAGATCAGCGGCGACGGATTGCGCTTTGCAGCAGCTGGCCTGAATGCGAAGTCGGCGGCCGCGTTACGCATTGCGCCGGGAGCAGTCATCCGCGTCAGCGCCGATGTAAAAAATCGCTGGTCGATCACGCAGCTGCCGAGTGTGGCGGCGGCCTTTGTGTCGCTGGACCCGCAAACCGGTGGTTATCGGGCGCTGGTGGGTGGCTTCGATTTCAACCTGAGCAAATTCGATCACGTCACGCAGGCATGGCGCCAGCCGGGCTCCAGCATCAAGCCGTTCATTTATTCGGCGGCGCTTGAAAAGGGATTCAGTCCCGGCAGCCTGATCAACGATGCGCCATTGTCGATTGGTGGCGAGGCGGGAGTTGCGTTATGGCAGCCCAAGAACGATGACAATGTGTACGACGGCCCGATCAGCATGCGTACCGCGCTGGTGAAATCAAAGAACGTTGCCTCGATCCGTGTTCTGCGCGCGATCACGCCAGAAGCTGCGCGCGATCACTTGTCCCGTTTCGGTTTTGATGTTGCCAAGCAGCCGGCCAACCTGACGCTGGCACTTGGTACCGGTTCCGTGACGCCGGCACAGATGGTCGGCGCTTACGCCGTGTTTGCCAATGGCGGTTATCAGGTCACGCCGTACCTGATCCAGTCGGTCACCGATGCCCGTGGCACGCTGCTGGCGGAAGCCCGGCCGGTACTGATCGGAGAAGAGTCGGTCCGTGTCCTGGATGTGCGCAATGCCTTTGTGATGGACTCCATGTTGCGTGACGTGACGCGCTTCGGCACTGCGGCAGCGGCATCGCGTCTGGGTCGCACCGATCTGGCCGGAAAAACCGGTACCACGAATGATTCGGTCGATGGCTGGTTTGCGGGCTATGGCGGCGACGTCGTGGCGGTGGCATGGATGGGATACGACGACCCGAAGTCGCTCGGCAGTCGCGAGTTCGGCGCCACGCTGGCGTTGCCGGTCTGGATGAACTACATGCAGGCGGTACTCAAGGGAAAACCCCTGATGCAGCATTCGGCGCCAGACGGATTGAACCGGGATTTTGGTGACTGGGCCTACAACGAATTTTCCAGGGACGGCGGTATCCGTTCGGTCGGCATGGATGAACCGGGTGCTGTTCGCGCACCGGAAGAAACCGGCTTTTTTGGTGAACGGCTGACACCACCAGACCCCGAAGCCGCCCGTCTCAAGGAACTTTACGGCAGTGGTAACTGATCCAGCCAGCTGATGGCACCGAGCGCCGCATGGCGTCCGGTGGCAAAGCAGGCCGTCAGCAAATAACCGCCGGTGGGCGCTTCCCAGTCCAGCATTTCACCGGCGCAGAACACGCCGGGCACTGCTGCTGCCATGAGTTGAGCATCCAGTGCGCTAAAACGGACCCCGCCGGCGCTACTGATGGCTTCATCGATCGGACGGGTCGACGTCAATGTCACTGGCAAGGCCTTGATCGCCACTGCCAGTTTGGCGGGATGATGGATGTCTTCTTTCGACACCAGTTCGCGTAGCAAACCCATCTTCACACCGGCCAGCCCGACCCGACTTTGCAAATGGCTGGCGAGCGAGCGCGACCCACGCGGATGCGCCACTTCCGCCAGCACCCGTTCGGCATCCTTGCCTGGTGCGAGATCGAGTTCAATCGTGACCGAGCCGTGTGCCGCAATCTGGTCGCGCAAGGTCGCCGACAACGCGTAGATCAGGCTGCCTTCGATACCGTCGGCACTGATCACGCATTCGCCGATGCGGATATGCGCAACGCCGTCGCCGTCGTGCCAGCGGATGGCGATCGTTTTCAACGGCAGGCCGGCAAATTTTTCCTGGAAAAACGGACTCCAGCCGACATTGAAACCGCAATTGGCAGGCTTCAGGTCAGCGACATCAATACCGCGCTGCGACAACCACGGCACCCAAGCGCCATTCGATCCCAGTCGCGCCCAGCTGGCCCCACCCAATGCCAGCACCACGGCATCCGCCCTGGCCGCAAGGCGTTCGCCGGCGTGCTCGAAGACCAGCGCACCGCTGTCATCCCAACCTTGCCATGCGTGCCGCATGTGAAACCGCACACCGGCGGCACGCAAGCGATGCAGCCATGCACGCAGCAACGGCGCTGCTTTCATATCTGCCGGGAAAACCCGTCCGGACGAACCGACAAACGTTGCGATGCCAAGTCCGTTGCACCAGGCCCGCAAGGCCGTCGCATCGAAGGCATCGATCACCGGTTGCAGCGTGGATTGGCGGCTGGCGTAACGTGACAGGAATGCCGGCGATGGCTCGTTGTGGGTCAGGTTCATGCCGCCTTTGCCGGCCAGCAGGAACTTGCGTCCGACCGATGGCATGGCGTCGTACAGATCGACCTGTACGCCGGCGTTGGCGAGTACTTCAGCCGCCATCAGTCCTGCGGGGCCACCGCCAATGACGATGGCGTGGCGTGGGTGAGTCGATGTCATGTCAGCTTTCGTTGATTGCGGGTGCGGCCGGTCGATTGAGCTCGCGATTTTTCCAGACCCGCAAGATACCTTCACCGGAATACACCACCAGCGCCGACCAGATCGCTATGAAACCGATCAGGCGATCCTGGCCAAATGGTTCGTTGTAGAGCAGCACACCCAGCAGCAGTTGCAGGGTAGGGCCCAGATACTGCAGCAGGCCGAGCGTCGACATCGGGATGCGTCGCGCGCCGGCCGCAAACAGCAGCAGTGGAATGGCCGTGATCGGCCCCGCAGCAACCAGCAGCCATTGCGACGTTGCCGATGCAGACAGGAAGGCATTCTGATGATGCAGCGTCAGCCATCCCAGATACCCCAACGCAAACGGAAACAGCAGTAGCGTCTCCAGCGACAGACCCTCCAGTGGTCCCAGTTTTGCGGTCTTGCGCATCAATCCATAGACACCGAACGACAGCGCCAGTGCCAGACCGATCCATGGCGGATGACCGCTTTGCCAGGTCAGCCACGCGACGCCGCAGGCAGCCAGTGCCACCGCGATCCATTGGCCGAAGCGCAGTCGCTCGCCCAGCAACAGGTAACCCAGCAAGACATTCACCAGCGGATTGATGAAGTAGCCCAGGCTGGAATCAATGATCCTGCCGTTATTGACGGCCCAGATATAGATAAACCAGTTGGTCGACAACAGCACTGCACTGAGCGCAAAGCTGGCCAGTACTTTGGGTTGGCGGGCCACGTCGCGTAGCCAGCCCCATTGCCTGCGCCACGCCAGCACGCACAGCATTAAGAGCAGCGACCAGACCATCCGGTGCAGCAGAATCTGCGTCGGTGCGATGGCTTGCAGTGCCTTGAAATAGAGCGGAAACAGACCCCAGATGATGTAAGCGGTCGCGGCGAAGAGCATGCCTGTGCGCATGGATGGAAATCTCGGTAAGGGAAGCGCGCCAGTCGGCGTGCGGGGGCGCAATTATGCCACTGCGCAGGCAGCGTCGCGGTTTTCGTTGGCAAATCTAAATGCTGATCCTGTCTTGAAATGCCAGCTTGGCGGTTCCGCAGTGACCCTATCGAACATCGAGGTAGAACCAGAGATTTGAGGTTGATGGGGGTTGGTTATGGTTTTACTGCTTCGTGGTCACGATCTTCATTGCCGGCATCCCGGCGTAATGCAGGAAGTTGTTTGAGTAACGCCGGCAGCCATTCTTGTACTGTCTCCCACACCACATTGAGGTCGACGTCGAAGTAGCCGTGAGCCATGCGATTGCGCATGCCGCGCATATGGTGCCACGGCACCTCGGCGTGCTCCTCGCTAAACGCGGCATAGCGGGACAGCACGTTCGTGGCTGTCTCGCCGATGATGATGATGCTCATGATGACGGCTTGTTGGGTGCGCTTATCGACCAGGAAGTCATCCTTGACCATCCCTTCCACGAAACTGCATGCATTGGATGCGGCTTGCTGTATGTGATCGAGATAATCCGGCAGTCGGTTCTCGCTCATACCGGTTGCGCTTCCGCGAGTACCCTGGCTCGGAATTTTGGCGATAGATCGCCAGGGGTTAGCAAATCAACATGGACACCTAGCAGTGATTCCAATTCGTAATGCAGGCCACCGAGATCTATCAGTGTGGCGCCCGGCAGCGCATCGACCAATAGATCAAGATCGCTGCCTTCCCGATCAGTGCCATGCAGCACCGAACCAAAAACGCGCGGGTTCGCCGTGCGAAATCGGCTCACTGCTTCCCGCACTGCAATTCGCTTCATGTCGAGCGCAACGGACGGTCGCATGGGTATCCTTTCTTGTCTGACTTGCTTCCAATATCAATAGCCCGAGAATAGCACTTCAAGTCCTGTTTTCAAGAACCGCAACGACTTGACCTTGCGTGCTGCACTCGATATGCCGGCTGACGTCTCGCAAATCTGCATTCTCAAAAAAGCAGGAGGCTGCCTACCGTGAAGTTCCATTCCGTCTGCATGCCCAGAATGGGCGTTTGTCCTTCTGCCAGCTACTATCGTCGCTATCCGTGCAGGAAGTCCTGAGCCAGCGTTGAACCAATGCGGATCGGCACCGGTACAATGCGCCCTTGATTTTTCCATCCATTTAAGTTGATCCACACATGACAGACACAATCCGCCTCGCCAAGCGCGTGGCCGAAGAACTTGGCTGTTCGCGCACTGAAGCCGAACAATTCATTGAAGGTGGATGGATTACGGTGGATGGCGTACTGACCGAGGAGTCGGGAGCGCGTGTCGGCGCAGGACAAGAGATCGCATTGCTACCCGATGCCGTGCTGGCACCGATCGAGCCGGTCACCATCCTGCTGCATAAACCGGCAGGGATGCGTACCGTCGATGCGATCGATCCTGACCTGCACTGGATCACGGCGGAAACCCTGATGCCGAACGACCGCTCGGGGCTGCGCTTCCTGCGCCGTCACACGCGTGGCCTGACCCTCACCAATCCGCTCGAAGACAGTGCCAGCGGCTTGCTGGTGCTGACGCAGGACTGGCGCGTCGTGCGCAAGCTGGTGGACGAAGCCAATCGCATCGAACAGGAATTTGTCGTCGACGTCATCGGCTCGCTGGACGCCGCCGGCCTGGATCACCTGCAGCACGGCATCAAATGGAATGGCAAGCTGATGGCACAGATGAAGGTCAGCTGGCAGAGCGAGCAACGCCTGCGCTTTGCGATGAAAGCGGCAGAGCGCGGTCAGATCGCTTATCTGTGCGAGAAGGTCGGTTTGCAGGTGGTGTCGATCAAGCGCCTGCGCATCGGGCGTATGCCGATGGCGTCACTGGCCGCAGGGCAGTGGCGGTATTTGCTGGGGTATGAGCAATTCTGACGGAAGTTTTGCGCGGGTTTGTTCCGCAGGTTAACTAACCTGCCAGAGCAAACCCGCACGATCTACTACTTATTTACGACCAGTTCGCGCAACCACGCCAGGACCCTTGCGTACCGGTGATGCCATTGCGCTTGGTGTACGTGATACCGCGCCACCGGCACGCGGTTTGTTTTGACCGAACTTCTTTGCCAGCTTTTCCGGACTCGGTGTTTCGCGCCGCCGTTCGATCGCCATCAGGCTCGCTGTCGGGGCTGAATGGCGCGGCACCAGATGCTTCTCGCCGCTGCCAATCAGGTCGGAGCGTCCCATCCGCTGCAAGGCCTCACGGATAATTTCCCAGTTATCGGGATCGTGATAGCGCAGGAACGCCTTGTGCAATTTACGGATTTTGCCGGTGCGGACGGTTTCTACGGCTTCCGAGTCCGCAGTCACTTTGCGCAGCGGATTTTTACGGGTGTGGTACATCGTCGTGGCCAGTGCCATCGGCGTTGGCATGAAGGTTTGCACCTGATCCAGCCGGAAGTTGTTTTTCTTCAGCCAGAGCGACAGGTTCAGCATGTCTTCATCGGTCGTGCCCGGATGCGCGGCAATGAAGTACGGAATCAGGTATTGCTCCTTGCCGGCTTCCTTCGAATACTTCTCGAACAGCTCCTTGAACTTGTCGTAGGCACCCATGCCCGGCTTCATCATTTTCGACAGCGGACCTTCTTCGGAATGCTCGGGCGCGATTTTCAGCAGGCCGCCAACGTGGTGGCTGACCAGTTCCTTGACATACTCCGGTGAGCGCACTGCGAGGTCGTACCGTACGCCCGAGCTGATCAGGATTTTTTTCACGCCGGGAATGGCGCGCGCCTTGCGATACAGCTGGATCAGCTTGCTATGGTCGGTGCCAAGGTTCGAGCAAATGGTCGGATAGACGCAGGACAGACGGCGGCAGGATTCCTCAATGGACTTTTCCTTGCAGGCCAGCCGATACATGTTGGCGGTCGGTCCGCCCATATCCGAAATGGTGCCGGTGAAACCCTTGGTCTTGTCGCGGATCAGTTCGATCTCGCGCAGGATGGACGGCTCGGAACGGCTCTGGATAATGCGGCCTTCGTGCTCGGTAATCGAACAGAACGTACAACCGCCAAAACAGCCGCGCATGATGTTGACCGAAAAACGGATCATGTCCCAGGCCGGAATCTTGGCCTTGCCGTAACTCGGATGCGGCGCGCGTGCATAGTTCATGTCGTACACGCCGTCCATTTCATCCATCGCCAGTGGCAGCGGCGGCGGATTGAGCCAGACATCGCGCTCGCCGTGGCCCTGCACCATGGCGCGGGCGTTGCCCGGATTGGATTCCAGATGGAAGACGCGCGACGCGTGTGCATACAGAACGGCGTCATCCTTGATGGCTTCGTAACTGGGCAGGCGGATCACGGTCTTGCCACGGATTTCCTTGAGCGCGGCCTGACGTTCTTCGCGACTGAGGATCAGGATGGGCTTGGCGACGACTTCGGTCGGCTCGGCATTGGCGGTGCCGCAACTGGTCGGTTCCTTGGTCTTCATTTCATACGGATCAGGGTGCGGTTCGATGCGGCCTGGCGTATCTACCCGTGTCGAATTCGATTCGGTCCAGTCGTCGGCCGGCAGCCAGCCGCGCGCGGCCATGAAGGCGGTGCCGCGCAGGTCGCGGATTTCCTTGATCGGCTCGCCTGCTGCGAGCCGGTGCGTGAGGGCCACCAGCGCGCGTTCGGCATTGCCGAACAACAGGATGTCGGCTTTTGAATCCGGCAGCACTGAACGGCGCACCTTGTCGGACCAGTAATCGTAATGGGCGATGCGCCGGAGGCTGGCTTCGATACTGCCAATGACGACGTTGACATCGGGATAGGCCTCACGCACACGCTGGGCATACACGACCAATGCACGGTCGGGGCGCTTGTTGGCTTCGCCGTTTGGCGTGTAGGCATCATCGGAACGAATCTTGCGGTCAGACGTGTAACGGTTGACCATCGAATCCATATTGCCAGCGGTGACGCCAAAATACAGGTTCGGTTTGCCCAGTGCCCGGAACGCTTCTGCGGACAACCAGTCGGGCTGCGCAATGATGCCGACGCGGAATCCCTGTGCTTCGAGCAGGCGACCAATCAATGCCATGCCAAAGCTCGGATGGTCGATGTAGGCGTCACCCGTGACCAGGATCACGTCACAGGTGTCCCATCCAAGGACATCCATTTCAGCGCGCGACATCGGCAAAAATGGAGCGGGCTTGCCGAGCGCAGGGCGGTGGGCAGTGCGGTGGACAGGATAAGCGAACAGGTTTTTGGGCGATTCCATAATCAATGCGTCCGCAAGCGAATGCGGTGTGGGTACCAGGTTGGGAAGCGCGCAGTATGACAGCTTTAGCGATGACCGCGTGACCGGCGTGAAACAATGAATGGGGCCTGCGACTTGTCCGCTGAGCAGTAAACTACCGGCTAAATTTTGCAATTGGTTTGTAGTATGTTGCTTGACGGTTAGTGTTGTGTGAGTTCTACTTGCGTTGCGTTGCGTTGCGTTGGGCGAAGATGGCTTTTTTGTTCCTATTGCCGTGCACGATCAACCGAAAACCGTATTCGCAAGGATTGATTACGATGAGCGCCCGATCTTTTGCTATCCCTGCATCAATGACTATCTGCAAGCGCCTCCTGCTGACAGGGCTGCTGCTGCTAATGATTTTTTCCGGCATGGCGCAGGCAGAGCAGTTATTGCGGGTTCTGGCTTGGCCGGGATATGCGGATCCCGATATGGTGGCCAATTTTGAGAAAAATACCGGTAGCCGTGTCGAAGTCACCTATATCAACACTGACGACGAACTCTGGAACAAGGTCTTGCGCAATGACGGTAGCGATTTCGACGTCTTCGCAGTCAACACCGCAGAATTGCAGCGCTACATCAACAAGGGCTTGAGTGCGCCGCTGGATGTGTCAGCCATCCCGAATCAGGCGAACCAGTTGGCGCGTTTTCGCAGTACTGGTGCCATTTCCGGCCTAATGCGTGGCAAGCATTTGTATGCGTTGCCGTATACGTATGCAGAGATGGGCCTGATCTATAACCGCAAACTGGTCAAAATACCGCCGGAGTCAATGGCTGCCATGTGGGACCCGCAATATCGTGGCCGGGTACTCGCTTACAGCGGGAGCGTGCATAATTTTTCGATTGCGGGTCTGCTCAACGGCAGCAAAAATCCGTTCCGGCTCTCTGACTCGGAGTTGCAATCTGCCACCATGCGGCTGGTGCAATTGCGTCGCAACGTGCTCGGTTTCTATTCTTCACCGGAAGAAGCGGTTCGTTTGTACCAGTCAAATGACGTCGCTCTGGTGTTCGCCAATTTTGGTACGCAGCAACTCGAAGCGCTACGCGCAGCGGGCGCTGATGTTGGTTATGTTGTCCCCAAAGAAGGCGCATTGGCATGGCTGGATTGCTGGGCGATATCCAGTAAGTCTAAGGCGCCGCAACTTGCTCTGAAATGGATTAACTATACGTTGCAGGCGGATGTCAGCATCCTCCTGAGCAAGCGCCACGGACTGGCCAATACGGTAACTGCGACTTCGTTCAGCAATAGCAAGGACAAGCTGATCTGGCTTGAACCGGCCGAAGACCAGGACAAGCGACTCGCCCTATGGACCCGCATCCTGTCGGGTGACACTTTGCAGAAGTTTTGAGCATGCGACTTGGCGTTGGTTTCAAACTGGGTATATGGATGGCATTGTTCGGCATATTGTCGACGTCGCTGATCGGGTATTACGCTTATTCCAAAAGTCGTGAACTGTTAATTGCGGCCTCGGAAGACAAACTGCTGACCGCCACACAGGTGGTGGGCCAGCGATTTACGGATTCACTGGCTCCGGCGACCGACGATTTGCTTCTGATTACCTCGACACCGGCACTCAGAATGGTGATGGAGGAGGCAGCCAATCCGGTTGACTTCGCGCACAACAAAGCCATCATCGCCGATCTGTTTGCTGCCATGTTGAAGTCTCATAAAGACTATTTGCAGGTTCGTCTGATCGGTGTCGGTGAACACGGTCGCGAGCTGATCAGAGCCGATCGAACCGTAACCGGCATCCGGCTTGTGCATGACGACGACCTGCAGGAAAAGGGCTTCCTGCCGTATTTCTTCGAGTCGATCAAGCTGGCTCCGGGCACAATTTATTTCTCGACGATTAACCTGAACCGGGAGCAGGGCAAGCCGTCTGATCGCGGCGTGCCGACGCTGCGCATCGCAACGCCGTTGCATACATCCGCCGGGAATGTATTTGGCATCGTGGTGATCAATCTTGACCTCAACCGGATGTTCAATCGCATACGCAGCAACCTGCCTCAGAGCATCGACGTTATCCTCACCAATAAAAGCGGCGATTATCTGATCCATCCGGATGACAGCAAGACCTTCGGTTTTGACATGGGACGACGCGTCCTGATCCAGGATGACATACCGGAAACGCTGCCGTTGATGGAACAAACAATGACCAGGTCCGTCGTAACCCGGGTTGATACGAATACATTCAATAGCGCACACGCTGCTGCTTTCGTGCGAATTCCGTTCGGGGCCGCAGAGCAGCAGCGTGCGGTTATCCTGGGTTTGCAGACGCCACTCAGATCAGTCTTGCATGACAGCAAAATCCTTGGATTTACCATCATTCAGATCACCCTACTCTGCAGTCTGGTGGCGGCCTGTCTGGCCTTCCTGCTGTCCTTTGTCCTGGCAAAGCCGCTCAATGCGATGGCGGCTGCGGTCAAGCAATTCGATGCGGGCAAGCCAATCGTCAATTTGCCAACCGAACGGGATGACGAAGTCGGAACGCTGGCGCGCAGCTTCCTGCAGATGAGCAACCGGTTGAGTGTCCAGATGGCCGATCTGAAAACGCGCGAGCGGCATCTGAATCATCTGGCCCATCATGACCTGCTCACGGAGCTGCCGAACCGGGCCATGTTCCAGCAGTCACTGGAAGCCGCGATAACAACTGCGCGGATGCACAACGCCAGCTTCTGCCTGATGTTCGTCGACCTGGACCAGTTCAAAGCCGTCAACGACGAGCTGGGGCATTCCGTGGGTGACCAGGCTCTGCAACTGGCCGCAATGCGGATGCGTGGTGCCGTGCGTGGCAACGACCTGATTTCACGGCTGGGCGGTGATGAGTTCACCATCCTGATCGAAGGCTGCAAGCAATCTGCCGAAGTGGAGATCATCGGACACAAGCTTATCAAGGTGTTTTCGGAACCATTTGTCGTGGATGGTCATACCTTTGATTTGACCTGCAGTATCGGCATCAGCATCTATCCCGGGGATGGACAAAATGCCGATCAGATGCTGATGCATGCCGACTCTGCAATGTATGCAGCCAAGCAAGCTGGGCGCAACACGTTTGCGTGGTATCGGCAGCCGGTAGCGCAATCGACGTAAAAAAGCCGCTCGAACAACAAGCGGCTTCATCGTCAATGTAACGGAATCAGGACAGTTGCTGGATACCGGCAAGTACCCAACCACCCTGGCCAGCGACTGGCTTCGAGAGATTCCAGACTTCGTTGAACGGCTCTGCCGGCGCAGCGTCGGACTCCTTGATCATTCCCGAAAACTTGACGCTGGCAAGGTGGTCGCCATCGACGATTTCCATGCCCAGCATGTCGGCATCCAGCTGCACGACATCGGTATGGTTCGCCGACGCGCCGCGTTCCTGAATTTGCAACCGCAGTTCCGCGAACATTTCTGGCGTGGTGAACTCGCGGATATCAGCGATATTTGCACTATCCCAGGCTGACTGCAGGCGCACAAAATAGGTTTTTGTGTGGCGCAGGAAACCGGTCGTATCAAAATCCGCTGGCACGCCCCATGGCGCGTTGCTGGTTGAACCCTCTGCCATCGATGCTGCACTGCCGCTTGCTACCGGATCAATACGGGCACCGATTTCTGGCGAGTAGCCGGATTTTGCAGCACCTGCAAATGCCGGCTGCCTGACAGCATCAGACTGACCTGACTTGCGACGCATCATCCGGTAAATGAAATAGCCGGCTGCTGCAAGCAATCCCACCATCAGCATCGTGCTGATCATGCTGGCCATTGCGCCACCGAGACCCATGCTCGACAGCAGTGCTCCCAGGCCAAGACCCAGTAACGCGCCCCCTAACATGCCTTTCCATGCACTAGCCGGTTTTGGCGGAATCGCTGCCGCGCCTGGTTTCGCGGCGCTGGTCGCCTGAGATGACTGGGCCGGCGCCTGGCGACTGACACCTTGCGATTGCTTGCCAAACGAGCCACCGCCACCCATACGCTTGGCTTGCGCTTCTGTGACCGAAACAGCCATTGATGTCATGACGATCATCATGGCAACAAAAAATTTCTTCATGAATTCCTCCAAAGATGATTGCGGTGTGAAGTGCGGTCCCACCGGCCGTTTTTTGACTACCGACGCAGTGTAGGGTGCACGCTGATATTGAAAAAGCGAAGAATATCGAAACAGTTATTCTGAAAAACAGATGCCTTCCAGTTCTGAACGCTCGGGAGCGAGACCACCATCACTTTGCGGTCTTTGGCATGGTCGGGATGCGCTGATATTGGCACCCGCGACGCAATGCATCGGCTTTCTGGCAGCTAGCGGATTGATGCCGATCAGATAAATCAACTTGCTCAATAACGAGTAGCCACAGCAACGGAAATTTCGGTTAAAGTTCTGCCGGCTTGCAGTAAAGCAAATACTTTGATCAACAACCTTCACCCACTCAAACGGCCCAAAGCGCACCCGCTGCGCTAAACATTCCATGTCGATCCGCCTGCCAATCCAGCCCGCACCACGGTCCTTTGCTCCCCTGGACGCACGGAACACGACAGCCTCATCACGAGCGCTTGTTCGTATTGGCGAATTCACGCCGTATCTTGTGTTGATGGCTGTCTTTGTCTTTTTCGGTCTGACCGGGCACGACCCCTGGAAGGCTGACGAGGCCTATGTGTTTGGCGTAATCCACAGCATGCTCGACAGCGGAAACTGGCTGGTGCCGACCATCGCCGGAGAACCCTTCATGGAAAAACCGCCACTCTACTATTGGGTAGCCGGCGGCTTCGTGCATGTGCTGGGCGGCTGGATGGACGAGCCCGATGCAGCACGCATGGCATCCGGATTTTTCATGGCGATCACCTGCTGGGCAGTTGGAAGCGCAGCGCACAACTGGTGGGGCAGGGGCACAGGTCGCTACGCACCGTTGCTACTGCTTGGTTGTCTCGGTGTGCTGACGCAAACCCACATGATGATGCCGGATGTACCGTTGCTGACCGGATTCGCGTTATCGGCCTGGGGCTTCTCGATCATGCTGTCAAGGTCGGTCATCGGAGGCTTGTTGCTCGGAGTCGGTGCTGGTGTCAGCTTTCTTTCCAAGGGCATTCTCGGGCCCGCAGTCATCGGCATCACGGCATTGTTGTTGCCGATCTGTTTTTCTGAATGGCGCACCCGATCATTTTTTCGTGGACTGGCAATCTCGCTGGCGGCCGCGTTACCGTTTGTCCTGATCTGGCCGCTTGCCCTGTACGCCCGATCGCCATCCTTGTTCATGACCTGGTTCTGGGATAACAACTTCGGCCGGTTTTTTGGATTTTCAGCGGTGCACAGCGGAACCGAGCATGTCGACGGATTCTGGCTGCAGACCTTGCCCTGGTTTACGTTTCCGGTATTCCCGCTGGCGCTGCTGGCCGTATGGCACAACCGTCGGGTCCTGTTGACCCATCCTGGCATGCAATATGGCGTGATTGCGGCGACCGTGATTTCGCTGGTGCTGGCGACGTCCGAGTCGGTCCGCGCCATTTATGCCTTGCCGCTGCTGGTACCTTTGGCCATCCTTGCCACGCCATCGGTGTATCTCATCAACCGCTTGCCGGACTTGCTGTGGGCACGCGGCAGCCAGATCCTGTTCGCGTCGCTGGCCGGACTGATCTGGCTAGGCTGGCTGATCATGATGTCGACGCAGGCAGTGCCGCAATGGCCGCGGTTGTTGCGGGTGTTGCCTGCTGACTTTGCACCGGAATTTGATGCACCCACATTCGGGCTGGCCATCACGCTGACGATCGCGGCAGGGTTCGCGCTGCGGATTTTTGCAAAACTGCCGGCGCGCGGCCTGACTTCATGGTTGACGGGGCTGACGCTGTCCTGGGCGTTGCTATCGACCTTGTGGATGCCATGGCTGGACTATGGCAAGAGTTATCGAACAGTGTTTTCCGAGATCACGTGGCCCACCGACACCAACTGCATCGCCAGCATCGGGCTAGGCGAGAGTGAACGTGCCATGCTGGATTACATCGCCAATCGCACCACCGTCCGGCGTGAAATCCAGCCTGTAGCAAGCTGCAACACGCTGCTGCTGCAGGGTTACACGCCGACCGGAAACGGTGCCGTCGACCAGTCGGCCTGGGAGCCGGTCTGGGAAGGCTCCCGTCCCGGCGACAGCTGGCAACGGTTCTGGTTGTTCCGCGCACGCAGTCCGGTGGCGATGCTGCCCGGCCAGGTTGTCCAAGTAAATTAACGGACTGTCAGTATTGCAGGTCGACGTCGTGCCGTGATTTGCCCACGGTGCAGTGCAATGTTGCACGAGCCAATGCGACGCAGTAGCTGGTAGCGTTCGGCAAGAACATCTTTTCCTGCTTCACTGGAGCCGTCATGTCATCCTGGCCCCGCGATGGGATGAAGCCGTTATCATCAACGGCCGTGTAATCCAGCACTCCCATCGAAAGGAATTCCATGTCCGATCCTCTGCACATCGTTTGCCCCCATTGCGACGCGGTCAACCGCGTGCCTTCGCAGCGCCTGGCGACCCAGCCCATCTGCGGAAAATGCCAGCAACTGCTGTTCGTCGGGCAGCCACTGGAGCTCGATAGCGCGCGCTTCAACAAGCATATTGTCAACAGCCAGATTCCGGTACTGGTCGATTTCTGGGCACCCTGGTGTGGTCCTTGTCGCTCGATGGCACCGGCGTATGCGCAAGCCGCACTGCGACTTGAGCCGGCGTTCCGGGTCGCCAAACTCGATACCGAACAGGCGCAGGAGCTGGCGACCCGTTATGCCATACGCAGCATTCCGACGCTGGCGCTGTTCAAGGATGGCCGGGAAGTGGCGCGCCAGGCTGGTGCGATGGATGCGGCCGGCATCGTGGCGTGGGCGCAGGCGCATGCCTGAATAAAAAGCCGGCGTCCTGGGGCGCATGCCGCTCAAAAATCCTTGTCATGCAAGCGCTGCAGTTTGCTCGACAGCGACGCCGCTGACAGGGCGCCCAGATGGGTATCGACGAGACGTCCGCTGGCATCGTAAAACAGCGTGGTCGGCAACGCCGACGAACCGATCGCCTTGCCCAGCAACGTGCCGCCATCGAGCACGACATTGGCCAGCACGAAGGATTCCGCTGCCAGGTAATTGGCGGCCACCGCAGCACTTTCGCCCTGGTTGACGAAGACAAACGTCACGCCGGCATCGCGCTGCTGGGCCGCCGACAGCACCGGCATTTCACGCCGGCATGGCGGACACCAGCTGGCCCACAAATTGACCACCATCGGCTTGCCAGCGGACAGCCGGGCCAGCGTGGTGGCGGTGCCGCCTAGTGTGGTCAGTGGCACGGTGGGCAGCGGCGCCTGGCTGGTCATGCCTAACATGCCCGGCGCACCGGACATGCTCCAGGCCAACACGCCAGCCAGCATTCCGAGTGCCAGCGGTCGGCGCAAAAGTGGCACGCGCCAGCTGCGCCACAGAACGACCAACACAGCGACACCGACGCCGGTCCAGCGCTCGAATCCGCCATCGCGAATATCCAGGATCGACCACGGCGCTTGCCGGTACTGGTCGAACCAGATCAGCACGAACACCAGTCGTGCCGCCAGCAGCGCGACCAGCAACATTCCGCTCAGCGTATCGACGATGCCGACGCGCTCGGTACGCCCGACCAGATGACCGACGCCGGCAGCGACCAGCAGCGACAGTCCCAGCAAGAGATGGCTGACCTGTATCGTCAGCGGGCCGATGCTGACGTTTAGCACGGGATGGTCAGCGGTTTCCTGGCGATCATTCCGATCAGCGCGGAGGGGCCGTGGTGGGCTGCGCCTTCGACCAACTCGGCGTCATAGTCGACCAGCTCCTCGATCGTCCAGCCGGTGAATGCGGCTTGCAGCAGCGCCGGCGTGTACAGGTTTTCGAGTGCCGACGGGCCGCCGGTACGATACTCGAGCTGCTTCGGCGTATAGCCCTGCAACAGGATGCGGCCGCCCGGACGGGTCAGTTGCTGCATCGCTGCAAACTGGCGCGCGCGCATCTCGGCACCCGTAAACTGGATAAAGATACCGATGACCCAGTCGAAAGTGCCATGCAGGCTGGCCGGTGGCCAGTCGGGCGCGAGCATGTCGCCCACGATCAAATTGAGTGCAACCTGATTGCGTGCCGCCAGTTGCGCTGCCTTCCCGACCGCAATCGGCGCAATATCGAGCGCGGTCACAGTCAGCCCGCGCTGCGCCAGCCAGACCGAGTTACGGCCCTCGCCATCGGCCACCAGCAGGGCGCTGCTGTCTGCATCGAACAGCGCGGCCCGCTCCGCCAGGAAACGATTCGGTTCGGTGCCGAACAGATAGCTTGCTCCGGCATCGCGGTAGCGCTCGTTCCACGGGTTGCCCGGCGTGTTGGGCGTGCTCATGCCGGCATCGCGATCCCGAAGCTGTCGGGCATCTGCACGGCCACGACTTCGCCGCGCGCCGTGATGACGCCATCAGCCGTCACGGTGGTGGTGACGATGACTTTGCGGCCCTTGATTTCCTTGACGGTGCCGCGTATTTCCAGCAGTGCCGCCAGCGGAGTCGGCTTCAGATAATCGACCCGCAACGAACCGGTGACAAAGCGAAACGGCGGCAAGGTGTCCATGGCACGGTCTTCGCTGCGATACATGGCAGCGGCGGCCGTGCCGGTGCTGTGGCAATCGATCAGCGAGGCAATCAAGCCACCGTAGGTAAAGCCGGGCATCGCCATATGGAACGGCAGCGGCTGGAAATGGGTGACCGTCTCGTCGCCATCCCAGAATGTCTTGATCTGATGACCATCGCTATTGAGGCGGCCACAACCGAAGCAGTGGGCGACGTTTTCTGGATAGTATTCCTGGAAGGCATTCATGCGGTCTCCGAAACAGTGTGTGGTGGATGCAGTCGCTGGCCGGCAAGGCTGGCATTGCCTAGGGATTTTTGCATGGCGGTCGCGCTGGATTGCATGTTGCGCGTCACCATAACACGGGTGGGGGCGCCCGCCGGACAAGCCAGTTTTTGTTTTTTATGGCACTGAGACACGGTCCTTTCACGCAGCCCATGCTAACTAATAACTGGATGCTTATTCCGCTGAGTGACTAGCGCTAGCGTCGCTCACAAAGATTATCGGTTGGACTAACATCAACGGTCGGAATCGCCTATGATCCCCATTGGATTTTGCCGTAGAAAATAAGTACCAGTATCCAGCCAGTGGAACCAAACAAGCCTGTCGATTGCATGCCGATGGGCGCGATTGTCCACTAGCCAAACTTCAACAAAGCAACTCGAACCGGAAAAGATGACCATGGATTTCACCGTCAGCGTTCTGCTGGGCACCTTCCTGCTGTCGATCGCAGCACTCTTCATATTTATCTGGTCGATGTCGAAAGGCTTGTTCGGCGACGGTGTTGCCGCCGCGACCGAAATTTTTGGCAAGAACGAACTTGGCACGGTGGAAGATCCGGCCGCCACCAGGACCCAGATGGGCGGCTTGCAACAAGCCATGGGCAATGTCGCCGAGCGCATGACCGAGGAGGAGGAAGAGTCCCGCGCCCGTGCCGACAAGTCGACCTCGCTGGTGGTGGGCGTCTGCCTGACACTGGCCGTGGTCTGGCTGGTGCTGGCATCCCTTGCCGGCCTGATTTCCTCGATCAAATTACATGCGCCGGACTGGCTGGTGCAGTACGAATGGCTGACCTTCGGACGCATCCGGCCGATCCATTTGAACCTGGTGGCGTATGGCTGGTGTTCACTGGCCGGTGTGGGCGTCGCGATCTGGCTGATTCCGCGCTTGCTCAAGACCGAACTGGTCGGCGCCAAGTACGCCCTGATCGGTGGCGCGTTATGGAGCATTGGCGTATTTGCCGGTACGGTGGCGATTGGCATGGGGTATTCCGATGGACTCGAATGGCTGGAATATCCGTGGAAGATCGATATCCTGTTGGTGGTTGGCGGAGCGCTGGTCGGTTTCCCGTTATGGCTGACCCTGCTGCAACGCAAGGTCGAACATCTGTATGTTTCGGTCTGGTACATCGGCGCCGGCTTGCTGTGGTTCCCGATCCTGTTCCTGATTGCTAACTGGCCGGGCCTGCATTTTGGCGTGCAGCAAGCGACCATGAACTGGTGGTTCGGGCACAACGTGCTGGGACTGTGGTTCACGCCGATTGGTCTGGCGGCATCGTATTACTTCATCCCGAAAGTTCTCGGCAAGCCGATTCATTCGTACAACCTGTCGCTGCTGGGTTTCTGGTCGCTGGCGTTTTTCTACAGCCAGGTCGGCGGACACCATCTGATCGGTGGGCCGATACCGTCGTGGCTGGTCACGATTTCGATCGTGCAAAGCATGATGATGGCGATCCCGGTGTTCGCGGTGGCGGTCAATCAGCACATGACGGTGCTGGGTAATTTCAGGGCACTGGCGTATTCGCCAACGCTGCGCTTCATCGTGCTGGGCGCGATGATGTACACCGCCGCATCGATCCAGGGTTCGCTGGAAGCGCTGCGTGCGGTCAACACCGTGACCCACTTCACGCATTACACGATTGCCCATGCTCACCTCGGGCTGTACGGATTTTTCTCGATGGTCATGTTTGGCTCGATCTATTTCATCATGCCGCGCGTGATGAACTGGGAATGGCCGTATCCGAAACTGATCTCGCTGCATTTCTGGCTGGTGCTGATCGGTTTTGCGATCTACTTCATCTGGCTCTCCATCGGTGGCTGGTTGCAGGGACTGGCCATGCTGGACGAGAACACGACCTTCATGCAATCGGTCGCCATCACGTTACCGTATCTGGAAGCACGTTCGATCGGTGGCGGACTGATGACGCTGGGGCATCTGGTGTTTGCGGCCCACTTCTTTGCGATGGGCTGGAAGTTCGGTCCGAAGCGCCTTGGTGCTGCATTGCTGAGTAATTCGCTGTTGTCACGTCTGACCGGCAAAGGAGTCACAGCATGAGCGCCGGAAAAAGTTTCTGGGAAATGGACGAGCTGCGCCTGATCGTGGGCGCGATGGTGATCCTTGGTGGTGCTACCGGCATCCTGGTGGTGCTGCCCTACCTGCTGCTGGAAAATGTCAAACCGCCAGCCGGTCTCAAACCGTATACCGACCAGCAATGGCTGGGTCGTCAGACCTACATCGCCAACGGATGCGTGTATTGCCATTCGCAGCAACCACGCGATATCAAGCAGGCGCCGGACGCCAAGCGCGGCTGGGGCAGGGCGTCGGTGGCGGGCGATTACGCCTACGACACACCGCATCTGCTGGGCACCATGCGTACCGGCCCGGACCTGCTCAATATCGGCGCACGCCAGCCCAGCAAGGACTGGCATCTCGGTCATCTGTACCAGCCACGCGCCTACACACCGGGCTCGATCATGCCGTCATATCCGTTTCTGTTCGAGGTCCGTCAGGGTGCGGCAAAGGCGGGAGAAACCGTGGTGAATCTGCCGCCGAGCTTCGCCAAGGCAGGCCAGGTTGTCGTCGCCAAACCTGAAGCGCTGGCTCTGGTCGACTATCTGGTGTCGCTGGATCGGACCTATCCGGCCTTGCCGCCGCTACCCGTTGCAGTTGCGCCTTCTGCGAAGGAAAAGCCATGAGCAAACCAAAACGCCCGGTGTCGAGTGCACAGCGCGGCCGTGAAAATGCCGATCCGGACGAGGGCGTACGGCCACTTCCCTGGTTTCTGGTGATGTTCCTCGGTGCCATGGCGATGTGGGGGGCGTTCTACATTTACAGCACGCCGTCCGGTGAGGATTCGGCCTATGGCGATCAGCGCACGGTCGAGACCTTGCGGCCACCGGTTCTGACTGCCGGTGCGGTGTCGCAGGTCGATGGCAAGCAGATATATGGCAGCAAGTGCGCTGCCTGCCACCAGGCCACCGGATTGGGTGTGGCGGGCGTGTTCCCGCCGCTGGTCGCCTCCGAATGGGTGGTCGAGGATGAAAAAATCCTGACCCATATCCTGCTGCATGGCATCAACGGCGAGATCACGGTCAAGGGTGTCGTCTACAAGGGCGCGATGCCGGCATGGCAATCCATGAGTGATGCCGAACTGGCGGCGGTAATGACGTACATACGCGCCGAATGGGGTAACAAGGCCCCACCGATCACGGCAGAGACCGTCAAGGCCCAGCGCGAAGCGACCAAAGACCGTACCGAGCCGTACAAAGGTGGCGCAGAACTCAAATCGGCGTCCTGAGACGCCAGCCCCGGGCTTGCTGCACACCTTCGCGGCCAGTCTCGCGGCACTGCTGATCGGGATCACCGTGATCCTGCTGGCGACCGATAGCGGGCATGCGTTCACGACCGAAGCGCTGCGGCGCGGGCAGGTCGCCCGCACGCCGCAGCCGCTGCCGGATTTTGCGCTGCGTGACCAATTCGGGCGTACGGGGTCGCTAAACCAGTTGCTGGTCAGCGACGGCCGGGTCCGCATCGTCGACTTTATCTATACCCGTTGCCAGACGGTGTGCAGCTCGCTCGGCGCGGTCTATCAGCGCCTGCAGCAGCAGATCATTGAGCGCGGCTTGCAGGGACAAATCGGTTTGCTGTCGGTCAGTTTTGATCCGGCCAATGACGACACGGCCGCCTTGCAAGCGTATGCGACGCGCATGCGCATGAACCCGGTTGCCTGGGATGTCGTCACGCTGGCTGCCGCGCAGGACCGGCGCGGTTTGCTGGATGCGTTCGGCATCATGGTCGTACCGGCGCCGCTGGGCGAGTTCGAACACAACGCCGCGCTGCACATCATCGACCGGCGCGGACGGCTGGTGCGCATCGTCGGCTATGACGCGATCGATCAGGTACTCGACATCGCGCTGGACGCAGCACGGTGAGGGCTATCCTGTTCGCCATCAGCATCACCGTCACGGCCATCGCGCTGTCGTTTGCACCACTGCGTTTCCTGATCGAGCAAAGCATGGTCTGGCATATGGCTGTACAGATGCCGCTGCTAGTACTTGCCGGCTGGTTGGTGATGCGGGCGATGTCGCGCTGGCGCACGTTGCACTGGCTGGCACCGTGGAATCGCTATGGCCTGACCGGCTTCATCACGGCGCTGGTGATCCTCGCCTACTGGATGTTGCCGCTGGCGATAGACCGTGCAGTCGTGTTGCCATCGGCCGACCTGTTGAAATTGCTCACGCTGTTTCTGGCCGGCCTGCTGTTGCAGCATTCATTCGCCTGTTCGCCGGCGGCGCTGCAATTGTTTTTCGTAGGCTATCTGGTCTCGATGATGACCTGGCTCGGCAGCTATTTCGTCACCACGGATCTGCGCCTTTGCAATGCCTATTCGCTGGCAACACAGGTACGGACCGGATGGGGGATCGCCGCGATCGGAATCGGACTGGGGGCATTGTGGGTCGGGTATGCGGTAAGGCAGATTCGGACAATTAACTGAGCGTTGTTGCGGCACCATCGCAGTCACCCACCTCAGCCGCGCGCATACCAGTCCCTGGAATTGTTGACGACAAACACCACCAGCAGCATCACCGGCACCTCGATCAGAACCCCGACCACGGTCGCCAGCGCCGCACCGGACTCGAAGCCAAAAATGCTGATCGCCGCCGCGACCGCCAGCTCGAAAAAGTTCGATGCCCCGATCAGCGCCGACGGGCCTGCCACCGAATGCTTTTCACCGAGCTTGCGGTTGAGCCAGTACGCCAGCGATGACGTGAACAAAACCTGAATCAGGATCGGCACGGCCAGCAACAGGATCACCAGTGGCTGGCGCAGGATGGCATCGCCCTGGAACGCAAACAGCAACACCAGCGTCGCCAGCAACGCAGCGATCGAGAGCGGCTGGATCTTGTCCATCACCGTATCGAAGCTGGCCTGTCCGCGCGCCAGCAACAGCTTGCGCAGCACTTGCGCAATGATTACCGGCACCACGATGTAAAGCACCACCGACGTGACCAGCGTATCCCACGGCACAGTGATGCTCGACACGCCCAGCAAAAACGCCACCAGCGGCGCGAATGCAAACACCATGATCAGGTCATTCATTGCCACTTGCGACAGCGTGAAATACGGGTCGCCGCCGGTCAACCGGCTCCAGACAAACACCATGGCCGTACAGGGTGCAGCCGCCAGCAAAATCAGGCCGCCGATGTAGCTGTCGAGCTGATCGGCAGGCAGTAGCGGCGCAAACAGAACCCGGATGAAGATGTAGCCCAGCAGCGCCATCGAAAACGGCTTGACCAGCCAGTTGATGAACAGCGTTACGCCGATGCCACGCATGTGGCCACGGATCTGGCTCATCGCACTGAAGTCGATTTTCAGCAGCATCGGAATGATCATCACCCAAATCAGCAACCCGACCGGCAAGTTGACTTTGGCCACCTCCATCGCGCCGATGCTCTTGAAGAGTGCTGGCAACCACTGGCCCAGTACGATGCCGACCACGATACAAAGTGCCACCCAGGCAGTGAGATAACGTTCGAAAAAAGACATGGGCGCACGGGCGGTAACGTTGGGTTGGACGGACATGGGGTTTCCTGAGGGTGGATTGGATGGTTGTCAGTGGTAGCGCAATGGAAGCGATAAAACCGACACTGAATTCGATGCTTCGATAATAGTCGAATTATGGGTGGGCGCGCCATGGCTTGATGAAGAATTTCCTGCTGCGGTGATCCGTATTAGGGATTGCGGATTGCGGGGAGGTGATCGCTGGTAACCCGGGCCTCTGGCCAGACCCGAAACGCATTCCGGAAAGCCTGTCAAACTAGGCACCCGATTTTAGTACAGGAAGCGAACGATGGCACCCAGCCTGGTCTGGTTCAAGCGCGATTTGCGGCTGCATGACCATGCCGCGCTGACTCAGGCTGCCGCGATGGGTCCGGTCCTGTGCCTGTACGTCATCGAACCGGAAGTCTGGGCCGCAGACGATGCCGCCAACCAGCATTACCAGTTTTTGCTGGAGAGCCTGGCCGAACTGGCCGTCGCGCTGCAGCGTCGCGGCGGGCACCTGCATGTCGCCAGCGGCGACCTCACGGCGATCCTCAGCGACCTGTACGCACAAGTGCCGTTTGCCCACCTGTACTCCCACGAAGAAACCGGTAACGGCGTGACCTATCGTCGTGATCAGGCGGTGGCGTGCTGGTGTGGCGAGCACGGCGTCGCATGGCACGAGACACCGCAATTCGGCGTGGTGCGGCGGCTGTCGGGTCGCGACAAGTGGCAGCGCAAATGGGAAGAGCATGTGCGCTTGCCGTGCCTGCCGGTACCGCATCTGGAATTTTCCGCATGGCCCTTGCCGCAATCCCGCGCACCCGTATCGGAGCAACTGGGACTTGACCCGCACGATCCCCCACAACGCCAGCGAGGTGGACGCCGACAGGGCATCGCGGTGCTGCAGAGTTTTTTGTTCGATCGCAGTGGTCAGTATCGCGGCGGGATTTCATCGCCGCTGTCTGCACCGACCGCTTGCTCGCGGCTCTCGCCGTATCTGGCATTGGGCGCGCTGAGCCTGCGTGAAATCGTCCATGCCACGCGCAAGCAACTGGCAGCGCTACCGGCCGACGCCAGCCGTCGCAAGGCCGGCCTGACCGGCTTTACCAGTCGCCTGTACTGGCACTGCCACTTCATCCAGAAACTCGAAAGCGAACCTGAACTGGAGTTTCGCAATCTGCATCAGGGCTATGACGGACTGCGTGAAAACGACTGGAACCAGCGCCATTTCGACGCGCTGATGGCCGGCCGCACTGGCTGGCCGCTGGTCGATGCCTGCGTCGAAATGCTGCGCCAGACTGGCTGGCTCAATTTCAGGATGCGCGCCATGCTGGTCTCGGTGGCTGCGTATCCGCTCTGGCTGCACTGGCGTCCGGTCGGACTGTGGCTGGCGCGGCAATTCCTGGACTACGAACCCGGCATTCACTGGAGCCAGATGCAAATGCAATCCGGCACCACCGGCATCAATGTGCCGCGTATCTACAACCCGATCAAGCAGGCCCATGACCACGACCCGCATGGACATTTTGTGCGGCGCTGGTTGCCGGCGATGCGCAAGGTACCAGATGCGTGGCTGTTCGAACCATGGCGCATGCCGGCCGATTTGCAGGCGCGCTATGGGGTGGTGGTGGGGGAGGATATTGCGATGCCGCTGGTGGATCTGGAGCTGGCGACGCGTCAGGCCAAGGAGAAGTTGTTTGGCTTGCGCAAGCTGCCCGAGATTCGTGCCGGACAGGCGGCGATCGTCGAGAAGCATGGGTCGCGGGGGCGGCATCGGGATCGGTTATCGAATGCACCTGCGGTGGATTCGGGGCAGTTGACGTTGGGGTTTTGAATGTGTTTTAACGGCGCCGCAACGGCTAGTAATATGGCGCTTGGCGGCCTAGCCTGCGGACTACGTTCTGCGACAGTTACGTTGGGCTGCTACGCCTGACAGTCATACCGCACCCGGCGCGCTAGCCTGCCGCGCTGCCTGTAAAACCCGTGCCTGCAACTCAGCACGCTCCTGGATCAGCGTCAGTCGGGACTGGTCCAGTTCCTTCAAATCCCGGTCTGCCTGTGTCACCTGCTGCGCCATCAATACGAGTTCTCTGGCCTGTATTGCCACTTGAATGCGCGCTGCAATCGCTGCCTCCTGTGCCGTATCCAGCTGCTGCGCAGTCGTCTGTGCCGTCGACGACAATTGGGCATGCTGGTAAGTCAGCTGATCGCGTTCCGCCCGGCACGATTCCAGTGCGCTCTGCAGCGTCTGCGCGGTGTTCTGCAGTCCTGCGACTTGTTCCTGCAACTGTGCCGTCTGCGTATGCTGTTGTACGACGCTGGCTTGCTGTTGCAGCAAGCGCTGCTGCGCGGCGGCGAGGTTCTGTTCCAGGCGCATCGAGTGCTGGTCGGTTGCTTGTCGTTCCTGGGTGCGTTGTTCCACGCTGGCCGCGACGAAATGATCGAACTGTGCGCGTGACTGGGTCAATTGCCTGTTCAGCGCAGTCACTTCGGCAGCGCGATCGGTCAGGCGTTGCAGCAATCCGGCGTTATCGCTCTGCAAGCTGGCTTGCCTGACAACTAGCATCTGGTGATCCGTTCGCAAGGTTGACAGCTCTGCCTTCAGTTGAACGACTTCTTCCCGCAGGGCGGCCTTGTCATTGAGCAGGATGCGGCTCTCGTCCTCGGCCTGGCGGGTGGCTTCGGCGGCCAGCTGCAGCGCGACATGGTGGGCATCGTGTGCCTGCTCCAGTTGCAGCTGTACATCGCCCTGCAATTTGTCATGTACGCCTTTCATGGCTTGGAGTAATGCGCTCGGCAGGCCGGATTCGGCTGCGCTCACGGTGTCCTGATGCTCGTCTTTCCAGCGTTTCAACAGCGGTGCAATGGTGGTCTTGCTGCCGGTATTGCCGAGCGCCGCGCGAACGGTATCCACGGTGGGATTCCTGCCGTCAGCAGCTAACTGGGCTGCTGCATTGGCAACATGGGAATAAACGATGCCTGCGCGTGCCATACGATCCCCTGAATTACATAACGTATTACATGATACGTAATAATACGAAATACTACGATAAAAAATTATTTGAAATTACCGTGAATAGACGACGATAAGATTGCTTATCGTGGGTCAAGATCCAATCTGCGATGGTATTCTGCCTAATTCCGGTACACCGTCGACTGACTGCATGAATGATTTGATTTCTGCCAAACCCGCTACATCCCATCCTGCTGACGTGCTCCTCGATGGCATCGACCCGCTTTCCGCTCCGCTCATCACCGATGCCGAACTGGCCGCCCGGCACCGACTCTTCCTGGCCGCTGCCACATCGGACAATACCCGCCGCGCCTATCGTTCGGCGATCCGGCATTTTCTGACATGGGGCGGGGCGCTGCCAGCTGACGAGACGATGGTGATCCGCTATCTGCTGGCCTACGCCGGACTGCTCAATCCACGCACGCTGGCCTTGCGGATCACGGCGTTATCGCAGTGGCATCGTCACCAGGGCTTTCCGGATACGCCGTCCAGCCTGACCGTGCGCAAGACGCTGGTCGGTATCGAACGCGTCCACGGCAAGCCGAAAGAAAAAGCCAAAGCGCTGCCGCTGGAGGACCTGGAACGTATCGTCATCCATCTGACCGGACTCGATACGCTCACGGCGGTGCGGGATAACGCGTTGCTGCAACTGGGTTTTTTCGGTGGCTATCGTCGCAGCGAACTGGTCGCTCTGCGGATTGCGCATCTTGCGTGGGAGCCCGAAGGACTGGTGATCACCTTGCCACGCTCAAAGACCGACCAGCAAGGGCAGGGCATCATCAAGGCGATTCCGTACGGCGACAGCACATGCTGTCCGGCCAGCGCGCTGCGGAAATGGCTGGCGCACGCCGATATCACCGCCGGTCCGTTGTTCCGTTCGATCAGCAAGTGGCATGCCGTTGGCACCGGCGCCATGCACCCGGGCAGCGTCAACACCATCCTGGAACGCTGTGCCAGGCTGGTCGGACTGGGCTATTTGCCGGAGTTGAGCAGCCATAGCCTGCGCCGTGGCATGGCCACCAGTGCCCATCGGGCCGGCGCCAATTTCCAGGATATCAAGCGTCAGGGTGGCTGGCGCCATGATGGCACCGTGCAGGGTTATATCGAAGAGGCCGGGCGCTTTGTGGGCAATGCGGCGGGCAGTCTGTTGCGCAAGTAGCGGTGGAGGGTAAAGGGTGATTGGTCAACGAATCCGGGCTGACAATCGCACCGATTGCAAGCGGACGGTTTCGTTTGCATGCCATTTCTGGCGATGTATATCCGTGCTCAATAGCAGGAAGCACAAGCTATTCGCAACGCAAAATCTGATACCCGCGACGGTCCAGTTTCTTTTGCAAAAGAGCACCCAGCCTTGCACCCTGCTCCGTTACGCCACGGTAAAAAATGGGCGCAGGCAAACCGAGAAAAGGGCCAACGGTGTTCTTCAGCAAACGCTCCGGGCTGACCACGCCGCGTAGTTCTGGAAAGATATACACAGACATGACGTAGACGGCGCCGACGTCGCCCGCAGTGGTTTGATCAAACAGCGACCGTTCGCTTATCGCCCCATCAAGAAACCTGTGCATCAACGAGATCGTCGTCGGAAAGACGGTGCACCACGCCACGATCTGCCCATCGTTGGTTTTTTGAACGCCGATGGCGTATCGGCTGAGCTGCTGCAGTTTTTCGACAGTGGCAAGCTCTGCCGGAATCTGCGACGCTTCCTGCACCGTGCCGAATATGTCGGCAGCGGTGGTCAGCAGGGTTTGCAGTTGTGGCATGTCCTCGGCGGCAAAATGGGAAAAATGCGTTTCGGGCAACGCATCACAGGGTGCTTTGGGCGTCATGGTCATTGGCCTACTTGAAATCTGCTGCCATTTGCATTGACATCGGAATCCCATCGCAGCTACGCGCGCAGACGTTTGCATAATCGGAAAAACGCGGTGGCAAGCCCATGCCTTCACCGAGGAGTCGGCCGTTATCAAAGACCATTTTGAGTTCGGCAAACGCACCGTAGAGACGAATCGCCTTCAGGAGCAGGCGTTTCTCTCCGGGATTGAACGCACCCTCGATGTGTAAGACACGACGGGTTATCTGCTCAAGAGAGGCACGGCGATAGCGGTCGCCCAGCGGCGCAACGGCGAACCCGTCGGCGAGTGCACGATCGATTTCACGAAACGTCGAGGCACATTGTTTGCCTGCTGAAATATGATAAAAATCATGCCGCAGTACCGGCTTCTGCATCAGATGAACGACTGCCTCTGCCACGTAATCGACGGGAATGACGTCGATCGGATCGTCGAGGTCGTAGGTGAACTGCTCCAGAATTTGGGCCAGGCGAAAAACCCAGAAAATACTGTACGACGGACCACATCCGAAGCGAGAATCGCCGACAACGATGGAGGGGCGAAGCACGACCAGCGGTAGCGATGGCAGCTGTTCACGTAGCAGGCGTTCGATCTCCATCTTGGTTCGGGTGTAGGGAACGATGTGGGTGACTTCGTCAGGCGGAACATAGTCCTCGGCAACAAATGGACCCGCTTGCGGGCCGCAAGCCATTGCAGTACCAACATGCAGGAACCGCTTCAGGTCTGCAGTGCGTTGCAGGTGCCGGGCGAAAGCAAGTGTGCCTGCCACATTGACGTGCCACAAATCCGGGTGGTCGGAGAAACTCGTGATGGCCGCACAGTTGATCACATATTCAACGGCGGCCAGGCGCGAGTCGGACGCAAAGGCAGCGATATCGCTAATATCGCCCGAGAGAATGTGCGCGTCATTCAAACGGCACAAGCGCGTTTCGTCGATGCCAAATCGCAGAAGATTGCTGCGCACACGCTGCAGGCCAGTTGACGCGCAATCACCTCGCACCAGTAGCAGGGGAAGCTGCGGAGCATCCGCCATCATGAGCTTCGCGAGTATCGCTCCGCCAAGAAATCCTGTTGCTCCGGTAAGCAGCGTAGTGAGGGCCATGGATGATGGTGAATCGACAGGTGCATCGAGAAATTTCCGAGGAGACTCAGCTTGCGCCCACAGGCGAGCAAGGAGCTTGATGGCGGTCATCAGAAAGCATTTTTGCTCAACGTCGACGGGTCAGAAAAATCAACGAGGTGCCGACAACAGGTCGCCCCAGAAAGCAGAAATAAAGCACGCCATGCCGGTTGCATCGGTCTATGCGGCCCGCTATAGGTAGACCGTATTCCCTGGCACGATGGCTGCCGTCACCAAGTTGAGGCCGCTGGCCCGGTAGCGTTGCTGCCCAAGGCTGCGGTCGCTTACTGTCGTGGCATAGCGCCGTTGCGGGCGATCTTGCGCAGACGGGTTGGATGCATCAGCGGCGCGATGTCTGCAGACAGATCAAGGATCAGGCCAGCGGCTCGGACAAAGTTTCGTCGATGCGCCGGTTGGCGTGGGGCAGTCTTCGCCGATCGACTAAAATAGCAGCAGCTAAATTCAGTTCAGAGCGCCATCGGAGTTTTTAACCGTGTAAGCCGCTTTCTCGCTGCGAGCCAATTTGTAATCACACACCACGCCCGCGCGAGGCCGCACTTCCGACCCATTGCGTCTTGCTGGCCCCGGATCATTCGGGGTTCGTGCTCTTTTCCGCTGGTCGGAAAGACGCAGTTGCGCTTGCACCAACTACCGCCACTGGCTGGCATCCACCACGGAATAGATCAATGATGAAATCCTTACGCCAGGAATGGCTATCCAATGTCCGAAACGATTTATTAGCGGGGATCGTCGTCGCGCTAGCCCTCATTCCCGAAGCCATCGCTTTCTCGATCATCGCGGGCGTTGATCCGAAGGTCGGGCTGTATGCTTCCTTTTGTATCGCGACCGTCATTGCCTTTGCTGGTGGTCGCCCCGGCATGGTGTCAGCCGCGACAGGCGCGATGGCACTGGTGATGGTCACGCTGGTCAAAGACCACGGCCTGCAATACTTGCTGGCGGCGACCTTGCTGACCGGTGTGCTGCAAATTCTTGCGGGCTGGCTCAAGCTTGGCGCACTTATGCGCTTCGTCTCGCGCTCGGTCATCACCGGCTTCGTCAATGCACTGGCGATCCTGATTTTCATGGCCCAATTGCCGGAACTGACGAATGTGAGCTGGCACGTCTACGCCATGACGGCAGCCGGTCTGGGCATCATCTATGGCTTCCCCTACATCACCAAAGCCGTACCGTCACCACTGGTGACCATCGTGGTGCTGACGGGTGTCGCCATCTTTCTTGGCCTCGACGTGCGCACTGTGGGCGATATGGGGAAACTGCCTGACAGTCTGCCGCTGTTCCTGTTGCCGGATGTGCCGCTCAATCTGGAAACGCTGGCGATCATTTTCCCGATATCGGCCACTTTGGCTGTGGTGGGCTTGCTCGAATCCATGATGACGGCTTCCATTGTTGATGACCTGACCGACACCAACAGCAACAAGAACCGGGAATGCGTCGGCCAGGGCATCGCCAATATCGTGTCCGGATTTCTTGGCGGCATGGCGGGCTGCGCAATGATCGGCCAGTCGGTCATCAACGTGAAATCGGGTGGCCGTGGCCGACTCTCGACATTGACTGCTGGCGTGTTTCTCCTGCTGATGGTGGTATTCATGGGTAACTGGGTGGCCCGCATCCCGATGGCCGCGCTGGTCGCCGTCATGATCATGGTATCGATAGGCACCTTCAACTGGGCCTCGATCCGCAACCTGCGCGATCACCCGAAAAGCTCCAGTGTGGTGATGGTCGCTACGGTGGTTGTGGTGGTCGCCACGCATGATCTGGCCAAGGGTGTGCTGGTCGGCGTTCTGCTCTCCGGTTTCTTCTTCGCCCACAAGGTCGGGCAAATCCTGCGTGTCAAATCAGTCACCGCAGAGGAAGGACGTGTACGCATCTACACCATCACGGGCCAAGTGTTTTTTGCTTCGGCTGAACGTTTCGTCTATGCCTTCGACTACAAGGAAGTGATCGAGAAAGTACGCATCGACGTGAGCCGCGCCCACTTCTGGGACATCACTGCCGTCAGCGCCCTGGACAAGGTTGTCATCAAGTTTCGGCGTGAGGGTAGCGCGGTGGAAGTCATCGGGTTGAACGAGGCCAGCGCCACGATAGTGGACAAGTTTGCCGTACATGACAAAGAGGGTGCCGAAGACATCTTGATGGGTCACTGAGAGGAGACAAGATCATGAAAAACGAAAACAAAGTATTGGCCTGCGTCGATCGATCCCGCTTCGCCGACTACGTGGCCCGCACCAGGCATTCGCGCGAACAAGGCCGACTCTAAACTTATTACTTCGCTGACACGATGACCTGAACGGTCAGTTGCAACGCCGATTCATACACCTGGTCGATGGCCATCGATGGCGATGGTGGCGCGGGGTTCACTCTGCCGAGACGGGTGCCCGCGCCTTGTTGCAAACGCGAGGCCGTCACCAGTTGATCCTGGCTGCCGCTGCCACGTATGGCGATGCCGATGAACCGACCGGCCGCATCGAATACCGGACCACCGCGTGGTCCCGGCGGCAAGTCGAACCCCAAATGCCGCTGCACGCCATTGCCCATCGTTGCACCGGAAAATCCGACATGCATCACTGGCCAGGCCGGATTCGCATTGCCGGATGGAGAATATTCAGCGGTGTAGGCCACGCTCCCCGGAAACGGGTCTTTCGGGGCGATTGCCAACTCGGTATTGCGCGACAGCGGGCTGGCCAGACGCAGGATCGCCACTCCCTCGGCAGCGTTGTACCGTTCGACTGTGGCGCGCGTCGTTATTCCCACGCCATTACGGAGCCATACTCGCGCCGATCGCGGCACTGCAGACATGGGTACCAATGCCCGCGTGCCTTGATCGATCAGCACGCCGCTACCCACCACGCGTGCGGTAGCAGGCAAATTCGGTGCACTGGCATAGGGAGCAAAGCGCGTCGGCGGCGCCATCAACTGCGACGATGCGATCGGCAACGCGGCACGTAGTTGCCGGCGCGTTGCCTCGACGACCGGATTGCGGGTGACAGGCGCGTCGGTCTCCGCCAGCAGCCGCGCAGCAATCGCGCGTTGCCCGCCCAGGTGCAATAGCCAGGCGTACAGGGCCGCGCCCTCGGGTTCGTCGAGATGTGCGCCCGCCGTATGCGCCGCAAATACCAGCGCGCGGCGGTACTCGCCGGCCTGCATGGTAGTGCGCACCAGTCCCATCTCCGCGTCGGACGCGTGCAGGATCAGCGCGGCACGCTCGAACGCCTGCGCGGCATCGTCGGTCTTGCCGAGGGCGAGGGCGGCCTCGCCACGCTTGAGCAACGCGGTGCGCTCTTGTTGTCGTGGTGCCGGTGCGACTGCGCCTGCAACAGAAACATGCCGGTCTGCCAGAAGCGCTGTGCCTGGCGGCGTGCTGCGGTGGTCGGCTGCCATTGTGCTGCTGGCGATTGCAGCGATGATGAAAAAAGCCGGTAGTACACGGCCAGAAACTGGATGCATGATGTCGTCAACTACAAAAAGCCCCATGACGCAGCGTCAGAGGACTGTCGGAAAACGCCGGTGATCCGGCTAGTCGTCGACGTGTATCGCGCAGTGCGTCGGTGCGGACCACGTCGACGGTGGCTGACTTACGGGTTGACTGCGGCACCGGTCGGGCAGGTCGTGCTGCTGCCGACCCGGCTGATGCGTGGCGTGCCGCCGTCATTGGCCACGGTCGCCGGGTTGTACGGCGATTTCGGTGCCTTGTACTGGGACATCAGCGCCACCAGCGCGTCGATATCCTGAGAGCCACCGAGCCGGCTCGACCCTTTCAGGAACGTCGAATAACCGTCGCCGCCATCGGCCATGAAGTTATTGACCGTCACGCGATAGGTCTTGGCCGGATTGACGACCACGCCGTTGGTGTCGACGATGGTGTCGGTGCTGCCGGCAGCCGTCAGCGTGACGGAACTGATGCGCGAATCGCAGGCTTTGGCGCCGTCCCACAGGTATTTGAAACCAGCCGACGGCAGCATGAACCGGGTAGCTGTCGCAGACTGTCCGCGACAACCGGCAAACTGCTCTTCCAGTACGTTCTTCAAGTCTTGCGCGGTCAGGGTCAAGGTCACCAGGCTGTTGCCGAATGGCTGGACAGTAAAGCCTTCGCCGTAGGTGACATTGCCGTCGCCTTCATTGACGCTGCTTTGTGCAAACAGAAAGCCCGGACTGCGCACGCCGCCACCGTTCATGAACGCCACGCTGGCCTGCGTCGCTGCGAGTTCGGCGTCGGCGATGAGATTGCCGGCCGGCATATTGCAGGCACCATCGGTCCGGCTATTGGGAAGTTGCGTCGAAATCGAACCGATTACCGTATTGGCCACCGGCGACACCAATCCCTTGTAAGCGCTGACGATTTTTGCAACGACTTCGTCAGCTTTGACCGCGGGGTCGTCACGCACCACCAGACGGTTGGTGGCCGTTACTGCCGTGATGTTACGGGCGACCGGGTCGATGGTCACGTCGATGTCGGTCAGCACCCGGCCAAATGCGCTCGAACTGGTCACCGAAATAGCGCGCCCTTTGGCGTTCGGCAATTTGCAGTTGTATGCCGCATGGGTATGGCCGCTGATCACCAGCGCAACGGCATCGTCCAGCTGCGCGACGATGGCCGCGATGGGAGAGCCGGCAAGATTGCCATCGCAGCCATTGATGTCGGCCAGTGCCCCGGTCTGAAACCCGCCTTCATGCACCAGCACCACGATCGATGCGATGCCCTGCGCACGCAGTTCCGGAATCAACGCATTCACGGTTTGCGCCTCGTCCCTGAACTCCAGACCCGCCACGCCAGTCGGCGTGACAATTGTGGGCGTGGCTTTCAGGGTCATGCCGATGAAGGCGACCTTCACATTGTTGAAAGTCTTGATGCCGTAGGCCGGCAGCAGCGGTTTGCCGGTGGCAGTGGTAATCACGTTGGCCGACAGCCACTTGAATTTCGCACCTTCGAACGGCACCGGCGTGCCGACCGCCGCACCTTTGCAGCTGTTGGGATCGGGCTGGCCATTGGTGATCTTGCAACCGCCATTTTGCAGGCGCAGCAACTCGGCAGACCCCTTGTCAAATTCGTGATTGCCGACTGCGTTGAACTCGACGCCGATACGGTTGAGCGTTTCGATCGAGGGCTCGTCGAAAAACGATGCCGAGATCAATGGGCTTGCACCGATAAAGTCACCGGCACCGACCACGATATTGCGGGCATTCTGGCTCTTGAGCCTGGCCACATGTGCGGCGAGGAATTCAGCGCCGCCAACGGGTGGTCGGCTTGCTGCGGGTACGGCCAGATTGACGCCGAAGGTGCCGGGCGATTCGAGGTTGCCATGGTAGTCGTTGAGGGCAATGATCTTGGCAGTGAACGGCTCGGCCGACACGCCGACATTGCTGCTGCAGGCGGCCAGTGCTACAACCGACAGGGAAACACAAAGGGGCAGATAGATTTTCATGCGATGTCTTTCTCGGGAGACCGGAGGGAACCTCCGTTGGACTGTGCCTCAACATAGCGAAAAAACATGACGCGGCGATGACGATGCCATCAGGGGCTGCACGACAAAGTAAAGACGGCATGCCTTTCGGGCGTGTCCTGAACCGGATGGGGCAACGGAGCCGGGACCGGCAAGCGCATGCTGTGCCAATCCCGACTTAGCCTCACTCTGCAATATGTAAAACCGGCACCGCTCCCGTCAACCAGACGCCGTTGTCCGCCTGAAAAAATCGGAAGCCCTGTTCGTGCATCAGCATGGCCTTCACCCTCAGCACAACCGCTTTCCCATGTCGCTGCCCGACAGCCAGCGCAGTGGATTCGTCCTGCGACAAATGCACATAGTGCCGCGCGCCGGGCCGCAATCCGTCCTTGCGTATGGCATCGAGGAAACGCGTCGCCGTGCCGTGGTAAAGAAATTCTGGCGGTACTTGCTCAATGAAGTCGATATCCACGCTCACGGCGGAATGCCCCTGCACGGCACGTATGCGCAGCCCGTCAGGAGAAATGGCGAAGCGCTTCTTGTCGCTGGTTGCCACGACCGCCTGTATCACATCGCGGTCGAGACGCTGGCCATCCCTTGCTGCAGCGAGGAGTAACGCGTCGATATCGGTCCATCCCTCAAGGTCGAGTGTGATGCCGATAGCGTCGGGCTGATGGCGCAAGACAAAGCTTAAGAATTTACTGATCGCGGTGTGTTTTTTATGCATGATGGCGTGATTTGAACATCCTGTCGGGCGCGCACGTCCCGGAAAAATAGTGTTTGTCCGGCACCGTTTGTAACGCGCCAGTCGATGCCATTTATTGCGTCACCGCAAACATTGATCACATGATGGAAATACTTTTTACCCGGCTTTCCAGCGCATCAAGCGCAGCCAGCGCGTCGGCCGTCAGATCCATTCCGGCTGCGGCGGCCACCACCATGGGCGCACTGACACACACACGCAACGCCATCACCGGCAGGCCATCCCGCGCGCCACAGGCGACCGCTTGCCCCAACTGAAAACGGCGCTGCCCGGAATCGCCTGCCATCAACTGCTGGTGAATGGTGCGGGTTTGCGCCGCCGTCAGGTAGCGTCCGTCGAGGCATTTCAACAGCAGCGGAAACACCGTTTGTTCGCGATCCCACACTGGCGCTGTTAGCACTCCGCGCGCGACAGGTGTCACTGGCAACGCCTCCAGATACGAGCTCGCTGCCACACGCCGTCGAATTGCCGCGCCGAACTCACGCAGAATCGCGGTCACCTGCTCATCAGGCAGGGCATGAAACCGGGTCAGTTCCACCATCGCCGCCTGCCAGCGCAACAGCAATCCGAAGTTGGTTGCCACTGGCAGCGACTGACCGCAGCGCCAGGATGAAGGCCAGTCCGCCGCACAGGAATAGGCGCCGACACTCTCCGCAAAGTCGACGTCCCGATAGCGCAAGGCGAGCTCCGACGGCACCAGCAGCGCACCGCAAAACGTCGGTCCGCCAACAAATTTCGAACCGGTGATCGCCACCAGAAAACCCTGCGCCAGATACGCGCGCACTGTTGCTGCCGCCAGCCTGAACTGGCAGGCATCCACCAGTACCGTCACTTGCTGCGGCCAGCGCTGCTGCAATGCCAGTACGGTATCGACACCCGGCACCAGCAGCCCGGTTTTGCTGAGGTCGGTCAGCACCAGCAGCACCGAGCGACCTGCGGCAACGACCTCGCTGACGTGAGCAATGCACTCGGCATCGACCAGCACAGGATCGCGCAACGACCCGTCGGCGGCACGCGCAGACAACGTGATCAGCGCGGGTCGCCATTCATCGAGCGGTACGCCAGCCGGCACCAGCGTGCTGTGGGCGGCGCAGCTGGCGGGGTGTTTTCCTTGCAGCGCAGCGGGCAAACCGCTGCCGGTTTCGGCGGGGGCAATCATGATGATGCAGTCTGGCCGCAACCACTGACCCGCCAGCAAATGCAGGTCGGTGCCGGAGGCTGCCAGCACGACGCTGGCGTCGGGCGTGCCGCACAGGGCGAGCAAATCCCGGCGCAGCCGTTCGGCTTGCGTCGCATACACGAAGGCGGGTGAATGCTGCTGCAGTTGTCTGGCGCACTCGGCATGTAGTGCCTGCGCGGCAGCATGGCCAGCACCGGAAATGATCGATGCCGTCGATGACCCCAGCGCGACCAGTTCGGGGTCCGGAAAAGGCCGGCTGCCGTAGCGCGACCTGCCAGTTTCCGGATCGAGCATCAGCCTGTCATCGCCACCGGCGAGCAGCAGCGACTGTAACGATGGCCAATGCGCGCCCGCCATGGTTCAGTCGCGCAACGTGGTCGTGCGGCTTGTATCGAGCAGCTGGCGGAAGGCATCGAAGACCTTGCGCATCACCGGTTTCTTGTACGGGAACATGCCTTCCGGATCCATGTCATGCACGATCATGGCGTTGTCGACTTCGAAGATCAGCAAGTCGCCGTTGCTGGTTTCGGCGCAATCCATGCCGAGGTAGGGCAAGCCCAGCCGACCGTAAATGTCCTGCATCGCGCTGGCATGACGCACCGCAAATTGCTGGTCGAAGCTGGCCATGCAGGCGGCTTCTTCATCGCGCTTGGGCTGGCTGTCGGTCATCCCGGCATTGAGGTAATGAATCATCCAGTGCGATGAAATCGCGTAGTGGCAAATGAACGGAATGCCATCGATGATGATGATCCGGTATTTGCGGAACTGGCCATCGGCGCTGCGATAGTCGACGAAGCGCGACAGGTAGAAGCGCGCGGCATCGACCTTGTCCAGATAGCTGGCGACCTCGGCGGGCGAACTCAGTTTGTCGAGATTCTGGCCGGCATGCGAGCCGGTCGGACGCACGATGATCGGGAAATCGCCGTCCGGCAGCAGCGGCGTCACGGCAAGGGTGCCATCCGCAATCGCCTGCAACTGCGTTCGGTCGACGCGCACCGTGGCCGGCATTTCCACGCCGGCGATGTCTTGCAGTGCCGCGCAGGCGCCATCGCGTGACAGCACGGCGATGCGCTCGGGGCGATTGATGATCGGGCGCGGCCAATTGGCCAGATCGGTGGTCAGGCGTTTTAGCAGCGGCTGGTTGCGGTCCGATTCGGCGACTGCCACCAGCAGGACATCGTGATCCGGCACGACCGTGGGCCAACCGGAATCGGCCGTCAGGTACAGCAGGTCGAGCGAGACATCCGAATTTTCGATCAGGAATTCCACTGGCGTATTCGCCATCAGGTCGCCCGGACCCATGATGGCCAGCAGGCGTACTCCCGGTCCGGCTTGCCGCGCAGGCAGCGAGTACACCGACTGGATCGCAATCGCTTCGGCCTGGACCGCCAGCGCGTCATTGCGGTCACCGGTCAGTTGCAGCACCGTCGAAAAGTCGAGGTAGGCATGCGCATCGGCCGGATTATCCTGGGCGCGCTGCAATAAATCCTGGCCCTGATGCACCAGGTTTTCGCCAGCGAAGGCACGGCGCATCAGGGGCGCGACGCCGATCAGGGCAGGCAGGAGGAGGGTGTCGGTCATGGTGGAATCAGTCATGGGAAGTGGCACAGCGCGATGCGCCGAACATCAGGGTGGCACGGATCAGCGCATCGACGTCAGCTTCTGTGGTGCGGTGGTTGACGATCGCCGCGCGCAAGACCAGCTGGCCATGGATCGTGGTAACCGACGGCGCTGCGATGCCGGACTCTTGCAGGTCGGCGGCAATATCGGCGTTGACACGGCCAGCGTCGTCACTGCCGCAACGGTAGCGGAAGCAGACGATGTTGAGCGCAACCGGTGCCATGAGTTCCAGCTCCGGTCGTGCTGCGATCTGTTGTTCCAGATAGCGTGCCAGCCGGCAGGTATCCGAAATCATCTGGCCGAGTCGTTCGGCGCCGTATACCGTCAGCGTGAACCAGGTCTTGAGGGCACGGAATCCGCGCGACAGATCGGGACCGAAATCACAGGGCCAAGGCGAAGCCGCCGCCATGCCGCGTTCATCGCGTCGCAAGTAGGCTGCCGGTGACGCAAAGGTGGCGAAATGCTGCGCGCCATCGCGTACCAGAATGAAGCCGGCGTCATACGGCACCTGGCCCCATTTGTGGAAATCGAACGCAATCGAATCGGCCCGCTCGATACCAGCGAGCTGCGGCGCGACATCCTGCGCCAGCATGCCCAGTGCACCGTAAGCGCCATCGACATGAAACCACAGGCGCTCGCGTGCGGCGATATCGGCAATCGCCTCCAGGTCATCGACTGCGCCGACATCGACGGTGCCGGCCGTGCCGGTGATGAAGAACGGTTGCAGTCCTGCCGCGCGGTCGGCCGCAATGGTCTGTTCCAGTACGGCGATGTCCATGGCGAACGAGGCGGTGACCGGGATGCTGCGCAGCGCACTAAAGCCCAGCCCGGCCAGATCCATCGCTTGCGCCACGCAACCATGCGCGGCCTGCGAGGTATAGGCCACCAGCCGGTTGCCGGCTACACCCTGTTCGCGCACGGACGGTCCAAGCGCCCGGGTGCGCGCCACCAGCAGCGCAATCAGGTTCGCCATCGAGGTGCCGGTGACGAACAGGCCGGACGCCGTGTCGGGGAAGCGGAACAGTTCGCGGACCCACTGCAAGACCTGGCGCTCGACCACGATCGGCATCTGGTCGCGTCCGCCCAGATTGGGGTTCAGGCCGGCTGCCAGCAGCTCGGCCATCATCCCCACCGGCGTGCCACCGCCCTGTACCCAGCCAAAAAATCCGGGATGCGTATTGCCCGGACCGTAGGGCAGGACCGATTCCATGAAGCGGGCATGCGCCTGTGCCATCGTGCTTTCGGTCTGCGGTAACGGTACCGTGAAGTGCTCGCGCTGGGCTTGCGGTATCGGTTGCCAGACCGGGCGCTCACGCAAATGTTGCTGATAGTCGAGCATGTCATCGAGCATGCGATGGCTTTGCTGGCGGAAGTCTGTCCAGTTGTCGGGGTCGAGGGTCATGGGGCGCAAGTCAGGATGCAAAGGTGATCGGTAAGATTTTTTAATATGATGCGGCTAGCGCGCGGCGGCGCACCAGCGGAGTAGCTGGCGTTTTCCGGCACTGTTCGTTGATTCGCGCCGGCCCGCCACGGGACGAACCAGCGGGACCAGCGGGACCAACCATCGTCATCAAAGCGGATCGACTGCCACCAGCAGTTTGCCGCGATGGTCGCCGGTAAACAGGCTGTTGAGTGTGGCCGGCAGTTGGTCGAAACCATGCACGATGGTTTCCTCGAACACCAGGCTGCCCGCTTTGACCCACGGTCCCACGATCTTCAGCATCTCGTCCATCCGGTGCGCATAGTCACGTGCCAGCATGCCCTGGATGGTGGCGCGCTGGTACAGCATGTGATGCAGGAAGCGCGGGCCCGATTCGGGTTGATCGAGGCCGCCCGAGTATTGGCTGATGGTGCCGCAAATGATGATGCGGGCACGCAGGTTGATCAGCGGGATCACCGCATCGGTGACCATGCCACCGACATTGTCGAAGTACACATCCACGCCACCAGTCAATGCCTTGATGGTCGCTGCGAGCGCATCGGCGTCGGCATGCGCCTTGTAATCGACAGCCCAGTCCAGCCCGAGCGTGGTGCGCAACCAGTCGCATTTGCTGGCCCCTCCGGCGATACCGAGGACCTTGCAGCCATGCCGCTTGGCGAACTGTGCAACCAGCGAACCCACCGCACCGGCGGCGCCCGAGACCACCACGACTTCACCGGCATGCGGGCGTCCGGATTCGGTCAGGCCAAACCAGGCAGTGCGGCCGGGCATGCCCAGCGCGCCCAGTGCGGTACTCACGGGTGCCAGCGCCGGGTCGAGTTTGCGCAAGACGCTGTGGTGCACCCGCGCATGCGTCTGCCAGCCGAGCATGCCCTCGACCCAGTCGCCGGGTGCCAGGTGCGGTACGCCCGATGCCATGACGCGTCCCACCACACCCGCGGTCTGCACCGTATCGAGTGCATGCGGCAGGGCGTTGTAGGTGGGCCGGGACGACTGATTGATGCGCATGTACGGATCGACACTGAGATAACGCGCCTCCACCAGCACTTCGCCCGCCGACAGGACCGTCGACAGGGACTGCGTACGCAGTGCGTAATGTTCGGGCCCGACGACGCCATCAGGATGGCGCAGATAAATCCATTGCTGGTTGTCGATCGTGGCGGGCAAGACGTGCGTCGCGGCGGTAGGGTGGATGGAGGTGGGCATGAGAAATCTCGGCTAAGGGGAGTTGGAGTTTAGCCGGATATTGCTGGAACACAAATAATCGTCGCCGCACGATGATTCACGACCATGCGATGACGACAGCACCATTCGTCATAGTCGCAGGGAAAATGGCTGTACCGCCGACGGCTCGAACACCACAGCGACAAATTCCAAAGCAGATGAATTGCCGATGATGCGATTGCACGCAATTTTCCGGACGTGCGCGTTGTGGTACGGTTGGCCATTCCGCTAGCTAGCGCAGCGCTTCACTAAAAGGCTTCACGATGGCAATTGGATGGTTATCCGTTTTAAAAATGGTTCCGTGGGTCGATGTCATCAGCAATGCACCCAAGGTGGCGGAGGGTGCAAAAAAGCTGTGGGACTCGGTCGGCAGAAAACAGCATTTACCGAAAGCCGCCAGCACCGCCAAGACCGGCGCCGACGTGGTGGTACCGATTGACAGTCGACTGATGGCGGCCGAGAGTACGCTCGCGTTGCTGCAGGAACAGATGCTGGCCTCGGCCGAACTGATCAAGGAATTGGCCGAGCAAAATCGCCAGTTGGTAGCGCGCGTCGATCTGATGCGTCGGCGCATGGCATGGATCGGTCTGGTGACAGCGCTGCTGGTGGTCGGACTGATCGTGTCGTCAGCGGCCATGCGCGGCGTGGTCGCCTGACGCCTTCGGTGCATCGCCGGTAGCAACCGTGCAGGACATCCCGGTCGGGCAATTCCGACACCGCGCAATGTGCTGAAAATACAGAACCTTCATCAGTGATAGTCCACGACATCACGCGTCGAATTCTTGCTAAAAAAATTACTTAAGAGAAATAGAACGTGATACCTTCAGCTACCGACTGGAGGTAGCTCGCAATAGTTGACCGACCCGTCGCAGATACGCGCATTCGCGCCTTGGCGGGATCGGGTTTCGCCGGGGTTTCAAATACGTGCCACATGGCCTGCAGCGGCCCGAACGTCATCGGGTCGCCGGTTACAATACATGGTGCGATTATGTCCAAACCGAACGACGCAAGACCAGGTTCAGTCGATTCGGATGCCCCGTTCCCGACGAACAAATCACTCCTTCAAAGCCAGATTCTGAAAGCAGATGCGCTGCAACACGCGATCTTCAACAGCGCGCATTTTTCCAGCATCGCCACCGATGAACATGGCGTCATCCAGATTTTCAATGTCGGTGCCGAGCGCATGCTGGGGTATGTGGCCGAGGATGTTGTCAATCGCGTTACACCTGCAGACATATCCGATCCGGATGAACTGATTTGCCGCGCATCCGGCTTGAGCCTGGAGTTTCACACCACCATTGCGCCAGGGTTCGAAGCGCTGGTGTTCAAGGCATCGCGCGGTATCGAGGATATTTACGAACTCACCTACATCCGCAGAGATGGATCGCGCTTTCCCGCTGTCGTTTCGGTGACCGGACTTAGGGATGCGCAGGGAATGTTAATCGGCTACCTGCTCATCGGAACCGACAACACGGCACGCAAGCAGGTCGACGAAGCGCTGTCGGCGAAAAATCTGGAACTCGCGGCCCGTACCGCTGACCTGCAATTTTTTCGCACGGCCATGGATGCCACCGCCGACGCCATCGTACTGATTAGCCGCAACACCATGCGGTTCGTGGAACTCAATGCGACTACCTGCGCGCTGTTGGGTTACTCACGTGCGGAATTGCTGTGTATGGGACCCAACGATATTGTTGTGGGAGCATCTGACGAAATCCAGATCGAATGCGATGCCGTCATCGCCGGCCACGCCGTCTTTGCAGACAAACAAGCCAGTTTGCGTTGCAAGAATGGCGAAAAAATCGATGTGGAGATCTTTCGTCAGACACTGCCATCGGGTGATGACTGGATCATCGTCTGTGTCATGCGTGACATCAGCGAGCGCAAGGCAGCAGAAGAACGCATGTATCGCCTGGCGCATTTTGATCCGCTGACCGGGCTCCCGAACCGGACACTTTTTTACGAGAGCCTGAAACGTACGTTGGCCAGAGCGGCCAAATCCGACTGGATGATTGCCGTGTTTTTCATCGATCTGGATAACTTTAAAAACGTCAATGACACCATGGGACACGATGTCGGCGATGAGCTGCTGCATCAGGTCAGCAACCGGTTGACTGCAAGCATTCGCATCCGGGACACGGTCGGCCGGCTGGGCGGCGACGAATTTGCTTTAATACTGATCATGAAAAAGGGTCAAAACACCGCAGCGCAGGTCGCTACAAAAATCGAGAACACCTTACGTACGCCGTTTCGTTTGAACGGCCATGACGTGCTCGTGTCAGCCAGTATCGGCATCACGCTGTATCCGGACGACGCAACCGATCCGCAGATCCTTCTGCAATACGCCGACACGGCGATGTATCAGGCCAAACAAAGCGGCCGTAATACCTATCGATTTTTTACGGCACAGATGAACGTGGATGCGATTGCACGGCGCGAACTTGAGGTCGCTTTGCGATTCGCTCTCGAACACGACGAATTTGTGCTGCATTACCAGCCAAAAGTCGATCTGGTGTCCGGCAAAATTGAGGGCTTTGAAGCGTTGCTACGCTGGGAGCGGCCAGGGCATGGACTGTTATTCCCGGGCGCTTTTATTCCGGCACTGGAAGAAACCGGACTCATCGTTCTGGTCGGAAAGTGGGTGATTGGAGAGGCATGCCGACAGATAGGGGTCTGGATGCGCGGCGGAATCGGGCCGGTCAGAGTCGCCGTCAATGTCTCTGGACGACAGTTCGTTGAAGGCGACCTCTACGGCAACGTCACCCAGGCGATTCATCGGAATGCAATTCGGTCCGACCTGCTGGAACTGGAGATTACCGAGAGTTCGTTGATGGAGAACACCGAGCTTACTGTCGCAATCCTTCAAAATCTGCGCAAGGCGGGTGTTACGGTCTCGATCGACGACTTCGGGACGGGCTATTCCAGCCTTGCCTATCTGCGCCGCTTTCCCATCAATAAACTCAAGATTGACATGTCATTCATTCGCGATGTGACGAGCAACGTTGATGATGCATCAATCGTGCTGGCAATCATCAGCATGGCGCACAGCCTGCATTTGCAGGTCGTGGCCGAAGGTGTCGAAACGGCCGAGCAGCTACGGTATTTGCGGGAACACGAATGCGATCAGATGCAGGGGTACTACTTCAGCCGACCCGTGCCCGCGACGGGCGTTGAACAAATGCTGTATGACGGCAAGCAATTGCCAGAGCAAGACGAATGCACTCCGGCAGTCTAAGAACAACTTTTAGGCCGATCGGTGCCGATGGCTACCGGCCTGAACCAAGTGCGGAGTCGAGGCGCAGACCGGTGGTCAGGCGCAGGTCGATATGACCCACCGGCAAAGAAGCGGCGATGTGTTGCGCTTGCGCTGGCCCCATTATGCCCAGTGAAATGTAATCGAACCCCTGCACTCGAAACCCGAGGGATGAAGGGTAAAATGTTGCACGCTCTCCTGGCCTGGCTGAGCCCGCGCTTCCGAATGATTCACATCCGGAGCGCACGATGCGTCACGGGGAGTGCACTTTGCCATTGACTGACCGACCACCAGGTCGCCGCGACAAAGAAAACGACAAGCGACGCAGCTTCGACAGAGCGGTCGTGATCGGCATCGCGCTGTTGGTGGCATTGATGCTCTTCACCATCGGGCTTCCTTACCGGAGCACGCGCGCCTTCGAGGAGCAAGCCAATTCGATTTCCCGTACGCACGAAGTCATGGCCCTGACCTCCGGCGTCATGCTGGCGTTATTGGACGCCGAGACCGGACAACGCGGCTTTCTTCTCACCGGCAATGATGAATTCTTGCGACCCTACGACGCTGCCGTCCTTCGGCTGGACGCCATCCTGGCGAAGTTGAAGGAAAAAACCAAAGACAATCCCGCCCAACTTTCCCGTAGCAAGACGTTGGTAGCACTGAGCGCGGCGCGATTGGCCAGCTTGAACCAGGGCGTCGTTCTGCGCCGCCAAAATCCGCAAGAAGCATCAGCGTTCATCGCTGCTGGCAGCGGCAAGCTACAGATGGACGCAATTCGCCAGCATGCGGCCGACATGGAAAAAGTGGAACGCGACTTGCTCGATCTGCGCGAGCGCACCTTTGCCGCAAGCTATCAGGGTATCGTCACGATGACCCTGGCTGCCGGTGCCCTGAGTTTGCTGACGGTTGGGGTGTTGGTGTGGGTGCTGCGGCGTCGCACCTTGCGTCTGCGACTAAGCGAACAATTCAACCGCAGTCTGATGGACGGCACCACCGATTGCGTCAAGGTCCTGGATCTGGATGGACGGCTTCTATACATGAATAATCCGGGCCTTTCTGCAATGGAGATAGGCGACTTCACGTCCATGTACAAGCGCGAGTGGGAGGCACTCTGGCCTGCGGAAGCACAAGCCGATATAGAGCGCTCCGTGACCAGGGCGGCTGGCGGCGAGGTGTCTTCATTTGATGCCTATTGCCCAACCGATAGCGGAACGCCGAAGTGGTGGGCAGTCACTGTGAGCCCTGTCCAGGATGGCGAAGGCGGGCGGGTCGTGCGCGTTCTGTCGGTATCCCGTGACGTTACCGAGCGCAGGCGGGCGGAGGACGCGGTACGCGATAACCAGCTGTTCGCCCGTCAGGTCCTGGACAATCTGATTGCCTTTGTCGGCGTGTTGACGGTGGACGGCACGTTGATCGACCTGAATCGCGCACCATTGGAGGTCGCAGGTATTTCGGCCAGCGATGTGCTCGGGAAAAATTTCTGGGACTGCTACTGGTGGAGTTATTCCACGGATGTGCAGTTGCAACTGCGCGGCGCGTGCGAACGTGCTGCTGCCGGGGAGGTCGTGCGCTACGATGTCCCCGTGCGCATGGCAGCGGAAGCACCACTGTGGATCGATTTTCAGCTGTCACCACTGCGTGATACCGAAGGGCGCATCACGCATCTCATTGCCTCGGGGATGGATATCAGCGAACGTCGTGCCGCGACGACGAAACTGCTGGAAAGCGAAGAGCGCCTGCGCGCAGCGACCGCTGCCGTGAGTGAGCTGATCTGGACCAACAGCTCCGACGGGCTAATGAATGCTGACCAGCCGGGATGGAGTGAGTTCACAGGGCAATCGCCGCAGGAATATCGTGGCTATGGCTGGTCGAACGCTGTTCACCCCGACGATGCTCCGCAGACGATCGTTGCCTGGAATCTGGCGGTGGCCGAGAAGCGTCCCTTCGTGTTCGAGCATCGCGTCCGTCGCCGTGATGGTGCATGGCGGCTCTGTTCGGTCCGTGCGTTGCCGATTTTTAATCCCGACGGCGGCATACGCGAATGGGTCGGTGTCCACGCCGACATCACAGACCGGAAGCGCGACGAAGAAAAGTTACGCCAACTTGCTGCCGATTTGTCCGAAGCTGGACATCGCAAGGACGAGTTCCTGGCGACGCTGGCCCACGAATTGCGCAACCCGATGGCGCCTCTGCTCAACGGCCTGCAACTCATCAAGCTGGCGGGCGGCAACCTCGCGACCATCGAGCGCGTCCGTTCTTTGATGGAACGCCAATTGACACAGATGGTTCGTCTGGTCGATGACTTGATGGACGTCAATCGCATCAGTCAGGGCAAGCTTGAACTGCGCAAGGAACGACTCTCTCTGGCAACAGCACTCGACAGTGCCCTCGAAGCGACCCGCCCGCTGATCGGGCAGATGGATCAGACACTCACGGTCATTTTTCCCGAGGAGCCGCTCATCTTGGATGCCGACATGACCCGTCTGGCACAAGTATTTTTGAACCTGTTGAACAATGCTGCCAAGTACACCGAACGGGGTGGACATATCCAGCTGAACGTCGAGCGTGATGGCAGCGATGCGGTCGTTGTGGTGAAGGACAGCGGCATCGGGATCGCCGCCGAGCAGTTGCCCCGGATTTTCAGGATGTTCGCGCAGGTAGATCAATCGTTGGGCAAGTCGCAGGGCGGCCTGGGCATCGGACTGTCGCTGGTCAAGCGTCTGGTTGACATGCACGGCGGCAGCGTCGAGGCGCGCAGTGATGGGCTGGGGCAGGGCAGCGAGTTCATCGTGCGTTTGCCGCTCATGACCGATGCACAACGACCGCAACTCGCGCGCGCCAGCGACGCGCCGGCAGCCGCGATGCCGTCGCTGCGTATTCTTGTCGTGGACGACAACCGGGATTCTGCGAATAGCATGACGGCGCTGCTGGAGATCATGGGCAATGACATCCGCACGGCTTACGACGGACAAGAGGGTGTGGATATGGCAGAAGCGTATCGGCCAGACGCGATCTTGCTCGATATCGGCTTGCCGAAATTGAACGGCTACGAAGCTTGCCGCCGCATCCGGGAACAGCCCTGGGGCAAGCGCGCCATGCTGATTGCGTTGACCGGATGGGGGCAGGACGAAGATCGCCAACTCAGCCATGAAGCCGGCTTCGATCACCACCTGGTCAAGCCGGTGGATCTGCAGGCACTGATCACCATCCTGGCCGGGGTGAATGCGGCTCCTGCTACCAGTTAATCAGTCCGGACTGACTGGATCAAAAGGCTGACCCATGCTCGCTCCTGCGAACAACTGAAAACCCCCTGACGCCGTTTGCCGACAATCGCGATACTCAGCAGGCGCTCTGCCGTACCTCGACTGGCAAGCGAAAGAACGGTCGAATGAACAGTGCCAGCCAGTTTCCCATCAGCGCAAACACGAACCACATCCAGCCATGCACACTGCCCGAGGCGATACCGCTGAAAAATGCACCGATGTTGCACCCATACGCAAGTCGCGCGCCGTAGCCCAGCAGTAGTCCACCAATGATCGCCGATACATGGTGAACCCCGCGAACGCATTGAAAGGGAGGGAGCGTATCGCTCTATGCCGGGCTGCACTGGCGTGTAGGCACGAGCCGCACTGAAGGACTCGACCATCATCGTGGCGTGCTTTGCTGCGCCACGTGCAACCTGGCGTAGCAAAGCCCGACAGTGGCAGTTTTTTATTCGTTGACGTTGTCCAGCTCGTAGCTGCTACTGCGCCCGCCCGCATCGGACTTCCGCAACACACCGCGCACCAGCAAGTCGCTGATGTCGCGCAATGCCGTGTCCGGCGAGCATTTGGCGATTGCCGCCCACTTGCTGCTGGTGAGCTTGCCGTCGAATCCATCCAGCATCCGGTTGACCAGTTTTATCTGGCGCGTATTGAGTGGCGCAGTGGACCAGCGATGCCAGAAGCGTGTTCTGGCCAGCACGGTATCCAGCGTCTGCTGGGCCTGATCAACGGACCGGTGCAAGGTGGCAAGGAACCAGACCAGCCAGTCGTTAACATCGAGGTTGCCCTTCTGGGTTTTTTCGAGGATGTCGTAATACGCTTTACGTTCACGCTGGATCTGCGCGGATAAGCTGTAGAAACGCTGCGGACTGCCGTCGACACGGGCGAGGAACAGGTCGCCGATTGCACGCGCAATGCGGCCGTTGCCATCGTCGAACGGATGCAGCGTGACAAACCATAAATGCGCAAGGCCGGCCTTGATCAGTGGTGGCAGGGTTGATGTGCTGTTGGCCCAGTCGATGAAACGCTGGGTCTCGACCTCCAGTCGCGCCGAGGGCGGCGCTTCGTAATGCACGCGTTGTCGTCCGACCGGGCCCGAAATGACCTGCATCGCACCGGCCGTATCGTCACGCCAGCCGCCGACCTTGATGCGTGCCAACCCGGAGTATCCAGCCGGAAAAAGCGCTGCGTGCCAGCCGAACAATCGATCGCGGGTGAGCGGTGCGTTGCAGTTCGTGGTCGCATCCAGCACCATGTCCACCACGCCCTCGACATGTCGGTCAAGCGGCGCCAGTGCCCCGATGTCAACGCCAAGGCGACGTGCGATGGATGAGCGCACCGAGGCAACATTGAGCTGCTCGCCTTCGATTTCGCTGGTCTTGACCACGTCGTCGGTCAACGCCAACAAGCTGGCCTCAACCCGTAGCGTCACGCCAACATCGGCAAGTCGACCTGCCAGCCGGCCCTGGGCGTGGCTCACGGCGGCCAATGGCTGCACCAGCGTTGCCAGGTCGTAGCGCCAGGCTGGCCAGTCGCGGGCTTGCCAGATATAAAGGTAATCGTCGCTTTTCATGCGGAGATTATGGGTGGTAATCTCCGCATCGGCAAGACATTCACCGCAGATGTTACGGTGAATGGACCTCTTGTTCGCCGCAGGCTGACGCGTAATCAGCACCAATGACCTCGCCTCGGCTACAGAAGATCTTGCTCAACGATGGCGACAGGGACTTTGTCCATTGCGCAAGCAAACCCCATCTGAAACGGCACCTACCAGCAGATACGGCCCAGTTCCATTATCGTGGCGTTGGACAACTCCGCCGATCGAGAAACAAGTGGTTGCCTTGAACCTTCTTTGCCTGCGTCTTTGCACTGGCTGCAGCAGCAGCGATCTCGTAGTGCGAACTGTAGCGACCAGGCAGTGCCTGTACAGCGCCGAGCGACAGACTGACTAGTTGGAAGAACATGGCGTGGCCCTGACGGTCTTCGCTTGGATATCCTCCGCGTTCTACATCTGCAGGTGAAAAAAACGCAGCAATGGCCTGACTGAATTGAGTCAATATGGCGCCGCACCGCAACTCCCAATCCTCGCTCTGAAACAGAATCATGAAGTCATCGCCGCCAATATGGCCCAAAAAATCGCGATTTGGATCGACGTTATTTTTCAGAATCGCGGCAGTCATCCCGATCACATCATCGCCTTTGCGATAGCCGTACACGTCGTTGAAAGGCTTGAAGTGATCGAGATCGCAATAGCACGCCCAAAATGTGGCGCCACCTTGAATCAGTCGGTCGACGTGCTCGTTGATCGGCACATTTCCTGGTAATTGGGTTAGCGGATTCGCGTAGCGCGCAGCGTTTATCTGCAGCAGCGTCATTTCGCGCATCAGATCATGGCCAGTTCCCATGCCGAGATACCTGCCATGTTCGGTGATGATGAAACCGTTCAGCAAGTGGTGTGGGTCTGCCTGCGCGAGGTTGTAACCCAGTTCCTGCAGCGACGTGCCGCGGTCGACGATGATCGGCGCAGGGTCCATGAACACGGTACAGGATTTTTTTCCATACAGCTCACGCTGAAATGGGCGCGCAAGATGGTCGATCATGTTTAGGCGGGTGACCAGACCAAGCGGCCTGCCGTCATCGACAACCGGGACGATGAGCAAACTTGGCGTCGCCATGAAGATCTCGTACAACGCGTTGTTACAAAGACCAGAGGAGACCGGAGCGACCAGACGCAGCAGCTTGTAGATACTGCTTTTGTCGTCCTGCACTTGCTGCGGATACACCGATACGCCATTGCCACCAAGGGCCTTGATGACTTCGGCCGACAGCGCCACTGCAGGGTTCGCCATTGGCCGGCCCAGATGATAGCCCTGGCCGTATCCTATTTTCAGGTCGCGCAGAACCAGCAACTCGGCTTGCGTTTCTATCCCTTCGCCGATCACCAGCGTACCTGTCTGTTCCGCAATTTGCTGTATCGACCGAACGAACTGAAGCTTCACCGGGTCCTGATTGATTCCCTGAACGAAGTGCATGTCGATCTTGACGTAGTCAGGCCGCAGTTCGGACCACAGCCGCAAGCTGGAAAAACCTTCGCCCAAATCATCAATCGCGATCTGGAATCCCATCTTGCGGTAGTGATTTACCGCTTCGCGCATCAGGTCGTAGTCATAGGTGGGCTGATTCTCTGTCAGCTCGATGATCACGCGGTCCGGCTGGATACCGATATCGCTGATCAGCTGGAGGGTTTCGCCATGACGCACATTGTTGAGTAGCAGGCATTCGGGACTGACATTCAAAAAGAGTTTCCCGGCTAGTTTCAATGCAGCAAACCGCTCAAGAACCACGCGGCGGCACAAGTGTTCGATCTGCAGAGTGAGGTCGTTCGCGCGTGCCACTTTGAACAACGCCAACGGTGAATGAAGCGGACTATCCGATGGGCCACGGATCAGCCCTTCATATCCCATGATTGTCCCGGTGGACAAATTGACGATGGGTTGAAGCAGGGCACTCAGGTGCACATTCGCGATGATGTCGAGCAAATGCGCGCGCATGTCGTCTTCAACGACCGGCATCATCGTAATCGTCGATGCCAATGAGAGCGTTGGGACGGACGTTACCGTCATTTTTGTCGCAGGCTGAGGCATGATTTCTTTCTTGTCGCGGCAATGAAGGCACGTTCATGCGATGCGTCCCGTCGCAGGGTTGCCATGACAAGCTTTGCGTGAATGCTGCACCTAGGAAAGTTTCCGTATTCTAGTTATGCGAGCCATAAAAACATAGTGACAATTTTATTACATGGGTACGCCGGCGTGTCCTGTTGGCGAGATTGCTCGCCAATGTGCTGCTGTCCATGCAGGCTGGGGGGCGGTAGCGATACCGGGAAGTTGGATATAGCGTGTCCGGCGGTTTGACGGGCTACTGATCGTAGAGGACAACCTGTGTAACGAGGGTGCGGCAGGTCACCGAACCGTTCGGTGGAAGGCATGTCGTGTAGTCAGGCGGCATCGCTGATTTCCACAGCACTAGTCATTTTTCTGGTTGGTTGAATGATAAAAGTAGCGAGATAAATCTCAATGCTGTTTATATGCAATTAACGAACAGTCGTGAGTTTTCCAGACGTGTAATTCCACCGTAGCCAATACTTGAACCGCAGCGGTGCTTGCAGATGGAGGGAGGATGAATTTGACCAGCCATCATTACACCAGCCATTTTCAGACCCGCGCGCATTCATCCATCCAGCTTCGATTCCGCTATTTCAACCAGCAACGCCATCAATGCCGGCGCGTCTACAGGCTTTGTAAAATGGTGATCAAATCCGGCCGCGAACGCGGCTTCCTTGTCCTGCGTTTGTCCGTATCCGCTGATCGCGATCAATAAACTCCTTTGCATACTGGGAAGTAATGCCAGCTGCAGGGCCAGCGCGTTTCCATCCATCTCAGGCAGGCCCAAATCCAGCAGGCAGACATCGGGCGCTAAACGGCGCACCTGCTCCAGTGCTTTGCGCGACGAGTATTCGACGACGACCACATGGCCTGCCGCCTCCAGGAACATGGCCAGCATGTCGGCCGCCTCGACGTTATCGTCCACCACCATGATGCGTAGTGCCGTCGTGTTTTCGGCAGGGACGATGGCATCGCTGGAAGAGGCAGATGCCCTATCCGTGTGGAGGCGCGGCAGACTCACCGAAAACGTGCTGCCGGCATTGGCGCCATCACTGCGGGCAGAGACACTGCCGCCATGCAGTTCGACCAGGCTTTTGACTAGCGACAGGCCAATCCCGAGCCCACCCTGATTGCGGTCGGAGGTTCGCTCAGCCTGCGCAAACAGGTCAAATGCCCTGGCAACCAGTGCCGGTGACATGCCGATGCCGTTGTCAATCACGGAAAGGGTGATGTGGTGTTCGGTTGCCGCCAGGTCGAGTTCGATATGTCCGTTATCTGGCGTGTACTTGGCGGCGTTGCTGAGAACATTTGCCAGTACCTGCACCATCCGGTCTTTGTCGGCGATCACCCAGATCGGTTCGGCTGGCAAGTGCATGTCAAATTGATGTTCGCGTGATTCGAAAATGGGACGTATCTGTTCCACCGCATCGATCACGACAGTCTTGATGTCGATCGATATCTTGTCGAGAGTGACCAGTCCTTGCGTGACGCGCGACATATCCAGCAGGTCGCTAATGAGGCTGGTCATGTGCGCCGCTTGCCTTTTGATGACACCGCCGATCTGACGCATGCGCGCCTGGTCGAGCGGTGCCGCCACCAGTAATTCGGCTGCCGTGGAAATCGGCGCGAGCGGGTTTCTGAGTTCATGTGCCAGCATCGCCAGAAATTCGTCTTTTTGGCGTGACGATTCTTGCAAGGTCGTTTCGACCGCTTTGCGGTCAGTGATGTTGTTATAAAATATCGCCAGCTCACCACCGAGCGAACGATGCACACGCACTTCCAGCCACACTGCCGAGTCGGGTGACAGCGCAACGCATCGCTCGAAGGTTTCCGATTTGCCGGTTTCCCTTACCCGTTTGTAGACCGTTTCGACGACGGTGCCGCGGACTTCCGGCCAGATATCCCAGTGATTTTTTCCGATGACCTCGACTGCGCTGCGCTGGCCTAAACGTAGTCCTTCCGCATTCATCTGGACGACCTGCCAGTTCTGGTCGATCATGCCGAATCCTTCGGTCATGTTCGAAAAAATGTACTGGGACTTGTCGCGCTCTTCCCGTAACTCGGCTTGCGCCCGCGCGCTTTCTGCCGCTGACCAGACCCGTTCGGCCGTATCCCGAGTCAGCGCAATATCTTCATCAGTCCAATGATAGGGCACGACATGATGCACATTCAGGACGATAGTGAGCTTGCCGGCCTTGACCAGCGGGATCGACAGACTGGCTTGCGCATTGAACGTTGCGTAGGCTGCGGCATGGGGCGCGGTACGCGGGTCAGTCGCGGTATCGTCACATGCAAACACCTGCCCCGACCGTAATAACGCGACGTTGTCCATGCCGAAATCGGCGAGCGATCGATCTCGCCCTGGCACGCTCGACAAGCCATCGCGGAGCCATTCGTACCGAACAAAAAAAGTGCCATTCTCTTCATTGATCTCGCAAAACATCACCCGCGATACATCGAGATGCCGACCCAGCAGATCGCAGGCAGCGCTCACCACATCCGACGGATCCAATCCGGCTTGCAGGCAGTCCGCCAAGGCAAGCTGGAAGTTCTGTCGTCGCTCGGCCTTTTCCAGCTGTTCCACCTGATTTTGCAAGGCCGCATTGAGTCGCACGAGTTCCAGTCGCTCGTGATGCTGCGTTGTGACATCGTTACCTTCAACAAAAATCGCGACCACATTGCCGTCGGTGTCGCGAATCGGTTGATAGACAAAATCGAGGTAGCGCTGATCAACCGTGCCATCTGACGTGTTGTGAAAAGCGATCGGCTTTGCCGATGCCAGATAGGGCTCGCCGGTGGAATACGCCTGGTCAAGCAGCGCAACGAAGCCCTGGCTTTCTGCCTCCGGAATGGCTTGCGCGACGGTTTTGCCAATCAGATCCTGTCGACCCGCAAGGCGGGTATACGCCGCGTTGGTGATCTCGAAAATATGCGTTGGTCCGTTCAACAGAGCCATAAAGCTTGGTGCCTGATCGAACATGGTCTGCAACTGGTGTGCCGCGAAGCGCATTTCCTTCAGCAAGGCATTTTTGTCACGCTCGGCGAGCACACGTCGGGTGGTTTCGATAACGGCGACGAGTACACCGCAAACGGTGCCAGATTCATCGCGCACGGGGGAGTAAGTCACCGTGAAATAGTGCGGTACGTGGACACCGGACTGCGCGAGGATATATTCCTGATCCTCAAGATGAACGCTTTTTCCGCTGGCGAAGATACTGCTGTAAATGGGGCCGTTGAAATCCCAGACTTCGGGCCAGCAATCCCGTGTTGGCTGTCCCATTGCCGTCGGGTGACGGTCGCCGACAATCTGACGATAGGTGTCGTTATAAATCTGGATCAGATCGCGCCCCCACAGAACAATCGTGGGTAGTGGCGCGTCGAGCACGGTGGTCACTGTCGTTTTCAGACTGGCAGTCCAGTCCTTGATCGGTCCCAGCGAAGTACTTTCCCACTGGGTGTGACGGATGACGTTTGCCATCGCGCTGCCTGCAGGGGGCCATTGCTTAGAAGGATGATTCATGTTCGTAGTACGCCGCGCACTCGCGGTCGCCAAATCGATAATTCGCTGAATGTATCAGAGGTGTCGAGATTCAGGTGTAACGGGCGGGCAGGGCGGAACGGTTCTGGTCAAGTGGCTCAGCTTCCAGCGTGTGCCGGGCCGCTGTTGGTCGGCAACAAGTTTCCTCGCCGTGGTTTATGCCGGGGTGGCCAGAATCACGCTGGAGGCTTTGAACATGCCCGTTGCGTGCAAGCCGACCACCAGTCCGAGCGCCGTTGCACTCTCGTTGGTGATGACGGCGGCAATCGATGCACCGTGGTTCATGGCGATCACCACCTCCGTGTTGATCGCACCTGGCTGCAGTCTGGAAATGGTGCCGCGAAGCAGATTGCGTGCCGAAAACTTTGCACCCTGGTCATCTGTCATCACGATGATCGACGACGAATTAATCAGTGCAAAAGCTTCCACGCCTATGCACAGGCCCAGTTTTTCGGCGCTCTCGTGCGTGACGATGGCCACAATCTTTTCGCCGCCAGCGAGTTCCAGTTCGACCTCGTCATTGACGGACCCACGCGTGATACCAGAAACTTTTCCGGAAAATTCGTTGCGGGCGCTGGTATTCATACTCAGTCTCCGGACCAATAAAAAATCATCAGCAATGCCCTCTGCCTGCCGACCAAGTTGCGCCAGAAAGCGCGTGTGCTCAAGCTCGATGATCCTGAAATTGCGCACCAGCTTTTCACCGCGCGAAGTCAACCGGGTACCACCACCGCCTTTGCCTCCGGTGGAACGCTTGACCAGCGGCTCACCGGCCAGATTGTTCATGTTGTCGATGGCATCCCAGGCCGCCTTGTAACTCATCCCGATGGCCTTGGCTGCCCGGGTGATCGAACCGCATTCCGCGATGCTGGTCAGCAGCGCAATGCGACCGGCACCGCCGAAACTCTGATCGCCAACCGTCATCCACACCGCGCCCTGCAATGCGATCGGATTGTCGTTGGGGCCGTCTTCGGATCCGTGGTGACTCTGGCTCATGCCTCGCGCCCCCGGGCGATCCCGCTTCCTGCATCCGTGACTATCGATCCTTCACGCAGTTGCAGGACTACTCCGCCAAATACGCGGGCATCCTCGGGATCGTGGGTGATCAGGATCATCGGCACCTGCAAGCGTGTCTGGAGCGCATCGAGCTCTGCGCGCATGTCGATGCGCAGTACCGGATCGAGCGCCGCGAACGGCTCATCCAGTAACAGCGCTTGGGGTCGCGCCACCAGTGCGCGTGCCAACGCCACTCGCTGACGCTGGCCACCAGAAAGTTCATCCGGAAACTGCTCGGCCATCGGCATCAAATGAAACGCGTCCAGCCACTGGTCAACGGTCGCCTGTGCTGCACGCGCATCGGGATTACGCCAGCCGCGCTGCAAGCCAAAACCGACGTTCTGGCGGACATTCAAATGCGGGAACAAGGCATAGTCCTGAAACAAGTAGGCCACCTTGCGCTGTTGCGGCACCAGATCGATGCCGGCCTGCGCATCGAAGAACGTACTGCCGTTGAGCCTGATGTGACCGCTGTCGGGCGTGATCAAGCCGGCGATTGCCTTGAGCGTGAGGCTCTTGCCGGAACCGGATGGGCCGATGATGACGAGGCGTGGGTTGTCCGAGTGCAGTCGTGCATGCAGATGAAAGGTGCGCTTTCCCGATCTGAGCGTCTTGTGGATATCGATATCGATGTGCATGAATACCCCTGCTAACGGTTGCCGATGCGGCCGGGGGCGAAGTGACCCGCTGCGAGCAACACCAGAATACACACGGCCGACGTCAGCAGCACCAGCGTGTTGGCGACGTCATCCTGCCCGGCTTGCACCGCCTCGTAGACGGCGATCGACAAGGTTTGCGTCTTGCCGGGAATGCTGCCGGCAACCATCAGCGTCGCGCCAAATTCGCCCAGTGCGCGGGCAAATGCCAGCAACAGGCCGGCGAGAATGCCGCGCCATGCCAGCGGCAGCGTGACCCGGAAAAAAATACTCAGGTTGCCTGTCCCCAGCACCCGCGCTGCATCCTCCAGTTGTCCATCGACCGACTCGAAGGCGGCGCGGGCAGGTTTGAACACCAGCGGGAAAGACACGATCGCGGCGGCAATCACCGCGGCTTGCCAGGTAAAAATCAGGGTGATCCCGAAATGATCATCGAGCCATGCACCCAGCCAGCTGCGACGCCCCATCAGCACCAGCAGGTAATAACCCAGCACGGTCGGCGGCATCACCATCGGCAGCGTCAGCACCGTATCGAGCAAATTACGCCCCGGAAACCGCAGTCGTGCCAGTGCATACCCGATGGCGATGCCCAGCACCAGATTGATTGCGGTTGCCAGACCTGCGACTTTTAATGACAGTAGCAATGCGGTCCAGATCGGATCGATGTCGGGCATCACAGTTTTCGGAAGCCGAATTTGGCCAGAATTTCCTGCGCTGCAGGAGCGAGAACGAAGTCGATAAACCGTCTGGCTTCGGCGTCATTGGCATTGCCTACGGTTTTCGCAATCGGATAGCGGATATCGGTCGCGGCAGGAATTTCAGCGACCACCCTGACCTTGTCCGCCATCAGGGCCGCATCCGTGGCATAGACGAATCCCGCATCGACTTCGCCGCGTGCCACATAGTCCAGTGCCTGCCGCACATTCTGCGTGCGGATCATCCTGCCTTCGACGGTCTTCCATAGACTGGCTGCTTCCAGCGCGTGGCGGGTGTAGCGCCCGACCGGCACGCTGGCGGGATTGCCGATGGCGATACGCCTGATGCCGGGTTGATCCAGATCCTGCAGGCGTTTGATGGCGACACTGCTGTCGTTCGGCACGATCAGCACGAGTCTGTTGCGGACAAAATCGTGTCGGTCGGCAGGCGCTATCAGCCCTTGTTTCCGGGCGATGTCCATCGTCTCCTGATCTGCAGAAGCAAAAACATCGACCGGTGCGCCTTTCGCCAGTTGCTGCAACAGCGCGCCGGACGCACCAAAATTCAACGCGATTTTTGCATCGGGGTAGCGCTGCTGGTAGCTTTGTGCAATTTCTTTGAAGGCATTAGTCAGGCTGGACGCTGCCGAAACGGTGAGTTCGCCCGCAAACACGAGGCCGGATGAGGTCAATAGCGCGGTAGCGAACAGTAGCCGTTTGAACAGGGTGGGTTGCATCGACTTGCCTTGGAATGAGAAAAGTGCGTTCGTCGTATACAAAATTATATAACGCTTGCATGATGCTTCAGTGCATTTGGCTGACGCTGACACTGCGGTTTCAACACCCGGCAAGCTGCGCGACGCTGGTGCATCCTTCTGATGGCAAGCATCGTCTATGTGGTCGTCGATAAAAATCGCACGGTATTTTGTTTGGTAGCGCGTGCGAACAATTGCCAGCAGGTATATGGTGCAGGGCTTCGACAGCGCAACGTTGCGAAAGACAATGATGTATTTTGGCTTGCGGCGCACTTTCCGCGACATCGCGTTCACGCTAAAAAAGGACACGCCCCGCAAAGAGGACGCCTGATCATCTCTCATCCGTTATTCGACCCATTGGAGACACCATGAAACTGTATCTTTCCCCACGGGCACCCAACCCGCGCCGCGTGACGATGTTCATCGCTGAAAAAAACCTGACCGGTATTGAAGAAGTGGTCGTCGATCTCGGCACCAACGAACACAAGGGCGACGCCTATCTGGCCAGAAATCCTTTTGCCGGTGTGCCGGCGCTGGAGCTGGACGACGGCCGTGTCCTCAGCGAAAGCAGGGCGATCTGCACCTACCTTGAAGGCTTGCAGCCGGAACCCAACCTGATGGGAACCACGTCGGACGAGCGGGCTTTCATCGAGATGGCCGACCGGCGCATGGAACTGTCGCTGTTCGGCAGTATCGCCAATTGCATCCGCCACACCCACCCTGGACTGGCCGCGCTGGAGCAACCGCAATTCCACGACTTCGGTCACGCCCAGGGCAAAAAAATGCTGGTGGTTGCGCGCTGGCTGGACCAGCATCTGGCGCAGACGCCATTCGTTGCCGCCGGGCGTTTTACCATCGCTGACATTACTGCATTTTGTGCGCTGGAATTCGCCCGTGGCTTGATGAAATTTCATCCTGCAGAAATGGGGCTGACGCATTTGCAAGCTTATCGCGACCGGATTGCGGAACGGCCTGGCGCCTGAATATTGCCCGCATTATCATGTCCGATCATCGCAGGGCAGGGGATCGCCTTGCGTTGCTTTGCCCTGTCCATCGTCGGTGAAACAGCCGCGCCATTCACAATTTATCACCACTACCGAATAAGCCTGCCGCCGGGCCAACATCCAATGAATCACTCTCCCTTCAAACGCATTGATATGGTCGCTGCGCTGTGCGTGGTTTTCATATGGGGTACCAATTTCGTTGCAATGAAATTGGCACTCCACGATTTCACCCCGTTCCAGCTCGGTGCCGCACGTTACGTGCTGGCGGTATTGCCATTGATTCTGATCGTCCGGCCACCGCGCCTGCATTGGAAATGGGTGGTGCTCTATGGATTGATTCAGGGCGTGGGGCAATTTGGCTTGTTGTTCCTGGCTTTGCATGTGGGAATGACGGCCGCGCTGGCGTCGGTACTTTTACAAACCCAGGTCTTTTTCACGGCATTACTCGGATTTGTGCTGCTGCGTGAACGCATCGGGAAAGCCCTGCAAGTGGGTTTGGTGCTGGCTGCGCTGGGGCTGGGCTGTTTCGTGATGAACTATGTGACGCCGGGGGCGGGGTCATCATCGGCCAGTTCGCCTCTGGGATTTGTATTGTGCCTCGGCGCTGCGGCGATGTGGGCAGCCTCGAATATCGTGGTGCGACGTGCCCGGCAATCGACGCCCGACTTTGACGTGGTAGGGTTTCTGGTATGGAGCAGCGCGGTACCGATCCTGCCATTCATCGGATTATCGCTGGCCTTCGATGCACCATCAACGCGCTGGCACTGGACCGGTGCGTCACTTGCCAGCTGGGTATCGATCGCCTATCTGGGCTGGGTCGCGACGATTTTTGCTTACACGATGTGGACCGGGCTGCTGACAAGACACGCCGTCAACCGGGTTGCGCCATTTAGTCTGGGGGTGCCCATCGTCGGGCTGGCGGCTGGGATGATCGCCTTGAACGAAGTGGTCACGGCCTGGCAATGGGCCGGTATTGCTTTGCTGGTGGGTGCGTTGTTGCGGGTGTTTTTGAAGCCGGGGGCTCTATCGGGGTTGTATCGACGGGTGCTGAAGGATCGTGAAGCCAGGCAGCGGTAGCAGGGGTTGGTGTGGCGGTGGCACATTCTGAAAGTTCGGAGGTCGGGTTGTTGCAGTTTGCCGCTCGATTGATTTAGGATTTAACATAATATAAATTATGCGTCATTTGACTGACATTTGAATTTGGGTTTGACATTGACTGGAGCGACAAAGTTGTAATGTCCGGTTTGGCTCTGATGCTTTTTCCTGAAGGGCCAATTCGCATTTTTGTACGGCTAATCGGTCAGCATGCGCCTGTCGTTCGTTGGCCGGTACGCACGGGCCCGTCATGGCCTGCTTCATGTCGACGTATTCGCGGAGTAGCCTGTGCGAACGTCAATCCACGACGAAGAACTACTACTGAATCCTCTGTTTTGTTGCCAAAAAGAAATATTCCGCGCGTGGTTGCGCCCGGTGTCAACGCCGTGCGCAGGCGCCTTTGATGCAGAAAGAAAACTCAGCAACGGAAAGAAGTGCAACCAATCAAAGCAAGCTCGCAAAAATGCCCCCTCCCGTTTTCTCTGCGTTCCAGACTTCCCGCTTGCATCCTGTAATTGGGAAGAATACTATTGTTGAAAATATTATCAATAATTTTTTTTCGGAATGGCCATGACCAAAACCAGCGATCAAGACAAGAAAAACAACCCCGAAGCAACCGGGTTACGTAAAGGATTGACCAGTTACGGCGACAGCGGCTTTTCTCTATTTCTGCGCAAGGCCTTCATCAAGGGTGCCGGATACAGTGACATCGCGCTTGATCGCCCCGTGATCGGTATTGCCAACACGGGCAGTGCATTCAATCCATGTCATGGAAACATGCCGCAATTGATCGAGGCAGTAAAACGGGGCGTGATGCTGGCGGGAGGATTGCCGATGGACTTCCCGACTATCTCTATTCATGAAAGCTTTGCCTCACCGACCTCGATGTATCTGCGTAACCTGATGTCCATGGATACCGAGGAAATGATCCGCGCGCAGCCGATGGATGCCGTGATCCTGATTGGCGGGTGTGACAAGACCGTCCCGGCGCAATTGATGGGCGCTGCATCGGCAGGCATTCCCGCTATCCAGTTGGTAACCGGATCGATGCTGACAGGTTCCCATCGCTCCGAAAGGGTTGGCGCATGTACCGACTGCCGCCGCTTCTGGGGAAAATATCGCGCAGATGAAATCGACCACGACGAGATCAATGCGGTCAATAGCCAGTTAGTGGCCAGCGTCGGGACGTGTTCGGTAATGGGCACCGCAAGCACAATGGCATGCGTGACCGAAGCCTTGGGAATGATGCTGCCGGGTGGTGCCTCGCCGCCAGCCGTCACCGCCGACCGCATCCGCATCGCAGAGCGTACCGGTGCGACGGCCGTGGCGATGGCAATCAATGGACTAACGCCCGACAAGATCATGACGCCAAAAGCGTTCGAAAACGCACTGCGTGTCTTGCTGGCGATTGGCGGTTCGACCAATGGCATCATTCATTTGACCGCGATCGCCGGACGGATGGGCATTGTTCTTGAACTCGACCGGCTCGATGCGATTGGCCGCGAGACGCCCGTGCTCATCGACTTGAAGCCATCGGGTCAGTATTACATGGAAGATTTTCATGCATCGGGCGGCATGCATGCGCTGCTGCGTGAACTCAAACCGCTGATGCACATGGATACGCTGACCGTGACCGGCCGCACGCTAGGCGAAGAACTGGACATCGCCGGACCGGGATTCCCGCAATCCGTCATCCGGCCCTTCACGAGCCCGATCTACCCGCAGGGTGGCATCGCCGTGTTGCGCGGCAATCTTGCGCCAAGCGGCGCAATCATCAAGCAATCTGCCGCCGATGCCAATTTAATGGAGCACGAGGGCCGCGCAGTGGTCTTCGAAAACATTGAAGACATGGCGCTGCGGATCGACGATGACGCGCTAGATGTCAATGCCGACGATGTACTTGTGCTCAAGAATATCGGTCCGACCGGCGCCAGCATGCCCGAGGCGGGTTACCTGCCCATTCCTAAAAAGCTGGCACGCGCCGGCGTCAAGGATATGGTGCGGATTTCTGACGGGCGCATGAGTGGCACCGCCGGCGGCACGATCGTGCTGCACGTCACCCCGGAATCAGCGATTGGCGGGCCGCTGGCGTACGTTAAAAATGGCGATCGTATCCGCCTGTCAGTCAAGGAGCGTTCGATCAACTTGCTTGTTTCTGACGCAGAGTTGGTACAGCGCATCAGAGAAAACCCGATTGTCCGGCCGACGGCAGAGCGTGGTTACCGCCATTTATTTCTGAAAACGGTTACTCAAGCGGACAAAGGAGTTGACTTCGACTTTTTACGACCGGTTGATGCCAAGCCGGAAAATAAACCTGAAGAATAAGCCAGCGGCAAAGTTCAATCCTGTATCCCACTGAAATTTATAGAATATGCAAAATAGACTTAAACCAGAATCCCTCGACATCAAGGATATCGATACCGCATCACAAGTACGCAAAACGGTCGAAACACTGGAAGAAGATATTGCATTCGGTTATATGCATCCGCGTGAACGCTTGGTCGAAGACGAACTGCTTGAACGATTCGGTTTAAAACGTCATGTCGTACGCCAAGTACTCGCTGAGTTGGAACAGATGGGACTGGTCGAACGGAAAAAGAACGTTGGTGCTTTGGTCAAGTCATACACCGTCAAGGAAGTGGTAGATCTCTATATCGTGCGCGATATCCTGGAAACTAACTGCGCCCGACAAATCACCCTGCCAGTTCCACCGGAAAAACTGGTAGTACTGGAGGATATTCAACGACAGCATGACGCCGCAGTCATCGCATCAAATCTTCATGTCGCATTCCGGATGAATCTCGCTTTTCACAAAGCCTTATTCGCCTTATCTAATAATGCGGCATTAACCGAACTTATTGAACTGGCGGCACAACGTACGCACGTTATTCGTTCGTTGACAATAGTCGTTCCACAGATTCTGGAACAGTCGCGTCAGGATCATCATCAGATGATTGATGCATTACGAAACGGTAATCAGGATCGCTTGATGGAATTATGTCGTGGCCATCTTTTACCTTCACGTGATGCTTATATCGAACAGCATCGTCGGTTGGCTTATTTCGACGAACGTGCCGGCTTGAAACCGCAACCGGACAATTCACCCCGAAGCTGATAGTACCGAGCTAATCTTAACTTTTATCCCTGTTTCATTCACGCCATCCGAACAACGACTTTTTGCAAATTAGCACTAATTGGCATTCTGGAGAATTAGATGATCAACAGTATTGACAGACCAAACGTATTAACTCAATTTTCAGAAACTGCGGATAATAATGAGCGCTGTCTCGCGCCCTTACCAACTATTGAATCACCGTTATTTGATGTACCAATTGGATCTTGCGATACGCATGCGCATGTTGTTATCCACGACCCCGCTCATCCCATGGCGCCTAATCGCAGTTACACGCCACCATCCGCCCCTGAAGCAAGCTATCTGGCAATGTTGAATGCCATGCAGATATCACGAGGCGTGTTAATTCAGATAAGCGTCATGGGTACTGACAATAGTTATATGTTGGCAGTATTGCGTAATAATCCCGATCGACTCCGCGGGGTTGCGGTAGTTGATACCGGTATTACCGATAAAGAATTACTTGAAATGCACGAAGCTGGTGTGCGTGGTTTACGTATCAATACACTCTTCGGTGGTGGCATCAATTTCGATGCACTGGAAAAACTTGCCCCCAGAGTGGAAGAACTTGGATGGAATATGCAGTTTCTGATGGATGCGCGTCAGTTACCGGAATTGATGCCCCGAATGCGTGCCCTGTCATGTACATGTGTAATCGACCATATGGGACATATGCCCATGCCCGTTAGTTTGAATGCGCCTGGAACTCAGGCACTTTTCAGCTTGATAAAAGACAATGGCTTTTGGGTAAAATTATCCGGCGCTTATCGAATGTCAGAACATTATCCTGAATTTTCGGATGTCACGCCATTGGCCAAGGCATTGATTGATCTTGCACCGGATCGCATGGTGTGGGGAAGTGATTGGCCACACGTTGCCATCAAACGCATGCCAAATACCGGAGATATGCTGAACCTCTTGCAAACATGGGCCCCAGATGAAAAAGTGAGAAATAAAATTTTAGTAGACAACCCCGCATCTTTATATGGATTTTAATTATTAAATCACTTTAAAAATTAAACCCATACCTCTCCTTTTGAATATTTATTGAATGTTTCAGACATTAATAAATATTTAGATGCTTGCAATTAAATAAAGAAATATACAATTAAAATAATATACTGGAGATAATATGAGTTGGTATTCAGATCTAAATCGTACGGAAAAACGGACTTTTATTGCAGCCTTCGGAGGATGGGCATTAGATGCACTAGACTTCATGGTATTCACTTTTGTAATTGCCACATTGATGCACCTGTGGGGAATTAGCAAAGCAGAGGCCGGAATGCTTGGCACCGTGACGCTATTATTTTCAGCGATTGGCGGCTGGTGCGCAGGGATACTTGCAGATCGTTATGGCCGCGTAAAAGTCTTACAGATCACCATTATCTGGTTCACGGTCTGTACCGTATTAATCGGATTTGCACAAAATGTTGAACAAATCTTTGTGTTGCGTGCTCTTCAAGGATTAGGTTTTGGCGGTGAATGGGCAGTCGGTTCTGTATTGATGGGAGAAATAATCCGCTCCGAGCATCGCGGAAAAGCCGTCGGTACCGTGCAAAGCGGATGGGCCGTTGGCTGGGGAATTGCGGCCTTGCTGTACACGGCGGCATTTTCATTTTTGCCCGAAAATTACGCATGGCGCGCTATGTTCTGGGTAGGTGTCATTCCTGCGCTGTTGGTCGTCTATATTCGAAAGCATGTTCCGGAGCCTGAAGTATTCAAGAAAACTCAGGCAAGCCAGGCCAAATCTGCTAACAAAATATCAGCATGGGCAATATTTTCTCCAAAAATGATAAAAACCACCCTACTGGCCGCCATTTTATGTAGCGGTATTCAAGGTGGCTATTATGCAATTACCACTTGGCTTCCCACTTTCTTGAAAACAGAACGCCATTTATCAGTGATCGGCACTGGGGGATATTTGATTGTCATTATTACAGGCTCCTTCATTGGTTACCTGATCGGCGCGTATCTGACGGATCGTATTGGCCGGAGAGCTAATATTCTGGTATTTACTTTACTTTCAGGTATCAGTGTCTATCTCTACACGCAGATTGAATTAACAAATACCCAGATGTTGTTTATGGGTTTTCCACTTGGCATTGCTGCGTCTGGGATTTTTAGCGGCGTTGGCGCCTATCTGACCGAATTATTCCCGACAGCGATTCGCGCCACAGGACAAGGATTTGCCTATAATTTTGGACGAGGGGTTGGCGCTTTATTTCCCACCTTGGTCGGATATATCAGCCAATCGCATAACCTTGCTTATGCGATCGGATTATTCGCCGGCAGTGCCTATATCGTTGTTTTCTTTACTGCACTTTTATTGCCGGAAACGAAAGGGCGACATCTGGATTGGGGCGATGACTTGTTTAAAAAGGAATAATTTTAAATTCTATACGCAATTGTTATTTTTACGTAATTGAACTTCAATAAGCTGCCCGTCAATCCGCACGATGGCAGCTTATTGATATATTGATATAGCGGTCTCGCTGCGTGTTACACGAACTATTCAATACCGGATTTTGGAGAAGTCATGGATCGTGTCGACTGTATCGTCATCGGTGCCGGCGTAATTGGACTGGCCATTGCGCGTGCAATGGCCATGGCCGGACGCGATGTCATCATTATTGAAGCCGAGAACGACATTGGCAGCGGTACCAGTTCTCGCAACAGCGAAGTCGTTCATGCAGGTATTTATTACCCGCCCACATCGTTAAAAGCGCGATTTTGTGTGGAAGGTCGCGAGCGTCTTTATCGCTACTGTGAACAGCATGCGATTGCCCACCAGCGCTGCGGCAAACTCATCGTTGCCACAAATAGCGCACAGCATGCAGGCCTTGCTCGCATCGCCGCGCGTGCTCAGGCCAACGGCGTCGGGGAGGTGCAGCACTTGAGCGGCGCAGAGGCACAAAGCATGGAACCGCAACTTCACTGCACCGCAGCACTATTCTCCCCTTCGACCGGCATCATCGACAGCCACGGATTAATGACGCAGCTATTAGCGGATGCCGAAGCAGCAGGCGCATCGATTGCCTTTCAAAGCGAAGTCGTTGCTGCCCGTGTCGGTGCCGGTGAACTTGTTCTGGACGTGGTGACACGTGACGGCGAAGCCTTGAGCCTGCTAGCCAGCCTGGTCATCAACGCGGCAGGATTGGCCGCGCCACGCATCGCGCGCCATTTCGAGGGACTGCCGGAACACTTTGTCCCGACGGCTTTTTACTCCAAGGGCAATTATTTTTCGCTTGCGGCCAAAGCGCCCTTTTCGACGTTGATCTATCCGCTGCCGGAAGCCGGTGGCTTGGGCGTACATCTGACGCTCGACATGGCCGGTCAGGCACGCTTCGGGCCGGATGTCGAATGGCTGGATATTGCCGACGACAGGGAAATTGATTTTTCGGTCGACAGTCATCGTGCCGACGGTTTCTATGCCTCGATCCGGCATTACTGGCCAGCCTTGGCGGATGGCACGCTGCAGCCGAGTTATGCCGGCGTACGTCCGAAGCTGACGAACGGAAAAGATGACGTGGATTTTTGCATTCAAGGCCCGGGCACGCACGGTGTTTCCGGCTTGATCAATCTGTTTGGCATCGAATCCCCCGGACTGACCGCATCGCTGGCCATCGCCGCGCATGTGTGCAATCTGTCTGGCGTGGTCTGAACCCGACCGGCAAGGGAGCGCGGCAGGCCGGAGGTAAAATCGTCGCGCGCGCAAACAGGCCTACCGACTGGCTGCAGATTGCTATTCACAGACCAGGTGATAGCCGTTACTTCGACGATTCACACCATGCAGGTACTCATTGCCGGCGGCGGTCTAGCCGGCATTCCCTACTTGTTGCTGGAGACGCAGGCGCGTTTAGGTGGCCGCATTTTCTCGCAGCCAGTGGCGGCCGATGCCGGATTCGGCGTCGATCTGTGGCCGACATGGTTCTGGCCACATCAGCAGCGCATGCTACGGCTGTGCGCCGAACTGTGGGGGGGCGGCGCAAAACTTGGACTGGTTATACCCAAATAGCAATGTCTGGCTGGACATTTGAATCTCGCCCTAACAGTATCGGGGCCGGAGTGCACCAATGCAAATGATCAGGCATGTAAGGCTTGTGCCACCCGCTACACTTAAACGACGTCCAGCTAGAGACTTTAGCAGTCTTGGGAGTTTCCCCAGAGACTCCATTAGTCTTGGTGATTGATGTGATTGTCGTTATTTGCCCTGATCGGCCAGAGTGTGGTGACGGTTCATCATCGTGAAAATCAGACTGCGTACCGCGTCATTGATCATTTCATTGCAGCAGGAAAAAGACATGGGCTTGTCTGCGGTTGAAATTGTCGTTGAGTCGGCGCTTAGTCACCACTTAATCATAGGCCGTGACCCGTTAAAACGTGTGCTCGGCTAGCTCGCCACAAGGCGAGCAGCGGGACGACGATCCACTGCGCCAACGGTGCCAGTCCCACATCGATCCATCCAACGATCGGCATCCAGTAGGAGTAATTCCAACTTCCCTGCGCCAAATTGATGCGTTCACTGAACACGGTGTAGGCCAGCGTGAGTAGCACCGTGATGATGGCGATCGTCGTCTGCGGCCAATTGGCAGGTTTGCCCGCTCGCACCAACATCAAGGAGATGACCATGGCTGCCATTCCAATCATGGCATCGCCCACGGTGCAGTGCGCCACAGCGAAAACAATCGATTGCCACGGAGAGGTCGTCCAAATGGTGTACAGAGGCAATTGCAGTATTTCCCACGCTAAACTAAACAATGCCAGGCGCGGCAGATATTGACGAAAAATGACTGTCCAGGATTCTCGATGCGCGGCCCAGTTCATGCTGTTTCCTGTTTTCTATTTTGACTGCCAGAAAAAACGAATTGAATAGACGTTGAACAGCTCAGTACCCCAGCCCTTTCGGCTGCTCGTCGCCGACCCGCGGCTGACTCAGACGCACCATGCGCTACAGCGCCTTGTGCCGCAGTCGTAGTGCATTGAGAATCACAGACACCGAACTCAAACTCATTGCGGCACTCGCAATCATGGGACTGAGCAAAATCCCAAACCAGGGATAAAGAATGCCGGCGGCAATCGGCACGCCGAGAAAATTGTAGATGAAGGCAAAAAACAGGTTTTGCCGAATATTTTTCATCGTATGCGCACTAAGCAAGCGCGCTTTGGCAATGCCGCGTAAATCACCCTTGACCAGCACGACACGCGCACTGTTCATCGCGACGTCGGTGCCGGTTCCCATGGCAATGCCAACGTTCGCTTGTGCCAGCGCCGGTGCATCGTTGACGCCATCGCCTGCCATTGCCACGATGCGGCCTTGCTGTTGCAACTCTTTGAGATAGTTGAGCTTGTCTTCCGGCATGACATCGGCCTTGAAATCGTCCAATCCAAGCTGTTTTGCTACTGCCGCGGCTGTAGTCGCATTATCTCCAGTCAAAACAACTATTTTCAAGCCTGCGGCGTGCAATTGCTCAATGGCTTCCTTGGTAGTGGACTTGATCGGATCTGCGACGCTGACGGTGCCAGCCAACTGCCCGTCCACGGCAAGAAACATGACAGTTTGGCCTAACTCTTGCAGTGCTTTTACATCTGCCTGTAAAGCCGATATGTCAATTTTTTGCGCCTCCATCAACCGACTATTTCCCAGGAAAACAAGTTTGCCTTCGACTTGGCCGCGTACGCCTTGACCGGTAATCGATTCAAATTCTGAAACAGCTTTTGGCGACAACCTTTTTTCAGTAGCGTGCTTGACGATGGCGACAGCCAACGGATGTTCGCTCAAGGCATCCAGACTGGCAGCGTTATGTAATACGTCGTCCTCGTTGAAGCCTGCCGCCGCTATCACGCGCTGCACGGCAGGCTTGCCTTCGGTCAGGGTGCCAGTCTTATCGATCACCAGGGTGTCGACTTTTTCCATCAACTCCAGAGCTTCTGCATCCTTAATCAGCACCCCATCCTGAGCACCGCGTCCGACGCCGACCATGATGGAAATCGGTGTGGCAAGTCCCAAGGCGCAAGGACAGGCAATGATCAAGACAGAAACCGCCGCTACCAAGCCATTTGCCAGAGCCGGCGAAGGTCCGAATATCGCCCAGATCGCAAAAGACAGAACGGCAATGCCGATAACCGCCGGCACGAACCAACCGGAGACTTGATCGGCCAATTTCTGAATCGGTGCCCGCGAACGCCCTGCTTCATTGACCATTTGCACTATGCGTGCCAGCAGCGTATCGGTGCCAATCTTGTCGGCGCGCAGTAGAAACGAGCCGGTTTGATTGACCGTACCGGCGGTGACTTTGCTTCCGGCATTTTTTTCAACCGGAACTGGTTCTCCGGTAATCATCGACTCGTCCACATACGAATGGCCATCGACGATTTCGCCATCCACCGGCACCTTGCCGCCTGGCTTGACACGCAACTGATCGCCAACGTTGACTTGATCGAGGTGAATTTCTTCTTCCGAGCCATCGGGCTTGACGCGCACTGCGGTATTGGGTGCCAGTTCCAGCAAGGATTTGATCGCGCTATTGGTTTTTGAGCGGGCCCGCAATTCCAACACCTGTCCCATCAACACGAGCGTAATAATGACGGCCGCCGCTTCAAAGTAAAGCGGGATCATGCCATTCATCTTGAATGCTTCCGGCAGCATTGATGGGAACAATAATGCAAACACACTGAATAGAAATGCCGCCGAAGTGCCCAGCCCAATCAGGCTGAACATATTGAGATTCCAGGTTGCAAAGGAGGCCCAGGCACGCACAAAAAATGGCCAGCCGCCCCAAAGCACAACCGGTGTGCCAAGGATTGCTTGCAACCAGTTGGAAGTATTGATGCCCATCCAGTGATGCAGATTCACACCTGGAATCAATTCACTCATCGTCACAATCAGCAGCGGCAAGCTCAGCACCAGGCTGACCCAGAAGCGGCGCGTCATGTCGTCGAGTTCGCTGCTATCTTCAGCAGCGCTCGCTTCCATTGGCTCCAGATTCATTCCGCACTTGGGGCATGTTCCTGGGCCGACTTGTTGCACTTCCGGATGCATCGGGCAGGTGCAGATCACATCCTTGGCGGGCGCCGTTTGTGCAGGCGTCACGCCGGTTTTCGGCTGGATATATTGCTGCGGATCGGCGTGAAATTTTTCGATGCAGCGGTGACTGCAAAAAAAGTATGTCTTGCCGACATAGTCGACCGACTTGGCCGGATCAGGCGTAACCTTCATGCCGCACACAGGGTCAAGCAGTACGGACTCGGATGACGGTGCCCCGGATGAAGATGCCGCGTGGCTTGCGCAGCCTTCATGTTGATGCGACTTGTCCATGTGTCCCATCCTTTGCGTGATTGTGCGGCCTCAACTTTTGTATCCCCATTTACAGTTGACGCCAAAGTTACCTTGTTATCTATGTGTTGCCGAATAATCTAAAAAAATGCATGCATCCCTTGCATAATCGGTCGGTATGCGTCGCCAAATGGCGCGATTGATTCATACTTTCCAAGGTGACAATCTACGATTCGAAAAAAACTCATATCGCCGTTGGCGGTTGTTGTGAGGTCAAAATGGCGGCAGCGGCGAGTGCGCCCAATAGAAGTACGCTTTCAATTTGGAGTACGCGCCGAACCACGGCAACTCCCCGCGCGGAGCGACCTGCAGCAGGCAAGCCGAAGAACTTGTTATAGCCGCCCAATCCAATCGCGCAGGCAACCAGGGCAATTTTTACCAGCAAGGTGAGCCCGTAGCTGCTGCGGGTCAATTGTTCGACGGTGCCGATCCGATGCCATGCGTTGTAGAGGCCAGTGCCGATGATGAGGATTACTGCCAGCATGACACCGCGCGACATTACATTCAGATAACGGTCTGTCACCGCGAGCGCGAGGGTGGCCACGCGTTGTGGGGTGAGAACGAAGTAGGCCGATACGATGACCGCGCCGGTCCACAATCCGATGCTGAAAAAATGTACGACCTCCGCCGCCAATGAGACGCTCAAAATGCCGTTTTCGCCGGCATGCCCCATCGAGGCACGTGTGATGGCAAATGCCACTATGGTCAAAAGCGATGCAGTGTCGCTAGCACCGCTGGTGCCGCCGCGTACTCGAATGGCAAACAGGATCATCATCGCTAAGATGGTGAGACATCCGATATGTCCATAGTGCGTTGTTGAAAGCATCATCCAGAACATGGGACCGGCCTCCTGCAGGCTGATACCACCCATCACCGCAGTAGCCGCGTACAGCGCAACGACGCTTGCTACTGCGCTAACTCCCGCTGCGACCAAATCAAGCTTGCGCAGTGCAGGTTCGACATCATTGCGTTTGACGCCACTTGAACCCAACCAGCGGCGCGCGAACCAAGATCCAACTAGCCAAATGAAGCCGACATTGAGCAACAACGCTGAGCTGATTTGAAGCAACGCAACTTGATCCATTTATTTCACCGAAAACTTGAAATTTCCCTTGCGACGGTGACCGTCGTGGCCCGCGACTGCCCACGTCACGGTGTATGCACCAGCCGACAACGTGGGCACTTCCAGGCGCAGAATGGCAGGGTTACTCGCATCCAAAGTCATCTTGCCTGGCGCGACGGCTTTTCCGCCAGCGTCAGCCAAGCCGATTTTGCTAAAAACTGGCTCCACCTCCTCGTTGAAGGTTAGTGCAATTTCCCTGGGTGCTGCAGATAGCGTTGCGCCCGCTTCCGGGTTGGAAGTCTTCAGACTCGCGTGGGCAGACGCAAATGGGCTAGCCAAGACTCCTGTCGCCATCGCGAATGCCACAATTGTCGTGTGCAGTGTTTTCATCTTCAGTTTTCCTTGATTGATTACTTGGGTGCTTCCATTGAGGTGATTATCAGGATGTCATCGTTTTTTCTTCGACGGAAAAACTTTTTCCACCTTGGTGCACATTTTTGCGTATGGCCGGATCAGATACTTTCACACCAATGCTGGGCATCGACATTAGCGGCGCTGTCTTTTGTGCATGAAAAAGTGAGGAACTAGCGCTAAACTTATTTTCATTGAAATTTTGATGTAAGAAGTTTATTTGTACGCATCCGACAAAAGAGTGACGCTGAGATTACATTTTTGTAATGTTCGATTTGTCACGTTCAGATACGGGCAACGTAATGTCTTTTAAGATCATCCTAAGGCGTGGTTCAAAAATCGGCTTTTTGGGGTGACAAGGGCGAGCGGTTTACTTCCACATGAGTTGTGCCTCCGGATCGTGGTGCTGCAATCATTGCGTTGCAGTTCGATGTCATTGAACACCCCATCATGCTGCCGTGCATCGTCCACATACCAATTGCAACAACGACAGTCAGTGCGCCTATGACAGCCAAGACAAGTACGACGGCTTTCATGACAGTGGATTGGTTAGCCATTTCTTTCTCCAAAATGAATCTCTCATTTACAGACGCAGGCCTGATTCAGGTTACAGTTTTTGTAATGAAGTCCGAAAATTCCGCAGATGTTTTCAGATCGAATCCCAATCGTTTTGCTTCGCAAAACGTCTGCTCGGTAGCCCAGCCATGCTGTTTGGCTTTCCTCAGTGACAGCAGCAGCGCAGCACGCGCACCGGTTGCGCAATGCAGGAGAAACGGGCCGGCGTGGTCTTTGATCGCACGATCCAGATCGTCAATCTGGTCGGTCGACAGTGCTGCCTTGTTGGTGGGGATGTTCACGTAAGCGAGCCCCTGACTTGCTGTTAAAGCTGCGTTGGACGTTGCCATCTCGTGCGGCAATCGGAAATCAATGACTGTCTTGATCCCTCGCTGTTTTGCTGCCGCCAAATCTTCGTCGGTTGGTTGCGGACCTATAAAAAATTCGTCATCGATACGTTTGAATGAACTCATGAAATGACTCCCTGGTGATATAACGGCTAGGCCCGTCTGTTTGCGTTGGCTCTTGATTAAGCCAGACCAGCGACATCCGTTGACCCACGCAAATTGCCATAATTGTGCAAAATGCGGGGGTTTCGGAGCCAAAGACGGGATCAGGCAAAGTGGGTGGTCGGCGTCAACAATCCGCCCCATTGCGACGAGACTGCATCTTGCTGTCTTTTAGTACCAGAGACGCAGACCAGCAACGACGCGCGTTTCCTGCGCAGATGCGCCGGCATCGCGAGCATATTGCGCAGTGCCGGATAATTTACGGTCCCACACCACGCCGACGTAAGGTTCTATCTTGCGCGAGGCGATATAACGCAGGCGCAAGCCGGCACCGACAGACGAGAAACCGGCACCGATACCACGCGCCGGATCGCTCTTGCCATACGCATCAACTTTCACGTTAGGTTGCAGAACCACCCGCTTGGAGATGAAAATATCGTAGTCGGTGTCCACACGCAGGGCGGTGCGACCACCTGGACCAACATAGGCGCTGGCCTGGACGTCAAACCAGTACGGTGCCAGACCTTGCACGCCGATGACTGCCCAATTGCGTCCGGGTCCGTCGCCGAAGTCGTGACGCACCCCGGTTTGCAGGCTCCAGTACGGCGCAATAACATGATCCCACAGCGCTTCCGTGCGGGTGGCACCGAGCTTGCCGGCACTACGTTCGCCGTCAACCTTAAGCCACAGTTTATTGATGTCGCCACCTGTCCATGCCTGTGCCTCGAGCACCTGTCCATGACTATCATTGCTGTTGAACGCCTCGAAGCGGTTGAGCATGATTTGCGTATAGTGCTGCTGGTCCTCGGCTTTCATGCCGCTTTGCGGTCCAGGGGCTAAACCGTCTGCGTACGCATCGGGGTCACGAGCGTCCGGCGGCGGGCTCCCGCCCTGCATCGGCTTCATCACGGCGCTGCTACCCATGCCCTTCATGCCGTCCATGCCGTCCATGCCCTTCATGTCCTTCATGTCCTTCATGTCCTTCATGTCCTTCATGTCCTTCATGTCCTTCATGTCCTTCATGCCGTCCATGCCCTTCATGCCGTCCATGCCCTTCAGCCCGTCCATGCCCTTCATGCCGTCCATGCTCTTCATGCCGTCCATGTCCTTCATGCCGTCCATGCCCTTCATGCCGTCCATGCCCTTCATGCCGTCCATGTCCTTCATGCCGGATTCTCCCGGCGCGCTGGTAGGCACTGCCTTTTGCATCGGCGCCATTGGCTGCATGGATTGCATTTGAGTCATGTCATGCGCGGGTGGTGTCTGCGCCTGCACATGGAAAGGCAGCAACAAGATAGCCAGTACAGACGAAATGATCGGTGCATGACGCCGACTGGTACCGCGAACAACTATCGATCGCTTCATGAAACCACCACCTTTCTAAACATTCCGGCATGCATGTGATATAGCAAATGACAGTGGTAAGCCCAGCTGCCTGGCGCATCCGCATTCACGAGATAGGTGATCCGCTGTGCTGGTTGCACCATGATCGTATGTTTGCGTACTTGGAATATGCCATCGGGACTTTCCAGTTCGCTCCACATCCCGTGCAGGTGAATCGGGTGCGGCATCATCGTGTCGTTGACGAGTACGATGCGCAACCGCTCCCCAAGTCGGAAATGCAGAGGCGAAGCCTCTGAAAACTTCTGCCCGTCGAATGACCACATGTAGCGTTCCATGTTTCCAGTCAAATGCAATTCCATCTCGCGCGTAGGCGGCCGCTTGTCGAGCGCCCCACCAATCGTGTGCAGATCGGCATAGGTGAGTACCCGCCGACCGTTGTTGCGTAGGCCGATGCCAGGGTCGTCGATATTCATGCGCGGCTGGTCGACGTGCTGGTCGACACCCGGGCCGTATTCGGTCCTGGCGTGCCGTACCGTTGGTATTTTTCGTGTTGGCATCGTCGCTGGGCCGGATTTATTTTTTCCGTCACCCATCGCCATGCCTTCGTGACCCTGCGCGTCGGCGCCCATCTTCATGCCGGCCATGTCGCCGCCCATTGCCATTGATCCCATCATGTCAATCATCGACAGCCACTGCGGCTTGTCAGGTGCGGGCACGTCGGCTTGCATGCCATCACGTGGCGACAGCGTGCCGCGCGCATATCCCATCCGGTCGATCGACTGTGCATACAGGGTATAAGCGCGTGCATCGTCTGGCTCGACGATGACGTCGTAGGTTTCGGCCGTAGCGATCCGGAATTCATCGACCGTGACTGGCTCGACATCCTGGCCATCGGTAGCAACCACGGTCATTTTCAGGCCCGGAATACGAAAGTCGAAAATCGTCTGGGCCGAGCCATTGATCACGCGCAGCCGGACTTTTTCGCCTTTGGAAAACAGACCAGTCCAGTTGCCGTCAGGTGCTGCCCCATTGACCAGATAGGTGTAGTGCGAGCCGGTCAGATCTGACAGGTCGGTCGGGCTCATGCGCATGCTGTTCCACATTTTGCGTTTTTCGAGCGCCTGTTTCAATCCCATGCGCGAGGCGTCCTGTGCGAACTCCACCGCCGTCGGCTCATTAAAATTATAGAAATTACTCATCTTCTTCAGATTCGCCATTACCTGCTCCGGGCTGTCGTCGGACCAATCGGAGAGCATGACGACGTAATCGCGGTCGGTGGGGAAGCGTTCGCCGTTACGTGGCGTGATGACGATCGGACCGTATAAACCGGTCTGTTCCTGAAATTGCGAATGGCTGTGATACCAGTAGGTACCGGCTTGCTGAATCGGAAACTGATAGGTAAACGTTTCGCCAGACGCAATGCCTGGGAAACTGATTCCCGGAACGCCGTCCATGTTAAAAGGCAGCAAGAGACCGTGCCAATGAATCGATGTTGGCGCCGACAGTCGGTTGGTGACCTGCATCGTGACCCTGTCGCCTTCGCGCCAGCGCAGCAGTGGCGCCGGAATGGTGCCATTGACGGTTGTGGCTGCTGTCGTGCGCCCGGTAATATCGACGGGTGTCTCGCCAATGTCGAGTTTGAACTGGGTGCCCGAGAGAACGTTGCGGTTACCCGCGGTCGATGCTGACGCAGCAAACGACGATAGTGGGAAGCCCTGGAGGCCTGCAATCGCACTGGCTGCAGCAATGCGGGTAACGAATTGACGGCGTGACGGCGAGAACAGAGCGTTCTTGCCGTCGCTAAAAGCGTTAGAAGACATGGTAAATCCTTGAAGTTTTTTTGGTTACCGGTCAAAAACCGACAGAAACCGGCTACTTAAGGCTGTGCGACCCTTAACGCCGAGGGTTAGATTGGCGAAGCGATCACGCAGAAGTGTCGATGAAAATCAGACGATAAGAACCCTGGGTGGGCGCTTGGGTCTTTCGAGAAAGATGCTCGCTAAAGTGGCGAGCGCCATCCCAATCGGAAGGGGGGCAATGGTGGAAGTGACGATCGTATTCACCGCAGGACGCACAGCTGGCGTACCATCACAGCAAGGGTGTTTGTGGGCATGATGATTATGCCGATAATCGGAAGCTGGCTGCGTCGACGCCATCGGGCCTTTAAATTTTGCCTCACCAACCACGTCCTTGGCATGTGCGTCGGCGTGAGTTGGATAACGCATTGCAGTCGCCACAACGCCTTGCAGTGGATTATGGTCTTGTTGTGATTGCTCGCCAAAGGACGGCGCATTCCATACGCCGTTCCGGGCGTCGCAGTGCAGCAAGCCGATGCCAGCAAAACTTTGCGCTGGAACCAGAAGCATCATGCACCACACAATCAAAACTCTAAATGACATGTCTTGTAAATAATCCGCAGAAAATTTATCACTTGGTTCGAAGAAGTTGGCTTTGAAACGATTCAAAACTAACTTTGATCGTACTCTGAACGCTTGAAAATATTTAGGTTGTGCATTGCCTTATGTGCGTTGGATCGCTTTAACATTTGTACGGTATCGTGGACTCACGATTTGAGTCAGCCATTTAGGCAATTTTCGTTACGAGTCATGCGAGAAACGAAGCCGTGTTTATCCAGTAATACCTGATAGGTAGCACTGGCCTGCGATATCTGGTCATGTGGATAGCCGCGCTTAGCAAGGAAGTGCGGCATCTGACAATTAGGCACTCAAGGGTGTGTGCGCAATCGAGCCACCCGGATTGGTCCACTTTAGATACCTGCCCGACTGAATTTCCGATTTTATCGCTTGCTGTACTCAAGCCCACCTACCGTATCTCTTCGGCGCCGGTCTTTACGCTCAGTGCCTCGAGCTGCTTCGTACCAGGCGCATCGTCGTTTGAGTCCACAACCTGGTCAAGAAGCGCGATCTTAAGCTTTGGCGCTCAGCCGCCGATATACAGGGCGCTGGAAGCCGAATGTGCCGCCTGAACCGCTTCAGCGTGGACTTCGGCACGGGAACGGACGCTGCTAGTGACTGTTTTTGGATACATCGGTTCGTCACCACTCTTAATTTCGCCGCGGCGAGCCGCTGCAATGGTTGCGTTTTGGACTTGCTCGCGCGTTAGGCTCGACTTTGATTGGCGTACATGTTCCTGCCAGTTGCTGCCCTCGTCGCCGATCCATTTGTCGTTTGCAAAGGCGCCTGATGCGGTCGTCAACACAAACGCACTAAGTAATCCTGTAGAAATATATTTGGTGATATTCATTGTATTCTCCGTCATGTTTAACTTCGGTGGCGTCCGGCAAAGCGATTTGTTTGTCGAACCATGGGAGTTAGTTTAGACAGCGGAGGCGCTCAGGAAGATGGCCGTCAGATTACAAAAATGTAATGGATTTTACGTCTGGAGATTCACAGCGGTTCTGACATTATCTGCGACTGGTCCCGGATGAAATGCCGGTGCTGTGGACGCCGCCAGGTGGAGTTCACAGGCGCAGTTGAGTTGGCACGGGTCATCGATCGGACAGGAATTCCGGCGGTCTGCTTACTTGAGCAGAGTGAGCCGCGATGCGCGCCCGTTTTGGTCGGGCGCGATCGCTGAATTATTTTGCGGGCTGTATCGTGGTTACGGTGAGTGCACCACCGACCTTTTCGGCGACAAATTTGACCTTGTCCCCACTCTTGACCGTATCGAGCATCGCGCTGTCTTTGACCCGGAACACCATCGTCATCCCTGGCATGTCCAAATTAGCAAGCGGTCCATGTTTGATCGTGATTTTACCCGCCTCTATATCGACCTTTTTCACTTCGCCATCGGACATGGCGTCGTTGGACGCAACAGTCGCGACTGCAGCAGCAGGCGCCGTTTTGACGGTCGAATTATCGGCTGCGAATGCTGCAAGCGGAAGTGCAGCGACGACGACAAGTGAAGCGATAAGTTTGTTGAGTTTTTTCATATGAACTCCTGTAAAAGTTTGAGAACGGATGCGACAGACATGACGACTGAACATTTCAGAGCTTGGGCCGAACGCCGGCAATTCCAGCTTTCGGGGCAGACTGTTACACGTTACTTGACAGCGATTTTGCCGCGCATGCCGGCCTCAAAATGACCAGGTTGCAGACATGCAAAATCTAATGTGCCAGCTTTTGTGAATTTCCACACCAGCTCACCCGTCTTGCCTGGCTCAACTGAAACCTGATTGGGATCGAGGTGTTCCATCCCCGGGAATTTGACCATCAGGGCGGCGTGTTTCTTGAGCTCGGCGATGGACCCAAGAACCATCTCGTGCTTGATTTTTCCGCTGTTCCTGACCACAAACTTGATGGTCTCACCACGCTTGATCGACATCGAAGCCGATGTGAATCGCATGGCGTCGTTCATGTCGACTTCCATCGTCCGTGTCGCTTCTGCAGGGTTGCCGGACTCGCCGAGTGCCGCTGCGTGATCGTTCTCATCACTTGCTTTGCTGCCCGAGTGCTCGTGGCCATCCTTGTGGTGTTTTTCGCCGGAATGCGCCATCACGCTTCCCGACAAGAGCCCAAAAAATAAGGCGGATGCAACCAGAATCGATTTCGTCATGTTCATATTCTCCAAAAATCACTGAGGACAAAAAGTCATCTTGTTTCCAGTTCACTGGTGAACCGATTGCAAAAGGGTTTGCATGGACTGAAGTAGCGACTTACCCAGGCGCGACGATGCAGTACCGGGTATGTCCGGTGGCACGATGAATAAAATTCTGCACATCATGCTACCGCGCCAATTCTGACAAGCCGGTGTTCCCGACATTACAAATTTGTAATGTCGGGGACATCGGAAATCCGGCGACAATGGCGGTTTAAATGCACTTGGAATTTTTTATGCGGTTACTCATTGTCGAGGACGAACCCAAGGCCGGTGACTACCTGCGAAAGGGATTGATGGAATCGGGGTTCGTCACGGACCTTGCGCGGACGGGGCCTGACGGACTCAATCTTGCAATTGAGCAGAACTACGATCTGATCCTGCTAGATGTGATGTTGCCCGGGATCGACGGATGGGAAGTGCTGCGTCAGTTGCGTGAAAAAAAAGAAACGCCGGTCCTGTTTCTTACTTCGCGCGATGAAGTCTCTGACCGCGTCAAAGGCCTCGAGCTGGGTGCCGACGATTATCTGATCAAACCCTTCGCGTTCATGGAGTTGCTGGCGCGCGTACGGACTTTGCTCAGACGCAGCCCTCTGCGAGAGGCCGACACGATGTCAGTCGGCGAACTGGAAATCGACGTACTCAAGCGTCGCGTGATACGGCAAGGCGAGCGGATCGAACTGACGGCGAAAGAGTTTGCCTTGCTCCATCTTCTGGTACGAAGAAAAGGCGAGGTTCTGTCGCGGTCACTGATCGCATCCCAGGTGTGGGATATGAATTTTGATTCTGACACCAATGTCGTCGACGTCGCCATGCGCCGTCTGCGCGCCAAGGTGGATGACCGATTCGATAAAAAACTGGTGCACACGGTGCGCGGCATGGGCTACGTATTTGAAGAGCGCGACTAATGCGTAACCGAAGCATCTCGATCACGAGCCGGCTGGCGATATTGTTTGCCTCTGTCACCATGGTGACGTTCGCCGCTGTTGGCATCTATCTATACGACGTGCTTGCCCAGCAGTTGGAGCGCGGGGACGACGTGGAACTGATCGGTAAAACCAGTCTGGTGCGGCACTTGCTATTGGAGGCCGGATCGATCGCTGCGATCGGAGGCGAGCCACATCCGTTTGTGGATGCGGTGTTCGGACACGAGGGCTTGATACTGTCGCTCAAGGACAAGGATGGCCGGCTACTGGTGATGAGCCGGCAACCGTCAAAAGAGATTCCTGAAATGATACCGGTGCCCGCATCGCGTAATGCCGAAGCGTCTGACGTGCATGACTGGAGGACTGCGGTCGGTACCGGGAGGTTCGTCAGTATTCTTGGTGCCGTTGGTGATCCAGGTCATACGCCGGTGACGATCACGATTGCGCGCGAGGGTTCTGACCGTTCGGCGATGTTAGCCGAGTATGCGGAGAACCTGTTTTTTGCCGTAATGGCCGGCAGCACGCTGGCTGCCGTGCTGGGGTTTTTTATTGTTCGCGTCGGCATGCGACCGCTACGGCAAGTCATTATCAAAGCTAACGAAATCAGTACCCACCAACTCAACACACGACTGTCGACTGACGATACGCCGCTCGAATTGCGCGAGCTGGGATTGGCGTTCAATGCGATGCTGAATCGTCTCGAGGACGGCGTGCGACGTCTGTCGCAATTTGCCGCCGATATCGCCCACGATCTACGTACCCCCATCAACACCTTGTTGGTCGAGACGCAGGTGATCCTGTCCGGTCTGCGTACACCCGATGAATACCAGGCAGTGCTGGTGTCGAATATCGAGGAATATGAACGGCTCGCCCGCCTCGTTGAAAACACGCTTTTTCTGGCGCGGGCGGACAACGCGCAACTCGCCTTGCGGCCCGAAGTGCTGGATATGCCGACTGAGCTGGGCAAGATTTGTGACTATTTCGAAGGGATTGCCGACGAAGCGGATGTGCGACTAGATGTCGCATCGAATGACGTGCAACTGCAGGCTGATCGGGTGCTATTTCGGCGTGCCGTCAGCAATCTGGTATCGAATGCGATTTCCCATTCCCCGCGTGGTTCAGCGATCAACATTCGTGCGGTTTGGCGTAGGGAGTACGTCGAGATTTCAGTCAGCAACAACGGGTCGCCAATACCGGCGGTGCATCTGCCGCACATTTTTGAACGGTTTTATCGCGTAGATCCCGCTCGTTCCTTTTCTACACATTCGTCTGGTCTGGGCCTTGCGATCGTGCGGGCAATCATGGTTCTTCATGGTGGAGATGCCCTGGTCGAAAGCAAGCCCGGAGCCAGTACCGTGTTTCGGCTGCGTTTCATGATTTCTCCCGATACGCCATGATCAAGTCGGACCCTATTCCAGCTCTAAATTAAAGTCCGCAGCCAGACGATCAAGAATGTCAACGAAAAGCGACCTCTGCGCGCCATTCTCGACGAACAGGAACATGCCAAAGCGAGTATCCGGGTAAAGGTTATGCATCCGTTTCATTTGGTCAAAAATCTCTTTCGTCAACGCAAAAAACAAGCTGTTGAACTGGCAGGCCCCTGCTCCGTCTGTAGTGTAAAAACAGGATGAAACGGACATCTTTTATTCGTTTCTTAGCCCGTATCATCGGCTTTTCATCCACTTTTTCGAGAATAAAATCTGCTGGTGGTGCAATAAGCCAGTTGTATTCTTGGATTTGGATTTATTCAGCGGTTCCCTTAGTCGATAGCTCAAAGGTCACAATAATCAGCATGCGAGTCTTTACTCATTCACCGTTTTGATCCCACGCACTGCCTCAAGACCGACCGTCCCCTTGAACTCCGCGCTGTGCACTTTCCGCTTCTTTATTTCCGCCATTCGCCGCTACCTTCATGTGAGGAACATAGCTTAAAGCGCTGTCTCAAATCATGGGTCGACAAATATCTATGTGATTCTTTAAAAAATAGCCGGGTTGTCCCGGCTATTTTACGTCTGCAAATAACAAAAATCATTTGGGGACGAACTGCGTCGTGGAATCGTCATTCTTAGAAAGATCATTCCACGGCTCCCATTCCTCGACGAATCGGTCGGCATTCCTGACAATGGCGGACTGACGGACTGACGGTCTTTCGCGACCGCGCCGGGACTGTGCCGAATTACTACCTCGATCACGTCCTGCGGCGATTGGCGATTTTCGCCAATACTCCGCTCTATCGTCTTTCGACCCTAGGAGGACCTTCAATACGCTTACCGGCACATCGAGAAGCTTTGGCCAATGCAGTATTGAAGCCGCCTTAATGTTTTATCGGCGAAGCTTGGCGATATAGTGCTCACGCCACCACTCGACGAGAGACGGTGTCGGTCATGTCCACGAAATAACAACCACGCCCGTTTTGCTTCGACCGGTACAAAGCGGCATCTGCACGCAGTATGAAGTCCGCCATCGGTATGCTTTCTGTGAGGCCGGCGCAGATGCCAATGCTGGCTCCGACCTGTAATTCATGGCGCTCGATAGTCATAGGCGAAGCCATCGCATCAACAATCTTGCGCCCCAGTGCATCAGAGTCGCTATGATCGGTAAATGTTTCGAAGATCACGGTGAACTCGTCGCCCGCGATGCGCACGACTGTGTCGGTTATCCTGACCGCACTACGTAGACGGCGGGCAAATTCGATCAGTACAAGGTCGCCGGCGGCGTGGCCAAGGGAATCATTGATCGCTTTGAAATGGTCGATGTCGATGTAAGCAACCGCCAGCATACCCTTGCTGCGCTCCGCCCGGGCGTAGGCAAGTATCATGGCGGAGTCGAACATTCGGCGGTTCGACAATCCGGTTAGTGGATCTGTCATCGCAAGCATCTCCAACGCGGCTTCAGCTGATGCGCGTTTTTTCGATACTTCGAAAAAGGCGCGGCTTAAGTTTCCGAACTCGTCTTGACGCTGTACGTTGAACGCCTCGATGTCGCCGCTGTCATCGGAAAGGTTGGCGACGTGCCGCTGAAGCGCGGAGAGGGGGCGAAGAAGGCGGGCTACGCCGAGCCATCCCATAACGCCCGCAAACACCGCTACAGCGAGTGCGGTTGCGAACGCTTGACCGCGGACCTGGTCAAATGGTTCGAATGCTTCATTGACCGGATATACAGAAGCGATAATCCAATCATTCGTACGGGTGCGGCGATAAGTTAACAAGGCTTCGACGCCGGATTTCGTCATTCCTTGCGTCCAGCCCTCGAAGCCGCCAAGTGCATTAGCAGTGGACTCCGTGGCCCCTCCCTGCTCACGATCGACGCGCCTCAAAATGCGATTTGTATCTGGATGGAGGATGATTGTTCCGTCGCCAGCTAGCAGCCATATATACCCAGTTTTGCCAGGGTGAAGCGCCTGCAGCTGCCCAAATATACGCGTACTTGACAGATCAAGCGAGCCGGCAAGTATAAAACGCAGACGACCGGAAGCATCGATAACTGGCTGTGTCATCAGAACGACCGGTTTTCCAGTTAATTTACTTTTAAATGGGGCCGATACCACGCCCTCATGGTACGACACCGTATCCCGGAAATAGTCTCGTTCGCTGACGTTGACCGTGTCACCAGATTTGATTGCGTTAACGCTGGCGATAATGTTTCCGCTCGGGTCTATCGCGATAACGTTTGAAAAGGCTTCGCGCAAACCAGTTCGGCTGGAAATGAACTGCTGGGCGCGCGACGTATCTGCGATTACGTCGGCGGGGATTTCCTCAGCAATCGACTGAAGCAAGACCTTTCTGCCATCAATATCCCGGTCGATATAGGCAGCCGCTCCAGTCAAAGTGGCATACTGCTCAGCACCTAAAATGTCGCGCATTTTCCCTCGAGCCAGCACCAAGGAAGTAGCAGTGATGACGACAATGGACAACAGTACCAATGTCGCACCGACAATGGCGATACGCGTCTTTAGACTGGTGAACTTTCTAATCGAACTCATCGTCTACATTGGCCCAATTTATTTGTGACATGCCTCAATCTAGGACCGCCGTGTAGCAACGGCGTCTCGTTTTACCTCACCAGAATACCAACTGATAAGCGCCGGTAACAGCGCAAACTTGGTTGTTGTAACCCGGCAGCGCTAAAAGCGCACTGGATCTTTTGACTGAATGCGTACGCAGGTCACGTGAAGTCAGCTTGTGCGCCAACTGGCCGCTTCTGGCCGACAGCAGTTTACCACTTAGGCGTTTGCTTTTTACGATGGACGACTGCGCGTGGAAATCAGCCGTCCCGACGAGGACGACGGCAATACGCCCGCCTCTCGCTAAGTGACGTGGTTACGCCAATGACTGAAAAAATGCATTGGCTTTAATCGGTGCCGCCACCAACACCCCCTCCCCCGCAGCTTCAACCATTCATGCTTCCCGAGGCAGTTGATGCACCTGCATTGATCGCCATCCGGCGATTCTTTGCGCAGGGTCGTCATGGCGTGATCAGCATCAAGGGTCAGTGTGGCACCAGGGGTGCGCGGCTTGCAATCCTTCAACAACTGTTCAGTGGAAACAAAACACCCAACATGGTTGCGACTCGATATACACTGTATATAAACACAGTATATTGATGGAAACTTGCGATGCCCACCCTTCTCACCCTGCCCGATCTGTCGCTGACAACAGACGCAGCCTGCTGCCTTATTCCCGTGAGCACCTGCGCGCCCGTTTGCCTGCGCCCGCTGTTTGGCCAGCGCGTCTCCGCCGGCGTCCCCTCCCCGGCCGAGGAATACCTCGAAAAGGGCCTCGACCTCAACACCTACCTGGTACGCAACAAAACGGCAACGTTCTACTTCCGCGTCCAGGGCGACAGCATGGTCGGCGCGCGCATTTTTGACGGTGACATGGTGGTGGTCGACCGCTCGATCTCTCCCAAACATCGCAACATCGTGCTAGCGGTGGTCAATGCCGATTACACGATCAAGCGCCTGCACAAACGTGCTGGCGTCATTGAGCTCCGAGCAGAAAATCCGCGCTATGCGCCGATCCAGTTTGGCGATGGCGAGACGCTGGAAATCTGGGGCGTCGTGGTCGGCGTGGTGTGCCGTTTCGATGCCTGATCCGGAACTATCGGCGACCACCAGGCTCTTCGCGCTGGTCGATGTCAACAACTGCTACGTCAGTTGCGAGCGGGTCTTCAATCCCTCGCTGGAGGGAAAGCCCGTTGTCATTCTCTCGAACAATGACGGATGCGCCGTCGCCCGTTCGGCAGAGGTGAAGGCGCTGGGCGTCAAGATGGGCGAACCCTGGTTCAAGCTCAAGGACCTGGCGAAGCAGCACGGCATCATCGCCCTGAGCAGCAATTACGCCCTCTACGGCGACATGAGCAACCGGATCATGACCGTCCTGCGCGATTTCAGCCCCGATGTGGAGGTCTACAGCATCGATGAATCCTTCCTCGGACTCAACGGCCTGGGGAGCCTGTGGGACTCGCCGACGGCCATGGGCCAATCGATCCGGCAGCGCATCAGGCAATGGGTCGGTGTGCCAGTGTGCGTCGGTATCGGCAACAGCAAAACGCTCGCGAAACTGGCCAACCACATTGCGAAGAAACGACCGGACTTCGATAGCGTCTGCGACCTGTCCTCGATGACCAGGCAGGAGCGCGACGCCCTTTTTTCAACAATCGATGTCGGCGAGGTCTGGGGCATAGGAAGGCGACTTTCCGAGCACTTGAGAGCGTCCGGCATCGACACGGTGGCACAACTGCGCGATGCGTCGCCGGCATGGCTGCGCTCACGCTTCGGCGTTGTCATCGAACGTACCGTCAACGAACTCAACGGACTCTCGTGCCTTGCCCTCGAAGAGGTCGCGCCGGCGAAAAAACAGATCATTGCCTCCAGATCGTTTGGGCAGCCCGTACTCACCATCGACGAACTCGGGGAATCGGTCTCGAACTACATGACGCGCGCAGCTGAAAAATTGCGCCGCCAGAATGGCGTCTGCGAAGCGATTCAGGTATTCGTGCAGACAAACCCCTTCAAGGCATCGGATCGGCAGTACAGCAACGGTGTCGTGGTACCGCTCCCCAATGCCTCGTGCGACACCAGATTACTCATCCGCGCAGCGCTGTTCGGACTGGCACAGATCTACCGGCCAGGGTACTACTACAAAAAAGCCGGCGTGATCCTGCAGGGTATCTCTGGCGCCTGCGCACAGCAGCAATCGCTGTTCACCACGTACGGCGACGGTGCCGCCTCGGAGGCCATGATGCGCACGCTCGACAGCCTTAATCAGCGATTTGGCAAGGGCGCGGTCAGCATCGCGTCGGCCGGCACCCGCAACGACTGGGCCATGAAGCGCGAAAGGAAGACGCCCGATTACACGACCAATTGGAACGAATTGCCAGTCGCAAGGGCGAACTGACGCGGCAAAGTTGGTGTGGCAGTGCTTGTGCCTTGTCATTTTTTTTCGGCGCACATCCGACTGCCATGCCGACTACCAGTGAGGTGGTTTTAAATTTGACTTTTTGCTGATCGGCACTTTGGCGGGCAGTTGCGCCGCATGCAGTTGCTTGTCAGTCAGATGTGCCAAGGTCCAATCGGCCAACTTGGTGAGGGATCCCCTGGCGCGCCGGTGCGAGCCAGTTCCCGGCGCAGGTGGATGGATCGGCATCACGAAGCCAATCATAGTGTGCGGAAAGTCCTGGCGAATGGCAGCAAGCGCAGGTTCGGCATCACTGTCGTTCGAGACCATAATGCGGTCGCCCATATGTCATAAAAGACGTGACAAAGACAATGAGAATGTAGCTGTTGTCACTCCCTTCGCCCACTGAATGCAGAACTGACACGCGATGAATCGGATGCTGGCATCGTAAGTCATGTTGCACGAAGCTGACGAAAGTGTTGGCGCGCTCAACATTGCTTCACCTGTCCGGCAGGGTAAGCGATGAACAGCACGTGATCCTCAACAGTCATTCGCTGATCGGCGAATTTGATACCTTCTGATAAGTACTTTGCTTTAGGCAACTAGCCATATAAATGCGAAGAATGTGTGTGTCAGCAGGCACGCACTGAAGCAAATCTATACGCTATCAGAACTCGAGATCAAACTTGGCTTTGCCCGCAGCTCTTGTTTTTATCACCGAGTCTGTCTCCGAAAGCCTGATAAATATGCAGCTGAGCTCCTTGCCATCAAAGATGTCTTCGATAGTAATCATCGTTGCTACGGATATCGGCGGATGCGGGCGGCGCTTGGCAAGCAACAGGTGTGTGTCTCTGAAAAAGTCGTGCAGCGCTTGATGAAGCAGGAATGCCTGATCGTTGCCGCTACCATGAGGCGTCGGTACGGATCCTACCTTGGAGAAATCAGTCCTGCACCAGAGAATCTTATCAACCGCGAATTTCAGGCTTCGGCCCCGAATGAGAAGTGGCTCACCGACATCACGGAATTCCATATTCCAGCTGGGAAAGTGTATCTATCACCCATGATCGACTGCTTCGATGGCCTGGTTGTCAGTTGGACGATCGGCACGCGTCCAGACGCCGAACTGGTGAACACGATGTTGGATGCGGCCATCGAGACGGTGGCCAACGGCGGTGCTCGGCCTGTCGTTCACTCCGATCGTGGCGCCCACTATCGATGGCCTGGGTGGCTCTCACGGATGAACAACGCGACGCTGATTCATTCGATGTCGCGCAAGGGGTGCTCACCTGACAATGCGGCATGTGAAGGCTTCTTTGGACGACTGAAAACAGAGTTGTTCTATCCTCGGAAATGGACTGCCATCACTGTTGAGCAGTTCATCCAGATAGTCAATTCCTACATCCATTGGTATAACGAAAAGCGTATCAAGATTTCTATTGGCTCACTCAGTCCCCGAGAATATCGGGAGAGCCTTGGCATCGCAGCATAAACCAGTCCAACTTTTGCGCCGCACCCCCCAGCCGGACATTTGAATTTGAATTTGGGTTTGACATTGACATTGACATTGATATGACATTTGGTTGTAGGGTCTTTCAGTCACTGCACTGACCATCGAGGGATACAGCCGAACGCATCACAGCGCTCGCCTGCCTACATCGGATCGACAATTGGTTCGCAAGCACGTTCTTGATTCACGACCGCACTGCGACCTTCTTCTTGAGCGCTGCTGCCTCCTGATAATACAAAGTCGAGCGTTCCTGGCGATGTCCCATCAACTCGCCAACCAGTTCGGTCGACCCGGTTTCCTCCAGCTCGCGCACCGCAAATGCATTACGCAAAGTTCGACCACCCCAGCGTTCCGCATTGATTCCCGCTCGCTTGAAGGTCGCCTTGACCTGACGATAGACGGTCGCCAGGTCCAGTGGTGCATTGATGCCGCGTTTTGCCGGAAACAGCAACTGGCTGGCATCTTTGTCCGAGCGTCGTACTGCCAGCCAATCGGTGACTTCGGTTACCGCAAATGGCCGCAACTGCGATCGATGGTCACGCGTCGTGTGGTTGGCTGCGCCTGAGTCGAGGCTCACCGGCAAGCTGCCGGTGGTATCGACATTACCAATCTGGTTCATGCGCAGCGTCAGCACTTCCGACACTTTCAAGCCGGCGCCCAACATCAGCGCCTGCATCGCCCTGCTGCGCTGCCCCTTCCAGCGGCGCATTTCGTTGCCCTGCGTGGCTTCTGGCAATGCGGGTAGCGCCTGCATGAAGGCATGTTGGTCGGCGGGTTCCAGAATGACCTTCGGGGCATCTTGCCCGGCCAACTTGCTGCGTCGTTCGCGGTAAATATCAAAGCAGGCATGCTGTGCCGGATTGGGGCTGACTTTCATGTGCGTCAGGATACGTTCGAGCAGACGTATATACCGAATCCGGATGGCGCTATTAAGGCGCTTGACGAATACACCGTTGATCATTTCACCGTGTTCAAGAAAGTGCATCATGTCTTCAACTGTCAGGTCGAAAAGTGTTTTATGTTGCAGACCTAACCATTGCATGAACGTGCCACACATATTCAGATATATCCTGGCTGAACTGGTTGATAGCGCTTTTACTGCCTGGCGCTTTCCTCCCACTGATTTTGGTTGCCGCATACCAAGCTCGACAAATTCAGTACTACGCAAGAATGTAGCGCAAGCAATTAATGGCTGCTCGCGCCAGTCGTTAGCTTCATCGAATAATGTTTTAGACTCGTACATATAGACGCCTCATTCATTTAAATTCATAACCGTTATGTTAACCTGATTATTTTTAATATGAATAATTAATTTAGAATATTTTTAATATCGGCAGCTACCTCCGCTGCTTTTGTAGACCGGGTTTAGATTTGCCGGCATTTATCCACCTGTTCGTTAATTGCATAATTAAAATTTCGATAAATTATGCATTCAACCCCAAGAACATTGCACGTCAAAACTTTAGCGCATCGCTGCATTGAGGAAAGATTGAGTTGGCCGAAGTATTTTCGATGTCAAAAATCAATCTCTCATTGAGTATTATTCAACAGATAAATTAATCTTCAATTATGTACTCATCGCAAGATTCGACTTTTTCAGTGACCTTCTCGAATGACCAGGCCTGGCAGCAAGCGATAACTCGCAAAGGCGATTTTTCAGGGGATTTAAGTGTAGGACTATGGCTAACTGAGTAGCATCGCCATGCAATATCAGCGTTCATGTAGCCGCATAAAGAATTGGCGCAGCACTTCGCCAACCTCAGTCAAATCGGATCGGCGAACGCGATCACGGATATCTTATTAAAACCGAGTAAAGCCGAAATGCGTCCCCGCAAGAGAACGCTGGATGATGATTTAATCAGTTCGGGAATGCCAACTTAGCGCCCTGTTTCTTTGAGATAAATGACGCGTGCCGCAAACGCAGTATTCGCGAAATCTGAAAACACGCCGTCTATGCCAAGCCGGAAAAACTTCAGGTACTCCGCAATCGGATCGCCTGCGTAATTGGCAGCGAGATATTTTTTCTCGTTTCTGAATGTGTAGGCATGGACAAACAAACCCGCCTTGTGCGCGTCGGCAATGAGGCTCGTCGGGGTTTGGGTCGTCGCTTCAGCGGTCGAACCGGAGTAGATGGTACCGTCGGTGTTTTTGTCTTTGAACGGAACGACCTTGAGCGGAACGATCATCGGCTTCCATGGACCGATACCGTCGGCGTAGGTCTTGATTTCTGCCAGCCCGGCGGATGTCAGCATCGCGCTGAAATACCGCGCGTCGCCTCGTAATGTCCAGCTGTAGGGACGACCATCGACAAAGGTATAAACGTCGTTGCTGTTATAAATCATGGCACCAGTTTTAAAATCAACGTCGCTTGCGTCGATCAGTTGTACGGATTTCGTTTGCAATCCGGCTGATCGCAGGTATTTCAGACTATCCGGATCGAAACTCTGTACAAAAATGGGGGCTGTTTTGCTGTTCAGATTATTGAGTTTGAGAATATTGATGAGCGCGTCTTCTAATGGATGGCTACCTGGTTTGCCGCATCCATTGGCAATTGCCTGCGCATTATTCCAGTAAGGATTTTTCGTTTCCGGATAAATCGACAAGGTACGCCCGGTGCTAATGCTCTTCGCTTTCGCGATGTCAATGATTTCCTGAAAACTCAATACCGGGACTTTGCCATTGAGCGCCGTTGGGCGCTCGGTACGCGCGTCGTAGGTGGTTCCGCCTATGAACTGCTTCAATTCCGCCAGCGTAAAGTCAGTGATCGACCAGTCATTGGTGTGGTCCTCGCCGTCCACCACCAGCGACTTCAGCACTGAACCGGGGTCGTTCGGATTGGTCAGGTCGCTCAGGTACTGTACGGGGCCGTTTTCGGGCGCTGCCGGGTAGGCGACGTTGACCAGGACGCCGGCAACGGTGCGCTTGCGGGCAGCGACTACCGGATTGGTTTTAGCAACGTCTGCAATGTTCGTGTTGTCGCTAAGCCATGGATTGTGACGAGCCACCAGAATGCAGTCCTTGGTGAGATGCAAATCTTCTTCCAGTGAATCTGCCCCTGCGTCTGCTGCGGCTTCGTACGACGGCCGTGTCTCTTCCGGATACAAGCCCGGCAGGCCGCGATGACCTATCACCAGCGGTGCATTGGCATCCAGAGTCAGGAAGGGTGCGGGTTGACTGCTTCCGCCGCATGCGCCGAGCAGACTGGTGACGCCGATCACTGCCAGTGTTTGAAGGCGGATTCGAACAATTTTTTTGGACATTTTGAAATGTGAGCATCAAGGAAAAGCCAGACGCTATCAATCTCTTATGACGTCATTGTGACTGGATGAGCGCCGCACTACGTCATGGCTTGTTTTGCCTCCGGATTCAGGGCGGACACGCCGATCGACGCTTGCCTGGCTAGCCCCCGCGTCAAAACAGGCGACGTACCGTGCTCGGTAGGTCGCCTGTCTCTTTGCGTCGCCATGGCGATGCCGGCCTCGCTGGCCGGGTACCGGTCAAAGAATCTTGGTCCCGATCCACCATGCGATCGCGGCCATGAAGGCCGATGCAGGGATCGTGAATATCCATGCCCAGACAATATTTCCCGCAACGCCCCAGCGCACCGCCGACATCTTTTGCGCGGAGCCGACCCCGACAATTGCTCCGGTAATCGTGTGGGTCGTGGAGACCGGAATTCCGAGCGCCGTCGCCGTGAACAGCGTGATTGCACCACCTGTTTCGGCGCAGAATCCGCCGACCGGCTTGAGCTTGGTAATACGCTGGCCCATCGTCTTGACGATGCGCCAGCCGCCAAACAGCGTACCGAAACTGATCGCGCAATAACAACTGATCACGACCCACCAGGGCAGCGGATCGCTGCTGGTGGAATAGCCTGCGGCAATGAGCAGCATCCAGATGATGCCCATGGTTTTTTGCGCATCATTGCCACCGTGGCCCAGGCTGTACATGGATGCTGACACCAGCTGCAGTCGCCGAAACCATTTGTCCACTTTGCGTGGCGTCGAGCGGACGAACAGCCATGACACCAGCAACATGATGAGTGAGCCGAAGATGAATCCCAGCAGTGGCGACAGTACGATAAAGGCAATCGTCTTGAGCAGGCCCGCTTCGATCAACGCGCCAGTACCGGCTTTGGCGACCGCTGCTCCGACCAGTCCACCGATCAGCGCGTGGGACGACGACGACGGAATACCGTAATACCAGGTGATGAAATTCCAGGCAATTGCCCCCATCAACGCACCGAACACGACGTAGTGATCGATCACCGCAGGATCGATGGTGCCCTTTCCTATCGTCGTGGCGACCTTCAGCTGGAACACGAGGATGGCGACAAAATTGAAGGTGGCCGCCATCGCTACCGCCTGCTGGGGTTTCAATACGCCGGTCGACACGACCGTTGCGATGGCATTCGCAGCATCATGAAAACCATTCATGAAATCGAAAACGAGTGCCAGGGCAATCAGGAATGCGAGGGTATAAATACTGATCTGAAGGGTATGCATGAAGTCTTTTCTGAACGCGACGAATTGACGAATGGACGAAGTGCTGGCTACACGAGCACTGGCGCAGGTCAGGCGTTTTCGACAATGATGCCTTCGATGATATTGGCAACGTCCTCGCAGCGATCAGTGACCGTTTCCAGTATTTCGTATATCGCTTTCAGCTTGATCAGGTTGCGCACATCCGGCTCATCCCGAAACAGCTTCGACATCGCCGCACGCATGACGTGGTCAGCATCGGACTCAAGGCGATCAATCTCGGTACACAAGGTCAGGATCTCGCGCGAATTGTCCATGTTATGCAGCAGTCCGACCGCCGCCTGGACTTTTTCGGCGCACATCAGGCACAGCTCGGCCAGACGTTTGGCTTCCGGCGTGATGGCCTTGATGTCGTACAGCGAAATCGTTTGTGCAGCGTCTTCTAGCAGATCGAGAATGTCATCCATGCGCACAATCAGCTTGTGAATATCGTCGCGATCGAGCGGCGTGATGAAGGTCTTGTGCAACATCTCGATCGTGTTGTGAGTAACCTTGTCGGCTTCCTTTTCGATCCCCTCGATGGCATGCACGCGCATTTCGAGGTCGTCGAAGTTGGTCATCAATGCGACCATTTCCTTCGCACCCTTGACGCATAAATCGGCATGCTGGTTGAACAATTCGAAAAATTTTCCCTCTGTGGGCATCAGTCGTCCGAACATGGTGTCTCTCTCAATTTTCTTGGGGGGGTAAAGAAGGGTTTTAGTCGCCGCCGTACAGGGGCGCGTTACCCGTATAGTTATCGAACTTGGTGTATTGCCCCATGAAGGTCAGGCGGATGCTGCCGATGGGTCCGTTACGCTGTTTGCCGATAATGATTTCGGCAGTGCCCTTATCGGGAGAATCGGGGTTGTAGACTTCGTCGCGGTAGATGAACAGGATCACGTCGGCATCCTGCTCGATTGCGCCCGATTCGCGCAAGTCGGACATCACCGGACGCTTGTTGGGACGTTGTTCGAGCGAGCGATTGAGCTGCGACAAGGCGATCACCGGACAATTCAATTCCTTGGCCAGCCCTTTCAGATTCCGAGAAATTTCGGAAATTTCGGTCGCGCGATTTTCGCCGGCGCCGTTTCCAGACATCAGTTGCAAGTAGTCGATGATGATCAGGCCGAGCTTGCCGCACTGGCGCGACAGACGCCGGGAGCGGGCCCGCAATTCGATCGAATTGAGCGCCGGCGTTTCATCGATATACAGCTGGGCATCGTTCATTTTCTGGATCGCATGGGTCAGGCGTGGCCAGTCTTCGTCGGCCAGCTTGCCGGTGCGCAGCCGATGTTGATCCAGCCGCCCGACCGAACCCAGCATCCGCATGGCCAGCTGGGTACCACCCATCTCCATGGAAAACACCGCGACCGGCAAACCCGTATCGATCGCGACGTTCTCGCCGATGTTGATCGAGAACGCGGTCTTTCCCATCGATGGCCGTCCGGCCACGATGATCAGGTCGCCGGGTTGCAGGCCGGACGTCATCTTGTCGAGATCGGCAAAACCGGTGGGCACTCCGGTGATGTCGCTTTGATTGTCGCGGTTGTAGAGTTCATCGATCCGTTCGACGACTTGCGTCAGCAGTGGCTGGATTTCCTGAAAACCCTGGGCGCCACGCGAGCCCTCTTCCGCGATTGCAAAGATCTTCGATTCGGCTTCATCAAGCATCTGCTTGACTTCCTTGCCCTGCGGATTGAATGCCTGGCCCGAGATTTCATCGGCCACGGTAATCAGTTTGCGCAGCACGCCACGGTCACGCACGATTTCGGCATAGCGCCGGATATTTGCGGCCGACGGCGTGTTCTGGGCCAGTGCATTCAGGTAGGACAGACCACCGACCTCCTCGCCTTTGCCGGTGCTGGTCAGGGACTCGAACACCGTGATCACGTCGGCTGGTTTGGAGCCGTTAATCAATTTGACGATGTGCTGGAAAATCAGGCGATGGTCGTAGCGATAGAAGTCATCCTGGTGGACGAAATCGGCAATACGATCCCAGGCGGCGTTATCGAGCAGCAAACCGCCAAGGACGGATTGCTCGGCTTCGATCGAATGCGGGGGCACGCGCAGCGCATCTACCTGATCGTCCGGGCGCGAGTCGGAGCGGGAATCGAAGCGGGAGTCAGAGCGTGAATCGGGTCGGTCGCGTTTGTTCATGGCGCGAATTATACCTGCTGAACCCGACTGATTTGGGCTGCATCACAGCAATTTTAGTATCGCAACAATGCGTTTTTCATGCATCGCCCGCACACAGGACAAGGTCGCGCCGGACGTAAAAAAGCCGGACGAATCCGGCTTTTTCAGAACAGGCAGGCTAAGACTTAAGCGTGCTGACCCAGTACGGCAACAGTGACTTCAACAACCACGTCGGTATGCAGGGCAACCGATACGGGATGATCACCAGTCGTCTTCAACGGACCTTGTGGCAAGCGGACTTGCGCTTTCTCAACCGCGAAGCCTTGCTTGCTCAATGCGTCAGCGATATCGGCATTGGTGACTGAACCGAACAGGCGGCCGTCGACGCCTGATTTCTGCGTGATCTGAACGGTCATGCCGGCCAGCTTCTCGCCTTGCGCCTGGCAAGCAACCAGCTTCTCTTCAGCGATCTTTTCCAGTTCTGCGCGCTTGACTTCGAACTCGGCAACAGCGCTGGTCGTAGCACGACGTGCCATGCGTTGCGGGATCAGGAAGTTACGTGCGTAACCGTCCTTGACCTTGACGACTTCGCCAAGATTGCCAAGGTTAATGACTTTTTCTAACAAAATGATTTGCATGTTTTTCTCCGAATTGAGTAATTGAAGTTGACGTCAATTACGCGTGGTGCAGATCGGTGTACGGCAGCAGCGCGAGGAAACGAGCGCGCTTGATTGCCGTGTCGACCTGGCGTTGATAGTGAGCGCGGGTACCGGTCAGGCGGGCTGGCATGATCTTGCCGTTTTCCTGAACGAAATCCTTCAGCGTATCGACGTCTTTGTAGTCGACTTGTTCAACGTGTGCTGCGGTGAAGCGGCAGAACTTCTTGCGCTTGAACAATGGATTCTGTTGCTTGCGTTTTTCTTTGAGCTTGAGCTTGTTCTTGTCGAATTTTTTACCGAATGCCATTTGAGGCTCCTGTATCTAGGGTGGGTTCGAAATCAATGATGTGAAACACGAGACTTCTGCTATTGCGGTTCTTGCGTGCCAGGAAACCGGTGAACTGAAACGCCTGACCCAATTGGGCCTGATTGAATCGACCTGAAATTTCACCTGCTGCTATGGCAGAAATTTCAAACTCGACCAGCCGTTCGACGCGTGCTTCGGTTTGTTGCGACGTGTGCTGCAATTTCGCGGACACGATCGGGATGCCTGCCGGTGTGTAGCGCATGATTTCACGCTCGGCAATGCTGCCAACAAACTGAAGCTGATTCACTCTTCCTGGTAACAATTACGCTGCAGGTGCCTCGGAACGATGGCTCTTGGCCGCATCTTCCTTTTGCACTGCCTTCATCATTGGCGAAGGCGTGGTTTCCGCTTTCTTCAACTTGACGGTCAGGTGACGCAGGACTGCATCATTGAATTTGAAACCGGTTTCGATTTCGACGAGGGTCTCGTTGTCGCATTCGATGTTCATGCAAACATAGTGTGCCTTGGCGAGCTTCTGGATCAGGTAAGCCATCTGACGACGACCCCAATCTTCCACACGGTGGACAACACCGCTATGGGCCGCAACGATGGCCTTGTAGCGTTCGATCATCGCGGGCACTTGCTCGCTTTGATCCGGATGGACGATAAATACTATTTCATAATGACGCATGCAATCTCCTGTTGGACGGATTGAAAAAATCGCCCACCTCGGCGTCAAGACGAGTGTGGGAAGAGGAAAGTCGGCAAGAGTAACCGCAAACCTGACAAAACTCAACGTCTACAGACACTTATCGCCGAAAAGACCTGGTTTTCATTGATAAATCTCCTTGCGTTCGAGGTCGCACTGTATAAAACTACAGGCTGTTCACCTAAACAGCAAAGCCACCTCCATGATCAAGCTCACCGCGCGCCAGGAACAAATCCTTGGTCTCATCAAGGATGCAATCGACAACACGGGCTTTCCGCCGACAAGGGCCGAAATCGCCAAAGAACTGGGCTTTCGTTCCGCCAATGCGGCCGAAGAGCATTTGCAGGCTCTGGCCCGCAAAGGTGCCATCGAAATTTCACCCGGCACGTCACGCGGCATTCGGCTGCTGAAGAACGATACCGAACGCGCGCCACGCCAGTTGGTCTTGCCGCACCCTGCCCTGCTCCAGCTCAGCCTGCCGCTGATCGGTCGGGTCGCTGCCGGCTCCCCTATCCTCGCGCAGGAGCACGTCGAAGCCACCTACCAGGTAGACCCGGCCCTGTTCTCGGCAAAGCCCGACTACTTACTGAAGGTGCGTGGGATGTCGATGCGCGACGCTGGCATTTTTGATGGCGACCTGATTGCCGTCAAAAAATCCGACAGCGCGCGCAATGGCCAGATCGTGGTTGCGCGACTGGGTGACGATGTCACCGTCAAGCGGTATCGCAAAACCGATACGATGATCGAACTGCTTCCCGAAAACCCCGACTTCCAACCTATTCGGGTGGACCCGGAGCGCGATGAATTTTCGCTGGAAGGACTGGCGGTGGGATTGCTGCGATCGTGGAACTGATTTGACAGTCGATCACGACCACATCATTTTTTAACCGGCAGCGAGGACAAAATCTTTTTGGCGATGCCGCGCAGGATATTGACCTCCTCGACTTCCAGACCAGTCCGTGAAAACATCCGCTTCAACCGCGGCATCAGTTTTTTCGGGCTGTCCGGATTCAGGAAATCAATTGCCACCAGCGCTTCTTCCAGATGCTGGTACATCCCGTCGACCTGGATCAAACTTGCCGCATCACCGTGAAAGCCGACCGGGCTATCGATGTGGCCATCGCCCAAAGCGGCCACCCGGCATTCGTAAGCCAGCACCTGCACGGCCTGTCCCAGATTCAGTGATGAATACGCCGGATTGGCGGGGATGTTAATCAGCACATTGCACTTTTCGACGATCTCATTGGGCAGGCCGAAGCGTTCGTTACCAAACACAAGAGCAGCTTTCAAGCTCACGTTGCCGGCCAGTTCGGCAGCCAGTTCGCGCGGTGCCGTTACGGGCGGCGAGAACTCCCGCAATCTGGCGCTGACCGCTGCCGCAAAATTGCAATCCATCAGCGCTTCCTCGATCGAGCCAACGATCCGGGCACCGGACAATACATCCTGCGCGCCACTGGCAAAGGCAACCGCTTCCTCCTGGCTGGCAGCATCCGGAAACCGTGGATTGACCAGCACCAGATCGGAAAATCCCATGGTTTTCATGGCACGCGCCGCGGCGCCAATATTGCCTGGTCGGCTGGTTTCCACCAGCACGAATCGCAGGCGGGTAAAAAGAGACGTGTCGAATTGGTCTGGGTTCATTTAAAATGGCGCCATTGCGCGGCACGTTGGAGGATTAAACGATGTCGCATCGCTCATTAATTTCAATTTAGGTGGCCCGTCCGATTGCGACGGCGCCGCCATTTTAACGGAACCGCTATGAATCCCATGCTCAACACAGCGATCAAGGCTGCGCGTCGCGCCGCCGCGATCATCAACCGTGCTTCATTCGACATCGACAAGGTCAAGTATGTCGAGAAGTCACCGAATGACTTCGTGACCGATGTCGACCAGGCTGCCGAGCAGGCGATCATAGAGATTCTGACCAACGCCTATCCGACCCATGCCATCCTCGCCGAAGAATCCGGCGCATCGGAGAACCTGCACGACGACAACGAGAATGTCTGGATCATCGATCCGCTCGATGGCACCACGAACTTCATCCACGGCTTTCCGCAGTACTGCGTGTCGATCGCATTGCAGCAGCGCGGCATCATCACCCAGGCCGTCATTTACGACCCGACCCGCAACGACTTGTTTACCGCATCGAAAGGTGCTGGCGCGTTCCTCAACGACAAGCGTTTGCGCGTCACCAAACGTGATCGCATGCAAGACTCGCTGATCGGCACCGGCTTCCCGTTCCGTAACATGCAAGGCCTGGAAGAATATATCGACATGTTCCGGATCATGACGCAAAAATGCGCCGGCCTGCGTCGTCCGGGCGCTGCCGCACTGGATCTGGCGTATGTCGCTGCTGGTCGTCTGGATGGCTTTTTTGAAAAAGGCCTGAAGCCGTGGGACATGGCTGCAGGATCGCTGATGGTGACCGAAGCGGGCGGCATCGTCGGCACGTTTGCCGGCGAATCGGACTATCTGTACAAGGACGAAGTCATTGCGGGCACCCCAAAAATCTTTGCCCAGATGGTCGCCGCGCTGTCACCGTTCGCAAAGAAGTAAGTCTTCAGGGGCACGTGGTCGTGCCCTTCCCACGCTCGCCATCCGGATGTGCAATCCGGGGCGCGCCACGCCGGTTTATCCCTTCCCTGCAAGCAAGCGCTGCTATACTTCGCCTACGCGGCAAATCGTCCAGTCACCTTGCCGCTGTCTACTGACCTCAGCATCCTAATCCGTTTGCCTGCGACTGGCGCCCATCATGGCGACAGGCCAATATTTCTATAAAGTCCCTATGTCATTTGCTCAACTCGGCTTGTCTGCCGATATCGTGCGCGCCGTCACCGAACACGGCTACACCGTCCCTACCCCGATTCAGGCACAGGCGATTCCTGCCGTCCTGCTGGGTGGCGATTTGCTGGCGGGTGCACAGACCGGTACAGGAAAAACCGCCGGCTTCACGCTGCCGATCCTGCATCGCCTGTCCACCGGCGCCGCTGCACCAACCACCAATACCGCAACCCGCCCGATCCGCGCACTGATCCTGACCCCGACACGCGAACTCGCTGCGCAGGTTGAAGAAAGTGTCCGTACCTACGGCAAATATCTGAAACTGACCTCGGCCGTGATCTTCGGTGGCGTCGGTATCAATCCGCAAATCAAGCTGTTGAAGCACGGCGTCGATATCCTGGTAGCGACCCCTGGCCGTCTGCTCGATCACATGCAGCAAGGCACCGTGAATCTGTCGCAGGTCGAGATCCTGATCCTCGACGAAGCCGACCGCATGCTGGACATGGGCTTCATCAAGGACATCAAGAAAATCCTGGCCGTACTGCCCAAGAAACGCCAGAACCTGCTGTTCTCGGCCACCTTCTCGGAAGAGATCAAGACTCTCGCCGATGGCCTGCTCAACGCACCTGCGATGATCGAAGTGGCTCGCCGCAATTCGACCGTCGAAATCATCGCCCAGAAAATTTATCCGGTCGATCGTGACAAAAAGCATCCATTGCTTGCGCACCTGATCAAGACCAACAACTGGCCGCAAGTACTGGTCTTCACACGCACCAAGCATGGTGCCAACAAGCTTGTCGAGCAACTTGAAAAAGACGGCATCAGCGGCATGGCGATCCACGGCAACAAGAGCCAGTCTGCCCGCACCAAGGCACTGGCCGAGTTCAAGGATGGCAAGCTGCAAGTGCTGGTCGCCACCGACATCGCCGCCCGCGGTATCGACATCGATCAATTGCCACACGTGGTCAACTACGACCTGCCCAACATCCCGGAAGATTATGTCCATCGCATCGGCCGTACCGGTCGCGCCGGCGCGACCGGTGAAGCGGTCTCGCTGGTTTGCGTCGACGAGCACGAAATGCTGCGTGACATCGAAAAGCTGATCAAGCGTGAATTGCCAAAAGAAATCGTGCCGGGCTTCGAACCCGACCCGCATGCCCGCGCCCAGCCGATCCAGCTGCGCAGTGGCGGTGGCGGTGGCGGCCGTGGTCAGCCGCAAGGACGTACGGCGGTCGTCAAGACCCGTGTTTCGCCAACCGCCAAGCCACAAGGCGGCGGTCCGTCGAAGAGCTTTGGTGGCGTCAAGTCATCGGCCCCACGCCGCTCCGGTGGCCGCGGCCGTTGATTCAGTGACATCACAGGCGCTGCAACCGACTGCGGTTGCAGCGCCGGCAGGAACCATGAGCGGGAGATCCCGCTCTTTTCACATGGATCGTCGGCATTCCTGTTGCGGGCAACTGCTTACATTTGCCTGCTGCGGTGAGCGGCACGATCGGATACCATCCGATTTTTACGTATTCACACCTTACACTCCCTTGATTTCGTCGACCAATATCTCTGCATTGTCGAACCGGCAATTACGTCAGAGGCTTTCTGCCCGCACCCCGGAGACCAACCCATGATCGCCCATCCAGGTCGCTTTTCCCGCCTGCTGGCCCGCGCGCATTTCCTGATTTTGCTGCCTAGCCTGGGCGTGCTGATGGCGACGCTGCTGTGGACGGTCATTTATTTTCAACTGGTCGATACCCGAGTGGCAGTTCTCGATGCCGCAACCACCAAAGCCGAAACACTCAGTCGTGACTATGCGGACCGCAGCGCCCGCCTGCTTCGACAAGTCGACCAGGCTACGCAATTCGTTAAATTTGCCTTCGAACAGCAGCAGCAGGCGTTTTACCTCGATGAATTGCTGCGCCGAAAAGGTGTGCTGCCACCCGAGCTATCGCTGGGTGTGACTATCTCCGACAGCAACGGAAATGGCATCGCCGGCGTACGCTCACGCAGCCTGGACAACATTGCCGATCGCGACTACTTCCGACGCCATGTAACTCAGGACAACGGCGAACTGTTCATCAGCAAGCCGCTGCTGGAGCCCAACTCAACGCAATGGTCGATCATCGTGAGCCGGCGGCTCAACCGCGCCGACGGCAGCTTTGCCGGTGTGGTGGCGATTGCGTTGAAACAGGCCGCGCTGACGCAATTGTCGTCCGGACAAATCGGTGCAACCACCTTTGTCGGACTGCTAGGCACCGATGGAACATTTCGCGCCAATCGTATTGGCAGCACCGACTACAGGGGTGAAGATGGCGGTTTTTCAGCATGGGTCAAACCTGGCCCGGACAGCACTGCGGTGACTGTCCTCCGCGACAACCCGCGTGACCACCTGAGTCGTATTTTCAGCTTTCAGAAACTGGATGACTTCCCGCTGCAGGCGGTCGTCGGCATCGATGAACAGGCCGCGCTGGCGGCGTACTACCGCCAGCGCAATCAGTATGTCTGGTCCGGTCTCGCCGGCACCGCAGCAATCCTGTTCATCCTCGCTATCCTGATGCTGCAAGGCGCACGCCTGCGCAAGAGCGAGCAAATTGCGCTCGCTGCACAAGCTGCGTTCAAAGCTGCCGCCGAGGGCAGCCTGGATGCGCTAACGATCCTGCAATGTCACTACGACGCGTATCACCAGATCGTTGATTTCGTGATTACCGAGATCAACGACCGTGGCGCAGATCTGCTCGACAAGGAAAAATTCGAACTCATCGGGACGTCACTGACAGGCATTGTGTCACCGGGATACGGCAGCGGTTTTTTTGAAAAATACCGGCAAGTCGTCAGTAGCGGACAAGTGCTGGAAGAAGAATTCCAGCTGGTGACCTCCGCCGGCAAACATCTCTGGTTGCGCCAGCAAATCGTTCCGATCGCGGATGGTCTGGCGGTCACGACCCGGGATATTTCTGCCCGCAAGGAAGCTGAACTGGAGACCCGCAACAGCCGTAACTTCCTGCAATCACTGATCGACAATTTGCCGCTCATCGTCTATGCCCGCGACCTGCGCAACGGCGCTGGCAAGACCATCGTCTGGAATCAGACGGCTGAAATCATCACCGGTTACACCAGCGACGTCGTGCTCGGCGTATCAGGTCCAACCGACTTGCCAGCGGCGATCAGCGAAATTTTCCAGGGCGTCGAAACGCTGATGCGCGACGATCCGCTGGTCATCAACTTGCCCGATGTCCCGTTTCAAACCCGCAGCGGCGCGATCCACCATTTACGGGTGGTGTCAGTCCCGTTGCTCGATGACGATGGCAAACTCGAATACATCCTCGGCATCGCCGAAGACATTACCGTCAGCCGACGCCAGGAACTGGCCCTGCGCAGCAAGCAGGCCGAACTGGTTGCTGCCAACGATGCCTCGCCGCTAGGCTTGTTCCGCACCGACCAGAACGGCAATTGCACCTACGTTAATCGCACCTACGAAGAGATGTCGGGCCTGTCGGGTGACCAGGCGCTCGGGGCTGGATGGGTACAAGCGATTCATCCCGAGGATCGATTGAAGGTGTTTCAGACCTGGGGCCAGACCAGCGGCGAACATGCGGCGTATCAGGGTGCCTATCGATTCCTGCATGCCACGGGCAAGATCGTTTGGGTCTCGACCAAGACCGCACCAATCGTCGTTGATGGTGTCGTCGAAGGTTACGTTGGCAGCGTCGACGACATCACTGCGCGACGTGAATCCGAACAGGCATTGTCGAAAAGCGAGCAGCGCCTGCGCACCATCACCGACACGCTGCCCGCACTGGTTGCCTTCGTCGATGCCGACCTGCGGTTCCGCTTCAACAACCTCGCGTATGAACGTGCCTTCAACATCAGTCGCGACGACATGAAATACAAGTCCGTGCGCGAATTCGTTGGCGACGCGCAGTACAGCTTCATGGAGCCGTATCTGCAGCGCGCGATGCAAGGCGAAACGGTCACCTTCGAACACGAAGACGACAGCGGTGGCAGCGGTGGCAATAACGGCAACGGCGGCAACGGCGGCAACGGCGGCAACGGCGGCGACGATGACCGCTGGTCCGAAGCGACCTATATTCCCCAATTGGCAGATGATGGCAAGGAAGTGGTCGGCATCCACATGATGATTCACGACATCACGGCAAAAAAACGCGAAGAACGCCGCCTGTTGCAACTGGCGCAGATCGATAGCCTGACCGGCCTGCTTAATCGTGCCGGCTTCGAGAAAAAGCTGGACGACGCGATGGCATTTTCCAAACGGAACGAGAGGCTGATGGCGCTGCTGTACCTCGACATCGACCACTTCAAAAACATCAACGATACCCACGGCCACCCGGTTGGCGATGCCCTGTTGCGGGCTTTTTCGGGACGATTACTGCGTGCATTGCGCGTGGGCGATACCATCGCCCGCCTCGGTGGCGACGAATTTACCGTCATCATGGCGAACCTCACCAACGTTGCCGATGCCGAAAAGATCGCCGGAAAAATCATCGATTCGATGCGTGCCCTGTTCAAGCTCGACGGCGTATCGCTGTCGATCACGGCCAGCATTGGCATCGCCTTTTACAACGGAACAACGATGGACGCCAAAGACCTGATACGCCAGTCCGACGAAATGCTGTATCAGGCCAAAGAGAGCGGACGCAACCAGTATTGCCTGCGCCAGCCGGATCAGCCGACTGTCTGATCCACCGGCAATGGCAATGGCGCCAGCACCTCGGCGTGCCAGCCGAATTTTTTCACGTAAGCGGTATTGAGCCCGAGACATTGCGTCGAGCCACACTTGGCACGATGGACGCATTGATAAAACCCGTTGCGCATGAACTCGGTCCAGAACGCGTCGTCGATATACAGTTCCGGCTGGTCGTTGTAGAGCGCGCCGCGATCACTGCCAAGCAGGCATTCCGGAAAATTCTTGACCTCGACGCCGCGGCCGATCGCCTGTGCCGCATCGATCGCCTGGCGCAGCAGCGGCAAGGCATCGAGGTGCGAGGCGATCAGGTTCTTGTCGTCCTGTTCGCTCATCGGAAAATAAAACCAGAACTCCATTTGCGCCAGCCGCGTCAGATGGCGCAAGCGCTCGACGAGTTGCGGCAGTTGCCGGTAGCTGCGCTCGGTCACGACCGTGTTGGTGATCGTGACCACGTTCGGCGACTGGTCCAGTATCTCCAGCCCGCGCAGTGTCTTGTCGAAGGAGCCCGGCACGGTCGTGATGCCATCATGCGTGGCCGCGTCAGCCCCGGCCACGCTGATGAAAAATTCATTCACGCCCGCATCGATCAGTTCGGCGCAATAGCTTTCGCTGCCAAGTCGCATGCCGTGGGTCTGAATGCGGACCTTGTCGAAGCCGGACAGGCGCGCCATCCGCACCCATTCCGGCAAGTCGCGATGCAGGGTGATTTCGGAGCCGGTCAGGATCAGCCCGCGCCATTTGCGATGCATGCCGTTGTGCGCCAGCAGCGCGTGTAATTGCTCTTCGGTTTGCGGCTTGAGCCGGTCCATCGTGTCTTCGATCATGCAATGGACGCACTTCAGGTTGCACCTGAATTCCATCGTCATCGAAACATATTCTCTGTGATCGAAGCAGCCCATGCCGGCTCCCGGTTAGTTGTTCGACAAATTAAAACACGCCGTAATAGGCGCTCTTGAGTATCCGCAGCACGCCATCTTCCATGCGGTAATCGAAGCCCACGTCATACAGCAAATGGTCGAGCTGCGCGCGCTGCTGGACGATTGTTGCAATCAGTGTCGCCGGATACGCCAGCTTGTGCATAAAAAACAGCAACTGGTCGATCGTGATCCGCGAAAAATACACACCATCATGATGGCGCTTGTTGGCCACCACGATGGTCTGGCATTCGCGCAATTCGGGCCACAACACACTGTCGAGATCGAAGCACGACAAATCCAGATAGGCCGACGAACGCACCTTGTCGACGATCTGCCGGATCTGCGTGCGGGCATCGAAAAAAAAGTAGAAATTCTTCAGCGTCATCGCCTGGCGCGTCACGTCGTAACAGATGCCCGACGACACCGTACTGCCGACATTGCCGATATACAGCTGCAGCGATTCCAATGACTGACGCAGCTCCAGAGCGCCGCGGTCAAGGTCGATGGAAAACATGAAATAGTCACGCGCTTCATTGACCTGCAGCGGCGACGCAATCCAGGGCCGGATCACCTCCAGCAGTCGCGTCACCGAGCGCGTGCGTTGCTGCCGATCGTAGTCATAAAAGTAGAGTTCCCAGCTGATCCGCCCCGCCGAAAACTTGATACCCCAGACCGTACGCGACGGTCCGAACGCCTGCCGGATCGCATCGACCATATCGAAAGCCGGGGCAGTCAGTCCTGCGTGCACGAAGCTGTCGCGTAGCAGGTTGACCGAGCGCCATTTGCCGATGGCTGAAGCCACCGGTGTGTAATCCCACAGGCAGTAATCCACATGCCGATCGTCCGTGGTGGTCAGCTCGGGAATGAAGGCAGGCGTACTCATGCGCGCTTGACCGCAGTAATCAGAATGAAGGGCATATCCAGCTGCACTTGCCGCACCGTGATGTCGTCGAACTCGAGCGACTGCAACTGGGCGCAATACGCCTGCGGTGCACGGTACGAACGAAAGAACAGCATCAACGGCAACTGCCCGTAACCGAGCTGGCCGGCATCGATCTGCAACTGGCCTCGCTCGAAAATCATCAGCGTGCCGCCCGGGGTCAGCGCCGCATGCGCCCTACGCAGGAAGGTGGCCATCTCGGCATCCGGCCAATCGTGCAGCATCGACTTGAACGTCACCAGATCATGCCCGGCGGGCAGCGCCACGGGCTCTATCGGTGCCTTGACGAAGCTGATCCGTGCGGCCTCCGGCGCGCTGGCCAGATGAGCGCGGCCGATGTCGCAGACCAGCGGCAGATCGAACACGGTCGCCTGCAAACCGGGATGCGCACGGCAGGCCCGCAACGCAAACTCACCGCTGTTGCCGCCAACATCCAGCATGCGCCGATACCCCGAAAAGTCATGTTCGGACAGGCAAGCCTGCGCTTCATACTTGGTCAGCGCCGTGGTCAGACGCATCCAGCGTGCCGTCTGTGCCAGATTGTCCGGCGTCGCCTCGAAACAGCGCTGGTACGAAAACAAGTTGAACAACCGTGCCTGTTCCTTAAACTGCTGCGGCGCCATCAGCAAGGCCGTGAACAGATGCAGGAAGTCCGGCGCCACCAGATTGGCAAATTGCAGTTTGGCTTCCAGCAAATCCCGATATGCCAACGCCGCCATAAAGTCCGCACTCAGGCGCAAGTCGTCGCCATCCAGTACACGATGCGCGCGCAACATGCCCAGCAGCAGATCCAGTCCGGCAGCATCGATCTGCACATCTGCCTGCACTGCCGCCAGATCAGAAGGAGCCTCCAGCATCCGGTCGATCAGCCCGATTTCAAAGGCACTGGCCAGCGCACGGGCACCGACCATGTCTCCCAGATAGGCATCGATGCAAAGATAGTCGCGCGTCGTCATGGTGTTTTTCCGAGGAACGCCAGCACTTGCCGTACCAGCTCGGCAGGCTCGGCGCGACCATCGAGGATCAGGTCGGCACGCGGTCGCACCACCCGCAACTGCTCGGCCAGCACGGCATGGATGGTGTCGATGTAATGCGCCAGATAGTCATTGAGCCAGGCCAGCGTCCGGGCAGGATGTTGCGCACCGGCAGACGCCGTGATGTCGCGCAGTCGCCTCGCCAGTGCCAGGTCAGGCGGTACATCGATCCAGATCAGTACATCGATTTGACTCGCGGTGGCTGACCAGGCGCGTCCGAGCGGCATTTCGAAAATCAGTTCCGGGGTCGTGGCCAGCGTGCGCAAACGGGTTAGTTCAGCAGCCAGTCCCGGCGCATCCAGTTGATCAATATCCGCACCAGCAGCCAGCCATGCCGCGAGTTGTTCAACCGATTGCCGTGTCGCGGTTTCATAATCATCAAAGTGCAGCATCGCGCTGCCCAGCGCACGCGTTAAGCCCTCGGCCAGCGCCGATTTTCCACCGCCGATCGGCGCCGCAATTGCGATGACGCGCGTCGCTACCACTAGCCGACGAACTTGACGTTGCAACGTATGCCGGCCGGTATTTTGTTACCGGGGTTGCGTAATTCCAGCCGTATGCCAAAGGTGCCGCTGGCCGCATCGATCACGCGATCCACCACCGTCACTTTGGCGTTGTAGCTGCCGCTCATCATCGGGTCCAGACGTACCTGGCCGGTCATGCCGAGCCGGATCGCGCCGAACATCTCGACCGGTGCGATCACTTCGACATACAGCGGATCGATCTGCACCAGTTTGAGGATTTTTTCCTGCGCGATATGGTCGCCCGGTGCCAGATAGCGTTCGACCACCACGCCATTGATCGGGCTGGTGATGGTGCGCAGGGCGAGCACTTCCTGCTGTTGCTTGCGCTCCAGTCCGGCCAGCCGGGTTTGCGTTTCCAGTTCATCCTTGTCGCTGGCCGAGATCAGGTCTTTTTTGAACAGCTCTTCATTGCGCGTGACCTTGCGCTGGCCATAGGCTTCCTGCGCCTGGCGCAAGGTCACGGTGGCGGCTTCCACCGAGGAATTCAAACGCGCCACGACTTGTCCACGGCGCACATCGGCACCGCGATCCACCAGTACCTGCGCCAGCGTGCCTTCGACCGGACTGCCGACATTGGCCACCAGCGACGGCTCCAGCAGGCACTCCATGTCTTCGCCAAATTTTTTGGTGCGATTGCCGCTTTGGGCCGCGACTGGTTTTGTGGCGGGCCGGACGGCACCTGCCGGCGCCAGGTTCGGCAATGGCGCAGGTTGCGGCGGCACAAAAGCGGGTTTGTCGGCGGCTGTCGCGGTCAGGCTGATCAGTAGTAGCACAGCGCAGTAGCGGGTTTTCATGGTGTTCCTTTTGGTGACCTGGATTAAATGTTCTGTACTGCAGCGGCTATTCGGCCCGTCCCGAAAACGACAGGATGCTACCCATCTGCCGGTCGGCTTTCAGCAAGCCGTGGCGCATGATCGACTGACTGCGTTCGGTGCGGCGCTGCGCATGGTGCATCCAGCGGCTGCGCCAGCGTTCCGACCGCAAAAAGCGCGCCGCGAACCATCCCGACAGGCCGTCAGTGTACGGCGCAAGCAACGCATCCTGCAGCGATAAAATCGTCTCGACATGGCCGGGGTCGCCCTGGCGCGCACAGCGACCTGCAATCTGGCGATCAATGCGACCGGCTTCATGGCGCTCCGACAAAATCACGTGCAAGCCACCCGCTGCCAGCGCTGCGCCAGCGAGCTTGATATCGGTGCCGCGACCGGCCATGTTGGTGGCGATCGTGATGCAGCCGGGCTGACCGGCGCCAGCCACGATGGCGGCTTCGGCATCATCCTGCTTGGCATTGAGGACTTTGTGCGCGACACCGCGTGCCTGCAGCAGATCGCTGAGTAATTCCGATGCCGCCACCGAGCGTGTACCCACCAGCACCGGCGCACCACGCACGTGATGGCGCTGGATCGCCGCGACCACTTCCTGCCATTTTTCGGTGTCGGTTGCGAATACGCGGTCGGCCTGTTGGACGCGCTGGTTGGGCCGGTTGGTCGGCACCCGCACCACCGCCAATCCATAAATGCTGCCCAGCTCGCCGGCCACTTCCGCGGCGGTTCCGCTCATGCCCGACAAATGCTGGTAGCGCCGGAAAAATCGCTGGTAACTGATGCGCGCCAGCGGTTCCTTGCGCGGCGTGATGTCGCAGCCTTCCTTCAGTTCTATCAGCTGATGCAAGCCTTGTCCCCACGAGCGGTCGGCCATGACGCGCCCGGTGAATTCATCGATGACCTGAATCGTGCCATCGCGCACCAGATAGTGTTCGTCGCGGCGAAACAGGTGCAGCGCGGTGAGTGCCTGCAACATCAATTCTTCGCGTCGCAAGGTCATGGCCCAGACCCCGCCGAGCGAACTGCACAGGTCCAGCACATGCTGGTGCCCCGACTCGGTCATCTCGACCCGACGTTCGCCGGTCAGCAGCCGGTAGTGCTCTCCCTCGGCCAGTTGCCGTGCCAGCGTGATGGCCTGCAGCGCCAGTTCGGCTTCGCCCGCCGAGAACACTTCGGCCGAGATGATCAGCGGCGTACCGGCTTCATCTGCCAGCACGCTGTCGGCCTCATCGACAATGGCAAAGCCGAGCCCGCGCAGCAGCAGGCGATCGGTACGGCTATTGCCGCCAGCGAGTTTTTCCAGCCGCAGATGCAGCGTATCGGCCTGGCTGCCGAGCACGATACGGTCGCGCAGATAATCGAAGACCACGGTCTTGTTGGTGCAATACACGACGTCGCAGGCGTAGGCCAGCTGGCGCTGTTCGTGGGTCATGTCGGACGTGACTGCCGCCGACGTGATGCCCAGCGCGGCATACACCGGCTGCATCAACGCATGGTCGCGCGTCACCAGATAATCATTGACAGTGATGATGTGGACGATCTGCCCGGCCAGTGCGGCGGTGCAGGCCGGCAGCGTGGCGGTGAGGGTCTTGCCTTCGCCGGTTTCCATTTCGGCGACCATGCCATCGAGCAGGATGCGACCACCGATCAACTGGACATCGAAATGACGCATCCCGAGTATCCGGTCGGCGGCTTCGCGCACCAGCGCAAAAGCCTGCCCGACCAGCGCATCACGCAAGCCTTCACGGCGCAATTGCCGCGCCAGTTCCCGCGCCAGCTCCTGCATGCCATCGGCATCGAGGTCGCGCACCGCTGCCGCGAACGGAGCCACCTGCTGCACGATCGCCCGCACCCGGGACGGCCGCGTGCGCCAGCTGCGGTCGAGCCAGCCACTGGCAGTAGTGCCGCAGCGGTCGAGCAGGCTGTCATCCTGCACTTCCTCGCGCTCGGGATAGAGCTGATCAAAGCGGACCGGCTTGGTGATGAAGAAATCAGACATTGAATTTTTTCAGGAAAACGCGGCGTACCGCATGGAACCACTGCCATCCCAATGGCTCGGACGGATGCTCGAAGCGCACGTAGACCCGACTGTTAAGTTTGTCGAGCCGCGTCCCGGGTGGCAGTTGCAGGTCCAGCACGAACAGCTTTTGCAACGTGCGCGCTTCGCCCGACTTGTTCGGATCGAGGCCGATCTTGCCGCCGCCCTGAAAGCTCAGCGTCATGCTTGGTAGCTGGTCGGTGGCGCCCGGCACTTCGCGCAGGACCCGGGCGGTGATCACGTCGGAGGGCCGGTCGACAGCGCGAACTTCGATGGCGCGCATGCCCTGCCGGACCTTGTCGGCATCGGCTTGCGGAATCACCACGCGTACGGTACCAAGTGCATCGCTGGTCACGTAACCGAGCAATTCGCCACGCTGAACGAAGCGCCCCGGCAGGTTCTGCGCATCGGCCACGACGAAGGTGCCATTGCCTGGACTGCGTACGTTGATCGAGGCCAGTCGCTGCTGCGCCAGTTCCAGTGCCACGCGGGCGTGGGCAGTTTGCTGCTGCAGGATATCGGCCTGCACGCGGTTGCTGGCGAGCGCTGCAATGTAGCGCGCTTCCAGTCCGGCCAGTTCGGCCGCCTGCACGGCCACGCGCGCCACCAGTTCCGGATCTTCGCAGCGAATCAGCAGATCGCCCTTGCGCACCAGTTGTCCCGGCTGGGCGATCACCTTTGTGACAAAACCATCGACGCTGGCGCGCACCTGCGCTTCGTCGGGCGCCCAGACCACGCCTTCGCTGCGCGTGAACGACGGCGCCGGTAACCAGAACAGCACCAGCAGCACCAGCAGCACGAACGCGCTACTGAGGCCAACCGCACGCGTGCGATGGCGCCGCAGCACCGGGCTGGTAACGACGTAGCTGATCTTTTTCAGTACCGGTTGCACCAGCATATTGAAGAACGACCAGAGCGCCATCAGGATGCCGAAAATGAAAAATTTGCTCGATACCAGCAGCACGATGGTGATCATCATCAGCATCCGGTAGACGAACGACGTGATGCTGTAAAACACGAACCAGCGCCCTTCCCCGCGCGCCACCACCGGCGAGCGCGCATCGTCCAGCGCGAACAGGTAACGGTTCACCAGGTAGCCCAAATGCTCGTTGGCGCGCTGCCCGAGATTCGGAATTTCAAGGTAATCCGACAGGATGTAATAGCCGTCGTAACGCAGGAACGGATTGCCATTGAACAGCAGCGTCGAGACGCCCGTGATCAGGATGATGTTGTAGGCAATCGCGCGGTCGGTACCCGGCTCCAGCCAGACCCACAGAATCATCGCGATGGCGGCGATGAACAGTTCGGTCAGCATGCCGGCGGCACCGACCAGCATGCGCCAGCGCTTGTCCTCGAACGCCGAGGCCGACGACGCATCGACATACGGAATCGGCATCAGCAGCAACAGCATCACGCCCATTTCATGGACCTCGCCGCCGCGTGCCTTGACCGCAAAACCGTGGCCCAGCTCATGCAGGATTTTCACCAGCGGGAACAGGATCCAGATCAGCAGCAGGTTATCGACCGAGAACACCCGGTCCAGCATGCCATCCGAAAATTCGCGCCAGTGCAAACCGGCCAGCAGGATCGCCGACAGCACCGTCAGGCACCACAGCGTCGCACCGAATGTGCCGAACAGCGGACGCACCAGCGGCATGGCTTTTTGCAGCAGGCGGTCGGGATCGAACAACGGAAAGCGCAACGACATCGGATTGCCGACGTACTGCTTGAACTTCATGCGCACATGCTTGCCGCGCCGCTCGTGCTGTTCGCGGATATCGGGCGGCGCATCGCTTTGCAGCACGTCGGCGCGGTGCAGGTCCGACATCAGCTTGATCATTTCGGATTGCGACGGCACCTCGTCGCCGAGGCGCGCGCAGGCGATGTCCCAGATCTGCTGCATGCTGCGCTCGCCATCCATCAGGCCGATGACCAGATTGGCGACCGGCGTGAAGCGATGGAAGCGGCCGCTGGCGTGATCCTGCAGCACATACCAGACACCACCGCGATAGACATGCCGGTGGATTTGCGCGTGGTTGCGCAGGCGCGGCCGCACGCTGGCAACGCGGTACCACGATTCGCTGAACAGCGATTCGCTCATCGCTGCGGCCGCATGCGCATTGTCATTGTCAGACCCATGACCACACGCTTAGTCGCAGCCAGTCCACCAGTTTGTGGGTCCACTGCCAGACCAGCTTGCGCTGGCCGATCGCGATCTTTCCGACGCCTTCCATGCCCGGGCGAAGCTTGTCGCTGACCTGCCCGACGCTGGCTTCGACCCGAAAAAAACTGCGCCCTTCGCGGGACGTGGTCACCGGCGTCAGGTGCAGGATCACCAGCGGAAAAACCTGTCCCGGCAAGGCCGTCAGCATCAGTTCGCCGTGCTGTCCTTCGCGGATGCCGGTGATGTCGCTTTCATCGACGTCGAGGATCACCCGATAGGCGTTCAACGGCGCGACTTCAAACAGCGTCTGGCCACGCTTGACGGCACTGCCCAGCCCTTGTGACAGGTCGCCGCTGACGACGATGCCATCAAACGGCGCGGTGATGCTGGCACGCGCCAGCTGTTCGGCCAACAATTCCATTTGTGCGCGTGCCTGCTGCACCTGGGCCAGCGAAATATTGACCTGCACCCGGTCGGACTTGGCCATCGCTTCCTGGTATTGCTTGCCGTATTGCTCGGCCTGGCTGGCCCAGCGCAGATATTCCAGTTGCAGATCGCGCTGATCGAGCGTGGCCAGCACGGTCCCGGCCTTGATGACATCACCGGCGCGCTGGCTGGCACTGTCGACATAGCCATCGTATGGCGCCACCAGTACGCGCCGGATCGCGCCTTCCAGTGCGGCGTTCGCACCCACCGTGTAGGTGCTGCTGGCGACACTGAAAAACAGCACGGCCAGCATCAGCAAGGCCGCCGCCAGCTTGCGTCCATAGTGACGCGGCCCCGTGAGTCTGATCAGCTGGTCGCGTGCAATGTCCTTGATGCGGGCCACCAGCAGACGGTCGTTGAGGCGCTTTTCTTCCAGCACCCGGCTGCACAGCGCCACCACCGCCTGGCACAGTTCGATGTCGTCCTGCGTGAACGGACGCGTACCGGAACGCTCGAACGTGAAGCCGCCGGCGATCAGGTCGCCGGTGACAAACGGCACCGTCAGCAAGCTGTCGCTGCCATGCTGGCGCGCCAGCGCGGCATGGTCGCGCGTGACCAGCAACTGGGTTGCGGGCGCGGGTAACTGCAACAGGGATTTCTGGTCGATGGCTTCATCGATGGCGCTGCCGATGGCGCGGATCAGGTTCATGCGCTTGCCGATCTGGGCGCTGTGCGAGACCGCGTCGACGCTGGTGCTGGCATCGCGCCGGAATCCGACGCTGACGCGGTCGCAATCGAAACGGATCGCCAGGTCCGTCACCAGCGCATGCGCCGCTGGCGCAAAGCGTTGTTCGGTCATGGCAGAGGCGACCAGGTCCAGCGTCGTCATCAGGCGCTCGCGGGTGGCTTGCTCGTGGCCGGATTGCTGGCGCAGCAAGGCCGCGTCGATACCCTGCAAACCCCATTGCAACTGACGCGTCAGGTCCTGCATCGCGGCGTCGCTACGCGGCAGGGTTTGCAGTGCCACCAGCCCGTGCAGATGGCCATCGAGAATGACCGGATATGCCAGCGCCGCATGGGTCGCGTCGGCCAGCAAGGTCGGCTGGCGGGATTGCAGGGCCAGTCCGGCGACCTCGGCCAGCAAGGCGCTGGCAGCTTGCTGCTGCGGCCAGAAAGCGACCGGCAAAAACGGTCCGGTGTCGGGCGGGCCGAGCACCATCACGGCACCCGTTACACCCTCGATCATCGCGCACTGCAGGGCCAGCCAGGCGCTGCCAAACTGGCGTGTGTCGGTTGGTTCGGCAAAGGATTGCCAGAGCGATTGCGGCGTGCCGGCCAGGTCTGCGGATTCGGACAAATGCGGTCTCTCGGAAAACAATTAAAAAACCGGTCAGACCGGTCCGTAGCGCCGGGTATGTTCCTGCATGCCCCGTTCGACCAACTGCGCCAGACGCTTCGCAGTATAGGGCGTGAGGATCACCGTCGGGACAGCTTCACTGTCGAACTTCAGCGTGATGGTATCGCCTGTACGGAGCACCGCGCACGAGGTCGCCATCGGACCCGGTAACGCGCGCTCGTCCCACTGCGGGGCGAGCGCGATGCTCATGGCCGGATTTGCAGCGCTGCGGTTCATTGCGGCGTTTCCGCGGGTTCCAGCGCGCTGTCGTCCAGGCTGGTGCCCCAGTCGATCGACACCGCGCGGCGGACAGTCGGCGTTGCCTGCAGCTCGACGATGGCGATACCTGCCAGGTCGTGGCTTGCCGCACTGGTTTGCACTGGCGCGGTCACCCGCTCCGGCTGCGCCTGCAGCAAGTCGAGCAGCATGCCAGGTCGGCCTGCACTCATTGTCGCCAGCCATTTGCCAGTGCACGGGTCGAACTGGCGCGGCGCGCCGGATCGGGCCTGCAGCGCTTGCACGCCAACCAGCCCGGCGACGGCGATGGTGAGTTCTCCGGTGCCTGCTTGTGCGACCACCTTGACCTCGGGTCCCGCCGGATCGGCCGGAACAACCGGCACCGGCGCAGCACAAGGCAAGGCTTGTTCGTCGACCGGAGCATTCAACTCGGCCGGCAGGCATTCAGGAAGCGCCGGCGGTTTTGCAGGACCCGCGCCCGGTGCCGGTCCTGTATCGAAATCATCGGGTCGCGCGGCACCGGACGATTCCGCCACCGCCACCGTATCACCACGACTGTGCGTAACCACGGTGACCGGCTGCGTGCTCGCATCGACTGCAACGACCCGTGGCCCCGGTGCAGCGATGCTGGCCAGCAGCTGTTCCATGCGCCGCACCGCAGCTTGTCTTCCCACTGCAGTCGACTGATGCGCGTCGCTGGTTTGCGGCACCCCGGCAAACACCACATCCTGCGAACTGGCGATCAGGTCGGGCGAATTGGTGGCCGAACCAAAACGCACCAGCGATACCGCCTTGCCATCGTTGAAGGTGATTGCGCCGTAATCGCCGACCATCACATCTTGCGTGAACAGGCCATACAGCAGGTCGTTACCAAACCCGCCGAACAGCACGCTCAAGCCACTGCCGCCATGCAGGATGTCGTCGCCACCTTCGTACAGATCGATGGTCTGGGCCAGACGCAGCACGCCAGCGACATAGGTCACCTGCGCGTTGTCGCCGATGACGATGTTGGTGCCATCGCTGCCGAACAATTCATCGTTGCCATTGCCGCCCAACAGGACATCATCACCAATGCCGCTGCGCCCGATGTCGTTACCGCCGATGGTCGGGCTGATGGTAATGATCTCGACCAGGGCACCATTGGCGGCCAGCGTGACCTGGCCATTGTCGCCAAAGAGGACGTTGCCGCCATCGCCGGCATCCAGCGTGTCGTCACCGACACCGCCCACCAGCACGTTGCGGCCATCCGCTGCGCGCAACTGGTCATTGCCGCCGATGCCGGTATCGGTACTGACGATCAGCGTCACCACACCCGCATCGCTGGCGATGATCTTGCCGTTATCACCGAACACGATATCGCGGCCGGTGCCCAACGTAATGCGGTCGTTGCCGATGCCGCCGATGGCGATCTTGTCGCCGTCGCCAGCCACGACGACATCATTGCCGCCACTAGCCGATGTATCGGTGGCCGAGACGATCAGCGTCATGATGCCAGCCGCATTCAGCTCGATACGACCGTTATCGCCAAACAGCACATCGTCGCCGTTGCCGGTCGTGATGCTGTCATTGCCCAAACCGCCGAAGACGACGTGGGCGCCGTTTCCGGCACTGATGATGTCGTCGCCACCGATGCCGTCAAAATAATTCTCGGACTGGATCAGCAAGGTGGTCACGCCGGCGGCATCAAGCGTGATGCTGCCGTTATCACCAAGCACCACGGCATTGCCATTACCGAGCGTGATACGGTCGTTGCCAGTACCCCCGATGACGGATTTATACCCATCGGCAGAGACGATGACATCCGCACCACCGCTGCTGTTGGTACCCGCAAACGCGGCGATCAGCGTCGGCACGCCGGCCGCATTGAACACGACCTGGCCGTCATCGCCGAACAGCACATCGGTGCCATTGGCGCTCGTGATGCTGTCGTTGCCGAAGCCGCCCAAAATCACGTGATCGCCATTGCCGGTGCGGATCGTGTCGTCACCGCCCAGGCCTTCCAGAAAGCCCTCGGTCATGACGCGCGATGGGTGAAGTCCTGCCGCATCGAGCGTGATGCTGCCGTTATCGCCAAGCACGATGGCGTCGCCAGTGCCGAGCGTGATACGGTCGTTGCCGGTGCCACCGATGACGGACTTATCACCATCGGCAGAGACGATGACATCCGCGCCACCGCTGCTGTTGGTACCCGCAAACGCGGCGATCAGCGTCGGCACGCCGGCCGCATTGAACACGACCTGGCCATCATCGCCGAACAGCACATCGGTGCCGTTGGCGCTCGTGATGCTGTCGTTGCCGAAGCCGCCAAAAATCAGGTGATCGCCATTGCCGGTGCGGATCGTGTCGTCACCGCCCAGACCCGCCAGAAAGCCCTCGGTCATGACGCGCGATGGGTGAAGTCCTGCGGCATCAAGCGTGATACTGCCGTTATCGCCAAGCACGATGGCGTCGCCAGTGCCGAGCGTGATACGGTCGTTGCCGGTGCCACCGATGACGGATTTATTGCCATCGGCCGAGACGATGACATCCGCGCCACCGCTGCTGTTGGTACCCGCAAACGCGGCTATCAGCGTCGGTATGCCGGCCGCATTGAACACGACCTGGCCATCATCGCCGAACAGCACATCGGTGCCATTGGCGCTCGTGATGCTGTCGTTGCCGAAGCCGCCAAAAATCAGGTGATCGCCATCGCCGGTACGGATCGTATCGTCACCGCCCAGACCCGCCAGAAAGCCCTCGGTCATGACGCGCAATGGCTGGAGACCAGCGGCATCGAGCGTGATGCTGCCGTTATCGCCAAGCACGATGGCGTCGCCAGTGCCGAGCGTGATGGCATCCCTGCCGACACCGCCGAAGATGCGCTTGGTGCCGCTGATGCTGCTAATGGTGTCGTTACCACCAGTGCTGTTACTCATGTCGATAGTCGTCAGCAACATGGCTTTTCCGGTGCCGGAATAGGTCACTCTGCCGTTGTCGCCAAAGACCGTATCGTCACCGCGATCACTGTGGATGATGTCTGCGCCGACGCCGCCGAACAGCAGGTTGCGGCCGTCATGCGCGGTCAGAGTGTCGTCGCCGCCGACCGTGAAGTCGCGTGTCGCTACGGCGACCAGCAACTGTGCTGTGGCATCGAACTGCACCGTGCCGTTATCACCGAGCACGATGTTGTCGCCACTGACCTCGACCTGGTCGGCACCATTGCCGGCGATGACGATATTGCGCCCCACCAGATCGGTGATGACATCATTGCCGCCCATCGTGTCGGCAAAACTGGCGACCTGCACCACGCTGCCGCTGTCGCGCAGGCGGATAGTGCCGGTGATCTGCGTGATGACCCCATGGTCGCCCAGCAGAATATCGTTGCCCAGTCCGCCATCGAGGATGTCGTTGCCGGTGGCAAGGTTGTCACGCGTGGCGAGCGTGTCGCTGCTGGCGGCCTGATTGACCACTGTCAGCAGATCCACCGAGGCGCGGGTCAGGCGCTTCGAGACATCGAGGTTAAAGCCGGCATCGCCGTAGAGTTGGTCGTCGCCGGCACCGCCAATGATGGTGTCGTTGCCGGAACCACCCGCAAGCTGGTCGTTGCCACTGCCGCCGTAAATCACGTCGTCGCCTTGCCCGCCGTACAGCGTGACACCGGCCGTGGCATTGCGTGCATCGAGGATATCGTTGCCACCACCGCTGAAGGCAAAGGCGCGTCCGGTGATGGCCGTTGCCGTCGAATTGTAGAAGCTGCCATCCTGGCTGGTGTCGCCAAACACCACCAGTGGTGCGGCTGCACCGCCGCCGCCATTGACCGTGATGGTGTCGTTGCCGGCGCCACCCTGCACCAGAGTCAGGACGTCATTGACCGTGGCGTTGACAGTGAACTGGTCATCGCCCCGGCCTAGCATGACATCCACCACTTCGATGCCGTGGTACGTGATACCGGCATCGAACTGACGCACATCGGGACGGGCTGGCGTACCCAGGTTGAGCGACAGTGCGTTGCCCATGCCCAGACCACTGAGGTTACCGAAGCTGGCGAGATCGACATCAGCTGCGCTGGCCAGGCCATACAGCGAGGCGATACCCGAGGCATTGCTGGCATGGCCGAGCACGCCGGTGTCGTTCGACAGACTGCCGTCATTGAAGACATTGAGCGTATCGGTATTGCTGCTTTCTGCCGATGGCAGGCTCAGGACAGGCCGGGCGCCATCGGTTTCGGTCGGCAGCATCAGCGCTGTTTTCAGGGAGCGATCGCGCCCTTCGATGATACTGCCTTCGATGAACAGCGGCCCCTGGATGCGACTGACAAGATGCTGCTGAACCGGGAAAGTCTGCACCGTGACATTGCCGACCGCGCTGGCGGCAGCCGGATTGACAGCCACCTTGACCGTGAACGGGATGTTCCAGTTGGCCGTGGTGAACGTTACGGTCGGTACGCCATTAACCAGCGCAAAGCGGTCGTCGATGGCGCGGTTGTTGACGAAGTCGGACAGCGTGGTTTTGCCATCCGACAGCAGCTGCACCGTCACCGGCGCAGTTGGTTGCTTCGACAGGCTGATGGTGTAGCTATCGGTGGTGGTGGCCGACACCAGCGTGCTGCCGTCAGTCTGCGACACCAGCAAGCTGCCAATGTCGTTGTCGCGGATATCGACCGTCAGGTCTTGCGCCGACACCGCCGCATACGCCTGACCATGCCCGCCGTCGGTGCTGCTGACACTGTGGGTAATGACGCGCGAAGTGCGGTTTTCGGGGATGCTGTCATCGACTGCGGTCAGTTTGACGACAAACTCCTGATTCCAGTTGCTGGCATCGAAGGTGATGGTTCCCAGCGCGACATCGATACGACCGGCCTGCGCCGCATCGTTGGCGGCGATGATCAGTTGCGCCGCATCGAACTGCAATGCCACCGTGACGACTTCGCCGGCCAATGGCGGCCGGGTCAGCGACAGCGCATAGGTGTCACCACTCGCCATGCCTTCGACCACCTGGGTTGCGCCATCGGTCTGGCGCACGATCAGGCCGGCCAGATCATCATCGATCACATGCACCTGCACGCTGGCGATGGCCAGGTGATTGAAGGCCGCGTTGGTGCTGAGGATCGCGTGGTTGACCAGCGCCGTACGCTCGCCTTCGGCAGCGGTATCACCAGTGGCGCGCACATAGATTTTTTGCTGGCGGCCCCAGGCATTGGCGCCGCTGGTAGCACTGGAATCAAAGGTCAGTACCAGCGCCTGCGTGTAACTGATACCGTCGATCGAGACTTCGATGCTGGCGCCGCCGATCGCGCGGTCCTTGCTGCTGGCCTGCGTGGCAGACACCGTCAGGTAGGCCAGCGTGCCGGTGGTTGGCGCAGGTACATTCATGCCGATGAAATACCAGTCGGTGTCGGTGCCGTTCGGACCGCTTTCGACCAGTTGCAGGTCGCCCTTGTTTTGCTGGCTGATACCGACGGTGCCGGCGCTCTGGCCTGCCACATTGAGCTTGATGCCATCGGCATAGATGCCGTTGTAGGCCGGGTCGCTGCTGGTGATGGCGTGATTGACAAAACCGCTGCCGCCTTCGACTTCACTGGCCACGATCGGCGTGGTGACATCACCACCGATATCGATGGTGTCGTTGCCCAGGCCACCGATCAATGTCGTGACCATGCCGGCGGACGTGCCCAGCACAAAGAAATGATCATCGCCTTCGAGGGCATCGACTTCCAGCTTTTCGGTATTGCTGAAGTCCACATTCAAGCCCGCGCCCTGCACGCCGTGCTCGGTGATGACGAAGTTATCCGCCAGTTCGGTACCGATCACGACGACCGAGTCGACACCGCTGCCGCCGTCGATGCTGACCGGCGCATTGATGTTGTATTCGATGTGGTCGTCGCCGCTGCCGCCACTGAGCAGCGTATTGGTCACCGACATGCTGCCGCTGCCATCCTTGATCGCAAAGGCACGCACGATGAACTGGTCATTGCCGTCTTCGCCAAACAGTTTCAGTGGCGCCTTGTTGCTGTACACCGAAAAACTGTCGTCACCGTCGCCACCGAACACGGTGGTCGCAAAACTGATGCCACGGGTCAGAAAGCCGAGCGTCGTTTCGACGGTCGCGACCTCATCACCGGCGGCGACCTGCGGCGCGATACGGTCCTTGCCGAACACCTGGCCGAACTGGAAGAAGTCGGCACCGCTGCCGCCATCGAGCGTGGTCAGCGTGGCATTGTCATCGACATAGAACGCGTCATTGCCATCGAGCGCATTGACCAGCAAACGCCCGTTGATCGAGTCGTTGTAATTGATCCGTTCGACCAGCGCGTTACTGCCGTGGAGCAGTGCGACGAATTTGCTGCGCAACAGGAAGGTGTCGGCTTGCGCCGTGCCGTTGATGGTCAGCTGGTCGGCGCCATCGTCGGCCGCACCGCTGTCGTTGACATTGATGATGACGTCGGCATTGCCGTTCACATCGACTGTGTACAGATCGGTGCCGCCATTGCCATCGAGCGACACCTGATCACGCACGCCGTTGTGGATCGACAGCAGCGACCCGAGGTGGCTGACCGTGATCCGGTCTTCGCCGGCGCCACCGCTGATGACGGTGTTGGCCGTCAATGCCAGGTTGTAGGTCGCGTTGAAGCCCGGCGTGCTGCTGTCGGGATTCAGTGCGATCACGTCGTCGCCGTCATTGCCGGCGATGGTGAACGTGGTGGCGTCGACCGTTCCCCAGACATGGATGGTGTCGTTACCGGCCGCGCCCGAAATGCTGATCACTGGCGCACGCAGCGTGCCTTGCAGGTTGATGGTGTCGGCCTGCGATTCGCCGAGAATGTTGATGCCGAATGCAGAGATCACGGTGCCGCTGACACTGATGGTGCTGCCCGCCGCGTCGATATTGGCCTGGCCGGTGGCGTTGCCATCGGTATCACCCTGGTAATCCCCCGCCAGCGTGATCTGGCCCTGTGCCTGCACCAGCGCACCGGCTTCGATCAGCAGATCATCACCCGCCAGCAAGCGTACCGTCGCACCGGTACTGCGGATGGTGACGCCGGATTTGACGATCAGGTCGTCGGCGATGACATCATTCTTGTCATGGGCGACCAGCAGGATCTCGCCACCGGCAATGATGTCGTGACTGATGGTCAGCGGACTCATGGTGGCGATATGGATCGCACCACCGGCAACCAGTGCCGGACCGCTGCCGCCATCGATCGTGCTGGCATCCATCGCGCCGGTATTGACCAGCCAGGTACTGCCGAGTGTCGACTGGCCCTGCAGCGTACCAACCGCGGTGTGCAGCACATTGCTGGCCGCACCGATATCGTTTTTGGCGAACAGATAAGTCTTTCCGCCGGTGACATTGCCGCCAGCCAGACTGCTGCTGCGGCCGTTGAGGATGCTGCCATCCGGTGCGGCGATGAACGCGGTATAGGTACTGCCGGTGCCGACCTGATTGATGAGCAGGTTGCCAGCCACTTCGATCAGGTGGGTGCCAAGTGCGCTAATGGAGGTGAGCGTACCGCTGCCCGAATAGCTGGTATCGATATCGAGGTCGTTGCCCGAGGCGCCGATCGTACCGAAATCGGTGGTCAGCGTGATGTTGCGGGCACGGATGTCCACACCGGGACGCGAGGCCAGGCCGCTGCCGTCAATGCCGGCATCGACCAGCGAGACATGCGCACGCAGATCCACGTCGCCGGTGTCGGACGTAATGCCATCGATGTTCATGTCGCCCAGCGTCTCGTGCAGCCAGATGCTGTTGACGGCGTGGGCGGTGATGGTGCCGGTACTCGACAAGTCTGTTTCCAGCACATTGCTGCTACTGCCGATGGCATCACCGGCCTGCAGTTCGATGCGCTTGCCGGCGAGCTTCGGCATGTCGCTGTTGGGGATGCCGTCGAGGATCGAACCGGCCGCGACCAGATGCACCACGCCTTGCACCGACGAGACACCTTCGACCAGCATGTTGCCGCTGGCTTCGGTGACATACAGGTCAAACAGAGACCGTGCGGTCAGCGTGGCGCCGACGTTCAGGTCCAGCAAAAATGGCGTGCCGATACTGCCGATGGCACCGCGACCGGCTTCGAGGATCAGGTCGCCACTGACGACGTTGACGCCGCTGGTGGCGGCATTGACGATCCCGTTCTTGCCCTTGATGCGCACGTCTGTTGCGGCCACCACGTGCTCGATATTGAGCGTCAATGCCGAACTGCCGGAACCGAGCAGGACGCTACTGGTATCGGAGGTGACATTGATCTTGCCAGTGGCGTCGACATTGATGTCGTCACGCTGATCGATCAGGATCGCAGTAATGGCCGGACGTCCCGACGCCACCGTCGGCGTGACAACGATAGTGCTGCCGACTTCCGGAACCAGAGTCGTGTTCCCGACCACCGTGATGTGCTGTTCATCCAGGCTGGCGATGGTATAGAACGTCGCGCCGCTATTGCTGTTGGCGACACTACCGGTAATCGAGAATCGCATGCCGACGCTGTAGCCATCGGCCAGCCAGTCGCCGCCATCGGTGCGGGAAATCGTCGACCCGGAAAAGTTCACCGTGGCCGACACCACATCCGAGCGATTCGGGTTCAGCGCAATCGGCGTGATCGTCACGGCGCGACCCACTTCGTTCACCAGCGCGGCGCTGGCGGTGAGCGTGATGGTGCTGGTGTATACGCTGCCATCAAAGGTTTCGGTGTAGCCCTTGATCTGATAGGACACGCCCTTGCCAGTGATATTGCTGCTGGTACCGGCGATCTGAATATGCATCCCGACCTGCAGGCCGGTGCTGGTGGCACTGGTGAACGTGATGCTGTCGTTGGCGCCGACGTTGTCGTGGAACGTGGCATTTGTCGCGATCACGGCCCCCGCCAGATAGGTCACGTCGATGCGGTCGGCGGCGGCAAACGCGAGCTGCTGCGCATCGGTCAATACCAGCTTGGTGCCGTTGGTCGGCAGTGTGATGAGCACCGGAGCGCCTGTACTGCCGACAGATTTGCTGGCCCATAGCGTGACGTTGTGGCCGGCAATGTTGGGTGCCTCGATATTGATCTGCGTATCGGCTACCGGCTTGAGCAAGCCGGCGCTCATGGTGTTGAGCAGTTCTTCCTGGGTCCAGATTTTAATGCTGCCGGTCAGGGCCGTGATCTCGGCCTGATTGGCGGCGATGCTGGTGTCGAACGTGTACGCCGCGTCGTAGGTCGGGCCGACTCTGCGATAGAGGCCATCGAGGCGCGCGTAATCGGCCGCGATCTGATTGTTCAGCGTGGTAATGCTGGCCGTGTCGTAGTTCAGCGTGGTGCGGTAATAGTCTTCCTGTTCCGCAGTCAGGGTCGGCGCGGTCTTGCCGCCGGTGAGCTGATTGCGGTAGTCCCAGTAGGTGCGGTATTCCTGCACCTTGGCGGCTTTGAACGCGTCAACGGTTTCGGAGACTTTACTGGCGGCATCGGCACCGGTCAGGCGCAAGTCTTTCCAGACGCCGTTGAGCAATTCGGCGACGGTGCGTTCATCCCGCTGCTGGATCGTGTTGGCATCGATCAGTGCGCCGTCATTGACGCGGATCGAAATCGTGCCGGTTTCCGAAGTCGAGATGATGCTGTTGACGCGCAGGTTCCCGGCCGGTGCGACCAGGTAAATGTTATCTGCCGCCAGTGCGCTGACGCTGTTGTTGAGCGCCGTGCCAGCATACAGCGTGATGGCCTGACCGGCCTTGCCGATGCTGCCGCTGGCGGCATTGAGGCTGATCGAGCCACCGGCCTGGCTGGCCTTGCCGATGGCGCTGGCGGCATTGTTGGCGAGGATGGAACCCTGTGCGGTGAGCGTCACATCCTGCCCGGCACCGGCGACGATGGTGGCAATCGTCAGGTCGCCGATGATCTCGTTGATCTGGACCTTGCCGGTGACCGAGGTGGCCGTCAGGCCCGGGGTCGAGGCGACCAGTGCCCACTTGCTGGTGTCGGTGTAATCCTGTGCCGACAAGTCCATCTTGGCGGGCGTACCGGTGTAGCTGTAGACCGCCCCTGCCGTGCCGTGGCCGGGCGTGTAGTCGTTACCGACCAGCACGCGCTGGCCGTGGATGACCGGGCTGCTGTTGGTGGCGATGTAATTGAAGCTGTTCGGACTGGCCGATGTGCCGGCGCTGGCCAGCACCCACTTGGCGGCATTGGCAAAATTCTGCACGCCCAGTTCGAGCGAGGCCGCGCTGCCGGTGTAGACGTACACCTTGCCGGCGACGCCGCCGCCGAGATAGCCGGCGCCAATTTTGACCTGCGTGCCGGTAACCAGTGCGGTCAGTCCGCCACCGGTGGTGAAGTCATGCACCGGCGTGTCGACCAGGTCGACATTGAGGCCGATGGTCGGTATCAGCGCATTGCTTGTCTGTAGCAGGCCGATGCTACCGCTGGCAGTGAGCACGATGTTGACGCCGCTGATATAGGCGTTGTCGGTCAGTTGCTCGATGCCTTTTCCGGCGATCAGCGTGGTGGTGCCGGAGCTGTTGAGGATAGGCCCCTTCAGCAGGATCGCACCTAGCGACTTCACCGTCACATTGCTGGTCGAACTGCCAATGAATTCAATGCCGATGACATGCGACGCATTGATCGAGTTGGTATGGGTGTCGGTGAATTTCTGTTCGACGACGAAGGTGGTCCACTGGGTTTCCTTGCCATACCAGGTGCTGGTGGTGTGCTGGTCGGTCTGGTAGGGCGCCGGGGTCGGATCATTGACGCGGTTGTACGAATACTGGTACTCGTAGTCAACATCCCCGCTTTTCAGCAAGGGATCGACGTAGTAGTAGGCGGCATCGCCGACCAGTGTCGGCGTGCCCAGCGCTTCGGTGTTTTGCCAGGTGATGGTGCTTGGATCCTTGGCGAAAGCATCGATGCCTAGCCATGAGCTACTGCCAAATGTCGCGGATTTACGCTCTGCGGCCTGCTGCGCCACGGCCCAGCCATAGCGCTGTCCGGTCAGCGGGTTGTAGCTAGACGAATTGCCGACGGTAGATAATATCGGTGCCGTCCCGCCGCCGGTATCGACAGTTTTGGTGACGACATCGCCGGCCTTCTGGTACAGCGTAGCGGTGAAGGCGCTGCCGGCCGAAGCCTTGGAACGGTCGACGATGAGCAAGGTACCGATGCCGCGCTGCGAGGCATCGAGCCGGTTGATCTCCATGTCGTAGCCGGTCTGGTTATCGATGGTGATGTTGGCAAAACCGCCCAGCACATTGATCTTTCCGGTACCGGTATTGGTGATGTGGCCATCGAGTTCGATATAGCCGCCGCTGACGCGCAGTTCCTCGACCTGGATGTGGCCGGTGGCGTTGTTGTAAAAGACCGAGAAATCGGCGGTCGAGACCGTCCCCAGCTTAACCAGCCCGCCGGCAAACTTGGCCAAAGTAATCTCCAAGGCGGCCGACGCGCCTATGGTTAGCGTGTAATCGGCGTGACCGCTCTGCATTACGCCGTCGACATTGATGTACTCGGCACTGATATGAATGCGATCGCCGTAGACGTTGATGCCGGGATAGGTCTGCGTCTGGGCGGCACTGATCGGCGTACGCGTATAGGTTTGTGCCAGCACGTCGCTGATCGCCGCCGTGATGCCGGTTGCATTGAGGCCGGGACCGGTACTGCCAGGGCTGGTGCCCATCGCCAGGTTGCTGACGGTTTTCCAGGTGCCGTAGGCTTCGCCGCCGACCGAGTACGAGGTCACACCATCGATATAGACATTGCCGCCGGCGACGATCGCCATGTTCTTTGCGCGCACTTGCGCCGTGATGCGGACATCGCCCTTGCCGCCGGTGATTTCCAGCAGCAGGCTGCCGGACAGGTTGCTGATGGCGCCGATGACGGTGATGTCCGGAGTCGGATCGTTGACCGTGGCCGTGAAGGTATTGCGCACGATGATGGCCGGCTCGGCGCTGGTGCCAGGCTGGGTGATGCTGGCGAACTGCGCCACCGTACCGTCCTGATTGAACCCGGTCAGCGCAGCGTTGTTATTGACCAGCACGCCGTTCATGTACAAGCCGCCGTTGGTGTCGGGAATCGTGATGCCTTCGAGCTTGAGGAAAGCTTTGGAATTATTGATGATCATCACCGTGGCATCGCCCGGCGTATCGAAGACGCCGCTGCCCTTGAGGACATCAGCGCGGATATCGATCAGGCCGGCCTGCGCCCAGATCGGATTGACGTAGACCGTCAGCACGGTTTTGCGGATCTCTGCACCGGGAACGATGACGCCACCGGCGGTGGTGCGCGTTGCACCGAGCAGGCCATCAGCGGCCAGCGCGGCGCGGATGCGCACGATTTCATTGGTGTAAAACGTGATCAGCGTGTTGTTGCCTGAGGTGGCGTAATTGTTGAGCTGCGCTTGCGCATTGACCAATTGCTTGGACAGGTCGCTTTGCAAATCTTCCTGCACCACGCTGTAGCTGATGCCGCCGGTTCGGGTGGCGGCCTGCAGCGCATCGGCCGGGGTCGCACCGTTGCTGCTGGTCTTGTCGTTCAGTACCAGTGTCTGGTTGCGGGCGATGCCGGTACGGATCGTGCCATCCATCGTGACCGTGCCGACTGCGTCGCTCGACAGCGATCCGCTGAACGATTCCGAGCCGTTGATCGCATCTGCAATCGCGCTGGCCCAGTTGGTGGCCTTGGCGCGACTGGTCATGTTGGCATAGCCGAGGCGCTCGGCATGCAGCTTGGCATCGCGTGCGGTTTCCAGGATGACGCCGGCAGCTACCGTGATGTTGTTGGTCTGGGCCAGCGTGGCGCGTGAATCGACATCGTCGATCGGGATCGCGCTGCCGGCAAACGTATCGGTGCGGGCGCTCAATGTGTATTGGTCGCGGTCGAACGTGATGCTGGTACCGGCCGAGATATTGAGGTTGCCATCGGCATGCACGACTGCATTGGCATCGATCAGAATTTCATTGACGGGCAGGATCTCGACCACGGTCTTGGCGACCGCCACGGTGGCAACGCCGTAGGTTTCGGCGGAGACGGTGGCCGACACGGCACCCTGCCCGCGTGCCGACAGATTGACCGTGCCAACGCCGGTCAGCGCCGCACCCTGGCCGATATGAACCCGCGCGACATCACTGAGAGTTTTGATGGTCGAGAACGCGCCGGCACCAGACAGCGCGCCGCCGGTGATCAACGTGACCTTGTCGTAGACGACCAGGTCATTGAGGGCGGCAAGATGCAAATCGCCGGCGGTCGCAGCCAGTCCGCGCACGTCGAGCAGCGCAGTGGCACCGACATTGACGACGGTATTGAGCGTCATCACGACACTGCTGTTGGCCCCTGCTGCCGACGCCAGGCCACCCGTGACGCCGATGATATTGGCGCTTTCCTGATAGGCCTTGAGGACATGGCTGGTCGCATCGATGGCGATCTCTTTGGCATGCACGATGACATTGGTGCCGACGCCGGCCGTGGTGCTGGCAGTGACAACATGATTGGCCACCGCACCGGCACCGGCAATGACGCCGCCAGCGATGGCTTTCTGGTTGCTGTTGAACGCCGCCATGTGATTGGCCGAAATGGTCAGTTTGCCGGTGCCGTCGAGTATGCCGATGGCGCGCCAGTAGTTGGTATTGCTGAAATCTTCCGTAGCCAGGTTGATCGAGGCGGTGGCCGACCGGCCGGGACCGACCCGCACCCAGCGCGTGGTGTCGGTGTAATCCTGCGTCGCCAGGCTGACGCCGGCAGTTTGCCACAGGTGGGTATCGCTGTAGTCGGCGGTACTCAGATCGAACCCCGTGACGAACGTGCCGATGTATTTGTAGGATTTCGGCGTGATACCTGTTTTGACCGAGACCGTGTCACCGGTGTTGAGCGTGACAGATGTCTGCGTCGACGCGTAACCGGCCCCGACCGGACCGACATAGCGATAGCGCGCACCGATCTCGCCGGCACCGGCAAAGCCGATGAAGACGTCGACAGTGTTACCGGTTTGCGGCGTCTGGGTGCCGCTGTTGGTGGTGTAGTTGGCGTCGGCATCGGTACCGAGATACTGGTAGCGGGTGCCGGCATCGCCACCGCCACTGCCACTGCCCAGATGGGCCGCATCGACATCGACGGTCTGATCGCGACCGACGACTTGCAAGCCGTCGCCGGTGTCGAAAGTGGCGTGCGAACTCGACACCAGAATCGGCAACTGGTTGTCAGCACCCAGCTCGATGCGGCGACTGTTCGCGCCGTCATGGATGGTCGCGCTGGTGACGCTGATGTTGCCGGTATCGGCCTGTGCACCGGCACCGGCCAGGATGCCGCCACTGCCGGCCACCGTATTGGCGAGGTTGTTGTCATTGCCCAGCGCGGTGATCCGCAAGCTGGCACCGGCGAGGCTGACGCCGCTGCCGAGGTAGGCGGTCGTGACGGTATTCGATTCGGCCTTGCTGCCGGCAGTGCCGGCAGCAACCAGGGCAATGGTAGCGCTGAGTGCCTCGGCATTTTGCTGCGACTGGCTGTTGGCCGTGACACTGGTGGCTCCACGGATGACCAGCGTGGCGTTGTCGGCGACGTAGCTGCTGACGGTCGATGGACGGGTGCTGTTGCCATTGCCGGCATGGGCATAGGTCGACGCGACGCCGATCAGTGCACCACTTGATGCCACGGCATAGGCCATGGCCGAGTCATCGCTGCCGTCTAACAATTGCGCGGCGCTGACCGTCAGCGTGCCGGTCGTGATGCTGCCACCGGCATGCGCGGTGACGGTCGGAGCGACGCTGGCATCGGCCGACGAGACACCGACGGCGATACCGCCGATGGCAATCCCGAAGGCATTGGCGATAGCCTTGGGCGTGGCACTGGCCGTGACCGTGACCACGTTGCTGGTGACGATACTGTGCAGCGCGGACCCGGCAGCGGCATCGACGACGGAGGCGACTGTGGCGTAGGCCATCGCGCCGCTGCCGGCTAGTGCGCCACCAGCCGCCGAATTGGCATTGGCAGTGGCGTTGTCGCTGGCATGGGCCGTGATGATCAGGTCGTGCGCGGCAGTGATGTTGCCATCGACATGCGCGCTGACCGCGCTGGCCGCGCTGGCGTTGGCCGTGCTCACCCCGATCGACACCAGGCCGCCGGCGACGCCGATGGTAGTGCTTTTGGCGGAACCGGTCGCGGTGGCTGACAACGTGATATTGCCTTTGGCAGACAGGATGGCCGCGCTGCCTACGCGCACTTCCAGCGTCGGCCTGACGGTCGAGGTGGCGCTCGCGCCCGCACCGGCACCGCCGATGGCAACGGCCACTGCCGTAGCGATGGCCTCGGTGAAAACGGTATCGCTGGCAGTGCTGGAAAGGTCGATGGCACCATTTGTCGAGCTCACCGTGGCACTGTCAATCGTCGTACTCACGCTGCTGGAAACGGTGTTACTGGACAGCGAGACGCCGATCGAGGCACCGCCAACTGAGCCGGCGAGCGCGCCGGCACCAACACGCGCCGTGATGCTAGCGGCTTCATTGGCGCTCAACGCAATCCGACCATCTGCCGTGGCGCTGCCGCCCCGTATGAAACTGGCGATGGTGCTGTGGACGGTATTGAACGAATTTGCACCGGCACCGGCGAACGAGGCGCTGTCGGCCCCGGCCGCGATGGAAACTGCCGCAGCCACGGAGAGGGCCACGATCTCGGCCGAGGCACTTGTCGACAGCACCATCTCGCCGGCTGAACTCAGCACCGCATTGTCACTGTAAGCGCGCACGGTGTTGCCGATATCGTTCTCGGCGATGGCCGCGCTGATGGACATGGCCTTGGCGTCGGCACCACTGGCAATCGCGACCGCCGCGGCGATGGTCTTGGCATGGATGCTGCCAGCGTCGGTGGCACCGAGGCTGATCTTGCCGCCGCCACTGGTGGTGACGACCGAGCCGCCACTGACGAAGGCTTCGACCGTATTGGTCAGTTTGCCGATGGACGAGCCGCCGGCACCCGACGCCGCCGTGCCACTGCCCCCAGCGGCAATCGCGATCGCACCGCCGAACGACAGCGTATCGATGCTGGCTGTTTCGCTGGCATTGAGGACGATATCGTGGTTTTGCGCGGTCGCGGTCGATGCGGTGATGCTGGCGCGGACCGTGTTGCCGATGGTGTTGCTGGCCGTCGCGAAACCGATCGCACCGGCTGCTGCGACGCCGCCACCGGCGATGCCGATGGCAACGCCACCCGCATTGGACAGCATGGTCGAGGTATCGGTGGCGGTCATGGTCAGGGTGCCGCCATTGGCGCGCACGCCTATGCCGTCAGCGCTGCTGTTACTGATCGTTGCCAGGACCTGGTTGCCGATCGTGTTCCCGGAAGTCGCACCTGCTACGGCGGCGGCACCGCCGCCCACACCACCGGCGACGGCCAATGCACCGCCAAGGCTGAAGCTCTGGATGGTCGCGTTTTCGGTGGCTGTCAAGCTGACTGCGCCACTCGAGATGACTGTTGCCGCATCGATCTTCGCCTCAACGAGGTCGTGGATCGTATTTTTGGAAAACGCCACGCCCAGCGATACGGCACCACCGACCATGCCGGCACCCAGCGCCAGGCTGACACCGCCGGCATCGGCCTTGATGGCGGCGCTGTCGGTTGCAGACAGCACGATGCCACCACTGGCAATGGTGCTGACAGTGCTGCCATTGCCGATCATGGCGCTGACGCTGTTGCCGATCGTGTTGCCGGAATAAGCACCGGCGGCGCCGAAACTCAAACCGCCACCGCCACCGGCCGCACCTGCCAACGCGCCGCCGATCGACAGCGCCTTGATGACAGCGGTTTCATTGGCACTGACAGAGATGTCGCCGCCGGTGGCCGTCACGCTGGCGCTGTCGATGGTTGCCAGCACGGTGTCGGCAATGTCATTGATCGCGACCGAAATGCCGATCGAGGCAGCCACGCCATCACCGGCCACCACGGCCAATGCCAGCGCCCCGGCACCGGCCAGGATTTTCGCGTTATCGGTAGCCACTAGCTCGATGGCACCGGCGGCCTTGATACCTTTGCCATTGGCGGCAAGGCTGTTGCGGATGCTGGCCGAGACATTATTCTTGACGGTATTGCCGGAGCCGGAACCCGCCGCCGAGCCGCTCAGACCCGAGCCGCCCGAGCCGACGCTGAGCGCCACGCCGATGGTCAGCGCTTCGATGGTCGCCTTTTCATTGGCGGTCAATTTCACACCGCCGGCCGATTTGACCCAGGCGTTGTCGATACTGGCAGTGGTCGTGTTCTCAATCTCGTTGAGCGCGACCGAGACACCGGCGGCAAGCGCCGGTCCGCTCTTGGACAGCGCAATGCCGATGCCGCCGGCGAGCACCCGGATCGTGGCGTCATCGGTGGCGCTCAGAGTAACACTGTCGGCGGCGGTGCCGGTCGTGGTGATCGCACTGGCATTGAGAATACGGGCGTCGGTGGTGTTGCGGATGCGATTGATCGATATGGCGCCACCGAGCGCGAAGTTGCCGGAACCGGCACCGGCGACGGTGATGTTATTGATCTGGCCGTTGTAGGTCGCGCCGACGTCGAGGGTGCCGGCGGTGATGCTGCCGGTGACGTTCTCGATCGAGGCGCGCACCAGGTTGTTGGTGCGGGACGTCGGATCGTTGGGGTCGCCGCCCAGATAGTTGTACGACACCGACGCACCGATCGCGCCGGATGCAGCGGATGCACCGATGCCCGAAATCGCAATCGCGCCGGCCAGCGAACTGATGGTCGAATGGTCTGATGCGGTTACGGCGAGTTTGCCAGCCGCATTGATGCCATCGAGTGCAACGATGTTGGACACTTTCGCAGTGACGCTGTTGCGGATGAAGTTCAAGGCGACCGAACCGGCCCCGGCCACCGCGCCGGCACCGGCACCGCTAACAGCCATCGCGGCGATCTGTACATCCAGCCCGGCTGGCAGGCTGGTCGGCTTGGCGAACGTCGCGTCGACCGTGATGTCGCCGGTCGTGGTGCTCACGATAGAACTGTCGATCAGTGCGCTGACAGTGTCCTGCACGCTGTTGACGGCGAATGCAAAGCCGGCCGCAAAACTGCCTCCGAAGGTGGCGCTGATATTGCCGGCCAGCGTGGCGATCGAGGCGGTGTCTTTGGCCCGCACGGCGACATCGCTGCCGGCCTGCACGGTCGATCCGGAGTCGATGGACGCATCGATACTATTGCCGATCAGGTTGATGGCAAACGAACCGCTGAGCGACACCGCACCGCCAACCGAGGCAGCGCCACCGAGCACGACATTGATGATGCGCGCCGATTCTTCGGCGCTGACGATCACGTCACCGGCACTGGCGCGGACCTTGGCGGCACTGATCTGCGCCAAGATGTTGTTGCGAATGTCATTGACGCCAACCGACGCGCTCACCGCCGCGCTGTTGAGCGAAATGCTCAGTGCGCCGGTGCCCGAATTGACCTGCGAGACATCGTGCGCCATCACGCGCACATCGTCGGTCGTCGCGACGACTTCATGCACGGTACCGGTATTGCTGATGTATGCGCTGATATTCATGCGCACGAAATTGAGCGTGATGGCACCCGCACCGGAGGCACTCGTGCCACCCGCACCGGCCAGCGTGACGCTGGTGATTTGCGCACCGACCGACGACGGCAGCGCCAGGTTCAGGCCGCCCGCATTGATCGCACTTTTCTTGATGACCAGGCTTTGCGCAATACCGCTGCCCACCGAGGTCAGGAAAATGGCCTTGGCCGTGGTGGCCATTGCATCGGCATAGGTTGCTGCAAGACGCACATGGTTGGCATCAACATTGATGACGAAATAAGTCGCGCCATCGATCAGCCCGCCGATAGCGGTATTGCCGATCGCGCCAGCGCGATAGACCAGTGCGTCGCCGCTGTGCAGGCCATGCGCAGTCAATAGGATCGTGTCGCCCAGTGCCTCTGCCAGTTTTACGGCGAACGGATCAAAGGTTTTTGCATGTGCGCCAAGGTTGGCTGTTTGCTTGAAGCCGACGCCTTGGACTATGCCGTTGCTGGTCAGCGTAATGGCTGTCCCCGACGTGGCATCAGCCGCGGTGGCAGCGAGCTTGATGGTGCTGGCATCGACGCGAATGACATAAAACTGTGCGCGCGGATCGCTACCGAGTCCTCCGGGACGTTCCCCTGCCGTGACGCTGTAAGTGATCAGGTCCCCGGTGTTGTAGCCGTGTGCGTTCTTGAAGTGAATGCTGCTGGTGGCGGTGTCTACGTTATCGACCGCAGCGGCCGGACCAGCGACGGTGACTGTTTGGTTGAACTTACTGATCCCGGCCGTGCCGTCGCTGGTCAGCGTAATAGCTGTCCCCGCCGTGGCATCAGCGAAAGTGGCAGCGAGCTTGATGGTGCTGGCATCGACGCGAATGACATAAAACTGTGCGAGCGGATCGCTACCGAGTCCTCCGGGACGTTCCCCTTCCGTGACGTCGTAAGTGATCAGGTCCCCGGTGTTATAGCCGTGTGCGTCCTTGAAGTGAATGCGGCTGGTGGCGATGTCCACGTTATCGACCGCGGCGGCCTTGCCAGCCAAGGTGGCTGTGAGGGAATGATCTGCGCCGATGCCATTGCCGGTCAGCGCGATGGCGTTATTGCCCAGTGCATCGGCTTGCGTGGCGGCGAGCTTGAGGGTGGTGGCATCGATGCGGATGACATAAAACTTCGTCAGCGCGTTGCTGCCAAGTCCGCCAAGCCGTGTGCCGGTACCGGCACTGTAAGTGACCTCGTCGCCGGTATTGAAACCGTGCGCACTATCAAACTTGATGGTGCTGGCGGTGATGTTCACGTCAGTTGCTGGCGTGATGGTCTTGATGCCGGCGACCAGCGGATTCGATTCCAGCGTCGCCGACGGATCATCAAAACCGGCCAGCACCAGTACGCTGCCGCCGGCATGTACCGCAGACGAATCAATGTACGCAGTCACGCTGGCGGCGGAGGCTGTGTCGGCACCCGCGACCGTGACCGTCTTGCTGCCGTCAGCACCCAGCGCGGGCGCATCAGCCATGCTGATCAGGTTCGGATCGGCGGCATTGGTCGGCGCGCCGACATAGTTATAGGCCAGCATCGCGCCAACTGCCGAGCTTTGCGCCGATATCGCCACCGACAGCGACGCCGCGTACAGGGTGGCCGCTTCGCTTGCCGTGACGGTAACATCGCCATTGGCCGTGACGATCGCGTTATTGCTGATGTGCGCATCGATGGCGTTGGCGATCGAATTGATCGAGAGCCCGCCCGCACCAGCGGCACTGCGGGCGCCACTGCCGGCGACACCAACGCCGACCAGCAATGCAGTAGAGCGGGCCAGCAGCGTGACCGATCCGCCGCTCGTGACGGTGGCATTGTTGACGTACGCCGTGATGGCATTACTGACCCGGTTCCAGCCGATCGAGACACCCAGGCCGCCGCCTTGCAGCGAGACCGCCACCGCACCGACGACCGATACCAGCGTGGATTTGTCGAGTGCATCGAGTGCAATGGTGCCGGTAGCGTTGACTGTGCCGCCAAGGATATGGGCGTCGGTGCCATTGGTGATGACGTTGATGCCGAACGAACCGGACGCAGCCGTGTTGGTAGCGCCGGCCAGGGATGCGGCGATGCCGATGATGCTGGCGCTTTCCTGCGCGTTCAGGCTAGCCGTGCCGGTGGTATTAAGGGTCGAATCTTCGATCGCTGCCGTGGTGCGGTTGTTGATCACGTTGAGGCTGGTGGCAATCCCGAAAGCGCTGCCGCGACCGACCGCAAAACCGCCAGTGAATGCAAAGATACCGGTACCGTCGGTGGCCTGAAGATCGATGGCGCCGCTGGAACCGGCATCCGTGCCGGTGTTGAGGATGCGTGCCGATATCACGTTGCTGACCATGTTCACGGCCACGGTGCCGCCCAGCGCGGTGGCCTGCCCGCCAATACCGCCAGTGGCGACGCCGAGAGACGCCGCCACCGAGACGATATTGGCATCCGAAACCGCATGCACCGACAGACCGCCAACATGCACGAGCTTCGCAGTATCGATGGTCGACGTGATGTTGTTGCCGATCAGTGTCACGCCAAGCGCAATGCCGTAACCACCCTTGCCGCCGAACGCCACCGCGCCGGCCACGCTGATGAGATTCACGTCATCGTGCGCCGTGAGCGCAATCGCGCCGCTGACCGTACCGGCCACGTTGGCCAGCCGGGTACGGGTATTGTTGCTGGTGCTGGTGACGGCCACCGAGCCCGCCAGCGCACTGCCAGTCGAGCCGACTGCGCCGCCGATACCGGCAGCCAGCGACACGATCGAGCCGCTGCGTTCGCTCTTGAGCGTGACGCTGGTGGCAGTCAGTCCGGTCACGCCATCAATGAAGGATTCGGTATTGCCACCCATGAAATTGAACCCGAATGCGCCGGCCATCGCCTTGGCATCCTTGCCCGGCGACGCCGTTTTGGCGAACGAGGCCGAGCCGGCCAGCGACGCGACCAGTGTCGTGTCGAGCGCGTTGAGTTGCAGGTCCTGCACCTCCAGCGTGCCGAGATGGTGGATGTAGGCGCGTGCATTGTCATAAATCAGGTTCAGCGTCACGGCACCCGAGACAGCGGTGCTGCCTTTGGCTTCGGCGGGTTTGTCGAGGCCGTCGGTGCCGGCTGGCGTGGCCGACTTGATAGCGGTGTCAGCCTGTTTCAGGACAGCCGCCATGCGGGCTTGCCAGCTTACCAGATCCGCCGCACTCTGTGCCGTGCCATCGGAACCCTGGGTGCCGCCGGTGCCGGTATTAGCCGGTGGTGTCGTCGCCGGAGGTTCGGTGGCGGGCTTGCTGGACGCGCTGGCGCCAGCGGCCGCCAGGCTACCGATGAAACCGGCATTGGTGGCGTTGACGTCGACCAGACCGCCGGCGTTAAAACTGCCAAGCGTGCCGACCACGATGCTGTCCCTGTCATTGCCGATCAGCGCCTGCGTATCGCGGGTGACCAGGTTGCCGCCCAGAGAGATACCGACACCGGTATTTTCACCGGCAGCGACTGCTCCGGCGACGGTGAACAGATAGGTCGTGTCGAGCGCACTCACCGTAGACGAACCGGCAAGGAAGATGGTCGCGCCGTTGTCGATGTGCGCGATTGTCGTGTTATCGACCAGATTCATGACCAACACGCCGTTGCCGGCAGTCGCGCCGCCGCTGCTGCCAGAAGCGCCCAGCACGATGCCCATCACGCTGCTGCTGGCAGTCACTTTGAGGTTGTTGCCATACAGCGCGACGCTGTCCTCGATGCGGGCCGTGACGGCATTCTTGTAGACGTAAAAACCGGCCGAGGCGCCGACCGAGGTTCCGCCCGCGGCTGGTGCGACGCCGCCGCCCGGACCGGTGGCTTCGAGTTTGTTCTGGAATTCCTTGCCACTGACGCCCAATGCAACGCTAGGCAATTTGATATTACCGACCAGATTGACCGTTTGCGCGATGCTCTCTGCATTCAGCAGGACATCCTGACCAACCGTGCGCAACTTGGCATCCTGATTGATCTGCGCACCGTTGCCGATGATCGCGCTGGCGGTGTGATCCATCACCAGCGTCGTCACGGAGACGGCACCGGCCTTGACCTGGCCTTCGGCCGTTGTATTGCTCCAGGTATCGACCAGACGATCATCGAGTCCGAGATTGTTGTTGAAGTAGGCGCCGATACCCCGCAACAGGTTTTTGGCGGCGGCCGTTGCCGGTGCGCCCAGGTCTTGCCACTGGGTCGTGTCGGTGAAGTCGGTCGTGCCAAGGTCGATATTGCGGGACGACGGCAAGCCCAGGTACTGGTAGCGACTACCGACATCGCCGCCGGCGCTGTGACCGGTGCTGACTTCGACGGTGTCGCCAGTCGTCACGTAGCTGAGGCCGACGGCATTGCTGTTGAAGGTCGCAGCGGCTGTGGTCGCATTGAACTGCGTGGCCAGCTCTTTCCCCCAGATCGGTCCAAGCTTGCTGTGCGTGAGTGCGTTGACGCTCAGCTTGCCGCCGGCATTGACGGTCGCGTCGCCGGCGATGTGGGCGTCCGTGTTGTTGGTATAGATGCCGATCGCCACCGCCAGTGAAACGCCTTTGTCGGCATTCTTTTGAGTTGCCTCGGCGGTCTCGTTCTTGATCGACGAACTGGCCGACACATCGGGACGCATGTCGATCGTGGCAGTGACGTCGATGGTGCCGTCGGCGTTTACGTCGGCAACCGAGGCACTGTCATCGCCGTCACCAATGCGGGCAGTTACCTTGTTGGTGCTGAGCGCAAAGGCAAGCGCACCACCGGCGTCGTAGGTATTGGTAGGCTCTGATTCGATCTTCTTTTTGAGCCAGTCCCATTTCTTGGCAATACTGGTGACGCCTTCCTCCATTGCATTGGCAGCCTTGGAAATAAAGTCGATCGATTTTGTTGCTGATGACTTGAGATCGTCGATCACATTGCCACTGGACTTGGTTCCGACGCTGCTGCTGGCACCGATGCCGGACACGTCTCGCGTGACAAGACCCGGAATCACCGACGCCTTGATGACGTCCTGGGTGCGCTTCGCGCTCACCGTAACGTTGACTGCCCTGGCGTATCCGTCCAGCGTGGCCTTGGTCTCGGTATTGGCAACGCTCACCGTGAAAGCCAGCGCCACCTTGCCATCGGTGCCGGCGACAGCTTGGGCCAGCGTGCGATTGTGGTCAGTGGTTTTGGCCTCCACCGTCAGCGCGCCACCGCTGGTAAGGTGCGAGGTACCGGTGGCTTCGGCAGTCGATATCGAGTTCTCGATGCTGACCGCGATCCCGACCGCATAGCCGGCTACGCTGCTCGGTTTCGCGACCACGTTGAGCGTATTGTCGGCATTGCTGCGCAACATGATCGAGCCGGTGGCATCAATGTTGCCCGCCACGGTGACGATGGCCGTCGTGTCGACAATCCCGACGGAAATGCCAAGGATGAAGCCAATCGGATTCGGATTAACTTTGGTCGTGGCGGTGGCTTCCGCGGTGAAATCACGCGCATTGACGAAGCTGGTCGCATCGATCGTGATCGTGGCACTGGACGTTGCGATCGACACACCGGCCATCAGGGCCAAGTTGTCAAGCGCGCTCAGCGCGCCGTGGGCCGCCGAAGTCAGGTTCTTGGTGACCCACGAATCGCCGAAATCGACGTCGTAACGCGCCGCTGCGGCGGTTGAAAGCAGCGTGACAACCTTGCCGGTGATGTGGGAATTAATGACATTGATGCTTGCGGCGTTGTAATCGATGTTGGCAAAACCGAGACCCGTGATCTTGTCGGCCAGGTCTGTCGCAGTGATACGGATATCACCATTGTCGCCAATGGACTTGATTTTGCCCGAGGTGTCAGAAGCAACACCGCCGAGGGCAATCAGGCTGCCATTATCGAGATTGATATGCTCGCCGCGCAGCGTAATGCTGCCTGCAGCCCCGCCGACCCCGACGGTCCCCTCAATGCCGCTAAGGCCGCTGGTATCGATCGTGTGGCCATTTAGATTGATCGTGTCGTACTCGAAGGACAGGTTTCTTCCGGCGGCAATGACGTTCGCGCCGAAGGTCTGGGTCACGCCTTTGCCGCCCTGGAAAACAAGCTGCGTGCTGTTCGTTGACAGCGCGAAACTGACCCAATCCTGGTCGGCCAGGACAAACCCGAACACACCGCCCGTCTTCAGATACACCGTGTTGGACGTCCCCACGTCGTCATGGACGGCGACTTGCTCACCGCTCATGAGCTTGCTGGAATCGACATGAAACACGTTGGTGGCCGTACCGCCGGTGAGACTATCCTTGCCACCTTCGCTAAACAGCGTGACATTGCCCGTAAATGCCGAAGCGTCGAGCTTATTTTCACTGATGCCGCCATGCAGGATGGCGTTCGTGATGCCGCTCAGCGTGTCGGTTTCGCCGTTGATCAACAGCGTGCCATTGGTCAGCGTCATGTCGGCATCGCGGGTCTCGACGAGCGTGTCGCTGCCGCCGCCACCCTGCAAGATATCGATCCCTGTGCCGCCGGTCAACGTATCGTCACCCGTGGTGCCGGTGAGGGTGTCGTTGCCGGCACCACCGTCGAGGACCACCACATTGAGCGTGGTCACGGTGAGGTCGTCGGAGGCTCCCGAAAAGCCGCTGGCATTGATGATGTTATTGCCGCTACCCCCGGTCAGGATGGCGCGCTCGACACCGATCAGGGTATCGAGCGTCGTACCCATGGTCAGGCTTGCCGTAGTCAGTACGATGCTGGCGGCATCGCTGGTTTCGATCACGGTATCGATGCCGCCGCCGCCGATGAGCGCATCGCTGCCGGCACCACCGGTCAGGCTGTCGTAGCCAGCGCCGCCATCGAGCGTGTCATTGCCGATGCCACCGATGAGGACATCGTCACCGTAGCCACCGCTGAGGAGTACGGCATACGAAAAGGCGTGGGCGTCGATGAGGTTGTTGCCGTTTCCGCCCGTCAGGTTTGCCGACTGAATATTGGCCAGCGTCGACCTCGCGACGACGCCTGTCACACTTTGTGTCACCGCGACGGTGCCGCCGCCGTTGAGCACCGACGCACTCGACAGGGCGCCGACGGCCATCCCGCCGAGGTTACCGGCGAACGTGACTATCCATGCACCGCCGCCGCCGCTGACCAGCACTTCGCTATCGCCGATACCGGCCAGGCCGGTCAGTGCGGTACGCACTTCGTCGGCACTGGCGTCAAAGCCGATGGTACTGGTGCTTTCGCCATTGAAGCTGAGGGTAAAGCGACCGCCGGTGACCGCGCCCGAAAAGTGAATGGCCTGGACAGAACTGGTGCCCTGCCCCATGTCGAGCGAGGTGTCGGCCAACACAAAACGGCTGTCGGAAACCTCGCGCAACGTGTTGACACCGAGACCGCCGTCGATATTATCAACGCCACCGCCGCCAGTGAGGGTATCGTCGCCGATACCACCGGTGAGCGTGTCATTGCCGAGACCGCCGATGAGGATGCCGCCGAGTGCACCGCCCTTGAGGATGTCGTTGCCATCGCCGCCATCGAGCGTGACGGTGATATTCGTCGTCGCGGACGCATCGAGCGTATTGGCGCCCGCGCCACCGGTCAGGATGGCCTTGCCGATGCCGGTCAAAGTATCGGTATCGGTACCATCAAACAGTGTCGCGTTGGTCAGCGTGAAGCTGACGTCGCGCGATTCGGCCAGCGTGTCACTGCCGCCGCCTCCAATGATGATGTCCGCACCCGCGCCGCCGGTAAGCAAGTTATCTCCCGCGTTGCCGGTGATGTTGTCGGCGAACGCCGATCCGATGACGTTGTCGAAGCCGCTGATGGCGGTGACGCTACCAATGGCGGAGAAGCCGGTGCCGTCACCCGCTGCCAGGTCGACTGCGACCGCGCTGGCATAGGCCGCGTAATCGATCGTATCGGCGTGCGTCCCACCGGCGATGCTCTGGAAATTTTCGAAGGTGAGGTAACCGCCGATGTTGCCTTTGCCGGCTGAAGTGATGCTCCACAGAGTATCTTCATCGGCACCAATCAGCCGGTTAGTGCTGCCAGATGCGGTGGACCCGATGACCTTGCTGATATTGACGATGCCGCCCGTCGCGGTGGCGGCGCCGCTGGCCAGATTGACGAGTACGTTGCCGGCATAGCTGGCGTAATCGAGGACGTTGCTGCCGCCAACCGTACCGGTGATGGTGCCGGCCAGCGCGCCCGCAAAGGTGTAGGTATTGACGCCGATGCCGCCGATGAGATTCTCGATGCCGCTGGCCGATACCGTATTGGTCGTACCGGACACGTAGCTGACGGTGACGCTGCCGCCGCCGTTGATCGTGAAATGCAGGTCCTGCGTGACCAGCGAAAAGTCGAGCGTGTCGGTGCCGGACGAACCGGTGACCGTGTCGTGCGCGAAATCGTCGGCAAACTTGTAGATATCGTTGCCGCCACCACCGGTGATCACGTCGTTGGCGAGCGTGCCGATAATGACATCGTCGCCCGAGGTTCCCGTCAGGGCATCAAGTACATACGCATAGGCATCAAGCCGGATGGTGCTGGTATCGATGGTGCCGGTGGCGTATTCGAGGGTCCAGTCGCCGCCCAGTGCGGCACTGCCGGTCAGGTCGGTCGAGGCGGCCACGTCGGCACCGGTCAGGCGCGCCAGGCTTTGCACGAAGTTGATACCGTAACTGCCCTGACCGACATCGCAACCGTACAGCAGGATATCGCTGCCGGCATGGAGCGCTTTGCCCCAGCTGGCAATGCTTTGCTGGTACTGGTCGAGATTGCTGCCGTCGAGCTGGGTACTGCCGAGCCGCAGGGTGCCACTGCCGCCGTGCGACAGGATTTGTACGGCATCAAGATCCTTGTACGTGCCCAGGATGGCGGTGATCTGTTCGACGCCATCGAAACGCGCATCCAGCATGACCAGGTCGACATCGCCACGGTGCACCACTTGCAGCAACGGACCGGTCGTGTCAGTTGTGGCAGATGCTGCGGTGGCAGCCGAAGCGCTTGCTCCCGGTGCGAGCGCGTCGAGCACACCATTGATCAGCGTGGCGACATGCGGAATCGCGGCATCGACGATCACCAGCTGGCTGCCGGCCGGGCGCGACTGCATGTACGCGGCAAAGTCGGACAGGCCGATCGTCACACCGGGAAGCACGGTGCTGGCGTCGGTCATTTTGGCCTGAACGCCCTGCGCTGCCGGCGATACCGCACCACCCAGAACCAGCGTCGCCAGTGCAGGATCGGTCGGCGGCGTCTGGGCCACGACCGACAGCAGAACCGGACCGGGCTGATTGATCTGCAAGGGTGCAGCGAGGACGGCTTGCTGCATCGGCGGTGGCGGCACGATCAATTCGGCAGAAAGCAAAAAACGCTGTTCGAGTGCTTCGAACAGCGTTTTGCGCGGTGTCGCCGGGCGTGGAGCGCCCGAACGCCGAAGTGATCGCGCTACGCGCCCGCTGAGTGCTGCCAGTTTTTTCGATGCCATGCCGACTCCAGAAATGCTGTTTTACGTCTGATTTGATGCGCAATAAGTATTGCCCGGCGCACGCACCGGTATGGCTTGCTAGTTTGCTGCGGCCCTGCCGACTTGCACCAGATCGCCTTCGGCAAGCGTGCCGGCGGCCTGTTTCAGGCGCAGTGTGTTGAGCTGGAAGTCGTAGCGCGATTGCGCGGCGTCACGTCGGGCGGCATACAGGTCGCGTTCGGCATCGAGCACACCGAGGATGGTCGACACACCCGCCTTGTAGCCTTCCTCCTTCAGTTGTCGTGCGCTTTCGAAAGCGATCACGGACTTGTCGAGTGCCCGTACCCGAACCATGCCGCTGACGACGCCCTGATAGGCGGCGCGGGTCTGGCGCTCGACCTGTCGACGATCGCGTTCGAGGTCCTGCAAGGCGGTATCGTGATGCTTGACGGCCTGGCCGGTCTGGGCCGAGGTGGCGCCGCCCTCGTAGATCGGGATATTCAGGCGTACCGCGACATCGTTGGTATTGACACTGCTGCCGCCACCGAAGAGGCTGCCGCCAGTGGTGCGCTGGTTGCGCGAGATCGCCAGGTCGACGGTCGGGTAGTAGCCGGCCTTGCGTTTTTCGATTTCCTGACGGGCGACATCGACGGCTTGCACGCGTGCTTGCAGCAGCAGATTTTTTTCCAGTGCGGAGGTGACCCAGGCATCGGCGTTGAGCGGCTCCGGCGCGGTCAGGCGGATCGACGTCGGCAACGGCATCAGGTCGGCAGTGGTGGCGCCAGTCATTTCGCGCAAGGCCTGGACCTTGTCGGCAAGATCGTTGCCGGCTGCGATCACGTCGGATTCCTTGAGCGCGTTGCGGGCCTGCGCGTCGTACAGATTGGCTTTGATGGCCTGGCCGTTCTGGTACTTGGTCGTCGCCAGATCGAGCTGGCGCTTGATCGACTCATTCTCGCCGCGCGCAAATGCCAGTGCATCGCCTGCGGCCAGAACCGCCATGTACGCCGTCGCGGTGCGCACGATCAGATCCTGCTCGGACGCTGCGTAGGCGGCAGCGGCCTGCTTTTCGTTGGCTTCGGATTGCTTCCAGTTGCGCCACGACGCCAACCGGAAAATCGGCTGCGTGATCGACAACGTCTTGTCATTGGTCGGATAGGAAGCGCTACCGGTCGCGAACACCGCGTTGTCGCTGCTGAGGATGTTTTGCGAGGTGTTGGTGCGCCCGTACTGAAAGCCCACATTTGGCAGCAGCGCGGCACGCGCTTCCTTGACCGCAAAACCAGTTGCTTCGAATTCGGATCGCATCGCCAGGAACTTGGGATCGTTATTGCGCGAGAGTGCGTAGATGTCGGTCAGATTTTCGGCTGATACCGGCAGGGACGCACAACTCAGTAACGCGATGGCAAGGAACTGATGCGGTCTGAAGGTGCTGATGACGCTTGGGATCGAGGTGCGGGTCATGGTACTTTTCTCACAAATCAGTGTAGGAAAACAATCTCCCTGATGAACCTGAGGCACAACTTACGGGCTGTCTGAAACAACTTTTAGTTGCATTTTTTACTATAAAACCAGTCGGCAGTATGGGCCGGTGCTATGACATCCACAAGCTGAATAATTACTTTTATTCAATTCCGTTCAGCAATTTTTAATCATCCATACCATCGTGGGTTCAATGACAAATGACGGCATGAAAATTGACCGCTGGAGCGCGCACTGGTCACAACGACGCGTGCTGCTGCGCTTCGCTTCCGGCGCCTCGACGGCAGCGATTGCGCTTTCTCCCGAGGCGGCCAAGGAACTGGGAACGCAGCTGCACCAGGCCGTACAAACCTTCGAAAACGAGCACGGCACACTCTGGTGCGAACAGCACAGGCTGCATGGACAGCGCACCGATCGCTGCATGGATGGCGCCCGTCTGCTCAATGGCGACAGCGATGCGCGCCGGGTTTATCAACTGATACGCAACCTGCCGCTGACCGGCTTCGAACGGTCATTCAAGATGCGCCAGGGCCAACTCGACAGTGGCCGCTTTCTGGTGGGGTTTCCGGTCAAGGCGATGGCTGACGCCGATATCGACTACCTGGCAAGTCAGCTGGGCGCGCCGCTGGCATATCGGGCAGCGATCGCCGCCACGCTGGCGCAGGCGAATTTCGTGCACGTGGGATTCGAACCGGGCGACGGACAACGCATCTGCAAGATGTATCTCGAATTTCCGGAGCCACAGGCGGCCGGGCAGCCTCTGTACATTGGCTATAAATGGGATCTGGAAGAGACGCAGCAACAGGCGGTATCACATTACGTACCGACGACCATGCCCGGTAAATTGGCGCTGGTCGATCCGGAGGCATGTGCCAGCCTGCAGGACATCCTCGGGCTGGCGACAGAGCGCGTACTGCTGTCGGCGTTACGGTACGTGGAAGTGACCGACCAGGACACGCAACGGATGTCGTTCGATATCAACCTGTATCCGGCCGGGCTGCGCATGCGCGATCTGCGACCGATGTTGGCGGCATTGCAGCACCATTTTTCGATTCCGGACAAGGCAATGACCGCACTGATGGAGCACATGGCCGACGACGTGGTCGGCCATGTCTCGGCGGGCACCGATCGTCACGGACGTGCGTTCGTGACGGTGTATCACGCCCGCCCGGAAGCGCTGGCGCCGGCCTGACCCGAACGGCTTAATGCACCACGTCGCTGGCAGGCACTGGCGTGCTGTCCAGCGCGGCAATGCGGCGCGCATCGAGACGCTTGGCCAGGCGCGCAATATTGTTCAGCGAGAGCAGATGCGCATAGACCCAGCCCAAGTAACCCGTGCGTACCAGCTCCAGCATGCTGGCATCGTCGAGCGCGTCGAGTTTGGCTTCGTCGACGACCCACAACCCTTCCAGCGTCTGCTTCTTGCCATCGCGCTCGATCGTGATGACCTTGGACGTCAGGATGCCAAGTTCGGCCAGCTTTGCTGCAAAAGTGCTGGTGCGCCGCATTTCGCTATGGAACAGCCGCAGGAATTCGATCACGTTATTGAGGTAGTCGGATTGGGCGCCATCCACTGCAAACAGTCCTTCACCGCGCTCCTCATTGAGGCCGCCGTAAGCTTCGTCCACACAGACGGTCAGCGATTCGGCATCGTCGGTGCCGGCCAGCACAAAGGGATAACGACGGATGAAGGCAGGGATGTACGTGCCCTCCTCCCACTTGCCGGACGCCGACACCATCAGGTTTTCCTTGTCACCGAGGCCGACCAGCGCTGCCAGTGTGAAAGGGCCGCCTTCCTTGCCGACAAAGACGATCGGGTAGTCGCGTGACGCTTCCGCAAACTCGCTTCCGGCCAGCAGGACCGAATTGGTGTTGGCTGCGAACGTGAAGTGGTCAGACTTCAAATCGAGCTTGAGATTCTGATGGCGTGCGCGGTTGAGTGCAATGGCGCGCTCGTAAAAAATCATGGTGGTCATCGATATCTTTCTGGGCGCAGTTGGGGGGTGAGCTGCGCGATCCAGGAACGCGCAGTGAGGCGGTCTCAAACCGCTTGATTATATTGGCATAAGTCGGCATGGCAATATTTTTTTGACATCGTGCTACGCGCGGTCGATCTATCGGAGCAGTTTCAGTAATGTGCACTCATCACACCATGTGCAATTGCGCGCGCGCTCGGGCACAAGAAATAGACAAAAAGACGCTTGGAAATATCTCTATATGGTTGCGATGCGGAGAGCCTTGCCAACACATTCTATGTACGCTGACGCGCTTAAACAAGTAATCCGCCACATTAGCGTCTGTCGGTGGCGTAACATCAAAGCAGGGCTCTCAAACTTTACTCTTTTATTTTCTGCTACGGCCTGCGCACGCCGATAAAAAAACTCAAGAATGAAGAATTGCATCCGCTGTCAATGTCAACCGTATTCACAAAAATTTCTCTTCCGAATGCCTCCGATCCGGGCAGAAAATAGATTAAATAGAGAAAATTACTATGGAACTTGCCCACTTCATTCTTCAGAATACCGAACAAATTCTACATGCGTGGGAGACGTTTGCCCGAAATATTCATTCTGCGCGCGACATGACCGTCCTGGAATTACGGGATCACTCAAGAGGCATGTTGAGCACCATCGTTGGCGATCTTACAAATCCTGCTATTTCCGACGATAAAACAGATAAATCGGGCAAACCGCTCCCGCGAAGCGCTCGGGACACCTATGCGGCTCTACATGGCGAGGATCGCGAACTGGCAGGGTTCAGCATTAGCGAAACGATTTCCGAATTTCGCGCTTTGCAAGCCAGTATCCTGGGCATGTGGGACGATGCAAACAAGACAATACCGCTGTCTAAAGATCAACTAACTTTGTTTAATGAAACTATCGATCAGGCACTTTCCGAGTCACTGGAACAATACTCGACTGATTTGAAACGTTATGCCCGGTTATTTCGCACAGTTCTCTCCTCAACACCTGACCTCAATTGCATGTTCGATGCAGACGGTCGAATAATTTATGCAAACAGCACGTTTGCCGAATTCTACAACCTGACGACAAAAGACATTATCGGGAAAAACTTGCATGAATTCGACGCTTTTAATGCGGATGTCGTGCAGGAAAAACTACAACAAGTAATCGCTACCATGTTGACGTTTCGGGGAGAGATACCATTTACCTCTCCGTGGGAAAATGAAATTATTTACGAATACTTCTTTATACCTGTATTGGATGAAAAAGAAGCCGTTGAAAGTATTTTATTGACAGCGCGTGATATTAGCGAGAGCAAAAAGCTGACTGAAAAAATAAGCACAAGTGCTAACTATGACTCTTTGACTGGCTTGACCAACCGCAGCCTTTTTCGTGATCGGATGGACTGGGAAGTCCAACGTTCCGAGCGGAGTGGCCTGCCAATTGCCTTGTTTTTTATTGATCTCGACGGATTCAAGGAAGTCAATGATTTGCTGGGCCACGATGCGGGTGACCTGTTACTGCAGCAGGCTGCCGAGCGTATCGGTTCTTGCGTGCGTGGTACAGATACCGTTGCACGCATCGGTGGTGACGAATTTACCGTCATTCTCTCTGAGGGTAAAAGCCCGTCAAGGGTCGACATTATCGCGCAGCAAATGGTCGATGAACTATCCAGACCTTTTCAGATTAATGACAGGGATATAAACATATCCGGCAGCATCGGCATTACTATTTATCCGCAAGATGCAATGACAACCGAAAGCTTGATGAGAAATGCGGATCAGGCAATGTACGGAGCGAAGAAAGCCGGCGGTGGCGGTTTCTGCTTCTTCGACACGCGCATGAGAGATTCAGCCTCGACACGTCTCAAAGAAATCGAGATGTTGCGCCATGCCCTGCGGGAAAACCAGTTTGTCGCCTATTACCAGCCCATTGTCAATCTATCGACAGAGCAGATTGTAAAGGCAGAGGCATTGGTACGATGGCACCATCCTCAGCGTGGCTTGGTGATGCCGGATGAGTTTATCGGACTTGCCGAGGAAATCGGCCTGATTAGCGAAATCGATGACTGGATGTTCGGCGAAGCCGTACTTTGCTCCAAGAAATTTAGTGCGTTGATTGATGCGCCTTTCCAAATCAGCGTCAACAAGTCCGCGCTGGATTTTACCAACAAGGTACCGACAAAAAATCTGGCTATTTACCTCGCATCGTTCAAACTGGATAAAGGAACAATATGCGTTGAGATTACCGAAAGCGTACTTCTCAATGATTCGTCGATTGTCATCGACAAGCTCGCGGAGCTTCAAAAAGCTGGAATTCAATTGGCAATCGATGACTTTGGTACTGGATATGCCTCGATGTCTTTCCTGAATAAATTCAAAGTCGATTATCTTAAAATAGATCGATCGTTCGTACAAGACATGGCAGCGAACAAGGATAGTCGTATATTTGCGGAGACTATCATTGTGATGGCCCATAAGCTGGGATTAAAAGTCATCGCGGAAGGCGTTGAAACAGTTGGTCAACGCGACTTGCTCAAGGCAGCAGGATGCGATTATGCACAAGGTTATTTCTTTTCAAGACCGGTGCCGCTTGAAAACTTTGAGCGATTGCTGCAGATTATAAAAACCTGAATGCAGATCGGGACACCGTTGCGATAATATTCTGATTTGGCATAGCTGTTGGTGGGATATGCGGCACACTGCACCGCGTGCCAGACGCGACGGGGAAAAATGTTGTTGACGCTACCAAAATGTCAACGATGCGCAATCCCTTCCGCCGCCTTGGAGTCCACAGCCATCTGGTATCCTCTATCGTTCGCTGGCATACCTGCCCCGACGACCTTCCGGAACTGAAAAATTACCCCCATGGCTGTTGAATCAAAAAAATCCCTGGAAGCGCCCAAGGACAACCACACCCCGATGATGGTGCAATACCTGGGCTTGAAAGCCAACCATCCCGACATTTTGCTGTTCTATCGGATGGGCGATTTTTACGAACTGTTTTTTGAGGATGCGGTCAAGGCGTCGCGCCTGCTCGGCATCACGCTGACCCAGCGTGGCAATTCGAACGGCGTGCCGATCAAGATGTGCGGTGTGCCATTTCATGCTGCCGACCAGTATCTGGCCAAACTGGTCAAGCTCGGCGAGTCCGTGGCGCTGTGCGAGCAAATCGGCGACCCTGCCACCAGCAAGGGACCGGTCGAACGCAAGGTGGTGCGGGTGATCACGCCGGGCACGCTGAGCGATGCCGACCTGCTGCCAGAAAAATCCGATCGCTGCCTGCTGGCGCTGTCGGTTCTGCCGCAGCGCAAGAACCTGAGCGTCGGACTGGCGTGGCTGTCGATGGCCAGCGGTGCGTTGCGGATGATGGAGTTTGGGTGCGATGCGAAGAGCCTGGATGCGCGACTGAAGCAGGAAATCGAACGCATCGCGCCCGCCGAGATCCTGATCCCGGACGCCACCGATGACTGGCTCAATGATATTGCGCTGGTGGCACGCACCCCGGTGCCGCAATGGCATTTCGATGCGGCCAATGGCCACAAAGCGCTGCTCGATCAGCTCGGCATCGCCACCCTGCAAGGTTTTGGCATCGCCGATCAAGGTGCCGGCAGCGGCGCTGCGGGCGCGCTGCTGTGGTACGCACAAACGACCCAGGGCAAAGGTTTGCAGCATGTGCGCACGCTCACGGTCGAATCCGAAAACGAATTTGTCGGCCTCGATGCGCCGACCCGGCGCAACCTCGAACTGACCGAAACCATCCGCGGCCAGGAAGCCAGCGTAAGTACGCCGACGCTGTTCTCCCTGCTCGACCATTGCCGCACCGCGATGGGTTCGCGTCTGCTGCGCCACTGGCTACATCATGCGCGGCGTGACCAGCGCGTGGCGCAAGCCCGCCACGTCGCGATCCACGCGCTGATGGACACCACGGACATGGCAACCATTGTGCAGACGCTGGCATCGGTACCCGACATCGAGCGCATCACGACCCGTATTGCCTTGCTGTCGGCGCGGCCACGCGATCTGGCTGGTTTGCGCGGCGGCTTGCAGCAATTGCCGGCGCTGCGGGATGGCATTGCGCAGTGTCAGCAAAAGAACGAAGCGCCGCTGCTGCAGGCGATCCATGCAGCACTGGCGACACCCGACAGCTGCCTCGGCCTGATCGAACGCGCGATTGCGCCGGAACCGGCGGCAATGGTGCGCGATGGCGGCGTGATTGCGCGCGGCTTCGATGCCGAACTCGATGAATTGCGCGGCTTGTCAGAGAACGCCGGCCAGTATCTGGTCGACCTCGAAACACGCGAACGCGCCCGCACCGGCATCGCCAACCTGCGTGTCGAATACAACAGGGTGCATGGCTTTTACATCGAGGTGACGCACGGCCAGACCGAGAAAGTGCCGGACGATTACCGTCGCCGCCAGACCCTGAAAAACGCCGAGCGCTATATCACGCCGGAATTGAAAGCCTTCGAAGACAAGGCGCTGTCGGCACAGGATCGTGCACTGAGCCGTGAAAAAATCCTGTACGAGCAATTGCTGCAGGACCTCGCGCCACACATCGGCACGCTGCAGGACATCGCTCATGGCCTGGCACGACTGGACACGCTTGCCGCGCTGGCGGTTCACGCTACACGACACGACTGGCGCGCGCCCACATTGGTGTCCGAACCGGCAATCCTGATCGAACAAGGCCGGCATCCGGTGGTTGAAACCATGATCGAGCGCTTCATCGCCAACGATTGCGTGCTTGATGACGAACACCGGCTACGGCTCATTACCGGTCCGAACATGGGCGGTAAATCGACTTACATGCGCCAGGTCGCACTGATCACGCTGCTGGCCTACGTCGGCAGTTTCGTGCCGGCCAGCGCTGCCACGATCGGTCCGATCGACCGCATCTTCACGCGCATCGGCGCCGCTGATGATCTCGCTGGCGGGCGCTCCACATTCATGGTCGAGATGACTGAATCCGCAGCGATCCTGAATGGCGCGACCGAACAGTCGCTGGTGTTGATGGATGAAGTCGGCCGCGGCACGTCGACCTTCGACGGTCTGGCACTGGCCTGGGCGATCGCCAGGCACATGATTGAAAACACCCGCTGCTTCACGCTGTTCGCCACCCATTATTTCGAGCTGACACAACTGGCAGACATGCACCCAAGCGCTGCCAACGTGCATCTGTCGGCCATCGAGCACAAGGACAGAATCGTGTTCCTGCACGCGGTACAGGATGGTCCCGCATCGCAGAGCTACGGATTGCAAGTGGCGCAACTGGCGGGCGTGCCACAACCGGTGATACGCGCCGCACGCAAACACCTTGCCATGCTGGAGAACCAATCCGTGCAGCAAACGCCGCAGTTCGATCTGTTTGCCGCCCCGTTTGCTGACCCGTTGGACGAAAGCAGTTTCACCACACCGACGCCGGAGATAGCGCAAGCAAGTGCGCTTCTGACGGCGCTCGATCAGATCGATCCCGACGCGTTGACGCCACGCGAAGCACTAGAGCAGTTGTATCAGCTCAAGCGCATCGCCAGCGCAGCAATGGATTGAGCGGCAGATGCTGAATCGATCACTTGCGGCGTCGCTGATCGGCCTCGCGCTCCTCTCCGGCATGCCGGTGCGCGCTGCCGACAACAGTTTCAGTATGGCGGTGATTGCACCGAGCGATGACAGCGCCTTGCGACAAGCCATCATCGACACCGATGACGATAATCTGGCCTTCGTGGTGGTCAACGGCATCAAGGCGACCAGTGAAGCCTGTACCGATGCGACCTATCTTGAACGGAAAATCCTGTTCGATAACGCCAAGAACGGGTTGGTTGTGTCACTGGCAGGGTCGGACTGGACCGGATGTAAAAGTACCGCCGGCAAGTCGATCGCCATCGAACGCCTGAACCGGTTGCGCGAACTGTTTTTTTCAGAGGACTTTTCTTTTGGAGCCACCAAAATTCCTCTGACACGCCAGTCCAGCGCACCGAAATTTCGCAGCTATGCCGAGAACAGCCGCTGGGAATTTGGTCCGGTGATGTTTGCGACGCTCAATCTTCCGTCGGACAATAACCACTTCCTGAGCGCGGCCGGCCGCAACAACGAATTCGAAGATCGGCTGATCGCCAACCGTGAATGGTTGCAGCGGCTGGTGACTGTCGCGACCATGCGAAAAATGGAAGCCATCGTGTTGTTCAGTGATAGCGATCCGCTCGCATTGCCAGCCGCGCCCGTGCCGCGCCGTGACGGATATACCGAGATGCGCACCCAGCTGACGCACCTTGCAGGACGTTTTCACGGGAAAATTTTAGTGATCCACGATGATGTTCGCCCGGGCGCCGGTCCGCTCGGCGCAATCCGCTGGTCGAAAAATCTTGGCACGCTGGCCATCGGATCACGCTGGGTGCGGTTGCATGTCACGCCGGGCGCCGACATGATCTTTGGTATCAGTACCAGCGGTGGCGTGACCTCCAGCCGCAGCGGCAATGAAAAAGCCGCCACCATGAAGTAATTCCATGGCGGCGGCTCTTTTGCCGACCGACCGATCGACGTGAATACTGTTATTGCCTAGTGAATCGGATGGCTGCGGAAATGATCGCCAGCGTCGTCATCAGGCTCTTCGTGATGATGGCCGTGGGCGCCATGCACATGCTCATGGGTGATTTCTTCGTCGGATGCAGCTCGCACTTCGGAGACCTTCAGGCTGAAACGCAGCGCCATGCCGGCTAGCGGGTGATTTCCGTCCAGTACAACTTTGTCATCAGCGATATCGGTGATGGTGAAGATCAGCGATTCGTCATCATCGCCGCCATCCGGCAAACCTTCGAACTGCATGCCCACTTCCAGCGGGGTAGGCAAACGGTCACGCGGTTCGACCTTGACCAGCGCCGGATCGTATTCACCGAAGGCATCATCGGGTTCGACCTGCAGTTCAACTGCATAACCTTCTTCCTTGCCATCGAGTGCTTCTTCAATCTTCGGCAGCGTGTTCTCGTAGCCACCGTGAAGGTAGACCATCGGGTCTTTGCTTTCTTCGATCAGATTGCCCTGGGCATCCGACAAGGTGTAGTGAACTGTCACTACGGTATTTTTGGCAATCTTCATAGTGCATCCTTTCGTTGGTTGACGGCAGATTATACCTGTCGAAATTCTGCAGGAACGCGTTACACATCAAAAACTGCCGATGCCGCGCCTTGCGCAAACGCCCTCGCAGCTATAATGCGACCATGAAAAAACTGACGCTCCTGGGTGATCTGACACCCGCACAATTCCTCAAGGATTACTGGCACAAGAAACCGTGCGTGATCCGTCAGGCCATTCCCGGTTTCCAGCCATTCATCGATCGTGATGCCCTGTTCGAGTTGGCCAAACGCGATGACGTCGAATCCCGCCTGGTGACCCACGTCAAACAGAAATGGGACATGAAATCGGGACCGCAGGACGCGCTGCCCGCGACCACCAAAAAGGACTGGACGCTGCTCGTGCAAGGCGTGAACCTGCATGACGACCACGCCGACGCGCTGCTGCGCCAGTTCAACTTCTTGCCGGACGCCCGACTGGATGATCTGATGATCAGTTATGCCAGCGATACCGGTGGCGTTGGTCCTCACTTTGACTCGTATGATGTCTTTTTGTTGCAGGCTCACGGTACGCGGCACTGGCGCATCGGCGACCAGAAGGATTTGTCGCTCCAGCAAGGTGTCCCGCTGAAAATCCTGCGCAATTTCGAACCGACCGAAGAGTTCGATCTGGAACCCGGCGACATGTTGTACTTGCCGCCACATTACGCCCACGAGGGTGTGGCTGTGGGCGAATGCATGACCTATTCGATTGGTTTCCGGGCACCGTCTTTTCAGGAGCTGGGCGAGGCCTTCCTCACGTTCATGTCCGATTCGATCGACTTGCCTGGCCGGTATGCTGACCCAGCCCTTGCTGCCACCAGCCGACCGGGTGAAATCAGTACCGCGATGCTGGCGCAGGTCACGGCTGAAATCAACAAAGTACAGTTCACCAAGGACGACATTACGATTTTCCTTGGCGAGTATTTATCCGAGCCAAAAGCCAGTGTGTTTTTCGAGGGGCCAAAACGGCCGCAAACGCTGGACAAGTTCATGCAACTGGCCAGCAAGCGCGGTGTTTTCCTGTCACGTAAAACCCAGATGCTCTATCGCAGCGAACTCATCTTCATCAACGGCGAATCCTTTGAAGTCGATGCAGCGGACAAGGCGCTGCTCAGCGTGCTGGCCGATAGCCGCAAGCTCGATGCCACACTCACCGCCAGTGCCTCCCAGGATGTCGCCGAAGCACTCCATGACTGGTATCGGCAAGGTTGGCTGTCGATACAAAAATAGCAGTACGGGGGATGAAAATTCCCCCGCCTGTGACGGGCTGGCCGGTACACGTGAAGCGGTATTTTTTCTGAAGGCCCACTGAAAATCGCCTTCGCAAGGCCTGCATGCCGTTGCTTACCATTAAGCAAAGTTTCTATGCCGTGCCGCACAAAAAAGCCGTATAATCGGCGACTTAGAAAAGCAAGCCAGATTCCGATTCGCAATTGTCTGGGACTGACGGCGCAAATTTTCTATAGAGCGATAATTACCGGTAATTATTCATCGCACAATTCGATAAATTAAGATTAAAGGAAAATCCATGAAAAAAACTCTGTTGATCGCATCCCTGTTCGCTCTCGTTCTTGCTGCATGCGGCAAAAAAGAAGAAGCTGCTCCAGTCGTAGTTGCACCAGTTGTTGAAGTTCCTGCTGCTGCCGCTCCTGCTGTCGAAGCTCCTGCCGCTATGCCAGCCGCTCCGGCTGCTGATGCTCCAGCCGCTGCTCCTGCTGCTGACGCTCCTGCTGCACCGAAGTAATTTTCGCTGCAATGAAAAAGCCGACTTTCGAGTCGGCTTTTTTTTCGTCCATCAATTTGTGGCAGATTGCTGCGACATTTCTCGCCAGCCCTCCGTACCTTATTCCATCTCAATCCAGCCAAAACCATCACTTTGCCCAGCGACGCTGATTTCAGCATCGGCTCCTGCCAGCCCCAGCGCAATTGCCGCTGCAGCGAGTTCCGGCGTGTTGTTCTGCTGGCTTAAATGCGCACCGACCACTCTCCTCAATCTGGTTTTATCGATGGCTTGCAGGATGAGCGTACTGCTGTCGTTGGACAAATGGCCATACGCGCCGCCGATGCGCCGCTTGAGTGACGGCGGATAGACCGATGTGGCCAGCAATTGGGAATCGTGATTACATTCCAGCACTAGCGCGTGGCAGCCGGCAAGCGCATTGACCAGATGGGATGTGAGATGACCTGCATCAGTCAATACGCCCAGGCGGGACTGGCCGTCCTGAGCCACGTACTGCACGGGCTCGCGCGCGTCATGCGGCACCGTGTACGGTGTGAGCTCCAGGTCGCCGATGGCAAGCGCATCTCCATCGCGGCAAAACCGGATATCGACATCCTTGCAGTCGGCCTGGACCGCCTGAAATGTGCCGTGGCTGAGCCAGACCGGAACGCGATGGCGGCGCGCGAACTTGAACGCACCGCTGACGTGATCCGAATGCTCGTGGGTGATGACGATACCGCCGATATCGCTGGCGGCCAGCCCCGCGCGTGCCAGCCTGCGTTCGGTTTCCTTCACCGAAAATCCGCAGTCCAGCATGACCGTCGTGCACGTCATGCCAGATGTGGCGGAGATCAGCAGCGCGTTGCCTTCGCTACCGCTACCGAGACTGGCAAACTTCAATGGTGCAGATGCAGCATGTCGGCAAGTCTTATTTCAGCTGCTCATTGAGCAGTGACAGGATGCGATCTGCAGCGCCCGAGACTTCCGGCTTGCCATCCGCATTCAAGACAGTGATACGGCTGACGGTACCGGTTTCCTTGACCGAAACCCGGTAACGCTGGGCCGTCTTGGCTTTATCATCCGAGCTGCTGAACATGCGCGAGAAAAAGCCTTTTTCGGCAGTCGGCTTCAGCTGCGCATCCTGGCCCAGATCGATGTACCGCACAAAGTAAGTTCCCTGTGCGCGGTCACGGTCTTCCACCGTAAAGCCAACCCGATCCAGTGCCAGGCCAACCCGACGCCATGCGCGGTCGAAGCCTTCGTCCACTTCGACGTAGGCGGAATTGGCATCCTTGGTCAGCTTGGCGCGTGCCTGCATCGGCTCTGCCCTGGCAACGATCGCTTTTGCTTTGACCTCTTCGACACCAAGTCGGCCCATCAGACGCGACAGGAATTCTGCTTCCAGCCCTGGATCAGCCGGACGTGGTGTCCAGATGGTGCTGTCTTTTTGCTGGCCAACCAGCATTTCCTGGGCGCCGCGATGGCTGATGTAGATCTCGGTACTGCCGTCCGCAGTGCGTTCGAGACGGGTGCGGAATTTGTCGCGCTCGCCGGTCGAGTACATCGAATCGAGCACTTTGCCGATCGTATTGCGCAGGAAGTCCTGGGGAATCTTGGCGCGGTTTTCTGCCCAATCGGTTTCCATGATCCCGGCTTCCGGCTTTTCGATATTGATCAGAAAGCCGGAGTCTTGCCAGAAATCCTTGATTTGCGGCCAGAGCACTTCCGGGCTCTGCTTGACCACTAACCAGCGCGAACTGCCGTCGCGTACGACGCGGGCTTCCGGTGACGATGCAGGTGCGATCACGGAGGGTGTCGGGCTGGTGGCAACCGGTTGTGTGCCGGTGGTGGCGCTGTAGGCAGACGCTGTCGCGACACCGCGATTGCTTTCCGGGATTGCATAGCGGCTGTCGCGCTGCAGCTGTGTCAGGTCCGGCGGCACTTCGAGTGTCGTGGTGGCCGCTTTGCTGGCGCTTTTGTAGTCGAGCCGGTCAGGCTCCATCAGGGAGTTCAGTGAACTGCAACCGGCGAGGCTGGTCAGTGCGACGGCAAGCAGGAGGGTACGGGCTGTTTCAGGATTCGTGCGAATAGTCATGTCGATACGGTATGAGAGTCGAATTGCGTTCAAAAAAGGCCTCGAACAGGACAGCCTGACGTGGCAGCTTAGTGTGTTGAACCCTGCATCAGGCCAGATTCGCGGAGGGCGGCACGGACCGTCTCGTGATATTCGGCAGCCAGCGGAACAAGTGGCAAACGCATGCCGGAGTCAATCAGGCCGATTTCATGCATCGCCCACTTCAACGGTACCGGGTTCGGCTCCACAAACAGCTTGTTGTGCAGCGGCAGCATGCGGTTGTTGATCTTGATCGCACCAGCGATGTCGCCGGCCATTGCGGCGACGCACAGCTCATGCATGGCACGCGGCGCAATGTTGGCGGTGACGGAAATATTGCCTTTCCCACCGCAAAACATCAGTGCCATGGCGGTCGGATCGTCACCCGAGTACACCGCAAACGAGGCTGGCACCAGCCGCATCAGATCGATACCACGACCGATATTGCCGGTCGCATCCTTGACGCCAATGATGCCGGGAATCGCGGCAAGACGCACGATCGTATCGTTGTGCATATCGGCCACCGTACGACCAGGCACGTTGTACAGGATCGCCGGCAGATCAACCGATTCGGCGATTTTCCGGAAGTGCTGGTACATCCCTTCCTGCGTAGGACGGTTGTAGTAAGGCACCACCAGCAGCGACGCATCGGCGCCCGCACTCTTGGCGTAGCGCGTCAACTCGATGGCTTCTGCGGTCGAGTTGCCACCGGTACCAGCGATGATCGGAATGCGCTTTGCAGTGTGGTCGACCGCGACCTTGATCAGCTCGCAGTGTTCTTCCACCGTCACGGTTGGCGATTCGCCAGTGGTGCCGACGATGACGATACCGTCGGTGCCCTCGGCGATATGCCAGTCAATCAATTTACGTAGTCCCGGTAAGTCGAGACTGCCATCTGCGTGCATCGGAGTAACGATTGCGACTATGCTGCCGTGGATCATGATTATCGAGGGGCGAAATGTGAAGACTGTGATTGTAGCGGATAGCCAGGGGCTGCGGTGCGGTGTCAGCCTCGTGGCGCGGAAAACGATGACAACTTCAAGGCTTCAGGAGCTGGTTCGGCGGACGATCGGATTGCACACAATCGTTGTCGCATCGCCGGTCTGGGTGCGCCGATGAACCCATCTTCGTAAGCCAGTACATGCATCTTGCAGGGAGCCTGTGCCACCGCGTCCAGCAATTCGCCGGACTGCAGCAGAAATGCCGGACTCGCTGGTTTGCCGAAAGCGCCATTGCCTTGTGCAAAGGTGTCGTAGATCAGCACCCCGCCCTCGACCAGACCGGAAAACAGCATTGGCAACAGCGGCCGATGCAGATAGTTGGTGACGATGATGCCGGCGAACGTATTCAGACTCAGCAGCCTGGTCGCCGCATCCCCGGTTTCCAGATCGATGCAGCGTATCTCGATCGACGCACTCGCCAGTTCGGCTAACACTGCGGCGTTGCGGTCAACCGCCAGCACCCGATGACCGGCATCTGCCAACAGGCGCGCATGGCGTCCGTTACCGCACGCCAGATCCAGCACCAGCCCCTGCGGAATCACTCCGGTAAAACGGCTCACCCATTCCGACGGCGACTCTCTCACAGGATGCATGGAGGATGTCGGCATCAGGAGTACGACAGCCCCATCGCTTCACGCACATCGCGCATGGTTTCCTGCGCCAGTTTGCGCGCCGTGTCGCAACCGTCGGCGACGATCGCCCGCACCAGCGACGGGTCATCAAGATACACCTGAGCCCGCTCACGCATTGGCTCCTGTTCCTTGAGGATGGCGTCGATCACCGGCTGCTTGCATTCAAGGCAGCCGATACCGGCAGATTTGCAACCCTTGACGACCCATTCCCGCGTCGCGCTGTCGGTGTAGACCTGATGCAGCTGCCACACCGGGCAGCGCTCCGGGTCCCCCGCATCGGTACGACGTACCCGGGCCGGGTCGGTGGGCATGGTACGGATTTTTTTGGTCAGCGAGTCTTTGTCCTCGCGCAGGGCAATCGAATTGCCGTAGCTCTTGGACATTTTCAGTCCGTCCAGTCCTGGCAGGCGCGATGCCTCGGTCAGGTACGCCTGCGGCTCGGACAAAATCAGCTTGCCGCTGCCTTCGAGGTAACCGAACAGGCGCTCGCGGTCGATCATGCTCAGGTTCTGCGTATCCTCCAGCATGGCCTTGGCCTGCAGCAGTGCTTCGGCCTTGCCTTGCTCCTGATATGCCTTGCGCAGTTCTGCATAGATCTTCGCGCGCTTGCCACCGAGCTTTTTGACGGCATCTTTGGCTTTTTCTTCGAAGCCTTTTTCCTTGCCGTACAGGTGATTGAAACGACGTGCGATCTCGCGCATCATCTCGACGTGGGGCACCTGGTCAGCGCCGACGGGTACATGGCTGGCGCGATAGATCAACACATCCGCCGCCTGCAATAACGGGTATCCGAGAAAGCCATACGTCGCCAGATCACGGTCGGCCAGTTTCTCTTGCTGGTCCTTGTAAGTCGGCACCCGTTCCAGCCAGCCGAGCGGCGTCGCCATCGACAACAGCAAATGCAGTTCCGCATGCTCGGGCACTTGCGACTGGATGAACAGCGTCGACTGCGACGGATCGACACCGGCGGCCAGCCAGTCGATCAACATCTCCCACGTACTGGTTTCGATAATGCTCGGATCGTCGTAATGCGTGGTCAGGGCATGCCAGTCGGCGACGAAAAACAGACACGGCAATTCGGATTGCAACCGAATCCAGTTTTTCAGAGCGCCATGATAGTGGCCGAGGTGCATCGCACCAGTGGGGCGCATGCCGGAGACAACACGATCAGGATACATAGTCGATCAGTTCAGAAGAAAGTTAAAAGGAAAGGTGATTAACGTCAGGAAAGAAGCTCCGACGAATACCATCGGCTGGACCCAGATCGGGTACAGGATTTTGGTCAATGCGAGGCCGAGCACGATGAAGAAACCGTAGGGCTCAAGCTTGGCATACTGGTAGGCGATTTTATCTGGCAGCAAACTGAACATGACCCTGCCGCCATCGAGCGGTGGAATCGGAAACAGGTTGAAGGCAAACACGACCAGATTGGTGGTGACGCCGGCTTGTGCCATCTTGTAAAAAAACGGTTCCTGGACACCCACCGCCGACAGGATGATCCCCAGCATGGCCCAGATGAATGCCATGAACAGGTTCGATGCCGGCCCGGCAAACGCCACCCAGCGCATGTTGCGCTTGGGGTTGCGCAACCGGCCAAAATCGACGGGAACCGGCTTGGCGTAGCCGAACAGGAAGGCGCCGCCGGTGGAGAAATACAGAAGTATCGGCACCACGATCGTACCCATCAGATCGATGTGGACGATCGGGTTAAGCGTCATGCGCCCGGCCGCGTAGGCCGTGTTGTCGCCGAAATAGCGCGCCGCATAGGCGTGTGCTGCTTCATGCAACGTGATCGCGAACAGCACGGGTAATGCGTAAATTGCGACAGTCTGGATCAGATCATTCATGGGCGAATAGTAGCAGAGGGAGAAAGGGGCTCTGCGAGATGTCGCAAAGCAAACAGGTTGGCATGGCGTGGCGCGTGTTGATGGAATCTGTATTGCGCTTCGAAAAACACCTCAAAAACCGAACAGCGAAATCGCTCCGCGCCCTTCGCGGATCAGCACCGGCTCGTCGCCGCTGAGATCAACCACGGTAGTCGGTTCCAGGCTGCAGGCGCCGCCGTCGATGATCAGCTCCACCTGTTTTTCGAGTCGACTGCGCACACTGTCGGCATCGGTCAACGGCACATCATCACCTGGCAGTATCAGCGTGGTGCCGAGCAGCGGTTGTTTCAATTCCTCCAGCAAGGCCAGCGCAATCCGGTTTTCCGGCACCCGCAAGCCGATCGTCTTGCGCGAGGGGTGGCTGACCCGTCGCGGAACTTCCTTGGTGGCTTCCAGAATCATGGTGTAGGAACCCGGCGTCGCGGCTTTCAATAACCGGTACTGCTTGTTGTCGACCTTCGCATACAAGGCGATTTCAGCCAGATCACGGCATAGCAGCGTCAGCAAATGCTTGTCGTCGACACCACGGATACGGCGCAGACGCGCGACGGCATCCTTGTCGTCGAGGTGGCACACCAGCGCGTAACTGGAATCGGTCGGCATGGCAACGATGCCGCCGGCGTGGATGATCTCGGCGGCCTGGTTGATCAGGCGCTGCTGCGGATTGTCCGGATGGATCTGGAAGAATTGGCTCATGAAAAACAAAGGCGGCCATCACGGCCGCCGATCCTTAAAAAAATGCGCGATTAACGCTGGCCACGCAATGCGGCGATCCGCACTTCGATGGGGGGATGCGTGGAAAACAAGGCCATGAAACCGGGCTTGTCGCTGATACCCAGCGCGGCGATGGATTGTGGCAGCTCACCGGGTGCGATACCGCCAAGTCGCGACAGAGCCCGCACCATCGGCTCGGGCGAACCCAGATACCTGGCCGAACCGGCATCGGCACGGAATTCGCGCTGACGCGAGAACCAGGCGACGATGATCGAGGCACCGATACCAAACACGATCTGCGACACCAGCACCGTGACCGTGTAGCCGATGCCGGGGCCGCTGTTATCGCCGCGTGACAAGGCGCGATCAACGGCGTAACCAACCACGCGCGACAGAAACACCACGAAGGTATTCACGACACCCTGGATCAACATCATCGTCACCATGTCACCGTTGGCGACGTGGGCGATCTCATGGGCGAGGACGGCTTCGATTTCTTCCTTGTTCATCGATTCCAGCAAGCCGGTCGACACGGCAACCAGTGCAGAATTCTTGAATGCGCCGGTCGCAAACGCGTTTGCTTCACCGTCGTAAATGGCTACTTCCGGCATGGTAATTTCAGCGCGTGTGGCGAGGCGGGCGACCACATCCAGCAACCACACTTCGGTCGAACTCGACGGCGCCTCGATGACGCGCGCGCCGGTCGACCATTTCGCCATTTGCTTGCTGATCAACAATGAAAAGATCGACCCTGTAAAACCGACTACCAGCGAGAACACCATCAGCATGGGCAGGTTGAGGCCGGCCCTGGTCAGAAACCGGTCGACGCCCAGTACGGACAGCACCACGGCCATCACCGCCATCACCGCGATGTTGGTGGCCAGGAACAGGAAAATTCGTTTCATGCGGACTACCTCGTGGTCAAAGTTGAGTAGGTACCTAAATGCGACCAGCGGCGCTGAATTTCAAGTACCTGTTTTTTCTGAGCACTGGTTCACAAATTCCAGTCCGCCCACACCGGCGTGACCGACGCAGGCAACGGCGGCAATGCGCCAAGGTCGATCCGGGATTCACCCGGTCCGTGGAAGTCGGAGCCGCGCGATGCGCGCAACCCGAAGCGGTTTGCCAGGCGTGCGTAAATGTCGTACTGGTCTACCGTATGGCTGCCGGTAATGACTTCGATGGCGCGGCCACCGTGCTGGATGAACTCGTCGAACAACGCAGTCTGCTGCATGTCGGTGAACGCATAACGCCCCGGATGGGCCACCACGGCGGTGCCACCCGCACCACGTATCCATTCGACGGCCTCCTGCAAAGTGGCCCAGCGATGCGGCACGAAGCCCGGTTTGCCTTCGATCAGATACCGGGAGAAGACGCCTGACACATCGGCGCAGACACCGAGCTCGATGATGTACCGCGCGAAATGTGTGCGTGAAATGAGATCGGGATTACCCACGAATTTGAGTGCGCCGGCAAACGCATCCGGGATACCCGCGATGGCAAGTTGTGCCGCCATTTCATGGGCCCGCCCCTCGCGCCCGCAGCGCGTTGCATTGAGCCCGTTGATCAGAGCCGCGTTGGTTTCATCGATTTGCAAACCCACGATATGCACGGTCTCGCCGCCCCAGGTGACCGAGATTTCGACACCGGTCATGAAACGCAGATCCAGTGCCTGCGCCGCCTGCCGCGCCGCAGCGATGCCACTGACTTCATCGTGATCGGTCAGAGCCCAGACGTCGACACCGTTCGCTTTGGCGCGAGCGGCGACCTCCTCTGGCGCCAGCAGGCCATCGGAAAACGTGGAATGACAGTGCAAGTCGATATTAGGCAAGGTGGGCGGTGGTGAATGGGTGACAGCCGATTGTATCCCGCATGAGGGTCATACGCAGGACAGAAGGCGCGACACGGATCAATTTGGCGGCGGGTCACCGCCACTTTTTCACATCGCAAGAAAGTCGTCGATCAATCGTGCGAGCTCTTCCGGCTGATCGTGATGCAACATGTGCCCCGCCTGCTCAATCATTGCGGTCTGCACTGACGCAATAAACGTGATGCGTCGATCGATCTCGACACGGGCCTGTTCCTTCGGCCCCATCCAGCGCCAGACGTCGGTCTGCGCGGCCTCTACCCACAAGACCGGTGCCGTGATCTGCTGCCAGCAGGCCATCGCTTCTTCGACCTGATACAGCAACGGACTGGTCAGTTTATGTGCCGCGTCTCCGAGGATGCGCCAGCCGCCGTTTTCCTGTTGCGCGGCCCAATGTCCGGACAAAAAGGCCGCACGTTCATCGGTGAGTCGCGGATTGGTTTTTTGCAGGCGCGCGGCCACCTCGGCTTGCGACGCATAGCCGCGCAGGAATGGCACGGCAACCAGCTCGTCGAGCCATTTTGCGTAGCGTCCCGGCGCCTGTAGCGGGCGCGTGACCGGCATGCCGAAGCCTTCGAGGTTGATCAGCTTTTTGACCCGTTCAGGCCGGATACCGGCATACAGCGTGGCGACATTGGCACCCATGCTGTGACCCAGCAGGTTCACCGCCTGCTCCGGCGCATAGTGGCGCAAGATCGCATCGAGGTCGCCCAGGTAATCGGCAAACCAGTAGCTGTCGGAACCGGAACCATCAGTCAGGCCAAAACCGCGCCAGTCCGGCGCGATCACGTGCCACTCTTGTTGCAGGCAATCGACCACGAACTGGAACGAGGCAGACACATCCATCCAGCCATGCACCATGAACAGCACCGGCGCGTCCGGATTGCCCCAATGGCGAATGTGGTACTGCAGACCGCGTACCGTGATAAATTCCGAGCGAGAAGATTTCATGTTTTCCTGTTGATTCATTGTTCCGAATTGGCCGGCCCAGCGTGAAATAGAACGACCGTTCAAAATTATACCGGAGTGCAAATGCCCGCAGTCATCAAGAGTAAGGTCATCGATCAATATCAAGCGCTGTATGACGATTTCGTCTGGCATGTTCCGACCCGTTTCAACATCGCCGAGGTCTGCAGCAAACGCTGGTCGCGTGATGCCAGTCGCATTGCGCTGCTGTGCGAGGACGAGTCCGGCGACGCCCTCTCGTTGACCTACGAGGAATTGCAGCTCGAAGCCAATCGCCTGTCGAACGCATTGCGCTACCTCGGCGTGCAGCAACAGGAGTGCGTTGCCATCATCCTGCCGCAACGCGTCGAGACCGCGATCGCCCACATCGCCTGCTACCAGATGGGCGCGGTTGCCATGCCGATGTCGATCCTGTTCGGCCCCGACGCGCTCGAATACCGCTTGCAGGACAGCGATGCCAGCGTCGCCATCGTCGACCAGGCCGGATTGGCCAACCTGCTGACCAGCCGCGAACGATGTCCGGCGCTGAAGCACATCATTTACGTCGATGGCGAGATGGCGCTGTGCCTGGACTGGCATGAACTGCTGGCCGAAGCCTCCACCGACTTCACGCTGGTCGACACACTGGCCAGCGATCCGGCCATCCTGATTTACACCAGCGGCACTACCGGCGCACCGAAGGGCGCGCTGCTGCCGCATTCGGCCGTGATCGGTAACCTGACCGGGTTTGTCGCGTCGCAGAACTGGTTTCCACAAAAGCGCGATATTTTCTGGTCGCCCGCCGACTGGGCCTGGACCGGCGGCCTGATGGATGCACTGTTGCCGAGCCTGTATTTTGGCCAGACCATCGTGGGCTACACGGGTCGCTTTACCGCCGAGGTGGCGTTCAGCCTGATGGAAAGATACGCGGTCACGAATACATTCCTGTTTCCGACCGCGCTGAAGATGATGATGAAAGCGGTGCCGCACCCGCGCAAACACTACAAGCTCAAACTGCGCGCGATCATGAGTGCTGGCGAAGCCGTGGGGGATGCGGTGTTCAACTGGGCCAAAAGTGCACTGGGCGTCAGCGTCAATGAAATGTTCGGCCAGACCGAAATGAACTATATCGTCGGCAACAGCGCCAAAAAATGGCCGGCGCGCCCCGGCAGCATGGGTCGCCCGTATCCGGGTCACCGCGTCGCCGTCATCGATGACGCTGGCCGCGAAGTCCCTGCCGGCACGATCGGCGAAGTGGCACTCAATCGCTGCGACCGGCACGGCACGCCCGATCCTGTGTTCTTCCTTGGCTACTGGAAAAATCCGCAAGCCACTGCACAAAAATATCGCGGCGACTGGTGCTGCACCGGTGATCTGGCACTGATGGATGGCGATGGGTATCTTTGGTATCAGGGCCGCGCCGATGACATGTTCAAGGCGGCCGGCTACCGCATCGGCCCCTCCGAGATCGAGAATTGCCTGGTCAAGCACGCCTCGGTGGCCAACGCCGCAGTGGTGCCAAAACCCGATGCCGAGCGCGGCAATCTGGTCAAGGCATTTGTCGTGCTGGTTCCCGGCGTCGCGCGCAATCCGGATGCTGATGCGGCGCTGAAACTGGCGCTGCAGGCACACGTCAAATCGCAGTTGGCACCCTACGAGTATCCGAAAGAAATCGAGTTCATCGATGCCCTGCCGATGACCACCACCGGCAAATTGCAGCGTCGCCTTCTGCGCGATCTGGAACAGCAGCGCGCACTGGACAATCCCTAATACCGTCATCGCGGGTACGGCAGTAAAATGCCGGACTCGCTTCCCCTCTTTCAGGAATTCACAATGGCAATCTATCAACTCGGCGACGCTATCCCCGACATCGACCCGTCCGCTTTCGTCGCCGATGGCGCCACCGTCATCGGCCTTGTGACATTGGCCGCCAATGCCAGCGTCTGGTACAACGTCACCCTGCGCGGTGACAACGAGCCCATCATCGTCGGCGAAAACAGCAACGTGCAGGAAGGCTCTGTCTGCCATACCGATATGGGATTTCCGCTGACCATCGGGCGCAATGTCACCATCGGCCATCAGGCCATGCTGCACGGTTGCACCATCGGCGACGGCGCCTTGATCGGCATTCAGGCCATCATCCTCAATGGCGCAAAAATCGGCCGCAACTGCCTGGTCGGCGCTGGCGCACTGGTCACCGAAGGCAAGGAATTTCCGGATAATTCGCTGATCATCGGCTCACCGGCCAAAGCCGTACGCACCCTCAGCGACGAAGAAGTAACGCGCTTGCAAGGCAACGCGTCCACTTACGTCAAGCGCGCCCAGCTCTTCAAGACCAGCCTGAAACGGATCGACGGATGAGAGACCAGAGCACCCGCGACACCCTGCAAAAATTTATGTTCGACGGTGCGCCGGTCCGTGGCGAGCTGGTCGAGCTGTCCGACACCTGGCGTCAGGTTCAGGCACTGCGCGAGTACCCGATCGCCGTCAAGACACTGCTGGGCGAAATGATGGCGGCAGCCGCGCTGCTATCGGCCAACCTGAAATTCAATGGCGCGATCATCATGCAAATTTATGGTGACGGTCCGGTACGCCTGCTGGTCGTCGAATGCGATGGCGACCTGCAGATGCGTGCCACCGCCAAGTTCGACGCCGATGTCGTTATCAGTGAAGCATCGATGCTGCCGGATCTGGTGAATCAGAACGGCAATGGCCGCTTCGTCATCACGCTGGACCCGAAAGACAAGTTGCCGGGACAACAGGCTTATCAGGGCGTGGTGCCGCTCGACGGTGATTCCATCGCCACCGTCATTGAACATTACATGCTGCGCTCCGAACAGCTCGACACGCGGTTGTGGTTAGCCGCCGATGGCCATGTCTCGCGCGGCCTGCTGCTGCAGAAATTACCCAGCATCGGCGGCATCGATGCACCGATCGATGACGACCTGGCGACCTGGGATCGCAGCGTGATGCTGGCCTCGACGCTGCGTAACGCCGAACTGCTGGAAACCGATATCGAAACCCTGATGCGCCGGCTGTTTTGGGAAGAAACGATCCGTGTCTTCGATCCGCAGCATCCCAGCTTTCGCTGCACCTGCAGTCGCGAGCGCGTGGGCAACATGCTGAAAATGCTGGGGCAGGAAGAAGTCGACTCCGCACTGGTGGAGCTCGGGCAGATGGCGGTGGATTGTGATTTTTGCGGACAGCACTACGAATTCGACAAGGTCGATTGTGCGCAATTGTTTGCCGTGGCGAACGCCTCGGATGTATTGACGGGCGACAGCGACGTCAAGCACTGATCGCCCATGAAAAAAGCGCGGGTTCAATCACTGAACCCACGCTTGATTAGCCTGACCGATTACAACTGACTTACCGCACGGCCGGCATGTTCTTCGCCGGCGTCTTTGGCGGAGGTACCGCCAGCAATGGCGCAGGCGTGTCCGGTGCCAGCACCTGCACAAACACTTCATTGTCCTTGATCATCCCGAGCTCGTAACGGGCCCGCTCTTCCACCGCACCGGTACCAACCTTCAGATCCTGAACTTCGGATGCGAGCTTGTCATTGCGCGCCTTCTGATCCTGTGTCTTCTTGACCGCAGCAACGACCTGCTGGTCGAGTTCGGACACGCGCGCCCAGCCGCCTTTGCCCAGCCATAGCGGGTACTGGATCAGCAGCAGCAAGGCAGTCAGGCAGGTCAGGATCAGGCGCATGGAAGTGGCGTCGGTATAGGGTCAAGCCGGGCACGCAGGCCCGGCGCAACAAGTGGTTTAACGGAGATTGTAGAACGCCTGACGTCCAGGATAGCTGGCGATATCACCGAGGTCTTCTTCGATGCGCAGCAACTGGTTGTACTTGGCCATGCGATCCGACCGCGACAGCGAGCCGGTCTTGATTTGCAGTGCATTGGTACCAACGGCGATGTCGGCAATTGTCGAATCTTCAGTCTCGCCGGAGCGATGCGAAATCACCGCGGTATAACCGGCGCGCTTGGCCATCTCGATGGCTGCAAACGTTTCGGTCAGGGTGCCGATCTGGTTGATCTTGATCAGGATCGAATTGGCGATGTTCTTGTCGATGCCTTCGCGCAGGATCTTGGTGTTGGTCACGAACAGGTCGTCGCCGACCAGCTGGATCTTCTTGCCGAGTGCCTGGGTCAGGGTGGCCCAGCCTTCCCAATCGTTTTCGGCCATGCCGTCCTCGATCGAAATGATCGGGTACTTGTCGCACCAAGTGCTCAGCAGATTGGTGAACTCGGTCGAGGACAAGGCCAGTCCACCTTCACCGGCCAGCTGGTATTTGCCGTCTTTGTAAAATTCGCTGGCGGCGCAATCGAGTCCCAGAGCGATCTGCGTGCCTGGCTCGTAGCCGGCTTCTTCGATCGCCTGAATGATCAGCTTGATCGCCATCTCGTGGTTCTCGACGTTCGGTGCAAAACCGCCTTCGTCGCCCACCGAGGTTGCCAGGCCTTTGCTCTTGAGGATTTTTTTCAGGGTATGGAACACCTCGGCACCGTACCGGATCGCTTCCTTGAAACTCGGCGCACCGATCGGGATGATCATGAATTCCTGGATATCCAGGTTGTTGTCCGCATGCGCGCCACCGTTGATGACGTTCATCATCGGCACCGGCATTTGCATCGCGCCGCTACCACCAAAATAGCGATACAGCGGCAGGCCCGATTCTTCGGCAGCGGCTTTGGCCACCGCCATCGATACGGCCAGCGTCGCGTTGGCACCCAGGCGTGCCTTGTTGTCGGTGCCATCGAGGTCGATCAGTGTACGGTCAAGAAATGCCTGCTCGTTGGCGTCAAGGCCCATGATGGCTTCGGAGATTTCGGTATTGATGTACTCGCAGGCTTTCAGGACGCCTTTGCCGAAATACCGGTGCATGTCGCCATCACGCAATTCAATCGCTTCGCGTGAACCGGTCGACGCGCCGGACGGCACCGACGCACGGCCCATGACGCCGGACTCCAGCAGGACGTCGCACTCAACGGTGGGGTTGCCGCGCGAGTCAATGATTTCGCGGCCAATGATGTCAACGATTGCACTCATGATTTCTCCAGAAACTTGCTGTTTTTAAAAACGATGATCGCGCCTGAAGCGTGCATGTCCAACGCTGGTATCAGCCTCAGACAGCTTCAGGCAAAGTGGTAATACGGATGCGTCCGACCAGCCAGTGTCAGGAAAAGTTGGTTTCAATGAAACCGTTTTTCTTGACCACGCGATCGAGTTCGATCAGCGTACTGAGCAATTCGCGCATGCGACCCAGCGGCACCGCGTTCGGGCCATCGGATTTGGCCTCTGCCGGATTCGGATGGGTCTCCATGAACAGACCGGAAATCCCGACCGCAATCGCAGCCCGCGCCAGCACAGGAACGAACTCGCGCTGGCCACCCGATGAACTACCCTGCCCGCCCGGCAACTGCACTGAATGCGTTGCGTCGAACACCACCGGGCAACCCGTTTCACGCATGATCGCCAACGAGCGCATGTCGGACACCAGGTTGTTGTAGCCGAATGACACACCGCGTTCGCACGCCATGAAATTGTCTTCTGCCAGCCCGGCTTCTTTCGCCGCGGCACGCGCCTTGTCGATCACGTTGACCATATCGTGCGGCGCCAGGAACTGACCTTTTTTGATGTTTACCGGGCGACCCGATTGCGCACACGCGTGAATAAAGTCAGTTTGACGACACAGGAAAGCCGGTGTCTGCAAGACATCGACGACCGCCGACACCGGTTTGATTTCCTCGATCGCATGGATGTCCGTGAGCACCGGGACGTTCAGTTGCTGCTTCACGTCGGCCAGGATTTCCAGGCCTTTTTCCATGCCCAGACCGCGAAACGAGGTACCCGACGACCGGTTGGCCTTATCAAATGAGGACTTGTAAATAAACGGTACCCCGAGAGCTGCCGTGATCTCTTTCAATTGGCCGGCGGTATCGAAGGCCATCTGGCGCGATTCGATCACGCACGGGCCGGCGATCAGGAAAAAAGGGTGATCCAGTCCGATCTCAAAGCCGCAGAGCTTCATGCTGCATCCTTCAGTTGTCCCGCCTGTTTGTGCGCCAGTGCCGCCTTGACGAACGAAATGAATAGCGGATGGCCGTCGCGCGGTGTGGATTTGAATTCAGGGTGATATTGCACGCCGACGTACCACGGATGGGCGTTGTCGCCGGTACGTGGCAATTCCATGATCTCGCACAGATTTTCGGTCGGTGTGCGGGCTGATACGACCAGCCCGGCTTCTTCGACGCGGTGCAGATAATGGTTGTTGGCTTCGTAACGATGACGGTGACGCTCGGTCACGACGCTGCCATATATTTCGGCGGCCAGCGTCCCCGGTTTGACGGCGCAGGTTTGTGCGCCCAGGCGCATGGTGCCGCCGAGGTCGGAGTTACTGTCGCGCTTCTCGACCTTGCCGTCGTGGTTTTGCCATTCATTGATCAGGGCCACGACCGGCTGGTCGGTGTCGCTATCGAACTCGGTCGAATTGGCATTCAGCAAACCGGCCTTGTTGCGCGCATATTCGATCAGGGCGACCTGCATGCCCAGACAAATGCCGAGGTAGGGAATCTTGTGTTCGCGGGCAAAACGGGCGGAGGCAATCTTGCCTTCGACACCGCGCTTGCCGAAACCGCCTGGCACCAGGATCGCATCGTATTTTGCCAGGTTGGCGGTACCGCCGACTTCGATGTCTTCGGAATCGAGATACTCGATGTTGACCTTGCACTCGGTATGGATGCCAGCGTGGCGCAGTGCTTCGGTCAGTGATTTGTAGGACTCGGTCAGGTCGACATACTTGCCGACCATGCCGATGGTGATCTCGAATTTCGGGTTTTCCAGTGCGTAGACCAGCTTGGTCCACATCGACAGATCGGCTGGCTTCGGCGACAGGCCGAGCTTGTCGCAGACGATCTTGTCGAGCCCCTGGTCGAACAGCATTTGCGGAATCTTGTAGATCGTATCGGCATCCCATACCGAAATCACGGCGTCTTCCGGGACATTCGAAAACAGTGAAATCTTGGCGCGCTCGTCATCCGGAATGCGGCGGTCGGCGCGGCACAGCAGCGCATCCGGGAAAATTCCGATTTCGCGCAATTTTTGCACGCTGTGCTGGGTTGGCTTGGTCTTCAATTCACCGGCAGACACCAGATAGGGCACCAGCGTCAGATGCACGAATGCGGCTGCATTGCGACCGGCACGCAGGCTCAGCTGACGCGCTGCTTCCAGGAACGGCAGCGATTCGATATCGCCGACCGTGCCGCCGATTTCGACCAGCGCGACGTCGTACCCTTCGGCGCCGCGATGGATGTAATCCTGGATTTCATTGGTGATGTGCGGAATGACCTGAACCGTCTTGCCGAGATATTCGCCACGACGTTCCTTGCGGATGACCGATTCGTAAATCTGGCCGGTCGTGAAGTTGTTCACCTTGCGCATTCTGGCGGTAATAAAGCGCTCGTAGTGGCCGAGATCGAGGTCGGTTTCGGCGCCGTCATCGGTGACGAACACTTCGCCATGCTGGAACGGGCTCATCGTGCCAGGATCGACATTGATGTACGGATCGAGCTTGAGCATGGTGACTTTGAGGCCGCGCGATTCGAGGATCGCTGCGAGAGAGGCTGCTGCAATCCCTTTGCCGAGGGATGAGACGACGCCACCAGTTACGAATACAAATTTGGTCATTGCAGATAGTGCCGAATGGCACGTGCGGGAAATCGGAATTATACCGCACGCGGATTGTCTGGCTGCTTATATTGACGGCTAAATTGACCACTTAATTGGCAGGATTATTGATGTGCATTTTTTGGCGATAGGGATTGCCGGACAAGCCAATCACATCGCCGCCGTTTCGTAGGCTGGGCTGCAAAGCCCAACATGCGTCAGGTTCCTTTGCGGGTCGCCACGACGCGCAGTCTGCGGTAGCTAAAACGGGTTACGCTCCGTTGATGCAAGCCGGGGGCGGCCCGGCAGCCGGTCACTTCTTTTTGCTTCGCCAAATAAAGTCGTAGGTTGGGCTGCGAAGCCCAACATGCGTCAGGTTGCTTTGCGGGTCGCGACGACGCGCGGTCTGCGGTAGCTAAAACGGGTTGCGCTCCGTGGAGGCAAGCCGGGTGCGGCCCGGCAGCCGCTCACTTTTTTTGCTTCGCCAAATAAAGTAAGCAAAAAAAGGCGACCGCTAGACCGCTGCCCTGCGGGTTCCCAAATACCGCGCCCGGTCAGGGGGAGGGCCGCAAACTCGCTACGCTCAGACAATGCGGCCCTCTTATCCCCTGCCCAGTCACGGTATTTGGCAGCGGCCTTTTATGCGGAATTCAAGGTCAAGACCAAGCCCAGCCTTGGTATTTGAATGATGGCCAGGCTCGCTTTGCACGAGAACGATGGCTTGTAAAAGCCTTGTAGGTTTTGGTTTTGATGTTGGTTTTGACGTTGGTTTTGACGTTGGTTTTGACGTTGGTTTTGAAGTTGGTTTCGATGTTGGTTTGGAAGTCGATGTCGATCACGACGAGGAAGTTTTCTCGCGCAAAGCGAACACGGCCATCAATCAATCTCCAAGGCTGGGCTTGGTTTTGACGTTGAATTCCGCATAAAAAGATCGTTGCCAAAAACCGGGTACGGCAAGAGGATCAGAAGCCCGCACTGTCTGAGCGTAGCGAGTTTGCGGGCTTCCCTCTTGCCGTACCCGGTTTTTGGGTACCCGCAGGGCAACGGTCTTGCGGTCGCCTTTTTCTTGGTTACTGCTTTTTGGCGAAGCAAAAAGAAGTGACCGGCTGCCGGGCCGCCCCCGGCTTGCACCAACGGAGCGCAACCCGTTTTAGCTACCGACGACCGCACGCCGTGGCGACCTACAAGGCAGCTTGACGTAGGGCTTCGCAGCCCACGACTACGACTAACAACTTCCGCTACCGAAGACCGTACAAGAACCGCACAGGAAGCTTGACGCATGTTGGGCTTGGCAGCCCAACCTACAAATTACCTGATTGAACACTTTGTTATCGGAATTATTGCGGTGCATTTTTTGGCGATGCAAATTGCCACGCCGGACGATCACAGGGCATAGCCAAACACCAGCCGCACGATATTCTGTGTGCCCACCTCGTTGGGCAAATCCCGGATTTCATTGCCGCGCCTCAGAACCGCCGCACTCAGACTGAATGGCGCACGCTGCCAGACCATACCGGCTTCGGCTTCGGCCACCAGGTGTTTCGGCTCGACCGTGTGCGGGTTGCCGGTTGAAAAATAGCCTCCCTGCAGCGTGGCGTTGTATGCCACAGCACGTGCCTCTGCACGTATGAAAATGTGCAATGTGGGTTGATCCGGCAGCGCATTCAATTGACCCGCACGTAGCAGCAAGCTGCCACTGGCGTCAGCAAAGATATTACCGAAGCGCCCCTGCACGGATGGCGTCAGATCCATCGCACTGCCAAACTGCCAGCGCACCGGCGCCAGTTCACCGTACAGCACCGCGCCGAATTCGTTGCGGAGCTGCTTGCTCCAGCCTTGCGGCTCGGGTTGCCTGATCAATCGATGCAAACGGGTCTGGAACCACTCGCCACCGGCACAGGGACCGAGGCAACCCAGATCGAGGCCAAGCTTCCAGCGCGACCCATCGATGCGCGCTTGCTGTCGATAGACCCCGCCGAACAGCCATGCGCCATACGGATGATCGGGCGGACCGACCTGGACGGGTGGCAACTTGATGTCGGACGCCGTGTACAGGTCCTGACCAATGTTCCAGCCGACGCTGTCGAGGACGTCGTCGCGACGCAGGTCCATGCGCTGGCCAAAGTGGACGCCGCTGGTATAGAAGCCATCTTTTCGATTGAGCAGGAGGCTGTCGTTATCGATTTCCAGAATCAGGTTCGCCCTACCCTCGGCGCGAATTTTCTGCAGATCGGACCAGTCCATCGCCGCGACCGGCATGCTGGCGGCCAGACTCAGGGTGAGTAACGCCAGCAGCGACACCATCTTCTTCATTTCGGCTCCTGCAATAATCGTTGAATCATTGTGTGGGTTGCATTGGCAGCAGCAACAGGCGATTCCATCGGGAACAAATGGCCACCGGGAATTTGCGAAAAATATGGACCGACCAGGCGCCGGGTGGCGTCGAGTCCGGCCTGTCGGCATTCGACCGAATCCAGACCACCGACAAAACCGATCGGCACCGGAAACTTACCGCGCGCCAGTTTGCCCATATCGTGCGGCAGTCCGCGATAGACCGCGGTTTCGATCTCGCGCCGGAAGCGCAGCGTGACACCCTCGGCATGCGGTTGCAAACCGTGCTCGACGTAATCGCGCAACACCTCTTCGGGCCAGATCGCGAACAGGCTTTTGGCGGCGTAATGGGCATAGGCCGACTCGTTATCGGGCCAGAGTTTGCGACGCCGCTCGGAAAACTGCGCCGGTGAAAATTTCATGTCGAGCCCGGTCAGCTTGCCCAGTCGCAGTGCCATCGCGCGCCAGCCAGCCACCACTGGCGAATCCAGCAACACCACGCAGCGCACCAGATCGGGCCGTGCCTTGGCGGCCATCAGACTCAGCATGCCACCCAGCGAATGTCCGACCAGGATCACTGGCCGGTCGTAGCGCTTCAGCAGTTCATCCTGCAGTTCGCGCCGCAATGCATCCCAGCCGTCCTGGACCGGATACTCGGGATTGTGGGCATGCATCGAGAGCGCATGAACGTCGTAGTGCGGTGCCAGGCCACGGAAAAATGCGCGATAGGTATCCGCAGGAAAGCTGTTGCCATGGGCAAAATGAAGAATGGGTTTTGTCATCGTAGTCATTTGCTAGCGACCATACCAATAGCGCGCATGGTCCTGTCGATATGTGCTCCAGGTCAATTGATCGCCAAATTGTAATGTGATTGCGCCGGCAACATCGGTGCGTATGCGTTCGATGCCCTGTTGGCCATAACGAGCAAAGACTTCCGGCTTCGGATGCCGGTAGCGATTCCGGTAGCCAACCTGGAACAATGCCAGCGATGGCGCGACCGCATCCAGGAAGCCCGGTGTGGACGAGGTGCCGCTGCCGTGGTGGGGCGCCAGCAATACCGTGCTGCGCAATTGTGCCGGAATGCTGTTGACCAGTTCGATCTCGGACGTGGCCTCGATATCGCCGGGCAGCAGGATCGATTGCGCGCCCACCGAAATCCTGAGCGTGCAACTGCGCGCGTTCGGCTTCCACTTGTCGCTGGTGTAGCTGACGGCGGTGGGATGGAGCATGGCAAATTCGACGCCATCCCAGTTCCAGCGCTGGCCGGCAATGCAGCGGCGATGTACTTTGGCGGCCTGCACGATACGGTTTTCCAGCGGCAGCGAGGTGGTGACCCAGTCGACCGGCAATGCGTCGAACAGCGACAATGCGCCGCCGGAATGATCGGCGTCGCTGTGGGAGATCACCACCGCATCGAGCCTGGGAATGCCACGGGCTTTCAGATACGGAATCAGGACGCGATTGGCGCCATCCGACTCGGGCGAATAGGCGGGTCCGGTGTCATACAGCAGCCGGTGTCCGGCGGTTTCGATCAGCAATGCCATGCCCTGCCCGACATCAAACGCCGTCACCTGGAACTGACCAGTCGCCGGATGCAGTGGCGCATTCACCAGCAACGGCAGCCAACCCGCAAAACCGGCCCAGCGCGCCGGCCAGCCGTGTGGTGCCAGCAGCCACAGGGTACCGATAGCGGCCGCCATGAACATCCAGAAAGACGGTATCGGCGCCGACCAGACCGCCCCGGAAAACGTCCCCATCCAGCCCAGCCACTGAGCCAGCACATCGATGCAGAAGTGTCCCAGTCCCAGCAGCCAGCCGGAGATCGGCGCAGGAGCGATACTGCCCAGCAGCGCCAATGGCGTGACGATGAAGCTGACCAGCGGAATTGCCACCGCATTGGCAATCGGACTGATCAGCGACACCTGCCCGAATAACAGCATCGTCAGTGGCACCAGACCGATGGTGACGACGTACTGGGTATGCCCGGCTTGCCGCGCTGCCGCCAGCAAACGTCGCCGGCGTGTGACTTCGGGTGCCGCTTGCATGCGTCCGACCGTGGCGTACAGTATCGTCACCACGGCACCGAACGACAGCCAGAAACCTGGCGCCATCACGGCCCACGGATCGAGCAACAGCACCACGCCCAAGGCCGTGCACAGGACATAAGAAATACTGGTCAGGCGTCCGCACCAGAGCGCCACGGCCACCACCGCCAGCATGTACAGCGTACGTTGCGCCGGCACACCAAAGCCTGCCAGCAGCACATATAGCAGCGCGACACCGGCACCGACGAGTGCCGCAAATTTCTGCGCGGGCAAGATCAGTGGCAGCTCGGCCCGCGTAAAAAAGGAACGCCGCCACAATGCCTTGCCGAGCAGTGCAAACAGCCCCGCCACCATTGTGATGTGCAAGCCGGAAATCGAAATCAGATGACCAATGCCGGTGCGCGTAAAAATAGTCCAGTCTGATTGCGCGATGCCGCGCTGATCGCCCACCACCAGCGCCACCAGAACACCGGCATAGCGCTGACCCGGCAGCGCAGCGAGGATACGATCCCGCAACCACGCGCGGCTGCGTTCGACCAGATTGCCGGGCGTGACGACGAAGGCGTCCAGGCGCAGGTTTTTCGGCATGTTGGCTGAATCCGGCCTGACATAGCCCGTGGCGCGCAAATTTTGTTCGAGCAACCAGACTTCATAATCGAAACCGTACGGGTTGGCATTCCCATGCGGACGTGCCAGCCGCACCGTCAGTTGCCAGCGCTCTCCGGGCTGCACATCGCCGATCGGAGTGGATTGCTGGCCGAAGAAGCCGGATGTCCAGGACAGTGCCAGGCGGGGTGGCAACTCTGGCGTAACACCGTCCCGCGGCACGACCCGCTCAACCGCAAAATGAAAGCGCACGCCCTGCTCGATACTGTTCGGCAAGCTGTCGATGGTACCGACGACGGTGACATCCTGCCCCTCCAGCGCGGAGGGCAATTCATGTTGCAAATACCACTGCGCAAACAGCGTGGCCCATGCAAAACCCAATGCCACCGCGCAGCCTGTCAACAGGGGAACCCGCACACCCGGACGCGGAAGCCGCGAAACAACGGCCATCATCAATAGTGCGATCACCAAAATCCCGAACGCCCAACCCATCGACAGCAAATTCGCCTGCCATTGCAACAGGGCGACTCCCGCAGAAAATCCCAGTAATGCGCCGCGCATGCGAACTCAGGAAAGCAGGCTCAGGCGCGGCAACGCCACCAGCGCGCTGGCCGTGGTTGCAGCAAGTACTTCCTCGACCGGGATACCACGTAATTCTGCGAGCACAGCACCGATACGCGGAACTTCAGCGGGAGAATTGCGCGCAGGATGCCGCCAGCTCGGCGACAGATCGGGCGCATCGGTTTCCAGTACCAGCGCGGCTAGCGGCAGCTCGGTAGCGAGTCGCCGAATCTGCAAGGCGCGGGTGAACGTCATTGCGCCGCCCAGTCCCAGTTTGAATCCCAGTCCGATGAACATCTGCGCTTGCTGAAAACTGCCATTGAACGCATGCGCGCAACCGCCGCGCACGACGATGCGGCGCAAGTGCTTGAGCAAGGTATCTTGCGAACGCCGCACATGCAGCAGCACCGGCAGATCGAAGTCGCGCGCAATTTTCAGTTGTTCGACATAGAAAAATTCCTGCTTCTCGCGCAGCAGTGGCGCGGTCAGTGCAGGAATAAAGAAATCGAGGCCGATCTCGCCGATTGCCACGAAACGCTGGTCCAGCAAGGCTGCCGGAATGGCCTCACGCAAGGTCCGGAGATCGGCCTCGTCAGCTTGCGGGACGTACATCGGATGGATACCGAGTGCGTACACGCCATTGGCATTGGCCGCCGCCAGTGCAGCGACCGTCGCAAAATTTGCCCGCTCGACGGCTGGAATCACGATGCGCCCTACCCCCTGCCGCAACGCCTCGGCCGCCACGGCGTCATGCTCACCGGCGAATTCGGCCGCATCCAGATGGCAGTGGGTGTCGATCCACATGGGCGGCGCTCCGCTATTCGGAGTACGGTTCCAGTCCGCGATCGGACAGGCGCAAGATGCGATCGCAGTGACGCGCCAGCTCGACATCGTGCGTGACGATCACGAACGAGGTACCCAGCGTGCGTGACAGTTCCAGCATCAGGTCAAAAGTTTTATGAGCAGTGCCGCGGTCGAGGTTGCCGGTCGGCTCGTCGGCCAGTACGCAGGCCGGTTGCGTCACCAATGCACGTGCCAGTGCGACACGCTGGCGCTCGCCACCCGACAGCTCACCCGGCACATGCGTGACGCGCTCGGACAAACCAACCCGCGCCAACACCTTGCGGGCTGCATCCTGCGCCGTCGCACGATCGACACGGCGAATCATCAATGGCATGGCGACGTTGTCGAGCGCCGAAAATTCAGGCAGCAGGTGGTGGAATTGATAGACGAAACCCAGCGCGTTATTGCGCACGTCACCACGTTCCTTTTCACCCATGCTGGCAAAGTCACGGCCCAGCAGCGTGACACTGCCGGTGCTAGGCGTATCGAGCCCGCCGAGCAAATGCAGCAAGGTCGATTTGCCTGAACCGGACGCACCGACAATCGCGACGCGCTCGCCTTTTTGCACATTGAAGTCGATGCCACCCAGCACCTTGACGGAATATTTTCCTTGCGTGAAGGTCTTTCCCAGACCAGAACAGGACAACACGGTTTCATTCATAGCGCAGGGCCTCGGCAGGTTTGACACGGGCCGCCCACCAGCTCGGGTACAGCGTCGCAAGAAAAGCCAGCACCACGGCAACCGCACCGATGGTGGCGACATCCGGCCAGCGCAGGTCGGAAGGCAAGGCACTGATCAGGTAAATATCACGCGGCAGGAATTGCACGCCGAGCAGTCGTTCGATCACCGGCACGATGACATCGACATTGAGCGCCACCAGCACGCCGGCAGACACCCCGATCGCAGTACCAATCAGCCCCACCAGCGCGCCCTGAATCATGAAAATTTTCATGATCGAGCGTGGTGACGCGCCGAGCGTGCGCAGGATAGCGATGTCGGCCTGCTTGTCGGTCACCGTCATCACCAGCGTCGATACCAGGTTGAACGCGGCCACGGCGATGATCAGCGTAAGGATGATGAACATCATTCGCTTCTCGGTTTGCACTGCGGCAAACCAGGTTTTGTTTTGTTTGGACCAGTCGCTGATGAGCACGTTGCCGGTCAGGATGCGCGACAGGTCACGCGCCACCAGCGGTGCCTGTTGCATGTCAGCGATGCGCAGGCGCACGCCACTTGGCGCATTCAGGCGGAACATTTTTTCGGCATCGTCGATATGCATGAAGGCCAGCGTCGAATCATATTCATAATGACCGGCCTCAAAAATTCCGACCACCGTGAAGGCTTTGTAGCGCGGCACCACGCCGGCCGGTGTGACCTGCCCTTCGGGCGCGACCAGCGTTACGCGGTCACCAATGCCGGCCTGCATGGCCCGGGCCAGTTCGCCGCCCAGCACGATATTGAACTCGCCCGAACGCAGGTCCGAGAACTTGCCTTGCCGGACTTGCGCCGCGACTTCGGAAACATTCGATTCCTGCTCAGGCAAGACCCCGCGCAGCACCACGCCACGCAAGACGCCATCACGGGTCATCATGGCCTGACCGGCAACATACGGTGCCGCGCCTTTGACTTCCTTGTTTTGCATGGCTTCCCTGGCGGTCGCCTGCCAGTCCGGCAATCCGGTTCCGGGCTCGAAGACTTCGATATGCGGCAGCACCGACAGCATCCGGTCGCGGACTTCTTTCTGGAAACCGTTCATCACCGACAGCACGACAATCAGCGCCGCAACGCCCAGCGCGATGCCAGCCATCGAAATCAACGAGATAAATGAAATGAAACTGTTACGACCGCTACGTCGGCCGGCACGCGTATAGCGTATGCCGACCAGCCACTCGAACGGCAGATTTTTAAGAATACTCAATGGGGCGCTCCTGAATTCAGGAGCGAAGTTTGCCACACTATTGCCCTACAATCTGCGCATGAGTCATCTCGATATCCTTCTCCCGTTTGCCCTTCCTCCCGTTGCCATGGGTCCCGATCTGATACGCGCCATGCAGACACCTGCGCTGGCAGTGCTGCTGGCACGCAGCCAGGCGGCTGCTACGCAGCGCCACGATGCCTTTGCGCGGGCACTGCCACATGAACGCTGGCTGGCCCGTGCCATCGGACTTTCTCCGGACGACAGCCGCGATACCAGTGCACCGCTAGCGTTACAGGCTATGCACCAACGCGCAATCACGCCGGAGTCCGGTGTGTGGTTCTTGTTGAATCCGGTGCATATCCACATCGCGCGGGACCACCTGGTGCTGACCGATCCGCGCAGACTGGCATTGTCCGATGCCGATGCCCACACGCTATTTGCACTGGCCGCGCCGCTGTTCGAAGAAATTGGCCAGCAACTGGTCTATGGCGATGCCGGGACGTGGTTTCTTCGGGCAGATGGCTGGAGCACGCTGCAAACCTCGACGCCAGACGCGACCTGCGGCCACAACATCGATATCTGGATGCCGAAAGGCCCGGCCGAACGCGACTGGCGCAAGGTACAGAATGAAATCCAGATGCACTGGCATGACAACGCCGTCAACCGTGCGCGCGAAAGCGTCGGCCTGAATCCGGTCAATTCGCTCTGGTTGTGGGGCGGAGCGCAAGCCGGACAGCGCATGACCACGACGGAGTACACAGCCGGGTTCAATCTTGGTAACTGGCGCAGTGACACGATGAAACACGGCGCCAATGCCACTCTTGCCGACATCATCGCTACCCATACTCCCCGTGGCTTGCTGATGCTGGATGCGTTGATCGAACCGGCACTGGGTGAAGACCTGTCCGAATGGCTGTTGCGGTTCAATGAATTGGAAGCGACCTGGTTTGCGCCGCTGCTGCAGGCACTGAAAGACAAGTCGCTTACCTCGTGCCGGCTGATCCTGACGCATGGCAGCGCGATCAGGGAATACAGCGTGTCTCGCACCACGCTGCGCAAATTCTGGCTCAAGCCATCGCTGAAGGGATTGCTGCAATGACCCGCCTCGCGATTCGCAAGGTGCCGATCCGGGACGCCGAGCGATTGATTCAGGGCGGCATACATCCGGTCATGGCAAGGCTCTACGTCGCGCGCGGCTTGCTGGATTTAAGCGAACTATCGAGCGAACTGGCATCGATGATGGCGCCGTCCGGATTGCTGCACATCGACGCCGCTGCGGTGTTCCTGGCTGACGCCATTGCCGCCCGCAAAAAACTGGTCATCGTGGCCGATTACGACTGCGATGGCGCAACCGCCTGCGCGGTCGGACTGCGCGGCCTGCGCATGCTCGGCGCGCAAGTCGATTTCATCGTGCCGAACCGGTTTGAATACGGCTACGGTCTGACACCCGAAATCGTCGCACTGGCGCAAGCCGAGAAAGCGCCGGACATCATCATCACCGTCGATAACGGCATCGCCAGTATCGACGGCGTGGCCGAAGCCAACCGGCGCGGTATCGATGTGGTGGTGACCGATCATCACCTGCCGGCAGATACCTTGCCGGCGGCGCGCGTGATCGTCAATCCGAACCAGCCCGAATGCGGTTTTTCGAGCAAGAACCTGGCTGGCGTCGGGGTGATGTTCTATGTGCTGCTGGCGTTGCGAGCCGAGATGCGCAAGCGCGGCCTGTTCGACCAGCAAAGCCAGCCGAAGCTGGATGTGCTGCTCGACCTGGTCGCGTTGGGCACGGTCGCCGACGTGGTCAAGCTCGATGCCAATAACCGCATCCTGGTAGCGCAGGGACTCAAGCGCATGCGCGCCGGACGCATGCATGCCGGTGTCGCTGCGCTGTTCCGGGCAGCGGGACGGGAAGCGCGCAGTGCCACGCCATTCGACCTCGGATTTGCCGTCGGGCCACGCCTGAATGCGGCGGGTCGGCTGGCCGACATGGCACTTGGCATCGAATGCCTGACGACCGACGACGAAGGTCGGGCGTGGGAGATCGCCCAGCAACTCGACAGCATCAATCGTGATCGGCGCGATATCGAAGCCGAGATGCAGGACACCGCACTGGCGCTGCTGGACAGCTTTAACCCGCAGGACAAATCCACCATCAGCGTGTTCGATGCGGGGTGGCATCAGGGCGTCATCGGTATCGTGGCATCCCGCCTGAAAGACAAGTTCTATCGGCCGACCATCACCTTTGCACCCGCTGGTGATGGCTGGATCAAGGGCTCGGGCCGCTCGATTCCGGGCTTCCATTTGCGCGATGCACTCGATCTGGTGTCCAAGCACGCACCCACGCTGATCGACAAATTTGGTGGCCATGCGATGGCCGCCGGGCTATCGATCCGTGCCGAATCTTTCGACGCCTTTGCGCTTGCCTTCGAGGCAGTCGGCCGCAGCTGGCTGAGCCAGAACCAGCTTGAACGGGTGCTGGAAACCGATGGCTCGCTGGAAGACGCGTTTTTTACGACCCAGTTCATTGCACTGCTCGATACGCAGGTCTGGGGCCAGGGCTTCGCGCCGCCCGTGTTCTGCGACGAGTTCCGCGTCATCAGCCAGCGCATCCTGAAGGAGCGCCACTTGAAACTGCAACTGGAACGCAACGGCCAGCGCTTCGATGCAATCTGGTTCGGCCATACCGACGATCTCGGTAGCCGTGCGCGGGTCGCCTATCGGCTCGATGCGAATGAATACAACGGCGTCACCAAAGTGCAATTGATGGTGGAGCACGCCGAAGTCATGTAATCGCCGGCAACGTGCCAGGTAGCGCGCGGCATGTTTTACGGAACCCTTAGACCAAAGCAGACCACGAAACATCAGGGGATAAGTGACTACGCGATGCAGGTAGTCCGATGCGGGAAGCGATATCCCATGATGGCAAACACGCCAGGCAACTAGCGATTGCTTGTTTGCGTACGGTGATTTCTTTGGCGAGAATACAAAATGGCAGACATCCGAATTCCGAGGTTAAGCAATCACGATGTCGTCTACAAAGCAGATGGCACACGCAAGGTCATCGACAATACGAACAAAGACCTTCAAGTCGAAGCGGGCGACATTATTTTTGACGCCAATACCCACACAACCATGGTCGTCAACGCCAATGGTCGCGACGCGCTGGTAATCGGCGATCGTGGTCCTGGCAAAGCGACAGCGTCGACCGACGATGATTTTTCTGCAAGGGACCGTTCCTCCCTGAGCGCCTATTTCAAACGGCTGTTCAGCCAAGCCAGTGAAGGACAGCAACAGGCAATGTTCGAGCAGACGAACGCAACGAATTCGTCGGGTGCTGACGCTGACAGTGGAATTTTGCCGGGCGGATCGGCATCCCAGTCTCAGTCTCAGTCTGGCGACATCCTTGATCCCGGCCAGAGCTGGCAGGTGGCAGCCCGCTCCGATTCGAACCCCGCCCAGTCCTCTGATGGCGATCCGCGTAGCGCTGACTATGCTGGTGACTCCGGGAACGCACGGACTGCAGGAGAAGGCAGTACAAGCGGATCCGGGAAGCCGGGGCGCAGTACATTAGCGGTCAAGGGCAGCAAGTTTGGTCCCGACCATCACTACCGTGTCGTTAACGGCGTTGAAGAATTCAGTGTTGCCACAAGCGATCGCCAGCCGGGATTCTGGAATATGCCGCGCTCCGAAGGTGCATTTCTCGACGATAAGTTCACAAGCAATAATCCACATGCCTTCTCGGCGGACTACACGATCAAGTCAGGCAATGGATTTTGCATAGCGCAGGTTTTCAACGAATCATCAAACGGCCATCCTCAGCTCATGGTGATATACAAAGACGGCGCAATTGACGTGGGCGGCAAAAAGATACCGATGCGATTGGGTCAGCCATTCAATCTGGAAATCCGGCTCGGGGATAATGGCACTCAGGTCTATGTCGACCACCAACTGGTCGCAGCGGCGCCACTGCAGCATCAGGGTGGAAGCAATTATTTCCGCTACGGCGCCTATCTTCAGGGGCGCAACAAGGCGGTTCCCGAATCTACCAGCGCAGTGGTTGATGTTTCTGGCGCGAACGTTCAGGCTGCCTGATCGCTACTCCCTCACGCATGGAGTGATCGACACTGCAGCACGCTGTCGGGTCCGCGAACTGGATGCCTTGCTGGTCACGAGTGCGCCACTCGTCGGGTTTACCTTTGTACTCGATCCCGCCAGCCCCGGCTGCCTGCACCAGACTATGCCTGAGCCAGTGCGGCAAACCAACGGCTCACTGGCAGTTGCGTTTCTACTAGTTGTTTCAGCCAGATAGCCCACACCACTTTTTACGGAACCCTTATACCAAAGCAGACCACGCAACATTAGGTGGTAATTGACTACGCGATTCAGGTAGCCATATTCCATGGCGGCAAACGCGCCAAGTAAATAGCGATTGCCTGTTTGTGTGTGGTGGTTACATTAGCGAGATCTCAACATGGCAGACATCCGAATTCCGAGGCTCAGCAATTACGATGTCGTCTACAAAGCAGATGGCACACGCACGGTCGTTAACAACACGAACCAAAACCTTCAAGTTGAAGCGGGCGATATTATTTTTGACGCCAAAACGCACACAACCATGGTCGTCAACGCCAATGGCACCAATGCCCTGGTGATTGGTGATGTCGGTCCTGACAGAACAACCGCGACGACTGACGACGATCTGAATATAAAAGATAGTTTTTCCGTGAATGCCTTTTTCAAGAGGTTGTTCGGACAAGCCAATCAGTCACAGCAACAGGCGATGATCAAGCAGGCAAAGGCAACGGAATCATCAGGTTCTGCCGCTGACCAGGGATTTTTACCGACCGACACGACGTTTCAGCAACAGCCTGGAGACATCGCGGATCCTGGCCAGGGCGGGCATCAAGCGGATTGCTCAGATCCGAATTGCGCCGAATGTACTGCGGCAGCGCCAGCCACCGGCAGCGCTCCCGGATCCAGCCATATGGAGCACACCAACGGACACGAGATTGGCGCGATGAACCACGGCGAATCGAGCGGGCATAACGGTCATTCCTTTGGTGATTTACTAGATATCGACGAACAAACCGCTATTGCAGGAAAGATTTTTGGTGGCAACGGCACGGGCTTTGTCGACAAGATGCGTCAATGGACCGTCGATAACCAATTCTTCAATCAGGGACAAAATGAAAAGGAAAGGGAAGCCGGAACCTATATGGCCACGAATATGGCGAGCAAATTCGCCGTCTTGAATCCGAATAATTTTGCCGATGAAGCCACTGCAAGTCGCGTCTATGGCGAGGCAAAAACGCTGGCCGTAAAAGGTGACGCAGCCGGCCTTGGCAAGCTGGTCGATCAGTACGGCGATCGCCACGGACTGACAAACGACGAACTGGTACAACTGTATAACGTCAATGAACACGAGTATCTGCACCATATCAGCGGCGGCGCACCCGAAGGTTCGCTCGGTAGGGATCTGTTTAACAGTTGCCATGCATTTTCGTTATCCACGAGTGACATGAACAGCAATGACGGAATAAGTTCAGTTCAGGGAGGCTATAACGACAAAGGCCAATACCCGCAATGGGGTTGGTTCGAGGCGTCAAAGCGTGTTGCCGATACGTTAGGTCTTGCAGATAAAAAAGGTAACGTCTACAGCGACAATGACCACGCTGTGGATCACTCTGCCGGTGGTAGCGATCACTCTGCCGGCAGTAGCGATCACTCTGCCGGCAGTAGCGATCACTCTGCCGGCAGTAGCGATTACTCTTCAGGTGGTAGCGATTACTCCGGCACAGGTAGCGATCATTCCCATGACAACGCTAATGGCTCCGGAGATATTGGTGCTAGCCAAGCCGCACAGACGCTTCTGGACGATCCGTTATTCATGAATAACGGACAATACAGGACCTATACCCGCAAAGAATTGGAAGCACTGGCAGCAGATCCAGCGACAAGTGCCAAGACCAAAGCAGCGCTTGAATCCTTATTGAGCAACGATAGCCTCTACAACAGTATCGAAACGGCCAATGACAGCAAGCTGGCATCCGCGTCCGACAGGGATGACGACATTATTTCAACCAACGATTTGACGGTATTCCTTGCTAACGGTGGCTCTGGCGCCGGAAGCATGACTTCTGCAGATGCTGCTAGGACGCTGCAGAACGATCCGTTATTCATGAATAACGGACAGTACCGAACCTATACCCGCAAGGAGTTGGAAGCGCTGGCAGCCGATCCAGCTACAAGTGCCGAGACGAAAGCAGCGCTTGACTACCTATTGCGCAACGATAGCTTCTATAACAGCATTGAAACGGCCAACGACAGCATGCTTCAGTCAGACGCAGATAAAAACGACGATATCATTTCGACCAATGACCTTACGACGTTCCTTGCCAATGGGGGAATGGGCAGTGGTGGCACGGGAGGTGGTACGGGAGGTGGTACGGGAGGTGGAACGGGAGGCAGCACAAGCGGCACTGGCAGCACCACCGGAGGCACCAAAACCGGCGGGGGAACGCTCAACCTCTCTGCCAATCCTGCATTGCAACCTTACGCCGCTGCGATCGCGGCTGCATCCAAGGCCACCGGCATACCACCGGAAATCATCGGCGCGCAGATCTGGGCCGAATCGCGCGGCCGCATGTCGACCAGTACGACAAACGGCGATGGCTCCCAGGACGTCGGTCTGATGCAGATCAGCCAGGGCCGTCTGGCCAAGGATAATCTTTCACAGGATCAGAAGGATGCAATCAAAAAAGCCACCGGCAAGGACTGGTCGCAACTCGATGTCAGCAACCCGGCCGACAACATCATGGCGGGCGCTTTCCACCTGAAATATTTTATTGGACAGAACGGAGGCAATGTCGACGCAGGGCTGGCGGCATATGTCGGGCGCGATCCGAAGTACGTCGCCAACATACAGACGTTCAGATCTCAACTTGAAAGAAACGTTGCGCTGTCAAACGATGCGGGCACTCCATTTTAGAAACCTGTTCCAATCCGTGCCATCTGTCTGAAAACGGCGGACTCATGACACGGCATAGCTGAAGCACTTGCCAGCTCGGCGGCTGATAACGTGGGCGCCGCCTCCTCGCCATGGCAATTCATCCGGGCCCGAATCGCCGTTTGATGTGGGCACGGTCGTTTTGAAAGGCGAGCCGTTACTGATAGAAGGCCCGGGTGGTCGCGTATAATTTTGTCTTTTCCCGCACAAGACAAAAGACGACATCATGGAAGCAGAACAACTTAATTCTCTGGAAGGGCTGCTCGCAGACCTGACCATCCGCGCCAACGAACTTCGGAGGTATCTTTGACTTCGATAACAAGTCAGAGAAACTAGATCAGGTCAACGCCGAACTTGAAGACCCGAAAGTCTGGGACGACCAGAAGCGCGCACAAGACCTCGGCAAAGAAAAAAAATCCCTCGAATCGATCGTGCTTGCACTAATCAAGATCGACGCCGAATTGCGCGATGCGAGCGACCTGTTCGAGATGGCCCGCGAAGAAAAAGACGAAGATACGCTGCTGGCTGTCGAGCAAGACACCCAGGAACTGGCCAGGCTGGTCGAGGGCATGGAATTCCGCCGCATGTTCAGCAATCCGATGGACCCGAACAACTGCTTCATCGATATCCAGGCTGGTGCCGGCGGTACCGAAGCGCAGGACTGGGCCTCGATGCTGATGCGACAGTACTTGCGCTATTGCGAACGCAAGGGTTTCAAGACCGAAATCATGGAGCAGTCCGACGGCGAAATCGCCGGCATCAAGACCGTGACGATCAAAGTCGAGGGCGATTACGCCTACGGTTTCCTGCGTACCGAAACCGGTGTCCATCGGCTGGTGCGCAAATCGCCGTTCGATTCCGCGAACGGTCGCCACACGTCGTTTTCCAGCCTGTTCGTCTATCCGGAAGTCGATGACTCGCTGGAGATCGACATCAATCCTGCCGATGTCCGGGTCGATACCTATCGCGCCTCGGGTGCCGGTGGACAGCACATCAACAAGACCGACTCCGCAGTACGACTGACCCATGGCCCGACCGGCATCGTCGTGCAATGCCAGAACGACCGCAGCCAGCACCGCAACCGCGCCGAAGCGTGGGCCATGCTCAAGTCGCGCCTGTACGAACATGAAATGCGCAAGCGCATGAGTGATCAGCAAAAGCTGGAAGACTCGAAGACCGACATCGGCTGGGGTCACCAGATCCGTTCGTATGTGCTGGACCAGTCGCGTATCAAGGATTTGCGCACCAGCTTCGAGACCGGCAACACCAAAGCGGTCCTGGATGGCGAACTCGATGAATTTATCGCGGCCTCCCTGAAGCACGGCGTCTAATCCCTCTCCCCTTTTTTGATTGCTCAATTCCATGACCACCAACACTGAAGTCGCGCCCGATGCGGCGCATCCCGACGAACATTCGATCCTCGCCGAACGACGCGCCAAGCTGACCGCGATACGCGCCAACGGCATCGCGTTTCCGAATGATTTCCGGCCACAGCACAAGGCTGCTGCACTGCATCTGCAGTACGGCGACACCGATAGCGCCACGCTCGACAGCGAGGCCGTCAACGTCGTCGTGGCTGGTCGCATGATGCTCAAGCGCGTGATGGGCAAAGCCTCGTTCGCCACTCTGCAAGATGCCTCCGGTATCAAGGCCGACGGTCGCATCCAGCTGTACATCTCGAACGACCTGATCGGTATCGAAGCGCATGACGCGTTCAAGCACTTTGACCTGGGCGACATTCTTGGCGCCGAAGGGGTGCTCTTCAAGACCAAGACCGGCGAACTGTCCGTCAAAGTCACCAGCCTGCGCCTGATCACCAAATCACTGCGACCATTGCCCGACAAATTCCATGGCCTGGCCGATCAGGAAATGAAATACCGTCAGCGCTATGTCGACCTGATCATGAGCGAAGAGACGCGCCGCACGTTCAAGGCGCGTACCGCCACGATGTCGTCGATACGCCGTTTCATGAACGATCATGAATTCATGGAAGTCGAAACGCCGATGCTGCACAGCATCCCGGGTGGTGCTGCCGCAAAACCGTTCATCACCCATCACAACGCGCTCGACATGCAAATGTTTTTGCGTATTGCGCCCGAGCTGTATCTGAAACGACTGGTGGTTGGCGGTTTCGATCGCGTCTTTGAAGTCAATCGCAACTTCCGCAATGAAGGCGTGTCACCGCGCCACAATCCGGAATTCACGATGATGGAATTTTATGCCGCGTATGTCGATTACCAGTGGCTGATGGATTTCACGGAAGCCGTGATCCGTCAGGCTGCCGTCGATGCACATGGCACGGCCGAGCTGACTTACCAGGGTCGCGCGCTGGATCTGAGCAAGCCGTTTCGCCGCTTCACGATCCTCGGAGCGATCAACCACTACGCGCCGCATTACAGCGCAGACCAGCTGGCAGATCCCGATTTCATCAAGGCAGAACTGAAAAAATTCGGCGTCAAGCCGTTTGCTACAGCCGGCCTCGGCGCGTTACAACTGGCCCTGTTCGAAGTAACCGCCGAAGCGCAACTGTGGGAGCCGACTTACATCGTCGACTATCCCGCTGAAGTCTCGCCACTGGCGCGCGCCTCGGATTCCGTGCCGGGCATTACCGAGCGCTTTGAACTGTTCATTTGCGGTCGGGAACTGGCCAACGGCTTCTCGGAACTGAATGATCCTGAAGACCAGGCGGCACGTTTTCAGGCGCAGGTTGCGGCCAAGGATGCCGGCGATGAGGAGGCCATGTTTTATGACGCCGACTACATCCGCGCACTGGAATACGGCATGCCGCCAGCAGGTGGGTGCGGCATCGGCATAGATCGCCTCGTAATGCTGATCACCGATTCGCCAAACATCCGGGACGTAATCCTGTTTCCCCATTTGCGGCGCGAGGACTGACGTCCGAAGCGAGGCACAATGCGGTGTCAGAGGGTAAGACTCCATTGGCGATCTGAATGGATCATGAAATGGTTACATTGAATTACGTCTGACACAGGAACTCGCTGGCTTGCGGTCGATCGGTGCAACATACTCGCTCTACCGACTGCAGCCAGGTCATCAGAAGTCACAGGAGAAATCATGAAAATCAATAAGATGTCAGGCCGTATCCATCCCCTCATGGCAGCTGCAGCCGTTGCCGTGATCCTGGTCAGCCTGGTGGGCGTTGCAGCGATCACTGGCGTTCTGCCGAATTCAACCGCAAAGCAGGCTGAAGTGGTCCCGGTACAAACGCCACTCATATCGCAAGATACCAGGCAAGCATCGGCAAACCACCAATCCGCCCCCGTCAAGCACAGCACGAATAAAAACACGAACAACGAGTCGAACTACGACCGAAACGACAACCGAAACGACAACAATTATTCAGATCGCCAAAACCAGCAGGCCGCCGCTGTCTGCTCTAACTGCGGTCGGGTCGAGTCAGTCAATGCGATTCAATCGGCTGCTCAACCTAGCGGTGTCGGCGTCGGTGTCGGCGCCGTCCTGGGTGGCTTGCTCGGCAATCAGGTCGGTGGCGGTAACGGTCGTACACTCGCTACCGTGGCTGGCGCGGTTGGTGGAGGCTATGCGGGTAATGAAGTTGAAAAGCGCTCGCGCGGCACCACAACGTACCAGGTTCGCGTACGGATGGAAGACGGTCAGATCCGCACTTTTCCGCAAAATGGACCGGAGGGATGGCGCGCAGGCGACCGGGTTCGTGTTGTGAACGGTGCCTTGACCTCACGAGGCTGATATCTGATACGCGGCTGGCGGACGGAGAACACCTTCGTCCCGCTTCTGCAAAACCACATAAGACGACCGCAAGGTCGTTTTTTTTCGCCTGCACAAACCCAAAGCACACCACCCATCGACAACCTCGCCAATTCTTAACAAGGTCGGTTTTGACCTGCATCAACGATATTTTTGTTCACTCTCCCTAGCATCACTGGCGTGTTCTCTGCCCCGCCGAACTGGCGGAAACTCCACCTGGAAGGAAAAAAAATGTTCAAGACCATCCTTGTCCCAACCGACGGCTCCGCCTTGTCCGACAAAGCGATCACCGCCGCCATCGAATTTGCCCGGCTCACTGGCGGAAAGATAATCGGCCTGTCCGTCGCAGAACCCTACCCCTACTCGCCGTTGTCCGAAGGGGCAATGACAAATGACTCGGCAGAGTACGAAGAAAAAATGCGCCAGATGGCGCGTGCGCACGTATTAAAAATCGCCGATGCGGCAAGCGCCGCCGGCCTGCAGTATTCCACCTACGTAACCGAGTCATTCAGTCCGTACGAAGAAATCATCGACGTCGCGGCCAAGCAAGGTTGCGATGTGATTTTCATGGCGTCGCATGGTCGCAAAGGATTGAACAAACTCTTCGTTGGCAGCGAAACGCAAAAAGTGCTCGGCCACACGACGATACCGGTGCTGGTGTTTCGCTAGGAGTCTGGCAGCCATACCGGGTCAATACAAAAAATAGCCGGGTAAGAACAGATCTGGCCAAAGACCGACCAGGCTCCCGGCAACAGTTTTCCCGAGCCACCTCTTTTCCGTACGGCGGCAGGCACAAGCCGCCCGACCTTCTTCATCCACCACATCACAGGCACCCATGGCATTCTTGCAAGGCAAAAAAATCCTGATCACAGGATTGCTCTCCCGTCGCTCCATCGCATTTGGTATCGCACAGGCGTGCAAGCGTGAAGGTGCGGAACTCGCTTTCACATACGTCGGGGAGCGTTTCAAGGATCGCGTCACCGAATTCGCAAAGGAGTTCGGCAGCACGCTGGTGTTCGACTGTGATGTCGGCAGCGATGAGAACATCAACGCCCTGTTCGCCGACCTTGGCGCGTCGTGGGACCATCTGGACGGACTGGTGCACGCCATCGCCTTTGCGCCGGCGGAAGCCATCACCGGCGATTTCCTGGAAGGCTTGTCGCGCGATGCGTACCGGACAGCCCATGAAATTTCTTCGTACAGTTTTCCTGCGATGGCAAAAGCCGCGCTACCCATGTTGCGGCCGAATTCTGCACTGCTCACCTTGAGCTATCTTGGCGCCGTGCGGATTGCACCCCACTACAACACGATGGGACTTGCGAAAGCCTCGCTGGAAGCAAGCGTGCGATATCTGGCAGAAGCGCTGGGTCCGAAAGGCATTCGTGTCAACGGCATTTCAGCCGGGCCCATCAAGACGCTGGCAGCCAGCGGCATCAAGGACTTCGGCAAGTTGCTCGCGCTGGCGGCGGCAGGTGCGCCATTGCGGCGTAACGTGACCATCGACGATGTGGGCAATGCGGCGGCGTTCCTGTTGTCGGACCTTGCGGGCGGCATCACGAGCGAGATCACTTACGTTGACTGCGGGTTTTCACATGTGATGGCATACGAGCGATCGGAGTAGTGTCGCGAATGCAGTAGCCGGGATTGAGTTTGCGGGTCAGCAATGGCCCCGTTCGAAGCGGGGAACAAGTACTGCCGATGCCAGCGGAGTTGAACAGTAACGGGTTGAGTCCGGTCTCCTCGTACGTAGTCGCAGAGAACGCAGTGCGTCAGATAGCTGGCGGAAGAGCCGACCAGTTTGGACGGGTAGCATGAGCGACTTCCGCTCGGCGCATCACCAACCTCAAGCCGGCACGGCAACCATCTCCGGACGCACACCGGTCATGAAGTAACTGATCAGGTCCTGCACCGACCGAATCTCGCTCCCGAACGGCAGCACTTCCGATCCCCGGAAAAACAACCCGCGCTTGATGTCGCCATTCAAGGCAAAGGCGAGCTGGGTATCGATGCAGAACTGGCCTGCCTTGGCATTGCCGTCCCGCAAACCGCACTGGTGCAGGCAGTCGAAGCCCACCGTACATTGCTTCGGCGTTGCTTTCAATTGCAGCTTCACTTCCTTCTCAAGGTAATTCGCCAGCCACGGCGTGCATACCGCACGCGCCGGCAATCCGGCCACGCTCATGAACGTGACGATGTCTTCGGGCCTGGCTTCGGTCAGTACCTTCTTGAAATTCAGATGGGCATCGCCTTCTTCGGTCACGGCGAACGGTGTGCCGAGTTGCACGGCACTGGCACCGAGTGCCAGCAGGTCGCGCATTTGCTCGTGGCTGTGCACGCCGCCGGCAACGATCAATGGAATTTTTTCGCGCTCGATGCCCAGCTGCTTGAATAATTCGAGCGTGCCTTCCAGCACGGTTGGAAATGCGAAGTGCGGGTCCTGAATCGTGTCGAGGCTCATTGCGCCGAGGTGACCGCCGGCGGAATGCGGGTTTTCAATCACGATGGCGTCTGGCAAGCGGTTCTTGCGCATCCATTTCTTGATGACCAGCGAAATACCGCGCGTGTCGGACAGGATCGGAATCAGTGCCACGTCCGGATACCCGGCAGTGAGCTCAGGCAAGTCCAGTGGCAAGCCGGCACCGACCACGACGGCGTTCGCGCCACTTTCGCAAGCCTGGCGAACGGAGGCAGCGTATTCGGCAACTGCCCGCATGATATTGACCGCAACCATCCCGTTACCGTCTGCAATGACCTGCGCCGCCTTGATCTCGCGATCCAGCGCGATCAGGTTCACGGCATTGATCAGTTCCTTGTCGCGATGCTTGGCCGTCTGTTCCATCAGGTCTTTGTGATGACGACGCAGGTCAACACTGGAAATGGTGCCGACCGCGCCCAGGCGGGCGACGGTGCCGGCCAGCCGATGCGCCGACACGCCGATACCCATTCCGCCCTGAACGATGGGCAACAAGGATGTTCCTTTCAAGGTAAACCGCGGGAAGGATGTCTGGTACATGGTGGTTTTCCGATGCCAATAAGCGATGCGTCAAAGTAGCAAAGTGAACGTGAATTTCCCTTGATGTGGATCAACCGGCACAAGATGGGCGAGTTTAGATAACGATCCGTTTCTCCAGAATCGCATCAGGTTTGACCAGCAAAAAAGCCCGCACAACCAACGTTGCACGGGCTTTTTTCTGGTAGACCAGATGGTCTGTTGCTGATCGGAGCAAACGTAGGTCGTTCGCTCAGTCGACTTCGTCGATCCACGCCATCTGTATCGCTTCCAGGATTTGTTCACCGGAACGGTCTGGCGCATCGTCGAAGCCATCCAGTTCACAGACCCACTTGTGCAGGTCCGTGAAACGCACCGTCAGCGGATCGACATCAGGAAACTTGTCGCACAATTCTTCCGCAATGCGGATCGTATCAGTCCATTTCATCGATCACTCCGTCGGTATTTTTCAGGCCAATCAGGCTCAGTGATTTTCGCTCACCTGGTTGATCGTGTACTTCGGAATCTCGATCACCAGATCTTCATCGCCGACCAGCGCCTGGCATGACAGGCGCGAGTTCGATTCCAGGCCCCAGGCCATATCCAGCAAATCCTCTTCTTTTTCACTCGGTTCACCGAGCGACCGGAAACCTTCCCGGATCACGATATGGCACGTGGTGCAAGCGCAGGACTTCTCGCAGGCGTGTTCGATATCGATGTCACTGTCGAGCAGCACATCACAGAGCGACTTGCCCTTGGGCGCATCCAGGACGGCGCCGTCGGGACAGAGGGTAGGATGCGGAAGAATAACAATTTGTGCCACGTGAAGTACCTCGAAAAAGGGAAAGTTATCAGGAAATCTGGTCTAGTGTCTTGCCGGACAGCGCGGCGCGAACGCTGCGATCCATGCGCCGTGCTGCGAAGTCATCGGTGCCGCCAGCCAGTGCCGCGACCGCCTGCTTGATGGCGTCAGGATCGTCGCCGACGATCTGCGTACGAACAGCAGCAATCAGTTGCCTGACCTGCACCAGTTCATCATCCGACAGCAGATGCGCATCGGCGGCCAGCGCGGATTCGGTGGCCAGCACGATACGTTCGGCATCGACCTGCTCTTCGCGCAAGGCGCGCAGTTTCATGTCGGTGTCGGCGGACTTGAATGAATCCTGCAGCATCTGCGCGACCTGATCATCAGCCAATCCATACGATGGCTTGACCGCAATCGATGCCTCGACACCTGAGCGCAATTCGCGCGCCGAGACCGACAACAAGCCATCGGCATCGACCTGATAGGTCACGCGTATCCGCGCAGCGCCTGCCGCCATCGGTGGAATGCCACGCAACTCGAAGCGCGCCAGCGAACGACAATCACTGACCAGCTCGCGTTCGCCCTGCACGATGTGCACGGCCAGCGCGGTCTGGCCATCCTTGAAGGTGGTGAATTCCTGCGCACGTGCACACGGAATGGTGGAGTTACGCGGAATGACTTTCTCGACCAGGCCACCCATGGTTTCGATACCCAGTGACAGCGGGATCACATCCAGCAGCAGCCAGTCATCGCCCGAGGCGCGGTTACCTGCCAGCAGGTTGGCCTGGATGGCAGCACCGAGCGCGACCACTTTGTCGGGATCGATATTGGCCAGCGGCGTCGACTGAAAAAACTCGCCAACACTTTTGCGCACGTGCGGCATGCGGGTCGCTCCACCCACCAGCACCACGCCATCGATATCATCGACGGTCAGACCCGCATCGCGCAACGCCTTGCGGCTCGGCGTGATGGTCTTGGCGACCAGAGGCTGGGTCAGCCTGACGAATTCGCTGGCACTCAGGGTCAGACGGACTTCTTCCCCGGAACCGAGGGCTGCATCGATGTGCGTCTCGGCTTTGGTCGACAGCAATTCCTTGGCTTCACGCGCTTTGACCATCAGCAGGCTGGTGTCTTCATCCGACAGCGGTGCCAGCTTCGCGTGCTCGATAATCCAGCAAAACAGACGGTGATCGAAATCGTCGCCGCCGAGCGATGAATCGCCTCCGGTGGACAGCACTTCAAAGACCCCTTTGGTCAATTTCAGGATCGAGATGTCGAAGGTGCCACCGCCCAGGTCATACACGGCGAACGTACCTTCGGAGGCATTGTCCAGGCCGTAGGCGATTGCGGCCGCAGTCGGCTCATTGAGCAGGCGCAGCACGTTCAGGCCCGCCAGACGCGCCGCATCCTTGGTCGCCTGACGCTGGGCATCATCGAAATACGCCGGCACCGTAATCACTGCACCAACCAGTTCATCGCCAAGCGCGTCCTCGGCTCGCTGACGCAGCGTCGCCAGGATTTCGGCAGACACTTCCACCGGGCTTTTTACGCCAGCGACGGTCTTGAGTTGCACCATCCCTGGCGTGTCGAGGAAATCGTAGGGCAGATTTTCGGCATGGGCGATGTCTTTCAAACCGCGTCCCATGAAGCGCTTGACCGATGAGATGGTGTTGCGCGGATCGGTGGTCTGTGCAGCTTGTGCCAGATAGCCGATGTTGGCGTTGCCGTTCGGCAGATAGCGCACGATCGACGGCATCAATGCGCGACCCTCTTCGTCAGTCAGCACTTCCGGGATGCTGTTGCGCACTGTGGCGACCAGCGAATTGGTGGTGCCGAGGTCGATGCCGACAGCCAGTCGGTGCTGGTGTGGTGCGGTCGACATGCCGGGCTCGGAAATTTGCAGTAAGGCCATGGGAGTCTCAGTAATTCAATAAGGGGTCGGGGCCGGAGTCGAGGCAAGCTTCGCGCGGGTGGGCAGCACGATCATCCTTCCAGCTGGTCGAACAAATACGCAATCTCTGCGCGAAATTTATCCAGGAACATCAGCTCGCGCACTGCCACGCCTGCGTCAGTGTAGTCACTGCTGCCGAGCAGAATGGCAATGCGGTCGACTTGACTCTTCCAGGCGACGGCGAGTTCGGTGTCGAGTTGCGCCAGTGCGGTTACGTCTTTGCCAGCCTTGATCTCATCCAGCGCTTCACGCCATTCCATCTGCTGCATCAGGAACGCCATCGGCATTGCCGTGTTGGACTCGACCTGCAAGTCCACGCCATGCAATTCGCACATATAGGACGCGCGCCTGAGCGGATTACGCAGGGTCTGGTACGCCTCGTTGGCACGCGTTGCCCACTGCATGGCGACGCGTTTTTCAGCATCCGAGCCATTGACGAAGCGGTCAGGATGCACCTGCCCCTGCACCTCGTGATACGCCTTGTCCAACGCAGACGTATTGATCGCGAACGATTCTGGCAAATGAAATAGCGCGAAGTGATTTTGCATGGTGACTTAAAACAAAAGCCCGTTCAATGTGAACAGGCTTGGGATGTTGGCGTGTTCTCTCGCACGGAAGCGGGTGCCATTATTGCATGCGGCATGAAAGGGTCGAACGCGGGCACAGCAGCGTCCCGCGCTTTCGCACTTCAGATCAAATCCGGAAGCTTTCGCCACAACCGCACTCGTCCTTGACGTTCGGATTGTGGAACTTGAAACCTTCATTCAAGCCCTCGCGCGCGAAATCAAGTTCAGTACCGTCGATATACGGCAAGCTCTTCGGATCGACGTAGACATTCACGCCGTGTGATTCAAAGATGCTGTCTTCAGTGGCGCTCTCATCGACATATTCCAGCTTGTACGCCAGCCCGGAACAGCCGGTAGTGCGAACACCAAAGCGCAAGCCTATCCCCTTGCCACGTCGTTCCATGTAGCGGTTGATGTGCTTTGCTGCTTTTTCGGTCAGTGTGATGGCCATATCTTTTCTCGAATTGAAACGACTCAGGCCGCTGTTTCGGTAGCGTGCTTGGTCTTGTAATCCAGCACGGCAGCCTTGATCGCATCTTCCGCCAGGATCGAACAGTGAATCTTGACAGGAGGCAGTGCGAGTTCTTCAGCGATCTCGGTGTTCTTGATCGACATCGCCTGATCCAGCGTCTTGCCCTTGACCCATTCGGTCACCAGCGATGACGAGGCTATGGCCGAGCCGCAGCCATAGGTCTTGAACTTGGCATCCTGGATGATGCCATCGGCACCAACCTTGATCTGCAGTTTCATGACGTCGCCGCAAGCTGGTGCACCAACCATGCCGGTACCGATTGTGTCGTCACCCTTGTCGAAGGCGCCGACATTGCGTGGGTTTTCGTAGTGGTCCAGAACTTTTTCCGAGTATGCCATTGTAGTGCTCCTTGAAATTGCGTCAGTACCCGGCCAGTGCCGGGACCGGTAAATGCGTTAGTGTGCTGCCCACTGGATCGAACTGATGTCGATCCCTTCCTTGTGCATGTCCCACAGTGGCGACAGATCACGCAGCTTGGCCACTTTTTCCTTGATCAGATTGATCGTGAAGTCGATGTCTTCTTCGGTCGTGAAACGGCCAAACGTGAACCGAATCGAGCTGTGCGCGAGTTCATCGCTGCGGCCCAGGGCGCGCAATACATACGATGGCTCCAGGCTGGCCGAGGTACAGGCCGAACCCGACGATACCGCAATGTCCTTGATCGCCATGATCAGCGATTCGCCTTCGACATAGTTGAAGCTCACATTCAGGTTGTGCGGCACGCGATGGGCCATGTCACCGTTGATGTAGACCTCTTCCATCGTCGACAGGCCCTTGGCCAGCCGATCGCGCAAGGCGGTGATGCGAACGATCTCGGACTCCATTTCTTCACGGGCGATCTTGAACGCTTCGCCCATGCCAACGATCTGATGCGTTGCCAGGGTGCCGGAACGCATGCCGCGCTCGTGGCCACCGCCGTGCATTTGCGGTTCGATACGGATACGTGGTTTGCGTCGAACATACAAGGCACCAATGCCTTTCGGACCGTATGATTTATGCGCAGTGAAGGTCATCAGGTCGACTTTGGACTCTGCCAGATCGATGACCAGTTTGCCGGTGGCTTGCGCCGCGTCGCAGTGAAAGACGATACCTTTCGAGCGGCACAGTTCGCCGATTTCGTCGATCGGCTGGATCACGCCGATTTCATTATTGACCAGCATGACGGACACCAGAATCGTGTCCGGGCGTATCGCGGCTGCCAATTGCTCTATCGTGATGAGGCCATTGTCCTGTGGCTGCAGATAGGTCGCTTCGAAGCCCTGGCGCTCCAGTTCACGCACCGTGTCCAGCACTGCCTTGTGCTCGGTCTTGACGGTGATGATGTGCTTGCCCCGGGTTTTATAGAAATGGGCGGCGCCTTTGATGGCCAGGTTGTTGCCCTCGGTGGCGCCGGAAGTCCAGACAATTTCACGTGGATCGGCATTGACCAGTTTCGCGACTTCTGCGCGGGCCTCTTCAACTGCTTTTTCCGCCGTCCAGCCGTACATGTGGCTGCGCGAAGCAGGATTGCCGAACTGCTCGCGCAGGTACGGAATCATTTTATCGGCAACGCGCGGATCGATCGGCGTCGTCGAGGAGTAGTCCAGGTAAATCGGGAAATGCGGTGCCTTCAGAGTATCAATCAGGCTTTTTTCCAGGGGGGCATTCATTGTCTTACGCTCCAATCAAGAAACAACGTGGGACCGATGTAGCACCACTACGTTTTGTTCAATATTTTTTTGCTTTTGCTGATCAACCAGGTCTTTCAGAGACACGGAGTCCAGGTACTCGACCATCTTTGCATTGAGCGTGGACCAGAGATCATGGGTCATGCAGCGGGTACCATGTTCGGACTTCCCGCTATGGCAATTTTCCTTGCCGCCACACTGCGTCGAATCGAGCGGTTCGTCCACGGCGATGATGATATCGGCAACCGTGACATCTTCTGCACGCCGAGCAAGATTGTAGCCTCCGCCGGGACCTCGTACCGATTCCACTATCTCGTGCCGCCGCAATTTGCCGAACAATTGCTCCAGGTAAGAAAGTGAAATTTCCTGGCGCTGACTGATACCGGACAAGGTCACTGGCCCGCCACCCTGGCGCAATGCCAGATCAATCATCGCGGTTACCGCAAAGCGGCCTTTCGTCGTCAGTCGCATGAGTTTTTATTCCCGAATTCTTGCCAGAGGAAATTAATCGTAGTAGTCGATTAATTTTGTCAAGTATAACAAGGTTGAGTAATTTCGTCAGGTATGCATTTTACCTGCAAGGGGAAATAATTGCTGGCGACCAACCTGACTGGAGTAACGCGGTTTGAAGAACCGGGGCGGATAGACATAACCAATTCGGAGCAGACTCCATCGACATTGCAATAACGCGAAATAGCAAGATTAAGGCGTTCCTTAACGTTCGCGACGACCTGACGTATGCAATAGAAATTCGAGCGTGCCATGCGCAATCAAATCCGTTGGGCAAATACGGAAGGTCATTTTCAGCTCGGATGGAAATGAATCCGGAATGGATGTCCAGATCCCCTGAACTCGGCATCCGGTGCGGCTATGGCCAACCTCCGATGAACGGCCATCTGTCCACCATCAGCAATCACAATCACTCCCGGCAAACAATCATCGCCTCAACCATCTGATCGCACGCTTCAGCACAACGCAGGCATGCGTGCAAGCAATCGGCCATGTTTCCAGCCTCAACGCATCCCTCGGCACAGGCTTTGCAAATCATCGAACAGAGCTGGCAGGCGCGGTCATGAAAATGCGACCCGCGCAGCAAAAATCCGCTGGTCATCGAGCACACTTCCTCGCAATCCATCAACAGGCGCATCAACCCGGGTTGAGGTGCCCTGCCCTTGTTTTCATTTTCCAGTGTGTAATCGATCAGCGCCTGGACACATAAATTATGACAACGTTGACTGGCCTCAAGCCCTTTGCGTATCTGCGGGTTCATAGAGTGGTGCAACATGGCTGACTCCCTTGGTTGAATCACCGGATCGCAGCAACCTGCGGAAGACGATGTTCACGTTGTTTTCGGCACCTGCAAACCAGTGTCGAATGGGATCAGCCGGATCGAAGATAGTTCAGCTTTGCTTCAGCGATTACGCCAAATCCTGCAGCAACTGCATTTTTCCGAACAAACTCTGCATCAATGGATTATCAATAAATGACAAGTTGTAAGGATGCTCAGCCACCGCTTGCGGAAAACGGGCAATGCCAGACAGCACCTGCAACTGCGCTGCAATTTTCCCCCACAGCACGAGCGTCGGCGCGGGGTGCAGTTCGGCCAAGGCATCCATAACGATCATCAGAAACGGCAACCAGGCACGTGCTTCACGCACCGGCGGTACGTCCCGGCGAAATACCAATGCGGCATTCAGCAGCAAAAAACCGTGTCGCGTCAAATTAGCCTGCAAGTTCGGCAAGGTCTGAATCATGCCGGAGCCTGCCGCCTGCGCGCGCGCGCCGATCTCAATCATCGGCGCACCCGTGCTTTGCCCGGCCGGCAGGATGCCTTCCGCGATCAGCAGCATCTTCATGAAGTTGCGCAATGAGGTCGCCCGATTGACCGTCTTGGACAACCCCTTGTCCGACCACAATCCATCGACGGCGCCATCCATGAAACAGACCCCGGTGGCGCTGGCAGGCCGCGGATACGGGCCCTCCCCCACCAATACATAACGTACCGCATCCAGCGGCAAGGCAAACGCCGCCAGCAACCGGCCATCGGTCGGCAGATACGTGTCCACGGCCAGCGCAGGCAGATAGGCCGGATCAGCGTTGTCTACCGCTTCAAGTCCGGCCAGCAAGGTCGGCTGCCAGGACGGATCGGCCCGATCCAGCGTGGCCAGTATGTCAGCAGGAATCATCAGCTTACTTGCCGAGCATCGATGCAATATTGTCCGATCCGCTGGCACCAAACAGTTGCTCTTTCAGGACGCGTAACTGGTCACGCACCTGCGCCGCTTTTTCGAACTCCAGGTTCTTTGCATGATCGAGCATCAATTTCTCCAGCCGTTTGATTTCCTTGCTGATCTGTTTCTCGCTCATCGCTTCGTACTTGGCAGTTTCCTGTGCAACCTGCAACTCTTCGCGCGCTTCTTGCGGGCTGTAGACGCCGTCGATCAAATCCTTGATCTGTTTCTTGATACCGATCGGCGTAATGCCGTTGGCAAGGTTGAACGCAATCTGCTTGTTGCGACGGCGCTCGGTTTCATCAATCGCCCGACGCATTGAATCGGTCACCTTGTCACCGTACAGGATCGCCTTGCCGTTCAGGTTACGCGCCGCGCGGCCGATGGTCTGGATCAGGCTGCGTTCGGAGCGCAGGAAGCCTTCTTTATCGGCATCGAGAATCGCCACCAGTGACACCTCCGGCAAATCCAGCCCTTCGCGCAGCAAATTGATTCCGACCAGCACATCGAATGTCCCCAGGCGCAAGTCGCGCAATATCTCGACCCGCTCGACGGTATCAATATCGCTATGCAGATAGCGCACCTTGATGCCATGGTCACTCAGGAATTCGGTGAGCTGCTCCGACATGCGCTTGGTCAGCGTCGTCACCAGTACCCGTTCGTTGAGCTTGACCCGCTCCTGGATCTCCGACATCAGATCATCGACCTGCGTACTGGCCGGACGGACTTCGATAGCCGGGTCGACCAGCCCGGTCGGACGTACCACCTGCTCGACCACCTGGCCGGCATGCGTGACTTCGTAATCGGCTGGCGTCGCCGACACGAACACGGTCTGGCGCATTTTTCCTTCGAATTCATCGAACCGCAGCGGCCGGTTATCCAGCGCCGACGGCAACCGGAACCCGTAATCCACCAGGTTAGTCTTGCGCGCCCGGTCGCCGTTATACATGCCGTTCAATTGGCCGAGCAGAACATGCGATTCGTCCAGAAACATCAGCGCGTCCGGCGGCAAATAGTCCACGAGTGTCGGTGGCGGTTCGCCCGCTTTTGCACCGCTCAGATGGCGCGAGTAATTTTCGATGCCTTTGGTGAAGCCAATTTCCTGCATCATCTCGAGGTCAAAGCGCGTGCGCTGCTCGATGCGCTGCTCTTCGATCAGCTTGTTTTCCTTGCGGAAGAACTCCAGCCGGTCGCGCAACTCGTCCTTGATGGTTTCAATTGCGCGCAATACCGTTGCACGCGGCGTGACGTAATGCGATCCCGGATAGACGGTAAAGCGTGGAATCTTCTGTCGCACGCGGCCGGTCAGCGGATCGAATAGCTGGATGCTTTCGATCTCGTCGTCGAACATCTCCAGCCGCACGGCCAATTCGGCATGCTCGGCCGGAAAGATATCGATCGTATCGCCACGCACCCGAAACGTGCCCCGGCCGAAGTCGATTTCGTTGCGCGCATATTGCATCTGGATCAGGCGCGCAATCACGTCACGCTGGCTGACCTTGTCCTTGGCACGCAAGGTCAGGATCATCTGGTGGTACTCATTCGGATTACCGATACCGTAGATCGCCGACACGGTCGCGACGATGATCACGTCGCGCCGCTCCATCAGCGACTTGGTGCACGACAGCCGCATCTGCTCGATATGCTCGTTGATCGACGAATCTTTTTCGATGAACAAATCCCGCTGCGGCACATAGGCTTCAGGCTGGTAGTAGTCGTAGTAGCTGACAAAGTACTCGACGGCGTTGCGTGGAAAGAACTCACGGAATTCGCTGTACAGCTGCGCTGCCAACGTCTTGTTCGGCGCAAAAATGATGGCCGGACGGCCCATGCGGGCGATCACGTTCGCCATCGTGTAGGTTTTGCCGGAGCCGGTTACACCCAGCAAAGTCTGAAACGACAGTCCGTCTTCGATACCTTCGACCAGCTTGGCGATTGCTGTCGGCTGGTCGCCGGCAGGCAGGAACGGTTGCAGCAACTGAAACGGCGAACCCGGAAAGGCAACGATTTTTGATTCATCGATGGTACTGGAAACTTGGGATAATTCAGCCATGGGGAGGCGACCTTTGGTAAAATTGCGAGCTGTTAATCGGCGTCGGCTAGTTCCTGCGACGCGGTCTCCAACCCGACTGCAAGCGATCTTCTGCAGCTAACTTTTGATGTTATCACGATGAACGCACCCCTTTCAGCCTCGCTCTTCACCGCCATTGAGATGGCTCCCCGTGACCCGATTCTGGGCATCACCGAAGCTTTCAATGCGGACAAAAATCCAGCCAAAATCAATCTCGGCGTTGGCGTCTACTACGACAACAACGGCAAAGTACCGCTGCTCGACTGCGTAAAAAAAGCCGAAGCAATCCTGATGGAAAAGGGCGCGCCACGCACCTATCTGCCGATCGACGGCCTCGCGGCGTACGACAAGGCTGTCCAGGAACTCGTATTTGGTGCCGGCAGCGCAGTAATCAATGAGAAGCGTGCGATCACCGCGCAAGCCATAGGCGGCACCGGCGCACTGAAACTCGGCGCCGACTTCCTGCAGCGTTTCGCGCCCGGCGCGCAAGTATGGATCAGTGACCCAAGCTGGGAAAACCACCGCGCACTGTTCGAGTCGGCTGGTTTCACCGTCAACAACTATCCGTACTACGACCCGTCCACCCGTGGCGTGAATTTTTCCGGCATGCTCGGTGCACTGCAGACCATGCCATCCGGCTCGATCGTGTTGCTGCACGCCTGCTGCCACAATCCAACCGGCGCCGACCTGAGCGCAGCCCAATGGCTAGAAGTCATTCAGGTCGTCACCGAGCGCGGCCTGGTGCCCTTTCTTGACATGGCCTATCAGGGCTTTGGTGACGGCATCGAAGCCGACGGCAAAGTGGTACGTCAGTTTGCCGACGCCGGCGGACCGCTGTTCGTCTCGAACTCGTTCTCGAAATCATTCTCGTTGTACGGCGAACGTGTCGGTGCCCTCAGCATCGTCGCCGTTAGCGCCGAAGAAGCAGCGCGCTTGCTATCGCAACTCAAGCGCGTGATTCGCACCAACTACTCCAACCCGCCGATGCATGGCGGCCAAGTTGTTGCGATGGCGTTGGCGACACCGGAACTGCGTCAGTTGTGGGAAGACGAACTGGCTGGCATGCGTGTGCGGATTCGCGAAATGCGCCAACTTCTGGTCGCCAAGCTGAAAGAAAAGGCACCTGCCCACGACTTCGATTTCGTGATCCAGCAACGCGGCATGTTTTCGTATTCGGGACTGACCAAAGAACAGGTTTCACGGCTCGCCAGCGAGTACTCGATCTATGCCGTCGACACTGGTCGCATCTGCGTTGCCGCGTTAAATTCAACCAATATCGACAAGGTGGTTGAGGCTATCTCGAAAGTATTGTAGACTTCGGCCTCGCTGTGAGAAGAAGCGGTTTTTCTCTCTCGCAGCACTGTCAAAAACCGGTAGTAAAATTTTTGACAGGCAGCATCTGATCCGCCATAATGCGGTCTCTTTTCCCTGATAGCTCAGTTGGTAGAGCGACGGACTGTTAATCCGCAGGTCCCTGGTTCGAGTCCAGGTCGGGGAGCCAGGAATATCAAGGGGTTACGTGAAAACGTAACCCCTTTTCTTTTTGCGAATCGGCGTTATATCAGACACTTGTCTGATACTCGGCCGTTTTCTTGCTTCCCCCGGAGGCTTGTACGGCCAAGTGCTTCGCACTAGCGCCGGTTTCTGCTCATCGTTGACCACAACTTATCTCAAACCATCAGTAGCCACGGTACGGACGGCCCGATTCCATGTGCAGCGATGACTGCATCCAGCCGCTGATTGTCCGCGGGATCGCCAAGCGTTAGCTGGAGTGCTTCCTTTTCCGCTTCCGCCCATGCTGCCACCGTGATGTCATCAACAAGCAGGGGCGCACCTGAATTGCAGAAACGGTAATAGGAGTCGAGCGCACTGCCACCTTGACGCTTCAACAATCTGTAAAAGGCACGCATTCTGAGCGTGGCATGTGCGGACGATTCCATTTCGGCGGATACTTTTATCCGGAAAGGCTCGCCCTCGAGCGAGGAAAATCCCTCACCAAGCCCGCCAGGGCCGGCAAACAGGTCAACAATTGGTACGGTACTGTCAGAGGTCATCTTGAACGTAATGGGGTGAAATTTCTGGCCGCCAGGATAAACGGATACATGGATATCGTCGATACACAAACACGCTCGCGCATGATGGCGGGTATCAAATCACGGGATACTAAACCGGAAATGATCGTGCGGCGGTTTCTTCATGCACAGGGATTCCGTTTTCGTCTGCATGATGGCAAGCTTCCCGCTAGGCCGGATATCGTTCTTCCCCGTTACCGGGTGGCGATTTTCGTGCACGGATGCTTCTGGCACCGTCATGCGCACTGTCGCCTTGCCAGCACCCCGGCTACGAATGGCGAGAAATGGCGAACGAAGTTCGATGCGAATGTGGTGCGTGATGCCAGAGGTATCACCGCGCTTGCAGATGCTGGCTGGAGGGTGATCGTTATCTGGGAATGCGGATTGCGAGGTCGGGACGCAGCATCTCGACTGACATGGCTTGGAGATATTATTCGGTCAATTGCGCCGGATTTTGTCGAATGGCCGTGTATTCAATAAATTAACTCTTCTAGAGATTGACAACTTAAACAAATCCCGTTTCTACAAAATCCCGCACACCCTCGCTGCATTTGACGCTGGCATATACCAGCCCAGTGCGTTTCGAGTAAAACTGGCTTGCCAATCCCCGACGGGCGGCAGCCTCGTTTGACGCGATAGACTAATTTTTGATCACCATGCCCAAATCTGTTCGATCCCGTATCAAAGCTTGCGAAACCTGCAAAGCGGTAAGTTCAACTCTTTACCGGGTGGTGCAAGACGACACCGCAGCTTGGACCCTGATTTGGCAAGCATGCCGGACCCAAGTGGAGCGGCACCCCAGCTACCGCTATGGCGGCACATGGAAGGCCAACAAGCGGCACTGATCGCCACCCCACGTCAAAGCAAGCCGCGACATCTTCCTGATTGATGAAGCCTCAGCTGCTTGGGTTAAACTGTTGTTTATTATCAAAACCGAAAACGGTTTAGTCCCCGCACCTTGCCTTTGTCCTTTCCCTCTTCCCTTTGGCTGACCAAGACCCCACCCCCTCCGCCCCCTGCGCTGTTCAACATGAGTTACGCCATGTGCGTGCACTCATGCAACTTGAACAAAAGGAAGACCAAGCGCAGTTCAAACTCAACAATGCCAGTGCAACCATCAAGGAACGCCGTCGGCGTGGCTTGACCTGGTACCCCGTCACCATTACCCAGGAAGACATCGGTTTTGGTGGCAAAGTGGTCTTGGAGCTTGAGCGCCCTGCCCATCGGCAAGACCTGCACTTGTTTCAGGTAGGCAAAAATGCTTCGTTGTTCAGTGACGCGCCAGGTAACTCGGGGCCTGACCGACCAGTACTGTGCGGCGTCGTGACGGGCGTGCGGCGCAACAAGCTGCTGCTGGCCACCACCAAAGAAGCGCTGCCCGAGTGGGCACTGGACGGCAGCACATTGGGCATTGACCTCACCTTTGACGAGGTGAGCTACCGCGAGATGAACCAGGCCCTGAGCGCGGTCATGCTTGCACACGGCAACCGCTTAGCCGTACTGCGCGACGTGCTGCTGGGTGCCAGGCCGGCCAGCTTTCGCGAGCACAAAGCCGACGACCTTTTTTATCCCAGTGCGCTCAATGCCTCGCAGCTGGCGGCTGTGCGCCATGTGGTTTCGGCCCAAGATGTGGCCATCATCCATGGCCCGCCCGGCACGGGAAAAACCACCACGCTGGTGCACACCATTCTGGAAACCATCCGGCGCGAGCGGCGCGTGCTGGTATGCGCCTCCTCCAACACAGCCGTGGACCTGCTGACCGAAAAGTTGGCCGAGCGCGGTGTCAACGTGATCCGCATGGGCAACCCCAGCCGCGTGTCGGACTTGCTGCTCCAGCACACCCTCGATGCCGCTGTGATGACCCACGCCAGCTACAGCAAGATGCATGCGATGCGCCAAACCGCTGAGCAGCACCGTCAAACTGCCAACGAACACGTACGCGACTTTGGTTTCGAGGAGCGTCAGCACCGCCAATGGCTGAGGGAAGAAGCGCGGACGCTGCGCCAAGGCGCCGACGATTTGGAGGGTTTCATGACCGAGGACGTGCTCGAATCGGTACAAGTGATCACCTGCACGCTGGTGGGTGCGAGCAACCGCCACATTCGCCACCTGATCTTTGAGACCGTCTTCATCGACGAAGCCGCCCAGGCCTTGGAGCCGGGTTGCTGGATTCCCATAGCCAAGGGACAGCGTATTATTTTGGCAGGCGATCACCACCAGCTACCGCCCACGGTGAAAAGCGAAAAAGCCGCCCGCGAAGGCTTGCGCGAAACCCTGTTTGAAAAGTGCATCCAGCGACAGCCGCAGACGGCCCGCATGCTCACCGTGCAATACCGCATGCACCAGCACATCATGGACTTCAGCTCGGAAAAGTTCTACGGTAGCCAACTGGTGCCGCACCATAGCGTGCGCCATGCAGGCTTAGAGGCTTACGACCCGCGTTTTGCACCTGACCTGCCGATGGAATTCATCGACACGGCCGGTTGTGGCTTTCTGGAGGTTGCTATTCCCGAAAGTCGTTCAACGGCCAACCCCAAAGAAGCCCACTTGCTGCTGCAGCGCCTTGCGCAACTGCTTGGACCCTACGACTCAACTGCACCTCAACAGGCCCCGCTCACCATCGGCGTAATTGCACCTTACCGCGCCCAAATCAACTACTTGAAGGACGCCATCGAAGTCAGCGCCGCGCTAAATGATTTGCTACTGCAACGCAGGCTCAGCGTGGGCACCGTCGATTCCTTTCAGGGCCAGGAGCGCGACATCATTGCCATTTCATTGACGCGCAGCAACACCCAGGGCGAGATCGGTTTCCTCTCCGACATCCGCCGCATGAACGTGGGCATGACCCGCGCACGGCGCAAGCTGTTGCTGGTCGGCGACTCTTCCACGCTCTGTTGCCATCCGTTTTTTGTAGACTTGTTGGCCTATGTCAAGCGCATAGGAGGCTATTTCAAAATCGCAGGACCGTGTAGTGCTGCCGATAGTGCTTTAGAAGTGCCGCTGCCCACTGTGGGTGATTGAAACGGTCTGCAATCGACATGTGGTCGTGTTGGTGGCGCCAACACAGCAACAGATAAATGGGTCTGCTCCGAAGCCTCACACATTTCACCAGCGCCTATAGTTAGGTGACCGTCACAAGAAAGGTAATTTGATTGATGAGACAGTTGAATTAACTACGCCTGAAGTATCTCCTGCAAAACGCGGCAGACAAGCTGAAAGTATTCAGATCAAGGAAGTTGAGTCATGACTTAAAAAAATTTACGGCAATGTGCCGTACAATTCAAGAAAGGAGGGAAATCTCATGACATCCGCTATTTCCACCGCGCGGCTTGAAGCGCGGATCAGTACCGACCTGCACGCCCTGCTCAAGCGTGCCGCCGAGATTCAGGGACGTACCATGACAGACTTCGTGGTGTCGGCAGTACAGGAAGCCGCACAACGGGCCATCGAGCAAGCTGAAGTCGTCCGTCTGACGCTGGCAGACCAGGAATGTTTCGCCCGTGCGCTGCTAGCCCCACCCCCGCCTTCGCCCGCGCTGGAACGTGCATTCGCGCGTCGCCGCAAGCTACTAGGTGCGGAATGAGGGAGGCGCCATTTCGCGTTATCGCTCTCGATACACAACTTGACCGTACAACGTTTTGCAGTGGTGCCGAGCCGCTGGACAGTTATTTTCATCGACAAGTCACTCAAGATATTCGCCGCAGGATAACGGCGTGTTTTGTCGCGCTTACGCCGGACCAACGTGTCGCTGGCTACTACACCCTGGCATCGGCCAGCCTGCTGCTGGCTGATCTGCCTGCCGCCATCGGCAAAAAACTGCCGCGCTCTCCCTCCGTGCCGGCCATACGCATGGAGCGTTTGGCGGTCGATCAGCATTTCAAGGGACAGGGTCTCGGTGGCGCACTGCTGGCCGATGCGCTCGATCGTGCCGCGGCTACAGAAATCGCTGCCTTTGCGCTCATGGTGGACGCAAAGGACGAAACTGCAGCATCGTTTTATGTGCACCATGGCTTCATCGCCCTGCCGGATTCGCCGCTGGCGTCGTTCTTACCGCTGGACACTATACGCAGTACACCACGCAATTAAAGGTCAGTTGCAAGCATCAACGACGCGCTCGGGACGGTCATCTTCAGCGCGCTTCACGCTGAAGATACTTAGATGGCTGGCAAGCAAAAACGACTCACGCTGGCAATAGAAAGTTGGTGGAGAAGTCCCAAAATCTGCGGCTGCAAATGTGGTGCGCCGCTGCGCACGTCTCCATGTCCTCCAACTGACCATAGGTGCCAGCGTATGCCTGCAACAACCCGTCAAAGGTCGTCTCCGTGCGCAGTGCGTTGTCCGCATCCAGTCGCTCGATGGCCACTCGTGCGAACAACGGGAGATACCGATAAGGCGTGGTGCTAAGTACAACCCGGTCCCGTCGGGCTGTACGCGATGGTCTCTACGACGCTCAATGGTTTCAACGTGCCGGTGCCGGAACGCGAGTGAATCGGTAATCCGGCTGCGGGTTGATCGCCGGATTCACATATCCGGAAAACCTTGCTGCGCGTCCTCCGGTGTTTGGACCGGCGCCGTGCCGCCCTGGTGCACAGCCTTCGGTGCCGGCTGGGCGCACAGTGCCTCCGCCGGATACGGCAGGAAGAATGACGGCGCCTCCTGGTAGTCGCTGTCGAGCCAGGCATCGATCCGGTCCGGCGGCAGCAACACCACCATCCGCTTTTCGTCCCCCGGCTTGTGAAAACGTCGCATCAGCGGTAAGCGCCTCACGAGCAACGTCTTGACCAGTGCTACTTTTAACGAATACGAGATTTAGCGCGAAG
>NZ_BAAAZE010000002.1:0-72239 GCF_039536745.1 Actimicrobium antarcticum
CCGGCCATTTCACCCGGGTCACCAGCGCCGGCATCAGTGAATTCTTCAGCTACAACGGACTCGGCCAATTGTCGGGTGTCGTGCAATCGACGGGCCAGCGATTGACGCTGCGCTACGGTGCCGACGGCAGGATGCGTGAATTGTCGGATGTGCAGGGCAATCGCATTCGCCTGCAGCGCGATACCGAAGGCACGCTGGTTTCGCGCACGCTCCTCAATCCCGATGGCAGCATCGCGCAGACCACGAATTTGTCGCTGCTCGATATCGAAGCAGACCGCAAGAGCGGCGCGCAACGGGACGGCGCCGTGCCCGATATCCTCTTCGCCGCGGACAACACGGTCACCCGGTTTCAGTACGACCAGCAAAGCCGGCTGGCCCGCGTCACCGATGCGCGCAAGCACCAGACTGACCAGACCTTCGATGACTTCGGGAGGCTGGTTCGGGTCGGCAGCCCTGATGGCGGCGTGACCGTGTTGGCCTATGACGCCGCCGACCATCTGGTCAGCAAGACCACCGGCCACGGCAGCGAACAAAGCAAAACCGTCAGCTTCCGCCATGACGTGGCCGGCCGCGTGACCGGACAACGTACCGAAGAAGGCGACACGCGCATCGTCTACGGTCAGCAGGGACGACCGGTACGGATCAGCTATCCCGCTGGCGAAGAACAGTTCAGCTACGACCACGCCGCCCGCCTGACCAGCCACGTGCGCCTGATCGACCAGCAGCGTGTCGAGACCCGGTATGCCTACGACGGGCGCGGCCAGTTACTGCGTAAAACCTTGCCCGATGGTCAAATTCTGCACTACCGGTACAACGGCGCCATCCATGCGAAAGCCGGTTTGCTGACTGCAATCACGCGCGAAGATCTGTTCGGCAATACCGTCTTGCTCGACGGGCTCAACGATGCCGATGACCGTTATGCAAACCAGCAGTATCAACTGGCCAATGGTGCCAATTACCAGCGCCAACTCGACCAGACCGGGCACATCACCCGTATCGGCAGTGTCGGCAACTGGGAAGAACAGCACCAGCGCGACACCCTCGGCCAGCTCACGCAACGCAACGCGACGGAGTCGACTGGCAAGCAAAGTACCCGGTACGGTTATGACCTTGCCGGTCGCATGACGGGTGTCACGCATGTCGGCGATGACCGCAGCAGCCGACCGTCCGACCACGCCTACCGATACGATCAGACTGGCAACCTGCTGGCCGATGGTCGCGGCACCCTGTCCACCGGCTACACCATCGATCCGGCGAGTAACCGCATTACCGCTGCGCAGGCCGATGACCGCAACATCCCCTACGACTACAACGCTGCCGGCAGCATCACCCGAACCGGCGACGCCGACTATTTATGGGATAGCCAGCAGCGCCTGATCCGTGTCAGCCAGCACGGCCAGCCTGTCGCCGATTACGCCTACAACGCTTTCGGCGAGCGCATCAAAAAAGTCAGCTATGCCGGTGGCCAAAAAGCCGTCACGTACTACTTCTACGATGGCAGCGAACTGGTCGCCGAAGCGCAGGGCAGCCCGAAAGACGCTGGCGGCAACCATAGCAGCACCGCCACTCACCCCGACAGCCCTAGCTCCATCACGCGCCAGTACGTCTGGCTCGACGACCAGAGCGGCAGCCGGCCCATCGCGATGCTGCAAGCGCGCGACAGCGGCATCACCGCTTTGGCCGGCCAGGCGCTCAACAGCATCCCGACAGACACTACCCGCGCCATCGGCCAGGCCACGCGCAACGACGTCTTCGCCATCGTCGCCGACCACACCGGCGCACCACGTGCGCTGATCAACGACCGCAAGCACGTTGTCTGGCGTTCGAGCGTGACCGGTTTCGGCGAACTGATCCCGGACGCCAACGCCGCGATGCCCCTCAACCTACGCGGCTCCAACCAGTACTACGATGCCGAATCAGGCCTGCACTACAACCATCACCGGTATCTGGACGTGCGCAGCGGGCGGTACCTGAGCGCGGACCCGAGCGGGCTATCGGGCGGGTTGAATCTGTACGCGTTTGCCGATAACAATCCGGTGGCCAATGTTGATCCGCTGGGGTTGCAGGCGAAACCGGTGGTGGATGTTTCAGGGTGGGACACCCAGCAGCGTGTCGAATACGTACTCCTGCGCGCAGGCAGCCAGATTCCCGGCGTGATCGGCGACATGCTGCGTGAGCTGGTCAAACCGGAATCCCTCAGAACGACAGCGATCGTGTTTGGCGTCTGGGCCGGATCACAACTCACCCCGATCGGTCCGGCTGTCGATGCAGCACTCGCTGTGGCTGGCTACTATTTTTTTGGTAAATACGCGGTTATTGCGGCGGAGGAATTATTCAAGGCAGCGGTATTCACATTGAGTGCAAAATGTGAAGCGGACTTGCAAAAGGCGGGGGATTTATTGGCTAGCGGGCTGATGAATGCGCTGGGTGCGGGCGCGGCATTAGTGGGGAGTGCGCAGGCGTTGCGGACGGAGAAGGTGCAGGCATTGTTGTGGCGGGTTTTTAGTAGGGTGGGAAGTGGGACAAATAGTGCTGCACTCGCCGCTACTCGAGCAAGCGTTGATGATAAATTGTTTCGCTATCTATTGAATGCCGATCATCCGATCGGTGGTTCCAAAGCGAAATGGTTTGATTCAGCTCTTGGATTTAATCGAAGTAATGCTGACCAGCTTGCAAAGCAAATTGTCTTCAACGAAACCGTAGCAGTTCAGACAGCAGTCATTGAACAAGGTGTCAAATTTAATCAAGTCATTCCCATCACCGGTGCAAATGGCAAAGTGATTGACGTCACATTTGGTTGGATTCGCAACAAGGACGACATCGTTAGACTAACAACAGCTATTCCTACCAAAAAATGAATACCAAATTCTTTGAATATGATGTCGTAAGATCAATTCGAACTCTCGGTGAGGATGTACCAAGCGGCACATCTGGAGCCGTGCTGATGGTATTTTCATCAACTCACCCTCAATATGAAGTTGAGTTTGTCGATGCAGCGGGGGAGTCGCTTAGTGTGATGACAGTGAAGGAGGAAGATTTAGAGCTTGTACAGCGTGCCGATTGTTGATTATTTTCAAAGTAGCATTAACTCCAGATTTTGAAGAGCTGGGCGAATACCGCAAACGTCGCGATGCCACTCCATCTACGCGGCTCCAACCAGTACTACGATGCCGAATCCGGCCTGCACTACAACCATCACCGGTATCTGGACGTGCGCAGCGGGCGGTACCTGAGCGCGGACCCGAGCGGGCTATCGGGCGGATTGAATCTGTATGCGTTTGCTGACAACAATCCGGTAGCCAATGTTGATCCGCTCGGGTTGCAGGCGAAACCAGTGGTGGATGTTTCAGGGTGGGACACCCAGCAGCGTGTCGAATACGTACTCCTGCGCGCAGGCAGCCAGATTCCCGGCGTGATCGGCGACATGCTGCGTGAGCTGGTCAAACCGGAATCCCTCAGAACGACAGCGATCGTTTTTGGCGTCTGGGCCGGACACAACTCACCCCGATCGGTCCGGCTGTTGACGCCGCACTCGCTGTGGCTGGCTACTATTTTTTTGGCAAATACGCAGTTATTGCGGCGGAGGAATTATTCAAGGCAGCGGTATTCACATTGCGCGCAAAATGTGAAGCGGACTTGCAGAAGGCGGGTGATTTGCTGGCCAGCGGTTTGATGAATGCGCTGGGTGCGGGGGCGGCGTTGGCGGGGAGTACGCAGGCGTTGCGGACGGAGAAGGTGCAGGCGTTGTTGCAGCGGATTTTTGATAGGAGAGGTAGTAGGGCGAAAGGCGTAATTACAAACCTCGAGGTCGATGGAATAGTCACCGCCGAAGGAACTGCGAATGCCGCAACGAGTCAAGGGTTAAAAGCGCAACTCGCAAAAGAAAATCTTGCGAATATTGCTGTTCAAGACCCAAGATTGGCGGCCGCATTAAGTGGCAAGGGCAAAAATTTCACGATTGGCACTGGTACAACAGCGGAGGCAAATCAGTTAGGGCAAGTCTGGGTAGGTGATGGTGCGCGACTGATACGTGGCCAGAAAGACTGCCCTGGATGCTTAATAAGCGCGGATGGATTGAGAGTTTACCGACCACCAAGTTTCAAACCAAACACTCCAGTTGAATTCAATCCTACTGGATTACAAGCGAATTTCGTGCAACAAACTCAAACAGGACAAGTGATTAGCAATGGTCATTTGGTAGTGAAGCCATGATGGCAATTGTTAAAGGTATTTGGATTGACAGTGCAACAATTAGTTTAGAGACCTATTCCCCAAATGATCGGGAATGCTTCGGATTATGGATAAATTTACGAGTGGGTCAAAATGAGGAAGAGGGTTCGCATGACTATCAGTTATTAGTTTGCACGCCTGACTGGCTAAAAAAAGAATACTTCTTTAAGAAAGCTGTTTGGGGACGGCACATGTTGATTGTATTTGAGTACGATCTTGATGTAATTAAGAACGAAATTTATCGATGCATTGAAAGTTGTGTAGGTACGGATTGGCCGACCATCACACAGAAAGTTGCTAAATTTGCAGCTTGGGAATTTGAAGATTATCAACGCACAACGTAAGTTAATCGGTCGGTGCTACGATACGAAGCCAGCTCTTTCAAGCTCAGTACATCATTGAACTCATAGCGTTATTCAATATCGTCAATGACGGAAAGGCAATGATAGGCTAGGAAACCGCTGAATAAAGCCGACTCCAAGAATGAAAATGGCTGATTGCCCCTCCAGCAAATTTTATTCTCGAAAAAATGGATTACAAGCCGAAGAAACGGGCTAAAAAACGAACAAGCGATGTCCCTTTCGTCCTGCTTTCACGCAATAGACTGAACTTGGGCCTGCCAGTTCAACAGCTTGATTTTTCGATGACATGATTTCCCAAGCCGAACAACATGAAGGCGTGCCCGGTGTTTTTCGGCAGACCCTTGTAGCGGGTTTTGCGATGACGAAAGAGATTTTTGATCACATGAAACGGATATTCAACATTTGCCCGAATGCTCGCCTTGGCATGCTCCAGTTCGTCGAGAATGGCGCGCAGAGGTCGCTTTTCGTTGACCTTCTTGATCGTGCCACGCGTGGCAGCAATCTGCCATTGCACCTTGACGTCGTTCATTTCTTCGCGCTTCGCCACGCCGGTGTAGCCCGCATCGGCAAACACCGTTTCTTCGTCGCCATGCAGCAGCGCTGCCGTCTCAACGATGTCGGCAACGTTGGCCGCCGTGGTGGTCAGGCTGTGCACCAGGCCGCTTTCGGCATCGACGCCGATATGCGCTTTCATGCCGAAGTACCACTGATTGCCTTTCTTCGTCTGGTGCATATCGGCGTCGCGCTTGTGTTCAGCGTTCTTCGTCGAGGGTGGTGCGTTGATGATCGTGGCGTCAACGATGGTACCCGAGCGCATCAGCAAGCCCTTCTCGGTCAGTGTGGCGTTGATGGCGATGAACATGCGCTGGGTCAGCTCATTGGTCTCCAGTAAGCGCCGGAATTTCAGCAACGTCGTCGCATCCGGTGCCGACTCGCGTGCCAGATCTACGCCGATAAACGCCCGCACGGCCTGGCTATCGTAGATGGCATCTTCGACCGCTTCATCCGACAGGCTGTACCACTGCTGAATGAAGTACACGCGCAACATCCGCGACAAACCTATCGGTGGGCGACCGCGCATGCCGGTCGGATAGACGGGAGCGATGACCGCCTCAAGTTCAGCCCAAGGCACGACTTGCTCCATGTCCGCAAGAAACTGCTCGCGCCGCGTGACGCGCTTCTTCGCAGCAAATTCGGCACTCGAAAAACTGGTTTGCTTCATGGCCATGGCGGTCTCGTTGAAATTGAATGTCAGCAGAATTTTACCGCCAAAAATCGGGTGATTAAATCAGCGCTTCCTTAGGAACTTGGCCTTCAAATGTTGGAGTGTGTAGTCCAGCCAACGAGTCTGTGCCAATTTCTGGCGATGCCGAACTTCCGTCATGACTGGTGTGTTAACGACTGCTGGATTTTTGACCATGAGTCTTTGCCAAGGTCGTAACCGATACAAGTACAGCCCGATTCCCAATGCGCCTGGCTTACTGACACCCTACGAATTTGGTTGAGCTACCGGTTGTGGTGACGACCTTGAACAGAGCATTTTCTGCTTGTCTTAGCATTCCCCGGCGACCGTCGTCTGCAACGTAATTTGACCGGGGAAAATCTGGCTCGACTGTCTGCCACACATCGAACAATTCAGGATTTTTCAAGTCCATGGCCACCATTGACTCAAAATTGAAATGTCGATGCACCCACCGAAGCCAAGAAAGACGGCTGCTGTCAAAAAAGACAACACTGTGCAAAAGGTCTGAAAAATCTCAGCAGGGGCCGGACTCAGGTTTACAAAACAAACTATAATCCTTAAAAATGTAAACCTCTAAAGGAGTAGCTGACATGATTGGTCAACGACTTTCCCGAGCTCGAAAAGCGGCTGGACTTTCGCTGCGTGACGTCGGTGCGCAGGTCGGCCTGACACATGCCTCAATCAAAAAATATGAGGATGAGCAAGCGACGCCCACGTCGGCAACATTGATCAAGCTCGCCCGTGCGCTCAATGTGCGCACGGAATATTTCTTCCGTCCGGAAACGGTAGCGCTCGATGGCATCGAGTACCGCAAACGTAGTTCGTTACCAAAAAAGCAGCTAAAAGCCATCGAGCACGAAGTGATTGATCAGATTGAGCGCCGGATCGAGTTGGAAAATTTATTCCCTACGTCTCCTGTTTTTCCGTTTGCGCCGGTTCATGGACTGTCTCACCAAATCACCGATCTTGAACAAATTGAAAGTGTCGTCGAGAATGTGCGCAAGGCATGGGATCTGGGATATGACCCTATCCTCGATCTGATTGACGTTCTCGAAACTCACGGCATTCGCGTTTTCATGATCGATACGAATACAGATCATAAATTCGATGGCCTGGCGGCGTCAGTCAATCGGATGCCCATCATTGTCGTTGGCAGCAATTGGCCAGGAGACCGTCAGCGCTTCACGTTAGCACATGAACTGGGTCATCTCATGCTGTCGGGCTTACTCGCAGACGACATCGACGAGGAAATTGCGTGCAACCGATTTGCCGGTGCATTCTTAATTCCCCGAAAATCCGTCGAACGGGAACTTGGCGTACACCGAAATGATATTGAACCTAAAGAACTCGCATTACTCAAGGAGGAGTTTGGCCTCAGCATGGCCGGCATCCTTTATCGCGCGCGCGATCTCGGCATTGTCACACCGGCTTGGCGGGACGAGCAGGCCAAATTGTTCCGAATAAAGGGATGGCACCTCAAGGAACCGGGAAAGCAATATCCGACCGAGAAGGCGCATGTCTTCGAGCAGATGATTTTTCACGCGCTGGCCGAAGAGTATATCGGCGAGTCGAAAGCGGCGGAGCTGATGAAACTATCCCTGACTTCGTTCCAGGCAATTCGGTCTCTGGAGGGCAGCGATGCTGCTACTCATCAGTGATGCAAATATCTTGATTGATATCGAGATTGGCGGGCTTGTTGCACCCATGTTCAGTCTTGAATATCAATTCGCTGTTCCTGACGTTCTCTTTTACGAGGAGTTGGAAGAGCAACATAATTACCTGCTTGAAATGGGTCTCTCCGCCAGAGTTCTCGATGAGGAAATGGTGAGGCGAGTAATTGCGTTGGCCGCAAAATATCCAAGACCCGGTCGTAACGATCTATTTGCACTGGCATTGGCGGAGAAGGAAACATGTCCGCTGCTGACAGGTGACAAGGCTTTAAAGATGGCTGCGGAAAGCGAAAACGTTGAAGTTCGGGGAACGCTTTGGCTGGTCAGTGTAATGGTGCGTGCAGGGACAATCACCGTGCATGTGGCACGTGCCGCATTTCAAAAAATGCGCGCCCAAGGACGCAGATTGCCGTGGGATACCGCAGAAAAAATGCTGGCGGAATTGGATGTTGGATACTAATAAGAAACTATTTTTAGACTGAATAACAAAGGCAATGGCGACCCGCGAGGCACGACCAATTTCGATTGGACTACAGCGCTTGATGGATTTTTCCTTGGGTATTCGAGCCAGCAAGATCGACTCTTTTTTATCGTTTGCGAAATCTACACAGCATTAAAAGCTTATGGAAGGTAGATCGGCTGGCAGCTTACGTAGTGGAGGTCTTTGATAGGGCTTGAGACAAGCCCCCCACCATAAAAAAAGCTTCTGAATCGTTGCCGACCCAGAGGCTTTCAGGTTCTGAATTTTGGTGGCATGTGGCTGACTAAGCTTTTTTGGGGGACTCCTCAGATTAGAAGCAATGGTGCGGGATTGCGAGGAACAGTGTGGGTTTCGCGGTCAATTCGCACCCTTTTCATCTACCATCCGGTAGCCCATCGCCCGGTATCCTCGCTGGCGTTTTTCCCACATTCGCAGCAGCGCCGGGTGGCCGGTATCGACGAAGTCGATGATGCGCACGTCGGTCTTGGTGGCGTGTTCTCGGTGCAGTCGGCCTGCGTACTGCTGCAACGTCCCCCTCCACGAAACCGGCATTGCCAGCACCAAGGTATCAAGCGGTGGATGATCGAATCCTTCACCAACCAGTTTGCCGGTTGCCAGCAGAACGCGTGGGGCGTCGGGCGGCAGCGCGTTGAGTTCCGCAATCAGTGTGGCGCGCTGCTTTTTGGCTATCCGTCCGTGCAGGACAAATAAAGCTGTAACCTTGCCGTCCAGGGCGGTCTGGATGGCATCGAGATGTTCGGTGCGCTCGGTCAGCACCAGTACCTTGCGGCCCTGACCATAGGCGTTTACTACCTCAGCGGCAATCGCGTCGGTTCGGGCTTGGTCAATGGCAAGGTGCCGGAATACATCCTGAATTCCCGTTGCCTGCGGCAAGTCAATCCGCGAGTGCAAGGTGCACGGCGTGACCGCCAGATCGTGCGGCGCACCCGTGGGCTTGGCGGCTGTGTGCCGAGTCGGCCCGCATTGCATGAAAATGATCGGCTGTTGGCCATCACGGCGAATTGGCGTCGCCGTCAGGCCGAGCACGTATTTGGCTTTAGCCTGCTTCAAAATCGCATCGAACGATGCCGCCCCCACGTGATGGCATTCGTCCACGATCACGTGGCCGTAGTTTTCGACCAGCGAATTGACTTCACCCTGACGCGACAAGGATTGCATCACCGCGATGTCGATTTTTCCTGTCAGCTTGGCTTTGCCGCCACCGATGGTGCCGACCACGCCCTTGCCAGCGCCCAGAAATGATTGCAAGCGCTCCTGCCATTGCTTGAGCAGTTCGGTTCGATGCACCAGCACCAGCGTGTTCACGCCACGGCGCGCAATCATCGCAGCAGCCGTGACCGTTTTGCCAAATGCCGTCGGTGCGCACAGGACGCCAGCATCGTGATGCAACATGGCAGCCACAGCGAATTCTTGATCCAGCCGCAAAGTACCTGCAAAAGCCACGTCCAGCGGCGAGCCTGCATATCGCACGTCGATCAGTTCGCAACCGATCGTGTTGTCACGAAGTAGCTCCAGCGCAGCATCCAGGCAGCCGCGCGGCAATGCGATGTGATTGGGATAGTTCTCGGCACAGCCGATGACGCGCGGCTCATCCCACACTGAAAATCGCATCGCCTGTTTCTTGTAAAACTCCGGGTTCTGGAAGGCCGCCAAACGAATCAGTCGGTTGGCCAGTGACTGCGGCAGTTGTGCCTTTTCAAAATAGATCAGGTTGGCCAGTGTCACCGTGAGCGACTTCGGCATTGGCCCGACCAGCTTTTTGCTGACCGACGCTGATCGCTTCCACGGCTCCTTGTGATCCTCCTCATCGATGAACGTGACATCGAGTGGGTGCGCATTGCCCGTCGCCCGCAGGATAGTGGGTTCGATATCGTGTGCAGGCATTGGCAGGATGGAGGCCAGGAACGCCCACTGATCCCGGTAAGGCCGCAAATCAGCATCGACGAACACGCTACATCCGTTTTCACGCGGATGCTTCTGCAGTGGCAGCGCGATCAGGTTGCCAAAACCGCCTTTGGGCATCGAATCCTGATTGGGGAACAGCCGATCATAGGATTCGAGTTTGAGTTGGCGAGTCCGGGCGCAAGTGTGACTGATGATGGCAGTGCCGAGTCGGCGCGCATCCCGGGCCGATACGCTGCCGGTGAAGAAGATCCATGCATGCGCACCATTGCCGGAGCGTGAAATTTCAAGGGCGACCGGCACGCCCAGTTCGTGACACGACTGGCAAAACGCCTTGGCATCCCCTCGCCATTCTGCCTCGTCGAAATCGGCGGCGAGAAAATGGCAGGTGTCGTCAGCCAGCAGCGGATAGACGCCAATAGTGCGCTTGCCTGCGAGGTGCTCGTAGATCACCTGATCTGACAAGGGAATCAGCAGACGGTTGTTGCATTCACCGCATTTGATGCGCGGCTTTTCGCAAACACCCGCCAGCCACTCATTGCCACAGGCTGGTGAGTAGCCAGATTTGCCTGTAGTTTTGCTTTCCCAGCGTATGGGGTAAACGTCGGTGCGACCTCGAAACATCCTGCGAAATAGTGCTACTTTCTCGGCGGTGGACAAACGGGATGGTTCTGGCTCCGGGACTGGCGGAGCTGATTCAAGCGAGATTGGCTGAGGCGTCAAACGCCATTCGATACTGTGACTTTCAAGCAGCGCGATCAAGCGGGCGTTTTCGGTTTGCAGTGCCGTGAGCGGATTGGGTTCAGGCAGAGACGCCGCAATTGGTAACTTCTCGATAGTCATCCCCTGCGCTGGTATTCCAGCAGCCGCTGATATCGTGGGTCGGGCTGGGCTTCCGGCCAAGACTGGATGATCGCGGTCAAGCAATCCTCCAATTCCGTCGGTGGCAAAGGCTGATCAGCGATGATCGCATCCAGCAGCGTTAACGCTTCACGAGGAAACCTTGTGCAAAGGGCGGATTGCTGCAGGAGATGAACCGTGTAGTGAGGGTGCTCAAGGGGCTGCAGCCAGTCACGCACAGTCGCCAAGGCAGCAGGAAACTCTCCACGTGCGGCAATGGCAAGGCGCGTCAGTTGCTCGGCGATTGGTTTCGACGCCAACTGTTTTGACTTCGGCCAAACCGCTCGCCAATAAGGCTGAATGCGATTCTTCCAATGTGCTTCCCTTTGTTCGCCTGCACCTTCCAGCGCGTGAACCAATGCTTGAGCGGCTTCCACAAGCCCGTTCTGCGGCAAGGCGCTGGTCGCTGAATAAAGCTCAGCGCTCGTAAAGATGTCCGCAGGGTCCATAGCGGCATGCGTCAGGATTGCGGCGTATTGGCGACCGTGGTCACCCAGATCCGCATAGTGTCGAGCGGTTTCCAGAAAATCCGCCTTAAAGCTGGCCAGCAAGGGGCGATACAGGCGGGGCGACCAAAGAAACCCATCCCAAGCGCCGCGCGCTTCATTTTCTGCAAGTTGCCAGTTGAATAGGGGCAGGAGGTACTGCTCTGTCCAGTTCCGGTCGACGCGGAACAATGCGATCAAACGCGACGCCAGTAACACCCTTGCATGGCGATACTGGGCCATTTGGGTATCGCACAGCAGTGAGAATAGAGGTTTTAAATCGTCAGGCAGACCATCGTCGTCATTGGGCTGACGCTGAAACCAGCGGTTTAGCAATGCTTGAGTAATGTGCCCAATCGGATGATTGATTGCGCGGCTGACGGGACGATCCTCAACAACGCTACCTTGAAGATCGAGCGACAGGAAGCGTCCGCAGAGTTCAATAAAGCCGGATTCGTTTTCAATCACAAGCTTTGAAATGGCTTCTAGCCACCACGTCGCGCTTTGCGCGATGGTGGCAAGGACATCATCTGGCATTTTCATGAGCCAGCGCGACAGATAGCGCCACGAGCGTTTGGTCTGCTTTTCTTCGCTCCAGGCTTGCAGTGCTTCGCGCCAACGTTCTGCAGGCCACTGGTTTTCTGCGGCCAGCGCATACAACGCGCAGGCCGCTGTCGAGAATTTATCCCGACAGAGGTCACGCCAATCGTCCTCGCGTACTGCTTCCTGCTGCAACCAAATGACCAGTTCTCGTCTGCTACGCGGAGCCCTGTCGAGTTCGCGCCGATCCTGGTAATCAGGATCGCCAGTCCCACTCATCCAATGAGAAAACTCGTCGCTCTCGTTGGCCGCCAATTGCCAATTCGGATGGACTGCAGAAAGTGCCGCCAGCTTTGCGGATGCGTCATCCCCAAGGATGCCGCCACCGGAAGCGAGTTTTGCCAAGTGGCGCCACACTGAGCGATCCACCAGCTCCAGCCATCGTTCTGCTTCAATGTCGCCCCGGTACATCTGACGGGGTGGCCCAGCCAAAATCGCGATCTCAAGTCGCGCCCGCGCGTCAGCAGGAAGGGACTGTCCGCGCAATACCAGCAAGCGCATGGTTTCGCGTCGCGTGTCCACCGACCACAACCACCAGCACGCATCGGCCAACAGCCAGTCCACCCATTCGCCTTGTTGCGTTATGCCATCGTGCGTGGCGGCGAACAATGCCAAACGCTTGAAGGTGGGGTATGAGCGAGTGTTCCAGTCGTGCGCAATACGTATCGCTTGCATCGGCTGATTCTGGAGAGCACAGAGCCAGGCATCGCGCAGCAATTCAATCAATGCTATCCAGTCGTGAAACCCCCGGTTTTGCCAGTGAGGGCTGATGGACGGCAAATCCCAATGCCCTCGATCACTCTGATCATTGGCCTCGTCCAGTTCGCGCATCAAGTCCAGCGCATCACGTAGCAGTTGCTGAACATCATCCAGCAGCAACGGTAAGGCGGCGCGCCACGTTTCTGACTGCGCCAAATCGGTCAGCGCCGAGTGGGCATGGTCTGTTGCCAGCACCAGCTCCCAATCGACCAGATCTTTAACCCGGGTTGGTCCCTTTGCCTGCGCGCTATCTTCGCCCCAGCGGAAGGGCTTTTTCAGGGTGATCTTGGGCGTGAGCAATGCACGCAGATCGAGGCGTAGTGTGGTGCTCATGCCATCACGGTTGAAACGATCTTTCCAGCGGTAAAGGTCATGGTCACGCCACGGTGACTTCACCCGATCGGTAAGCAGCAAGCGCCACACCGTGCGCATTAACGGGCCGGGAATGGCATTGGGCGAATTGGCCCGGATGCGCGCAAGCTCAGCCGTGCTTCCCTTGCGCTCTAGAAGGGTGAATCTGTCGAGCTCGCTTTCGATTAACCACACCAGCCGATCATGCAGTTGGCCGCCACGCTTGGCCAGCCAAAGCACCAGTTCCGGATCATTCAGGTGACGAGTGAGCCAGCGGGCGAGATGGAACATCACATCATCCCAACCGCTGCTGCCCCGAGCGGTCAGCATCATCCACGGCGCGTAAGTGTAGGGCGCGGGGCGACGGGTCAGGCCAAACGCCAGTTTGTCGTCTGGCTTGCGCAAGGGCGCGACGCCAAAGCGTGGCAAATCAGCTTGCCGAAAACGCTCCTCACTCAATGGCCCCAGCCAATCCAGCGAAGGCGCCGGATCAAAATCAGCAAACCGTTTGGCGGGCAAGCCTGAGTCGTGCGACAGGGCCCAAAGCATTCGACCGACATAGTCATCCTGTCGCGTGCTTGCGGTAGGCAGCGTCATGGCGTAATCGCTGACGATACGCTCCTTGCCTTGCACGCCATCGCGGTAGGTCGCGGCCCAAGCCCTGATGGTTTTGTGCAAATGAGCATGGCGGTTGTGTTCGCGATACAAAATCGGCGTAACGTTTTTGGCCAGCCACTCATCGGCCGTTTTCTCCTCTTTACTCTTGGCGTGACTGCCAAAGGCAAACATCTCTGGCGGGGATTCGCCTAACAGGCGGTCGGCGGCCAGCGCGTCCATCATGTAACGCAGCACTGGATCGTTGATGCTGTAACCGACAAAACAAACCGTATAGTTGCGGAACAGCTCACTGACAAAGCGAGCCGCCCAGCGCTCGGTGAGGTAAGCCAAACCGAAATCACCGCTGGACAGTACCAGCCTGTCCAGTTCACCAGCGCTGAGTGTGGCGGGTAACAAGCCGTGCAGGTAAACCAGTCCGTCCCAGCGGTTTTTGGGTACAGGGAGTAATGGTGCCTGGAAGCGCTGAACGATTGCGCTTTTACGCTGGATCACTTCCTCGAACAAGCGGTCAAAGTTGGTGGTGATCAGCCGGGTTCGGCCATTGCGGCAGTGGGCCAGTGTCAGCAATGCCTCATGGGTTGATGTGGCATGGCGGGCCGTGAGGTCAGGCTGCAAAATGCAGGCGACCGCACGGCGAACCGCTTCGCGGCCACCCATAAGGCGCGCTTCGAGCAAGCCAATGGTGGTGTCAAACTGGCCCGCTTTGATCGCTGTTTGCTCAAGCGCACTCGGTGGCTCGCCCACTGCATCGTAAATTTTGCTGACCAATCGCGAAAAACCGGGCAAGCCTGCCGGGTACGAAATGCCCGCACCACAGAAAAACACCACACGGCCTTCTTCCTGCGCTTGTAGCAAGCGCTCGGGAATGTCCGGGCCGTGTTGAACAAACTGCATCGTCAGGCCGGTTCCGAAAACACGCGTTCCAGCGTGGCGGGCAGCAGCGCGGCGTTGGCGGCGCGGATGGCGGTGTGTTTGGCTTTCAATGGAACTTGCTTGGCCAGTATCTCGGCAATCTTCAATTGATCCACCAGCGCTGGCATGGGCAACTGGATATTCAGAAACTGCTCTGGCCGAGTGCGCTCCTTTCTTGCACCAACCCCCCAGGTCGCTGCTTGAAGTTGAGGCCAGAACCACTCGGTTCTGAATAGTTCACCGAGGTAGGCTGCGTTTGCCACAGTCGGTTTGCATCGGAAAGTGCGGTATTCCGGCGAAGCGAACATCCCGGCCAGTTCGGCAGAGCAAAGCGCAAGGGCGCCTTCCCATCCTTTGACCTGACTCAGTACGATGGCGTCGGTGTAGAGGCGATTGAAGGACTTGTACGCAGTACCCGAACCGGCGATCGCCGCTTTGGCGAACAGACCACCACCAAAGCCACGCACGCCAACCTGCGTATATTGGCCTTCAGCCCTTATGGGTTCCGTTACCTCATGCAACTCAATGATGTCGCCTAAACGAACCGTCCGGTCCGAGCCCAACTTGTGATGCAGGCTCAATAACAGGGCGGCCGAAGCATTGTCTGCTGCATCCAGATGCACTTCGAGTTCGCGGGTTTTCTCGGCCAGAGCGTCGAAGCGGGCGACGATGGCTTGTTGCTTCTTCAATGGCGGCAGTGGTATCTGTACGCCAGCAACATCTTGAATTTTCATCGACATATTGGCCGTGCCCTGCATCAGCGGGACCAAAGTTGAGTCCTTGCAAGCGGTCAAGTAGTAATAGGCAAAGCGAGCCATTACGCGGTTGGGCGACTGATTGACGCAAGCGCAGAGGATTGACCCGACAGAAAAATCGCCTTCGATATGGTGCAATCGCTTGAGACTTGCGTGACCATGACCAGTTGCGGAAATTAGCGGAATGCAAACGGCATCACCAGAAAAGTGCGGCTCAACGTGAGAAAGAAACTCTTCTGCGGTTGTCACGAGAGGAAAGCCGCCGGGAATGGCGGCCATGATGCCGATCTTTCCTTTTTCAACCTGAAATAGTTCCCCCAATGCCACTTTGGGCCACGCCTTCATGCAGCGCCCTCCGCGTCGACAGCACCATCCAAACGTCGTGCATCCAATTCCCGCCGCGTCTTGTCCAGCTCCTCGGCCAGTAGTTTTTCACCGGGCAGCACCATCTGGTATTCGGCAGCTAGCACTTTGTTGGGCAGGCCTTCCAGCGCGTAATGGGCTTCGGCAGCGCCTTTTTCGGCGCACAGAATCAGACCGACCGGTGGGTTTTCGCCCGGCTTCATCCAGTGCTCGCGGGCGTAGTTCAGGTACAGGTGCATCTGCCCGGCGTCTGCATAACTGAACTTGCCGACCTTGAGGTCGATCACCACCAGACACTTGAGCTGGCGGTGGAAAAACAGCAGGTCGATGCGAAACCAGTTGTCGTCAATGCGCAGGCGGCGCTGGCGACCGACGAAGGTAAAGTCGTCGCCCAATTCCAGCAGGAAGTCGGCCAGATGCTGGATCAGCGCCTCTTCGAGATCGGATTCGGAGTATTCGTCCTTGAGGTTGAGGAACTCCAGCACGAACGGGTCTTTGATGGCCTGCTCGGGCGTGAGTACATCGCCCGGTTCGGTCGCTTCGCCTCTTTGCAGCATCGCCGCCTTGTTGAGCGACAGCGCGGTACGCTCGTAGAACTGGCTGCCGATCTGCCGATTCAGTTGGGCGACGGTCCAGCCGCCGCGCAAAGCTTCGGTTTCGTAAAAGGCACGGGCTTGCGGATTCTTGACCGACAGCAGCCGTACATAGGCCGACCATGGCAGCGGGAATGCTAGGCCGAGTGCGGACAGATCCGGAGATTCTCCAGACGCTATCTGGAGAATTTGGGGCGGTAAAGATTCTCCAGACGGCGTCTGGAGAATTGGGGCCGACAATTTTGCAGATGGCGCCTGCAAAATCTGGTCGGCAGGCCACGCGAGGTGAAAAGCTCGCATTTGCCATAGGTTCTGTTTGCTGAAGCCGCGGCCAAACCGGCCGGACAGGTCAACAGACAAGCGCTCGATCAATGCCTCCCCGTAGGCGGCACGTTCCTGCCCAGCTTGTTCAAAAATCACGATGCGCTGACCAACGGCCCAGTAAGTGGCCGTCATCACCGCATTGACGCTGCGTGCGGCAGCCCGCCGGGCAGCTTCCAGCAGCGCGACGATATCGGCGTGGACTGTTACGTAATCGGCCTGATTCGGTGTCAGATCGGTCATGCCTGCACCTCATTCACCAACACTTCAATCTCACCCAAAAGCCGCATCACTTCGGCCTCGGCGCGCTGCCAATGCGGCGTGGCGGCATCAATGGCAGCGGCACGCTTGGCAGCGAAATCTATCTTCCAAGCCTGCGGGCTTTCTTCGCGGGCATTCCACCACGCTTGCATCGGGGCGAATTCCTCGAATTGCAGCGGTGCGGTTTTGCTGTATTTCTTGCGACCTTCTGGCAGCGGCAATTCGTAGTGCCAAACGGTGTCGATCGGGCCGCCGCGCTCGGCACCGAAACCAGCCACCCGCAACTTACGCATGATGTATTGCAGAAACAGCAGCGCGGTTTCCGCCGTCTGCATGTCGGGTGGGAAGTTGGCATTGATGCCGGCCTCTTCTTCGCCACCAAAAGGCGGGTTGGTGAAGATGACGTCGACACGCTCGCTGTGGCCGATTTCGCTGACGCGCCGTTGCGGTGTGTTGCCGTAGGCGATCTGCGGTGCTTCGAGGCCGTGCAGTAGCAGGTTCATTTGTGCCAGCCTATATGGCAGCGGCTTTGCTTCTTGGCCATACAAGCTTGATCGTTGCAGGGCGCGACGCTGATCGGGCGTGCTCACTTGTGGCGCGATGTGATCGCAGACTTCCACTAGCTTGTTCGCGTCCCACTCTCGGGCGACAGCCTCGAAGGTATTGGCGGCGCTGATCGCCTTTTGCCTTTTCTCCAAGCGCTTCGCCTGTGCCTGGTAGATGCCGTTGTCCATCTTGTCGCGCGCGGCGATGCGCTTATTGCGCGCATCCTTCAGTGAAACGTCAGGGTACTTACCGAACCAGAGCAGGCGCTCGATACCCTCAAAACGGCAGCTCATGCGCCAGTACTTCGATCCGTCAGGATTCACAAGCAGGTATAAGCCGCCGCCATCGCCTGGCTTGTAAGGTTTTTCTTTCGGCTTTGCAGTTCGCGGCTGAATGTCGGTCAGCGGAATGGCGAGTTTCGGCATTTTGCGGGTACCGTTTTTGTGGGTATGAATTGATACCCGCAAATGTACCCGTTAAAACTTTGGCTGTACATGGACGCTAAAGTACGGCAATAAACAAAAAACCCGCATCAGCACTAGGCTTTTGCGGGTTTTATGTACGTCTTTGGACGTCTTCAAACGTGTTCTTGGTGGTGATAGGTGGATTTGAACCACCGACCCCAGCATTATGAGTGCTGTGCTCTAACCAACTGAGCTATATCACCAAACAGCCCGAGAGTATCGTGTTTCCGGCTTTTGCTGTCAAGGCTAAATTAGGTTTGCAGGGCAATTTCGATGGTGTCGAGGACCAGCGCGCTGGCTGCCGGGTCCAGGCAGTCGATCACATGCCGTTCCGGGATCGCGCGCAGCCAGGTCAATTGGCGCTTGGCCAGCTGGCGGGTGGCGGCGAGACCTTTCTCGCGCAGGGTGGCGAGGTCGTGCTGGCCGTCGAGGTAGTCCCAGGTCTGGCGGTAGCCGACGCAGCGCATCGATGGCAGGCCGAGGTGCAGGTCGCCGCGCTGGCGCAGGGCGATGACTTCGTCGATCAGGTTGGGCCTGATGGACGGGTCCAGCATGGCATCGAAGCGGGTGGCGATGCGCTGGTGCAGCACGCTGCGGTCGGACGGCTCCAGACCGATCTGTAGCAAGCTGAAGGGCAGGTCGACCGGCGCGGCTTTGGCCAGCAGGTTCGACATTGGCTGGCCGGTGAGCTGGTGGATTTCCAGCGCGCGCTGGATGCGCTGGGCGTCGTTCGGTTTGAGGCGGGCGGCGGTGTCGGGGTCGATCCGTGCCAGCTTGGCATGCATCGCCGGCGAGCCGATCAGCGCGGCTTCGGCGTCCAGCGCGGCACGTACTTGCGGGTCGGCTTCGGGTAGCGTGTCGAGGCCGTCGCGCAGTGCCTTGAAGTACAGCATGGTGCCGCCGACCAGCAGCGGCAGCTTGCCGCGCGCAATGATCTGGTCGACCAGTTGCAGCGTGGTGGCGCGAAATTGCATGGCCGAATACGACTCGGCCGGATCGAGGATGTCGATCAGGTGATGCGGCGCGGCGGCGCGTTCGGCAGCGGTGGGCTTGGCGGTGCCGATGTCCATGCCGCGATACACCAGTGCCGAATCAACCGAGATGATTTCTGACGGGATGGCGCGTGCGATGGCGAGAGCCGCGGCGGTTTTGCCGGACGCAGTGGGGCCCATGATGGCGATGGCCAGCGGCTTGCGCGGCAGGATACTCATGCGCTCGCCGGCATCATTGACCGCGCAGGAAAAGGCGGTCCAGATCGGCCAGCGCCAGTTGCACCCAGGTCGGTCGACCGTGATTGCACTGGTCGGCGCGTTCGGTGGCTTCCATCTGGCGCAGCAGCGCATTCATTTCCGGCAGGCTCAGGATGCGGTTCGCCCGCACGGCGGTGTGGCAGGCCAGCGTGCCGAGCAATTCGTTGCGCCGCTCCACCAGCACGCGCGAGCCGCCGTATTCGCGCACGTCGCGCAGGACATCGCGCGCCAGCGACTGGGCATCGGCGTTCTTGAGCAAGGCGGGAATGGCACGCACGGCCAGCGTGGTCGGTGACAGGGCGGCGATGTCGAAGCCGAGCGCGGCCAGCGTGGCCTGATTCTCGGCTGCGGTGCCAACTTCGATGGCGTCGGCGTGGAAGGTCACCGGAATCAGCAGCGATTGCAGCGCGACGGCATCGCTGTCGAGCGCGGTCTTGAATTGTTCGTACAGGATGCGCTCGTGCGCGGCGTGCATGTCGACCAGCACCAGTCCGGCCAGGTTCTGCGCGAGGATGTAAATGCCCTGCAACTGGGCCAGCGCAAAGCCGAGCGGGAACTCGGCACCCTGCGTCGCCGTCGCCGGCTGCCCGGAAAACTGCGGCACTTGCGCGGCTCCCGTAGCGAGCCCCGATTGCCATTGGCTGCCAACCGCGACTTGCTCGAAGGCTTCATTGCTATCGCCAAACAGCGCGCCATACGCGGTCGTATTTTGCGCCACGCCACCGCCGAGCTGTTGCCCGAAGCCGGCCTGTTGCGTGTACGGCTTGCTGTGCCACGGCATGGCACCGGCCGGTTGCGGTGCCGGTACCTGCCCATCGGCCGTGGCCGAGGTCTGCGACAGCGCGCGCGTGACGGCATGGAAAACGAACTGATGGACCGCCCGGCTATCCCGAAAACGCACTTCGATTTTGGACGGGTGGACATTCACATCGACCAGCGCCGGGTCGAGATCCAGCGCCAGCACATACGATGGATAGCGGTCGCCATGCAGCACATCCTGATAGGCCGAGCGCACCGCATGCGTGAGCAGCTTGTCGCGCACGTAGCGGCCATTGACGTAAAAATACTGCGCATCGGCGCGGCCGCGTGAGGCGGTCGGCAAACCGGCATAGCCATGCAGGCGCAATGGTCCGGCCTGTTCGTCCAGCGCCAGCCGCGCGGCACTGAAATCCGTGCCGAGGATTTGCGCACTGCGCTTGTCCATGTCGGCCAGATTCCAGTGGTCGATGGTCTTGCCGTTGTGTGTCAATGAAAACGTCACGTCCGGGCGCGATAGCGCGATGCGTCGCACGACCTCGGCGCAATGGCCGTATTCGGTCTGGTCCGACTTGAGGAATTTACGGCGGGCCGGAGTGTTGTAGTACAGGTCGAGCACTTCGATGGTGGTGCCGGTTGCGCCCGATGACGGTACCGGGCTGGACTGCAGTGCGCCCATTTCCCAGGCATGCGCGGCGCTGGCGGTGCGGGTGATCAGCGTGAGTTGCGCCACCGAGGCAATCGAGGCCAGTGCCTCGCCGCGAAAGCCGAGCGTGGCGACGTTTTCCAGATCGCTCAGCGAGCCGATTTTCGAGGTGGCATGGCGTGCCAGCGCAAGCGGGATTTGCTCGACCGGAATGCCGCGGCCGTTGTCGGTGATGGCGATGCGTTTGATGCCACCCTGTTCGAGGCGGATGCTGATCTGCGTGGCACCGGCATCGAGCGCGTTCTCCAGCAATTCCTTGACTACGGCCGAGGGACGCTCGACCACTTCTCCGGCGGCGATCTGGGAGATCAGCTGGTCGGGCAGGGCGGCAATGGCGCGTGGGGCAGCGGCGGTATCTGGAGCGGTTGGATTCATCGGCGGATTATACCGTTGCGTCCCGGTGCAAACGAGGCCGCAGAAAGCGTGTCACTCGCGGTCTGCGCAACATCTTGTGCGCCAGAATGCGGTAGCTGTAAATAGGTTCGAACGCTGGTTATCGGCACAGGTCAAGGCGATTGCCAGTCGCGCTTGAGTGGTGGTGTATGATTTCGCCGCACTTAGCAAGCACCGCTACAACCAACACCCCCCGTCAGACTCACCAGGAAAATTATGGATTTCATGCAACTGCTCGACATGGTCATGCATGTGGACAAATACCTTGGCACCTTCATCGCGGAATACGGCACGCTGGTCTACGCGGTGCTATTCGGGATTATCTTCGGCGAGACCGGATTGATCGTGTTGCCGTTTTTGCCGGGCGACACCTTGCTGTTCATCGCCGGTGCATTCAGTGCCGAAGGACAGATCAATCTGCTGGTGCTCAATGTGCTGCTGATCATTGCCGCGGTGGCGGGCAATACCGTGAATTATTTTGTGGGACGCGCCATCGGACAAAAGGTTTTTACGCACAATTACCGCTGGCTGGATCAGGCAGCGCTGAAACGTACCCATGCCTTCTATGAAAAACACGGTGGCAAAACCATCGTGCTGTCGCGTTTCGTACCGATCGTGCGGACCTTCGCGCCGTTCGTGGCCGGTGTGTCGGAGATGCGCTTTACCACCTTCCAGTTTTACAACATTACTGGCGCGGTATTGTGGGTTGGCGGCCTGACCGTGGCGGGCTACTTCTTCGGCAATATCCCGGTCATCCGCGATCACCTGAGCGCAATCGTGCTGGTCGGTGTCGGCGCTGCCGTGGTGCCAGTGGTCCTGGCCGGATTGTGGAAATTCTACAAAAAAATCACTGGCGTCAAAACGGTCTGACCGGTTGAATCGGCACTGGCGGGAGATTGCCAGTGCCGACGACTCGGTGTTTTGCTGTATTGGTCAAGTCGCTTGCAACGCCTTTTGAAACTCTTTTAAAACTCTTCCCAGTCCGAATTGTCCGTGCCGGTTTTTGCGGTTCCTGGCAATGCGCGTGTCGTCGATGTCGCTGGCTTGGCGATGATTGGAGCGCGTCGCGCAGTCATCGTTCTTTGTGGTGCCGATTGCCGCACCGGTGTCGTCAGACGCTGTGCAGTCCCGCCTGCAACCTGAAAGATGCCGACCACGCTCGATAGCGCCCCGGCCTGATCCTGCAGGCTTTGCGCCGCCGCTGCAGCCTGTTCCACCAGTGCCGCATTTTGCTGGGTCACTTCATCCATTTGCGTAATCGCCTGATTGATCTGCTCGATGCCGGCGGTTTGTTCCTGGCTGGCCGAAGTGATTTCGCCCATGATATCGGTGACGCGTTTGACGCTGTTGACGATCTCGATCATGGTGTGGCCCGCTTCATCCACCAGCTTCGAGCCGCTATCGACTTTGTCGACCGAGTCGGCGATGAGGATCTTGATTTCCTTGGCGGCCGCGGCAGAGCGTTGGGCCAGGCTGCGTACTTCCGACGCAACCACGGCAAAGCCGCGGCCCTGTTCACCGGCGCGCGCCGCTTCGACCGCTGCGTTCAAGGCCAGGATATTGGTCTGGAAGGCGATGCCATCGATGACGCTGATGATGTCGGTAATTTTTTTGGCGGATTCATTGATCGAGCCCATCGTCTCGACTACTTGTGACACCACCGCGCCGCCCTTGACGGCCACCTCGGAGGCCGATTTGGCGAGGATGTTGGCTTGCCGCGCATTGTCGGCATTCTGCTTGACGGTGGCGGTCAGCTCTTCCATCGACGAGGCAGTTTCTTCGAGCGAACTGGCTTGCTGTTCGGTGCGCGACGACAGGTCCAGATTGCCACTGGCGATCTCGGCTGATGCAGTGGCGATGGTGTCGGTCCCCATGCGCACCTGGCCCACGATATTGGCGAGGTTGTCACGCATCTGGTTCATCGAATAGATCAGACTGGAGGTGTCGTTGGGTCGCACCAGCACGGCGACGGTCAGATCACCGCCGGCAATTTTGTTGGCGATCTCGGCGGCATACGTTGGCTCGCCGCCGAGTTGTTGTGCCAGCGAGCGGGAAATCAACAGCGCAGCGGCCAAGCCGATCAGCAGTGCGACCGACGCCAGCGAAATCATCAGGATGCGTGCGCTGGCATACTGGTCTTCGGCAGATTGCATGTCGCGCGCATTCTGTTGTTCTTCGAATTTAACCAGTGCAGTGATGCCGTCAGTCCATTGTCTTTGTATTGGCCGTAATTCCTTGACGAGTACGGTAGTGGCCTCGGCCGATTTATTCTGCAAGCCCAGTTCGGTGGCTTTGGCGATCAGCGGCAGCGCAGCGGTTTCTGATTCCTTGATTTTTGCCAGCAGCGTTTTTTGTTCGGCCCTGGGTTGACCGGATGCTGCCAACATATTGTTGAGTTCGGTTTCGGCAGCGACATAGCTTGTCAGATTGGTCTTGAGACGGTCGAGTTCCGCCTGCATCTCGCTGGTCTCGGTCATCAATGCCAGGTTGCGTACGGCAATCATGCGGTCATACACAGTAATACGCATAGTCAGTACCTGCTGGGTTTCGACGTTATTGACGTTGACGATGTTATGCAACCTTGCCTGGATTTGTCCCATCCGGTTCAAACCAATAACCGTGACGAGCAAAAGCAACGCCAGCAGCAAGGAGAAACCGATTTTGAGGCGGTTTCTGACGGTCATGTTTGATAACTTCATTTGTCGTTTCCTTAAAATTAGTCGGTTGTTCAGACCATGCATTGCATGCAGCAAACAACGTTGTCGAACCGTGATGCAGGATCCCGCGTCACAACTCAGGTCATGCGGTTTTTGGATAACGGCGGATTCCTGGCGAAGTATTTGCGGATGCCCTTGAGGACCGCAATCGCCATCTGGTCCTGATAGGCATCGTCAGTCAATTTGGCTTCTTCTTCAGGATTCGAGATGAAGGCGGTTTCAATCAGGATGCTGGGGATGTCCGGTGCTTTCAGTACCGCAAAACCGGCCTGTTCGACCGCGCCTTTGTGCAGACGGTTGATGCCGCCAATCTCGCCGAGTACAGCCTTGGCCAGCTTCATGCTGTCGCTGATCTGGGCGGTCGTCGACAGGTCCAGCAACACGCTGGCCAGTTGCCTGTCGTGATTCTTGATATTGACGCCGCCGATCAGGTCGGCCGCGTTTTCCTTGTTGGCCAGCCAGCGTGCCGCCGTCGACGACGCGCCTTTTTCTGACAGCGCAAAGACCGATGAGCCGCGTGCCGTCGGCTCGACAAAGGCATCGGCATGGATCGATACGAACAGGTCGGCCTGCACCTTGCGGGCCTTCTCGACACGCATGTGCAGCGGCACAAAAAAGTCACCGTCGCGTGTGAGCATCACGCGCATGTTCGGTTGCTCTTCGATCTTGGCCTTGAGGCGTTTGGCGATGGCCAGCACCACGTCTTTTTCGCGGCTGCCGCCACGGCCGATGGCACCGGGGTCTTCACCACCGTGGCCGGGGTCGAGCGCGATGGTCAACAGGCGCGTCAGGGCCGGAATTTTTTCTTCGCGCGGTTCGAGTCGCGCTACTTTTGGATCGAGATATTTCAGTAGCGGATCGGGTTTGGGTTCCAGCTTCGGCGCTGGTCTGAGCTCGGCCTGCGGAGCAAGCGGTGTCGGATCAAATTTCTGGTCACGTGACCATTCGCCTTTTTCGATCAGTGCCGCGATCGGATCGAGCTCTTTGGCCGGATACAGATCGAACACCAGCCGATGCTGGTAGTCGCCTACCGGTGCCAGCGTGAAGACTTGCGGCGTGATTTCTTCTTTCAGATCGAATACCAGGCGCACCACGTTGGGCCGGTTCTGTCCGACCCGGACCTGCCGGATGTACGGATCATTCGACTGGATCTTGGCGACCAGGCCCTTCAGCGTGGCACTGAGTTCGAGCCCTTCGATGTCGACCACCAGCCGCTCGGGGTCTTTCACGACGAAGTGGGTGGCCTTCAGGTTGCTATCGTTTTCGAGCGTAACGCGGGTGTAGTCTGCGGCGGGCCAGACCCGCACTGCAAGAATTTGCGCGGCGTGCGCAACGCCCGTCGCAAATACCGACAGCAGCAACGTGCCGCCAGCTTTCAGGACGGTGCGGCGCGTCTTGCCGGAGACTGCAGTCAGAGATTTGGTGCGAATTTGAGACGGTCGAGACATTGATAACCCTGGTCGGAATGCGCGGACAATTCTACATCACGACCTGTTCCTGTTACCGTCAAAAAAACATCGATGTCTGCCGCTGGCAGTACCCCATCGGCCTTCTCGGGCCACTCGACGATGCAGATGTTGTTGGAGTTGAAATACTCCCGGAATCCCGCATCCAGAAAGTCATCGGCACTGATCATCCGGTACAGATCAAAGTGGAGCACCTCCACTGCTCGATCCTGCAATGCAATCGTGTACGGCTCGACCAGTGTGTAGGTGGGACTTTTGACATGGCCGGTATGTCCGGCTGCATGCAGCAAAGCGCGGGTCAGTGCGGTTTTGCCGGCACCGAGGTCGCCGTGCAGGTATATCGTCAGACCAGGTGCCAGTGCGCGCGCCAGAGAGGCGCCCAGTGCGATGGTGCCGGCTTCGTCGTGCAGGTGCGTTGTAAAGTGCTGCATCTCGTAAAATACCTTTCCATTTTCCTTGTGACTGGCCTCATGACCATACCGGCTGCCGATCTGGCTGCACTAGCGTTGACGATCAAGGCCTGGGGGCGCGAGCTCGGCTTTGGCGACCTGCGCATTACCGATATCGATCTGCAGCATGCCGAGGCAGGATTGCTGGCATGGCTGGCTGCGGGCTATCACGGTGAGATGGATTATATGGCAGCCCATGGCCTGAAACGCGCGCGGCCGGCCGAGCTGGTGCCGGGCACCTTGCGGGTGATCACGGCGCGCATGGATTATCTGCCGGGTGCAACCGCTGATGACTGGCGCGAGCGCGAAGTCCAGCGCCAGACCGATCCGGGCGCGGCGGTGATCTCGGTGTATGCACGTGGTCGCGATTATCACAAGGTCCTGCGCGCCCGACTGCAGCAGCTGGCCTCGCGCATCAGCACTGAAATCGGTGACTTCGGCTACCGCGTCTTCACCGATTCCGCACCGGTGATGGAGGTCGAACTGGCGACCAAAGCCGGTTTGGGATGGCGCGGCAAACACACGTTGCTGCTCAATCGCGATGCCGGGTCGATGTTCTTTCTCGGCGAATTATTGACCGACTTGCCGCTGCCGGTGGATGCACCGGTGACTGCGCACTGTGGCCAGTGCAGCGCCTGTATCACGGTCTGTCCGACCCAGGCCATCATCGGGCCGTATCAGCTCGATGCGCGGCGCTGCATTTCGTATCTGACCATCGAGCTCAAAGGCAGTATCCCGGTGGACCTGCGGCCGCTGATCGGCAACCGGGTCTATGGCTGTGATGATTGCCAGACCGTCTGCCCGTGGAACAAATTCGCGCAGCTGGCTGTGCTGCCGGATTTCGATGTGCGGCATGGGCTGGATGCGGCCAGCCTGATCACGCTGTTCGGCTGGAGCGACGAGGAATTCAACCGGCGCATGGAGGGCAGTGCGATCCGCCGTATCGGGCATGAGCGCTGGCTGCGCAATATGGCGGTGGGGTTGGGGAATGCATTACGGGCCGGCGCGTCGGCCGGGCCGATCGTGGCGGCGCTGCAGGGGCGGGCTGAGCATGCCTCCGGGCTGGTGCGGGAGCATGTGGTTTGGGCGCTGGCGCAGGGGATTGGTGGTGGTTGACCGTTCGGCTTCGGATCAATGCAACGCCGCCAGCCGCAGCGGCAACGTGCCCGCCTGCGTCAGGTTCCTTTGCTGGTCGCCACGATGCGCGGTCTGTGGTCTGCGATAGCTAAAACGGGTTGCGCTCCGTGGAACCAAGCCGGGTGCGGCCCGGCAGCCGGTTCTTTGCGTAGCGGCGTTGCGGCCTTGGGTCGTAGGTTGGGCTGCGAAGCCCAACATGCGTCACGTTGCTTTGCGGGTCGCGACGACGCGCGGTCTGCGGTGGCTAAAACGGGTTGCGCTCCGTTGATGCAGGCCGGGTGCGGCCCGGCAGCCGCTCACTTTTTTTGCTTCGCCAAATAAAGTAAGCAAAAAAAGGCGACCGCCAGACCGCTGCCCTGCGGGTTCCCAAATACCGTGCCCGGTCAGGGGGAGGGCCGCAAACTCGCTACGCTCAGACAGTGCGGCCCTCTTATCCCCTGCCCGGACACGGTATTTGGCAGTGGCCTTTTATGCGGAATTCAAGGTCAAAACCAAGCCCAGCCTTGATGATTGATTGATGGCCAGGCTCGCTTTGCGCGAGAAAGATGGCTTGTAAAAGCCTTGTAGATTTTGAGTTTGGCGTTGGTTTTGATGTTGGATTTGATGTTGGTTTTGATGTTGGTTTTGACGTTGGTTTTGACGTTGGTTTTGAACTCGATGTCGATCCCGACGAGGAAGTTTTCTCGCGCAAAGCGAGCCTGGCCATCAACCAATCTCCAAGGCTGGGCTTGGTTTTGACGTTGAATTCCGCATAAAAAGGCCGCTGCCAAAAATCGGGTACGGTAAGAGGATCAGAAGCCCGCACTGTCTGAGCGCAGCGAGTTTGCGGGCTTCCCTCTTGCCGTACCCGGTTTTTGGGAACCCGCAGGGCAGCGGTCTTGCGGTCGCCTTTTTCTTGGTTACTGCTTTTTGGCGAAGCAAAAAGAAGTGACCGGCTGCCGGGCCGCACCCGGCTTGGCACCACGGAGCAACAACCGTTTTAGCTACCGCAGACCGCGCGTCGTGGCGACCCGCAAAGCAACCTGACGCATGTTGGGCTTCGCAGCCCAACCTACGACGCTGTTCCGGGAGCATGTGGTTTGGGCGCTGGCGCAGGGGATTGGTGGTGGTTGACCGTTCGGCTTCGGATCAATGCAGCGCCGCCAGCCACAGCGGCAAGGTCACCACCGAAATCAGCGTCCCCGCCGAAATCAGGAATGCAACGAACGGTCCGTTGCCGCCCATCCGCGCCGCCAGCACATACGCGCTAGAGGCCGTCGGCAGGGCGCTGAACATGACGGCGATCTGCAGTTGCAGCGGCGGCAAGCCGAGCAGCACTCCCAGCAACCATGCCATGGATGGCAGTACCAGCAATTTGATGGCGATGAAATACGCTGCCATTCCTTTGGCTTCGTGCAAGCCGGATAGACGCAAGCCGGCGCCGACCGCAATCAGCCCGATGGCGATGGCCGCATTGCCGATGCGCGACAGGGTGGCGCCGAGCACCTCCGGTATCGGGACACCCAGCAAGTTGCAAAGCACGCCAAACACCGTCGCCAGCAGCAGCGGGTTGCGCACCAGCGCTTGCAACAGCCCACCGTTGCGATGCACCAGCGCGTGAACGGCTGCCAGATTGCACAGTGGCACCGCAAAACCGATGATCAGCGCCATCAAGGCAGTGCCTGATTCACCGCCCAGTCGTGACGCAATCGCCAGCGCGATGTAGGAGTTGAAACGGAAGGCGGTCTGTACGCCGGACTCGAACAGCATCGGTCCCGGACGAAACAGCGGTTTGGCCAGCCAGCCGAAGGCAATTCCGATGAACGTCGTGGCAAGCGCGACCTGCAACAATTTGCCGGTGCTGGCAAAGTCGAGCGGTGCGCGTGCAGTGGCGTAAAACAGCAGGCAGGGGAAGAGGACGTAATAGACCAGTTTTTCGAGGCCGCTCCAGAATGCGGCGTCCCAGTCCGTAAATCGAAACAGCAGGGCACCCAGCAGGATCAGAGTGAAGTCGGGCAACAGCAGGAAGGCAAGCGACATGGAGGGAGCGATCAGCGGGGCAGGGTAAAAGGGGGAAACACACTGTGCATCGCCGCAAGCCGGCGGCGATGGGGCAATGGTGGCAATGCGGAATTTTACTTCAGCAAGCCGGCCAGTTCGACCGCGGTCTTGACATTCATCTTGTCGAAAATATGGGCGCGGTGCACTTCTACGGTACGCATGCTGATGCCGAGTTTGTCGGCGATGACCTTGTTCATTTTTCCGATCAGAATCAGGTCCAGCACCTCGCGTTCGCGCGCCGACAAATTCGCCAGGCGCGCCTGCACCACGGCCTGGGCACCGGCCTCGCGGGAGGCGGCCAGCGCTTCCTCGACCCGGTCGATCAGCTTGTTGTCATTGAACGGTTTTTCGAAAAAATCGAAGGCGCCGCGCTTGAGGCTGTCGACCGCCATCGGCACATCGCCGTGGCCGGTCAGGAAAATTACCGGCAGCCGGTGCGTTAGCTTGCGATTGGCCAGGATGTCGAACAGGACAGCGCCGCTGGTGTCGGGCATGCGGATATCGAGCACCACGCAATCGCCTTGTGGCGCGAACACCGCCTGATCAACGGCAGCCAGAAAGGCCGCCGCGCTCTCGTAGGTCCGGGCTTCGATGTTGCGTGTGCGTGCCAGCCAGGCCAGCGAGTCGCGGATCGCTTCTTCGTCGTCGACTATGTGGAGCATGCTGTGTCCTGTCTGGTTGTCTATGGAAACGTCGGCGCTATATGGTGGGGCTATGCAACCCCTTGCTGGTCGGCCCCGTTGCCGGGTACGCCGTCATCGACCATCGGTAGCGCGAACTGAAAAATCGTACCGCCGGCCGGATTGATGACATGCGTGAGCCTGCCGCCATGGAATTCGATCGCGGTACGGCAGATGTTCAAGCCCATCCCCATGCCTTCCGCTTTGGTCGAAAAGAACGGCGAGTATAGCCGCTCTGCAACTTTTTCCGGAATGCCGTGACCGCGATCGATCACCGATACCATGATGGCCGGTTGACTGGCAGCCGTCAGGGTTCGCGTTGCCTCGATGCGCAGGACGCGGCGTTCGGGCGGTGTCTGTTGCATCGATTCGATGGCGTTGCGGGTCAGGTTCAATAGCACTTGTTCCAGCAACACGCGGTCGCCGAGGATAGGCCCGAGACCGGCGCTGATGGCGATCTCGACGGTGGTGAAGGTGGGCTGTGCCTGCAGTGCGATCAGCGGCTCGACGCTGTCGAGTATGGCCTCGATGGTGATTGCTTCGCGCAGCGGGTCGCGTTGCTTGACGAAGGCATGCACGCTGCGAATGATCTGGCCGGCCCGCTGTGCCTGGGCGGCGGCTTTTTCGAGCGCCGGTCTGAGCAGGGTGATGCGGGCATCATCGGCACCCGCCAGCAGATTCAGCGCACCGGTGGTGTAACTGGAAATCGCGGCCAGCGGCTGGTTCAGTTCATGCGCCAGCGTCGAGGCGATCTCGCCCATGCTGGCCATGCGCGCGCTGATCTGCAGCTGTTCCTGCTGACGGCGATTGAGTTCTTCGGCTTGCTTGCGTTCCGAGATATCGAGGATGGAACCCATCCAGCCGGTCTGTTTGCCTGCGGCGTCGCGCAGCGCCGATTCAAAGATCAGGACCGGAAACCGTTCGCCGTTGGCGCGCTGGAAAATGGTCTCGAATCCCTTTTGCGTGACGGTGCCGGCCAGCACTTCGGCAAAGCGTTTCTGGTAATCGTCCATCGCTTCCGGTGCCCAGTACGGCATCGGCGGCATCTTGCCCAATAGCTGATTGGGCGACATGCCGACCATGTCACAGAATGCCGGATTGGCGTAAGTCACGCGCCCTGCCAGATCGCGGGCACGCATGCCGGTCACCAGCGAGTTCTCCATGGCGGTACGAAACGTGACTTGCTCGCGCAGGGCGACTTCGGTCGCCAGGCGACGATTGATGTCGCGCCACAGTGCCCACAAACTCCAGGCCAGGCCAATCGACAACGCAATCACCGAGCCGACCAGCAGGTTCGGCAACAGGCGTGGTGTGCCCTTGATGCTATTGGTGCGCAACGTCAGGCTCTGGCCTTTCAGATCCAGCGTGCGCAAATGGGTATAGACACCGCGACCGGGACCACCGGCAGCACGTCGCGCAATGAGCTTGTCGTCGCTGTCGAGCAGATCGACCTGATGTTCCTGCGCGAACCACCATGGCACCATTTCATCGAGTATCGCCACTGCGGAATACGACATCACCACGGCGCCCAGATAATTTTTGCCCGCGAACAGTGGCACGACATCGTCGAGCAGGAACGACTTGGTGGTGCCGGGCACCAGCGACGGCTGGCTGTAGCGCGGCATGCGGCTGGCGGTCGCACGGGCAATCGCATCTTTGGTGGCGGCTGACAGCTCCTGTGCCGACAGTTTGCTGCCGTCCGTGCTGACCAGCGTGTCACCGTTGGCATCGAGCCAGCGCACATGCTTGAGCTCGCGTCCGTTTTTCAGTAGGGTGGCGGCACGCTCATTGAATTTGGCGGGCAGCAGCTGACCGTCGAGAATTTCGGTGGCGATCAGCTGCAGGCTTTCGTCATTGCGGTCGAGCTGGAAGCGGATCGTCTGCTCGACCCACAAGGTATCGGCAATCAGCTGTTCCTGACGCTCATTGGCTTCCATGCGTTGCGCTTGCCATGGCAGGCCGGTCAGGATCGCCAGAAACAGCAGCACCAGCACGACCGGCAAGACCCAGCGCCATGCCTGGCGGCGTGGCACACCGAACGGACGCAGCAGGAAAGCGGTGAATGACGACATGGGCAGCCCGAGAAAATGAGGTTTTCAGTGTAGCCGACAGGCATGTCAGATTGTGGTTATCCACACTTGTTTGCAATCGAGTGGCTCAGGACAATACGCACACAAAACAGTGCAACCAAACAAACAACGGAGATCTTCATGAAATTACGTCGCCTGATCCTCGCCTTGTCAGCCGCTACCCTGCTGACCGGCACCGCCTTCGCGCAAACCCCGATTGTCATCAAGTTCAGCCACGTGGTCGCCAACGACACGCCAAAAGGCAAAGCCGCCGAGCGTTTCAAGGAACTGGCCGAACAATCCCTCAAGGGTCGCGTCAAGATCGAGCTGTATCCGAACAGCACGCTGTACAAGGACAAGGAAGAACTCGAAGCCCTGCAGCTTGGCGCGGTACAGATGCTGGCCCCGTCGCTGGCCAAGTTCGGTCCGCTCGGCGTGAAAGAATTCGAAGTCTTCGACTTGCCGTATATTTTTCCGGGCAAGGACGTGCTGTATCGCGTGACCGAAGGCCCGATCGGCAAGGAACTGCTCAAGAAGCTCGAACCCAAAGGCATCACCGGACTGGCCTATTGGGATAATGGCTTCAAGGTCATGTCGGCCAACAAGCCACTGAAAACCCCGGCCGATTTCAAGGGTCTGAAAATGCGTATCCAGTCGTCCAAAGTGCTGGATGCCGAAATGCGCGCACTGGGTGCCAACCCGCAAGTGCTGGCATTCTCCGAGGTGTACCAGGCCTTGCAGACCGGCGTGGTGGACGGCACCGAGAACCCGCCATCGAACCTCTACACCCAGAAAATGCATGAAGTGCAATCCAACGTGACGGTGTCCAATCACGGTTACCTGGGCTATGCCGTCATCGTCAACAAGAAGTTCTGGGATGGCTTGCCGGCGGACATACGTACCGGTCTTGAAGTGGCCATGAAAGATGCCACCAAATACGCCAATGCCATCGCGCAGCAAGAGAACGACAAGGCGCTCGAAGCGGTACGCAAAACCGGCAAGACTGCAGTCTACGTCCTGAACGACAAGGAAAAAGCCGAATGGCGCAAGGCCTTGCTGCCGGTCCAGAAAGACATGGAGTCGCGCATCGGCAAGGACCTGATCAGTGCGGTGGGAAAGGAAGCCACGGCACTCGGTTATAAATAATTATCGGTAGTCCTTCATTGCAATAACACCGCACGGGCAGGGCCTCACCGTGCCCCGCGGTGGCTTCGTCAGCGCTTCACAATCAAAAAATCATCCTTCAGGGAGAACCCCCCATGAAATTCCTCGACCATCTCGAAGAGTGGTTGATCGCCACCCTGATGGCCAGTGCCACCGTGATCATCTTTGTCGCCGTGGTGCATCGCTATCTGTCGGGCTTGCCGATTCCGGTAGTACAGGATGCACTGATCCGCATCAACACCAGCTGGGCGCAAGAACTCTGTATCTACATGTTCGTCTGGATGGCCAAATTTGGCGCCGCCTATGGCGTGCGGACCGGCATCCACGTCGGTGTCGATGTCCTGATCAATCAACTCAATACGCCGTGGCGTAACAAATTCGTGATTTTCGGCTTGCTGGCCGGCGCGACATTTACCGGCATCGTTGGCACGCTGGGCGCGAGCTTCGTGTACCAGATCGCGCAGCATTCGAGTACGTCCGAAGTGCTCGAAATACCGATGTGGATGGTCTACATGGCGGTTCCGCTCGGGTCGTATCTGATGTCGTTCCGTTTCCTGCAAGTGACCTGGGCGTTCGTGCGTACCGGCGAATTACCCAAGCATGACCATTCGTTTGTCGAAGGTCTCGATGAAGAAGTAGCCGCTGGAGGCAAGGCATGAATGCATTGATTATTTTTGTCCTGCTGTTCACGCTGATGCTGACCGGCATGCCGATTTCGATTTCGCTCGGACTGACGGTATTGACGTTCCTGTTCACCATGACCGATGTGCCGATCGAATCGGTGGCGCTGAAGCTGTTCACCGGGATCGAGAAGTTCGAGATCATGGCGATTCCGTTTTTTATTCTGGCCGGTAATTTCCTGACCCATGGCGGCGTGGCGCGCCGCATGATCAACTTCGCTTCGTCGATGGTAGGACACTGGCATGGCGGTCTGGCATTGGCCGGCGTACTGGCCTGTGCGTTGTTCGCCGCAGTCTCGGGGTCGTCGCCTGCCACCGTGGTGGCGATTGGCTCGATCATCTTGCCGGCCATGGTGCGGCAAGGCTATCCGAAGGGTTTCGGCGCTGGTGTCATTACCACGTCCGGCGCACTCGGCATCCTGATCCCGCCATCGATCGTGATGGTGATGTACTCGGTCTCGACCAATACCTCGGTCGGAAAATTGTTCATGGCCGGTGTGATTCCGGGACTGATGCTGGCGTTTTTCCTGGGCCTGACCACCTGGTATCTGGCGCGCAAGCACAACTATCCGAAGCTGCCAAAAGCCAACTGGGCCGAGCGCGGCGCGGCGTTCCGCAAGAGCGCCTGGGGCTTGCTGCTGATCGTCATCGTCATGGGCGGTATCTACAGCGGCAAGTTCACGCCAACCGAAGCCGCAGCGATGGCAGCGGTCTATGCGTTCGTGATTGCGGTCTTTGTCTATAAGGACATGACGCTCAAGCAGGTTCCCAAAGTCCTGCTGGATTCGGCGGCGATGTCGGCGATGCTGCTCTACATCATCACGAACGCGGTGCTGTTCTCGTTCCTCATCACCAGCGAGAACATTCCTCAGGCAATGGCGAGCGTGATCACGGACATGGGCATGGGGCCGATCAGTTTTCTGCTGGTGGTGAATGTCTTGCTGCTGATGGCAGGCAATGTGATGGAGCCCTCATCGATCGTGTTGATCATGGCGCCTATCCTGTTCCCGGTGGCCATGAAGTTGGGTATCGATCCGGTGCACTTCGGTATTTTGATTGTGGTCAACATGGAAGTCGGCATGTGTCATCCACCGGTGGGCCTGAATTTGTACGTGGCTTCGGGGATTACCAAGATGGGCATTACCGAACTGACGATCGCCGTCTGGCCGTGGTTGCTGACCATGCTGGCCTTCCTCGGACTGGTCACGTACGTGCCTGCAATTTCGTTGTGGTTGCCCAATCTGGTCTACAACTGACAGCCGATTTTTAACTGACCTGAAAGTCATTTTTTTGAATGGAATCAAAGGTGTCGATCGTCATGAAACGCGATTTTGCATAGTGCAATATCTTGCTTGACGCAGCATGGAAATTGTTCGAGACTGCGGGCAAGATTTGAAAATGGCAATTAAATGGTGCGCAAATGGTTTTGAAATTGCACCACTTTATTGCCCTTGCAGCAGAAAGTGCGCATGCAATATATGGGGTGGATGACGCAAAAAAACGGTATCGATACCGAAGTGACGAGGAGACGCGTGTTTCAATAAAGCTGTCTTAACAGCACGGAAACACCAGCATGGTTTAAGGCGCATCGCACGATGCGCCTTTTTTATTTTATGCTCCGGGTTATGACTTCTTCCGCCTCTCTCACTTCCCGCAATTTTCCCGGAAATTTCCCGGTCAATTCCTTCTTCTCGGCTGTGGTTGTTTCTCCTTTTGGTGCGGTTGGCATACGCAGTGATGCCGATGTGGTGCAGGAGCTGGTCTATCTGCCGCCTTCGTTCCCGGCGCAGGCGCCCGGCAGCACAGTGGCCGAAACAGCCGCGTACCAGATCGAACGCTTTCTGGCCGATCCTGATTTTCGCTTCGACTTGCCGCTGGCCAGCGTCGGCACGGTATTCCAGCGCAAGGTGTGGGCCGTGATTTCCGCCATTCCGCGCGGCGACATATTGACGTATGGCGAAGTCGCGCGAATCATTCAGTCGGCGCCGCGCGCAGTCGGCCAGGCCTGCGGTGCCAACTGGTTTCCATTGGCGATTCCCTGTCATCGCGTGACCGCTGCCGGCGGGCTGGGCGGGTTTTCGCATCAAGACGATGCCACCGGATTTCACCTTGGTGTCAAGCGCTGGTTGCTGGCCCACGAGGGCGTGACCGATGTCTGAACAGCCAGCTGCGAAGCCGCCCGGTCCGGCAGTGCTCAGCGCCGACAGCCGCAACCTGATCGATGCCTTTTGCGACACGCTCTGGCTGGAAGATGGCCTGGCAAAGAATTCGCTGGATGCCTACCGGCGCGACATGACCGCGTTCGCACTCTGGCTGGCACAGGCCACGCCGACAGCGCTGCTGGCGGTGACCGGTGCCGACATCAACAGCTACTTCGCTGCGCGCCATGATGCGTCCAAGGCGACCTCGGCGAATCGCCGGCTGGCGGTGCTCAAGCGCTTTTATCAGCTTGCGCTGCGCAACCAGCAGATCAGCGACGACCCGTGCCTGCGGCTGTTGTCGGCCAGGCAGCCGCCACGCTTTCCGAAGACCTTGTCGGAGGCCCATGTGGTGGCGCTGCTGCAGGCACCGGACGTCACCACGCCGCTCGGCCTGCGCGACCGCACCATGCTCGAAGTGATGTATGCCAGTGGCTTGCGGGTGACCGAACTGGTACTGCTGAAATCGATCGAAGTCAGCCTGAACGACGGCGTGCTGCGCGTGACCGGCAAGGGCAGTAAAACCCGCCTGGTTCCGTTTGGTGAAGAAGCGCGCAGCTGGATCGAGCGTTATCTGAAGGACGCACGTGCGGCGATCCTCGATGGTCAGATGTGTGACGCCCTGTTCGTGACGGCGCGCGGCGGCCCGATGACACGCCAGATGTTCTGGATACTGGTCAGGAAATACGCCACGCTGGCCGAGATCCATGCCCCGCTGTCGCCGCACACACTGCGCCATGCCTTCGCCACCCATCTGCTCAATCACGGCGCCGACCTGCGCGTGGTGCAGTTGCTGTTGGGGCATGCCGATATCTCGACCACGCAAATTTATACCCATGTCGCGCGCGAGAGGCTGAAGGTATTGCATGCCGCGCATCATCCGCGTGGCTGAAGCCGACCTGATTCGCTGGACGTGCACAGGAATCGATATAAACGATTTCACGGCGATGGTTTCTCGGCCCGGCTTAATCCTGTATCCTGCGTCCACGGTGCCGCTAGCGACAGAACAGCGCGACTGGTGGCAAATTCCTACTATCGGTATTGCTTAAGAGGGTGACACATTGGCAAAGACTAATTTTCAATACGAGCGTCGACAAAAAGACCTGGAAAAAAAGCGCAAGAAAGAGGAAAAGCTCAAGCGCAAGGCCGACAAGAAAGATGAGCCGGGCGAGGGTGTCGAAGGTGCTGAAGACGTAGCCGGCGCAGAAACCGAAGCGCCCGATGATGACGATGCAGAAAACAAAGACGGTGACGCCGAACCGGTCGCCGAGCCAAAGTAAGCCCCGTCAGGACACCCCGTCCTGATCAAACAACCGCACCCGCACAACCACCTGACCATGATCCGATGCCGCCGCCAGGCGGAGTCCGACATGGTCATTGAGGTAGATCACTTCCAGCACTTCGCCGATCGCATACGGCGAACGCGGATGGAATTCTTCCGAGACAAGGACATGGTCCAGCGTCTGGTAAACACCCTCATGCAGGTAACTGAAACCGACGTCACGCGACGGATCGCGGCCTGACTGGATCCGGTAACTGTCGAACAGCCGTTCATACAACGCACTCCTGTCGCGTCGCCCGCTGCCCATCACCAGCTGGGTCGTGACTGCGGCGGCATCATCATTGAAGTCACCCAGCACCACCAGCGGCACGCGCTGGCGCAACTGCAGGTCCGTCATCAGATACCGCAGCCCGAGCGCATCGGTGCCGCGCCGGATCAGCGAACGCAACGACGCCATGCCCAGATGATATGGATCGTCGTCGGCTTCATCGGGATTCCAGTCCGGGCGTTTCGATTTCATGTGCACCACGAATGCATGCAGGCTGCCATGGCCCGGCAAGGCCAGTTCGACCTGCAGGACGGGCCGCGTGAAGCGGGTCATTGGCAACGGGGTATCGGGCAGCACGACCGATAAATTGCGTGGCAACCGATCGTGCAGGATGGGTGGTACCAGCAGCGGCAGGCGCGATACCAGCGCGACGCTCGGTGACAGATGGCCGTCGCGCGGTTGCGGATCGCTACCGATATGGTGCGCATGGCGATAATGGCGGGTGCGCGCCAGGACGTCTTTCAGGGCATCCTGCGAAAAGATTTCCTGGAAGCCGATCACGTCCGCATCGAGCCGGTCGATTTGTTGCGCCAGCCAGCTGATCTTCGCGTCGTATTGCGCAATCGACCACGGCTCCTGACCTGCGTAAAAGCGGCTTCCCGGCAACGCGAGATTGAATACATTGAAGGTCGCGAAGCGGAGTTCATGCGGCATAATCGGGCTCCCTGTGTTGAAGTGAGCGTAGCACGCATGGCAAAGAAAGATCACATCTCGGAAACCCCCGCCACGGCGCTGTTGCGCAAGCGCGGCGTGGCGTTTACCGAACATCCGTACACCTATGAAGAACATGGCGGCACCAGTGTCTCGGCGCGCGAACTCGGCGTCGACGAACATGCTGTCGTCAAGACACTGGTGATGCAGGACGATGCCGCCAGACCGCTGATCGTGCTGATGCATGGCGACTGCAAGGTCTCGACTAAAAACCTGGCGCGCCAGATCGTCTGCAAGTCGGTCGAGCCCTGCAAACCCGACGTGGCACAGCGCCATTCCGGCTATCAGGTGGGTGGCACCTCGCCCTTCGCCACCCGTAAATCGATGCCGGTCTATGTCGAGCAGGGTATTCTGGCTCTCGAAAAAATCTACATCAACGGCGGTCGTCGCGGTTACCTGATCGGCATTGCGCCAGCGGTGCTGACCGACGTGGTCGGTGCAATTGCCGTGACGTGCGCGCTGGAAGAGCACGGCTGATGCGCGTCATCGGCATTCTGCGTAGCCATGTGACGCAATGTCCTGGCCGCGCCCGTTTTACCTAATTCATTTCGGAATACCTCATGTCACCCTTCCTGCTCACTGTGCTATCCATCATCGCGGCCTATCTGGTCGGCTCGATTTCTTTCGCTGTCGTCGTCAGCAAACTGTTCGGCCTGTCCGACCCGCGCACCTACGGATCAAAAAATCCCGGCGCGACCAATGTCCTGCGCAGCGGTAACAAGGCCGCCGCGGTGCTGACCTTGCTTGGCGATGGTTTCAAGGGCTGGCTGGCGGTCTGGCTGGCGTACCGGTTCGGGCCGCAATACGGACTGGAAGAGGGCGCCATCGCACTGGTCGCGGTCGCGGTTTTTCTGGGACATTTGTGGCCGGTATTTTTCAGCTTCGTTGGTGGCAAGGGCGTCGCCACGGCGCTGGGCATCCTGTTGGGGATTAATCCGTGGCTGGGCCTGGGCACGCTGGTGACCTGGCTGGCGGTGGTATTTGCGTTCCGCTATTCGTCACTGGCAGCGCTGGTGGCGAGCATCTTTGCGCCGTTCTATTACGGCTTGTTGTTCGGGGTGGATGCGATGCTGCTGGCGGTGCTGGTGATGAGCGCGTTGCTGGTGTATCGGCATCGGGCGAATATTGCGAATTTGCTGAGCGGGAAGGAAGGGCGGCTGGGCGCGAAGAAGTGAGGGCCAGAGGTCAGCAAGGATGCCTGCGTTCACTGCCAGCAGCATGAGGTGCGCGCCAGCTTGCGCCGGGTTTGGCTGTGAAGCCTGACCTGCAGGAACGCTGGTCCACGAACCAGCTGCCGCATACCCCCAGCATCGGCCCACCCCAAGCTCACAACACCATAAAACACAGCCCCGCCACCATCGTCGGCACCAGCGCCGACAAAAACAGCTGCAGCGGATTGATCGACTGCTCGTCAAAGCTATCCTGCAAAATCGAAAACGCGGCCGGATTCGGCGCGTTGGCGATCACGGTCAGTCCACCGCCGGTGATCGCACCGGCAACCAGCGCGTATTTGGCCGTATCGCTCATGCCATCGACCAGCGAGCCCAGATACGTCAGCGCTGCATTGTCGGTAATGGCTGTCAGCCCCACCGCACCAAAAAACAGAACGGTGGCATCCAGCCCGGCCAGGATCGGTTGCAGCCACCAGGTTTGTTGTTTGCCCAGCACCACCAGGCCTGCCAGGAAAAATCCGACCAGCAATCCTTCACGCAGCATCAGCGTGTCCTGGTGCTTTTCAAAGGCTTCCGTGAAGCCCAGAAAAAACAGGAACAGCCCCAGAAAAGCCACCGGATGGTGACTGGTCAACACGACCCCGGCCAGAAACAGCACGTGCACCAGAATCATGGCGACCGGCATCGGTGCGCTGACCGGTGCGACCACCGGTACTGGCAGCGCGGCGAGTTCCTTGCGAAACAGCAGTGCCACGCCGATGGCATTGAACACCACCGCGATGGCGGCTTTCCAGCCGAACATGCTGCTCATGAAGGCCAGATCCCAGCCCCAGGCATCGGCCACCATCAGGACCGGCGGTGCGGCGTAGGGCGTGAGGACGCCGCCTATCGAGACATTCACCAGCAGCACTGCCAGCGTCCCGTACATGAACCTGGCGGACATGCCCCGGATGTAGTAACGCTCGCGCAGCATCAGTGCGGCCAGCGTCATGGCGGCCGGTTCGGTAATGAACGAGCCGAGCAGTGGAATCAGTGCCAGGGTCAGCACATAACAGGCAAACGACGCCGGCAACGGCAGCCAGCGCGTCAGGGATTCGACCAGGCCTTGTGTCAGCACCAGGATAGGCCGGGTGCCGGCAATAACCAGGATGACGAAGACGAACAGCGGCTCGGTAAAGTTCTGTTCTTCGATGTAGGTGATGGCATCGGTCGGTCCGGCCAGTCCGGCGATGCACAACACCAGCACCATCGCCCACAGGCCGAACACCACCTCGACCTCGCCGAGTAAATGCCAGACTCCGGCAAAACGCGGTTGCGTATGCGCGAGATGCTGGAACCATTTGGTCGAAAAAGTGTGCAATACCGCAATGCCGAACAGCGCGGTACCGATCAGCTGGATCAGAGTGGGTGCAGTCATGCGGCGCTTTCATTGGGTGCGGTCAGTTCGCTCAGCGGCCAGCGTGGCCGGACATTGAACGCATAATCGTGCGTGGCCAGACGCGGGTCCTGCTTCAGACGCAAGCCACCGGCAAACGCGATCATCGCGCCGTTGTCGGTACAGAATTCCAGTTCGGGGTAATAGACCCGGAAGTGTTTTTTGACGGCAGCGGCATTGAGCGCATCCCGCAGTTGCCGGTTGGCGCCAACCCCGCCGGCCACCACCAGACGCTTCAGGCCGGTGTGCTTGAGCGCACTGAGCGACTTCGCGACCAGTACGTCCACCATCGCATCGACAAAACCGCGTGCGATGTTGGCCTTGTCCTGCTCGCAAACATTGCCGGGGTGATTCTTGACGACGGTGAGCACCGCAGTCTTGAGTCCTGAAAAACTGAAATTGAAATCCTTCGAATGCAGCATCGGCCGCGGCAGCTTGTAGGCCAATGGATCACCGAACTCGGCCATGCGTGAAATTGCCGGCCCCCCTGGATAGCCGAGTCCGAGCAATTTGGCCGACTTGTCGAAGGCTTCGCCGGCGGCGTCGTCGAGAGTTTCGCCGAGCAAGGTATAGCGCCCGACGCCATCGACCCGCATCAGCTGGGTATGGCCGCCCGAGACCAGTAGCGCAATGAACGGAAACGCCGGCGGGTCGCTGGCCAGTAGCGGTGACAGCAGATGCCCTTCGAGATGGTGGATGCCGAGAACGGGCTTGCCCAGCGCCAGCCCGAGACCGCAGGCCACCGAGGCACCCACCAGCAGCGCACCGGCCAGGCCCGGACCCTGTGTATAGGCGATCGCATCGATCCGGTCGCGCGTGAGGGCGGCGTCGTCCAGCACTTGCTGCAGCAGCGGAATGGCGCGCCGGATATGGTCGCGCGACGCCAGTTCGGGTACCACGCCGCCGTACTGTTCATGCATGGCGACCTGGGAATACAGGGCGTGCGACAACAGGCCGGCGGACGTGTCGTACAACGCCAGCCCGGTTTCGTCGCAGGAGGATTCAACGCCAAGAACGATCATGATGAAAATTGGGGGGAGGTTTTTAAGAAACGACATTGTAAGGGATAGACCCGTGGCAATCGTGCGAGCCCCCGGTTGGTGCGCCGCACAATCGTGATGCGTCCGTGGGCTGTTTCAGCGCAGATCCGATCGAAAAATGTCCATTTTGGCTGGCATACCAATTGCAATACGTCAGTGAGGCCAGCAATGGCGATGTCTTTCTTTGTTATTCCCCGAGGATTCCATGACCAGTAAACAAGCCCCGACTCCAAGCCTGACACGCCGCACCGTACTCAAGGCCAGCGCTGCTGCCGGCATTGGCGCTTTCGGCGGACTCGCCACCCGGGGCGTCTGGGCCGCCGGTTCCGACAAGCCCGAAAAAGAGGAAGTCCGGGTCGGCTTCATTCCGCTGACTGATTGCGCCTCGGTGGTCATGGCATCGGTCCTCGGCTTCGACAAAAAATACGGCATCAAGATCGTGCCCACCAAGGAATCCTCGTGGGCCGGCGTGCGCGACAAGCTGGTCAACGGCGAACTCGATGCCGCGCATGTCCTGTATGGCCTGATCTACGGCGTGCATCAGGGTGTCAGTGGCGCCAAGAAAGACATGGCTGTCCTGATGACCATCAACCAGAACGGCCAGGCCATCACGCTGTCAAAAAAACTGGCAGACAAGGGCGCCGTGGACGGTCCATCGCTGGCCAAACTGATGGCGACCGACAAGCGCGAATACACCTTTGCGCAAACCTTCCCGACCGGCACGCACGCGATGTGGCTGTACTACTGGATGGCCGCCAACGGCATCAACCCGATGAAAGACGCCAAGGTCATCACCGTGCCGCCACCGCAAATGGTCGCCAACATGCGCGTCGGAAACATGGATGGCTTTTGCGTCGGCGAGCCCTGGGGCCATCGCGCCATCGTCGACGGCATCGGCATCACCGTAGCGACCACCCAGGACATCTGGAAAGACCATCCCGAAAAGGTACTCGGCACCACCGCCGAATGGGTCAGGAAATATCCCAACACTGCCCGTGCGCTGACTGCCGCCGTGCTGGAAGCCAGCCGCTGGATCGATGCATCGCTGTCGAACAAGAACAAGATGGCCGAAACCATCGCCGACAAGTCGTATGTCAATACCTCGGTCGACGTGATCAACCAGCGCATTCTCGGCCGCTACCAGAATGGCCTGGGCAAGTCCTGGGATGATCCGAATTTCATGAAGTTCTTCGGTGATGGTGCGGTCAATTTTCCGTACCTGTCGGACGGCATGTGGTTCCTGACCCAGCATAAGCGCTGGGGCCTGTCGAAAACCGAACCGGACTACCTCGCTGTCGCCAAAGCCATCAACCACATCGATGTCTATAAAGACGCCGCTGCCATGGCCAAGGTCAGCGTGCCGAAAGATCCCATGCGCAGCAGCAAGCTCATGGATGGCACGGTCTGGGATGGCAAAAACCCGCAAGCCTACGCAGCTTCATTCAAGATCAACGCCTGAGGACAATCACCATGAGTGCCGTCATCGACACCCGGAGTCACGCGGCGCTACCGTCGCCGCATCCCGCCACCACGTCCACCGACCATGCTCCAGACGTCTCGGCCGAAAGCAAACGCCGACGTGCCGTTGGTGCCGACGTGGTGCGCAGCCCGTTGCGCAAATCCCCATTGCGGCCCTACGTGATGGCGTTATTGCCACCGCTCGTGGGAATGGCGCTGCTGATCCTGCTGTGGCAAATCATCTCGACTCGTACCAGCGGGTTTCCGTCGCCGCTGACGACGCTGCAGGAAGCGATCCGGCTGTTTTCAGATCCGTTCTATCGCAAGGGGCCGAACGACCAGGGTATCGGCTGGAACATTCTTGCCTCGCTGCAGCGTGTGGCGGTCGGTTTCGGTCTGGCTGCACTGGTGGGCATACCGCTCGGGTTTGCCATTGGCCGCTTCAAGTTCATGGCCGGCATGTTTGGTCCGATCATCAGCCTCCTGAAACCGGTCTCGCCGCTGGCCTGGCTGCCGATTGGCCTGCTGGTGTTCAAGGCGGCCGACCCGGCCGCAATCTGGTCCATCTTCATTTGCTCGATCTGGCCGATGGTCATCAACACCGCCGTCGGCGTGCAGCGGGTGCCGCAGGATTACATGAACGTGGCGCGCGTCCTGAATCTGTCGGAATGGAAAATCCTCACCAAGATTCTGTTCCCGTCGGTGCTGCCGTACATGCTGACGGGTGTGCGTCTGGCCATCGGCACGGCCTGGCTGGTGATCGTTGCCGCAGAAATGCTGACCGGCGGCGTCGGTATCGGTTTCTGGGTCTGGGATGAATGGAACAACCTGAACGTGCCACACATCATCATCGCCATCGTCGTCATCGGGCTGGTCGGGTTGATCCTCGAACAGGCACTGGTGGCGCTGGCACGGGCATTTACTTACGACGACGCGGGGACCTGATCATGAGCGACAAATTCATTGAAATCCAGAATGCCGAAATGTCGTTTCCGGTCAAGAAGGGCACGTTCCAGGCGCTCGTCAACGTCAACCTGAATGTGCGCAAGGGCGAATTCATCACGCTGATCGGCCACTCCGGTTGCGGCAAATCGACCTTGTTGAACATGATTGCCGGACTCACCACCGCAACCGGCGGCATGCTGCTGTGTGCTAACCGCGAAATCTCGGGGCCGTCGCCAGAGCGTGGCGTGGTGTTCCAGAACCATTCGCTGTTGCCCTGGCTGACTTGCCATGAAAACGTCTACCTCGCGGTCGAGCGCGTGTTCGGCGCAGTCGAGCCGAAAGCCCGGTTGCAGGAACGCACCCGCACCGCGCTCGCGATGGTGGGATTGACGCACGCCGAACACAAGCGCCCGCATGAAATCTCGGGCGGCATGAAGCAGCGCGTTGGCATTGCCCGCGCCTTGTCGATGGAGCCGAAAGTGCTGTTGATGGACGAGCCATTCGGTGCACTCGATGCCCTGACCCGCGCCCATCTGCAGGATGAATTGCTGAAGATCGTCGCCAATACCCAATCGACCGTGGTGATGGTCACGCATGATGTGGATGAAGCGGTCTTGCTGTCGGACCGTATCGTCATGATGACCAACGGCCCGTCGGCCACCATCGGCGAGATTCTGTCAGTGCGCCTGCCGCGTCCGCGCGAACGGGTGGCGCTGGCGGCTGACCCGCTGTACATGGAATACCGGACCTCGGTGCTAGAGTTTCTGTATCACCGGCAAGCGCGGCCGGTGGCGAAAGAGGCGGCTTGAGGACGCGTTCTGGCGGGGCACATTCTTGGCTGGCGAGGGGTGCGGACTTCGTGGAGCGAACGGCGCTGCTCTGCATGGTTCGGACATCGGTACATGGTTATCACGCACGCGGGGGAAGTAGCGCATCCGACTGCAGCTGTCGCCTTAAGGCGATGACCTCACGCAACGACTCCGAACGTCGTGACCTTCCGTCAGTCTTGCTGCGCCGGGAGGATGTCGCCTCTGTCAAGGTCGGTTCCACTAGCGTCGCAACCGCGGCCAATTCTGGTTGCTCCCGCGTGCTGGCGAACTGCAACAGGCCGGACAGGGCGTTCCTGAAAGCCAGAGCTTCCGTCGGATTCATCACGACTGGTTTGAGATTGCCGTACTGATCCTCTAGTTGGCTCAAGTTACTTTCAAATACTTGTCGAGCAGCATTGCGCAGTCGTTTATCCAGCCCTGCCAAAGCGGAATTGCGAACGAGCTGCTCGCCCATTAATTTCTGGTTTTTCTGACGGCTCGGTGATGCCGTGTATTGCTGTTCTGTCAGGCTGGGCGGTGGCAGCATTTCAGCCAGCTCCTTCAGGTACTGCAGTGCTTTGGCCGGATTGATGGGCGTTGTCGTGGTGTGCAAAGACTCTCTATCGAAGTTCTTCAAAGCATGAATGACAGTACCTACGGCGAGATTGTGAAGCCGCATTTCGTTGAATTGGTCCCGTTTTTTTGTGCTTTCGGTGATTAGGGAAGATTTCGTTTTGCTGACCAGCGATGTGACCTCATCGGCCATCGCCATCGCCTCTTTCGAGGCTTCTAACAGCTCCGCCTTTGTCATCGCCGGAAGTGCCGTCCTCATATCCTCCATTTCCAATTGCAAGTCGCGCATCTTGACCGCGGTAGATTTGTTCAGACCACCCGCGTTGATGTAGGCCGCAATCTCTGATTCGGAGCGAGCAAGCCCTGCTTCCATGTCACGCAGAAGCCTGGATAGTCGGTTAGGGGCAATCGCATCACTGGCCGATGAAGACGGCTGGCTCCCGGAAAGCGGGATGGATGAGACTGTCGACAATGATGAAAAATCAGAATCCCGCGATGAAGACCCGTGTTCAGTCTGGTCGTCTCTTGGGAAAACGACGCCCGTTTGGTGAACGACTCCCAATATGGGTGATTCGCCGCTGAGCGATGGCAGCGGCGTAATTTCAGTCTGGCCACGTGCCACGACAATGCCGCCAGGTGGTGCGAGTGCAGCCTCCGGACTTTCTGTATTCAGCACACTGATTGGTGCGTGCGCGGACATACCGGGAAAAAAATCGGAGCCGGAAACGGTTTCCCGTCGCGGCGGTGGATTTTCGCCCCGGTTGCTGGGCTCCGCCAGTTGGCTTGTGTCACTCGGTATCGGCAGTCTGTTGAGCTTCGTGACGACGTCTTGCTGGCACTGCCTCGCATTTGCTACGGTCTCATCTGCATGCCCTCTCATGACTGACAATTCGGCAGCCAGTATTTCTGGTGTCTGTTCCGTTGCAGGGAGTTGGATTTGCTGCTCCATGGCGTCCAGGCGCACCTGAAGCGTCATCAGATAGGCGTTGAGACCGGCCTGGTAGTCGGTTACCGACTTGATCTCGATCAGAACGCGTGGCGCCTCGCGCGTGCTGCTGGCGCGTATGATTTGCGACATCGGAATCAGTGTCAGTGCCTCATTGACAGCCAATTGACACTCTGCGAGATGCGTTCCTGCCGCGATGATCTGCTGTGACATCGGGAGTCTGCCTTGGTGGCGCGATGACGTTTGCGCCTCGTCCGTCGTCAGGACACTTTTGCTCGCAAGGCTGGATTCACTGTGGAGTGACTCCGTGTTTTCGAGGATGGTTTCCAACTCAGGTTGGGGCATTCGCGTTTGCCTGGCCCGGAACGGAAGCTCATCGAGATCTAACCGGACGCGGTCACGCCCTTCAGCGCCAATCTCATGGTGGTCGTCTCTGTCGCAACTGCCATTGCTACTCCCGGTGCTGGAATTCGTTGATAGCAGGACTGGGTTCTGAACAGAAGTGTCTGACTCCGTTGAGAAAAGAGGAGATGAACCCTCGGAGTGCGTGCCTAGCGCTGCGGGGGACCATATGTCCTCGTCCTCGATACTGTTTCCAGTATGCGTTTCACGCAACTTAGCGTTTTTGTCACGTGATAGCGGCGGTGTATTGCCCGTGGTATGCGGTTCGCTAAACAAGCTGAACATCGGATTGAGGTTGAACCCTGCGTATGGCGCTGAGTCGCTACCAACCAGCGGTGAGCTGTTTGCCGAACTGGCTGATGATGAACCCACACTGCTCAAGCCAATTGTGGCGGTGCTGTCTCGCACTGAAGAAGTGTCCGAATTTGTGGGCGATGCTTGCGTTGAAGCAATGCTCCTGTCGGCGTCAAGACTGTGGACAGCACGACTTTGGGTGTCACCCCTGTTTGCTTCCCCGACAGGTTCGGGCTTGGACCGGGCGCTTGAAACACCGCGTCGACCGGTCAATCTCGCAAACGTCGAAGCAACTTTAAGTTTGACCCGCGCCTTGACCGATTCGGACGTGCCTTGTCTTGGTTGCTGTGTTTCCTGTGTTTCCTGTACTTCCGGCGATCGCCGCGACTCTCCGTTGTGAACGTTATCGTAGCGCGTTCCTGTAAAGTATCTGAAAATGAAATTTGACATGGGTAGTCCCAAAAGTTGTCTGCCAAGGCATCGGCAACAAGAGGGGGTTGCGTGCTGCAGTTACCGTGTGTGACGCTACCGGGCAGACAGTTCCGTAACTACCGGGCAATTAATCTGATCGTACCGAGCGTTACCCACAAAAAAGCCACCCTGAACATTTCGGGTGGCTTTTCTAATACCGATGAAAAGAGCCGGTTGCCGCGCCACGCTGATTCACAGCGCAACCGCAACCGTCCCGGTGAGCATCACTCCACCCGAATCAGCTTCTTGTTCACAAACTCCTGTATCCCTGCACTCGACAATTCACGTCCGTACCCCGAATTCTTGATCCCGCCAAACGGCAGTTCCGGTGACGACGAATTCGGTTTGTTGATGAACACCATGCCGGTTTCGATCTGGCGTGCCACCCGCTTGCCGCGTTCTAGGTCTTTCGTAAATACCGAGCCACCAAGCCCGAACGGCGAATCATTGGCCAGCGCAATCGCGGCCTTCTCATCCGCCACCCGGAAGAACAGCGCCACCGGACCAAAGAATTCTTCCTTGTACGCCGGATTGTTCTTGTCGATGTCGGTCAGGATGGTTGGCTGCATGAATGCGCCCGGTACGTCGCTGCGCGCGCCGCCCACCACTGCCTTGGCGCCGGCTGCTACCGCGCGTTGCACCTGCTCGAGCAGGTTGTCCAGCGCCGCTTGCGATGACAGTGGTGCCAGGGTGGTGGCCGGGTTCATCGGATCGCCGGGCTCGAAGCCTGCCAGTGCGGCCGTGAATTGCGCCAGAAACCGGTCGGCCAGTGACTCGACTACGATGAAGCGCTTCGAGGCGGTACAGGCTTGCCCCGAATTGCCCATGCGTCCGATTACGCCTTGCTTGACGGCCTCGTCCAGATCGGCATCGTCGAGCACGATGAAGGCGTCGCTGCCGCCCAGTTCCATGGTGGTTTTTTTCAGGTTTTGTCCGGCGCGGGCGGCGACGACGGCACCGGCGGCTTCGCTACCGGTCAATGCCACGCCCTTGATGCGCGGATCGTCGATGACCTGGCTGACCTGATCTTTCGAGATATACAGGTTGGTGTAGGCACCGGCCGGTGCGCCGGCTTCAGTCATCAGCCGCTCGAAGGCACGGGCGCATTGCGGCACGTTCGAGGCATGCTTGACCATCACCACATTGCCGGCCATCAGATTCGGTGCGGCAAAACGGGCGATCTGGTAGTACGGATAATTCCATGGCTCGACACCGAACAGCACGCCGATCGGGTTGCTTTCGACAATGGCTTCACCGGTTTTGGTGTGCAGTTTTTCGGCCGACAAAAACTCTTCGGCGTTCTGTGCGTAGTAGTCGAGGATCGCAGCACTGAGCGCGACTTCACCGCGGCTCTGGTCGATCAGTTTGCCCATTTCGAGCGTGATCAGTTTGGCGAATTCATCGGTGCGTTCGCGCAGGATGGCGGCCGCGCGTTGGAGTACTTCGCGCCGCTCCGTGAAGCTGGTGGTGCGCCATGCGGCGTAGCAATCGACGGCCGTGGCGAGTTGGGTTTCAAGCTGGGCAGCGTCGGATTCTTTGAACTGTTCCAGTACTTTTCCATCGTAGGGATTGGTGCTTTGGTAGGCCATAAGTGTCCTTCGTCGGTTGAATGAGGCAATCGGAATCTCAGGTTGCCATCATTGCCGATTTGGCATCGTGCTGCCGTGCGCCAGCGCACTTACAGATGAAAACGGCCTGCTGACGAAGGACGGCCTGACGAGGAACAAGGTGGCGGCGCGCTGCAGCGATCAGCGCACCACCAGCAGATACAGCAACAGCAGATTCAGTACTACCGACACCACCGCCACGCTGCGCCAGATCGACAGTGCATCGCGTTGCAGCAGGGGAGCTGGTGGCGCCTTGTTGAGCGGTCGCGTGGCACCGCGCTCCAGTGCCAGCAGGAATTCTTCGGCGGTGTCGAAGCGTTCCGACGGCATCCGGGACACGGCTTTCAGCACCACATTTTCGAGCCAGTGGGGTACGTCGGGGCGGGTGCGCGTGGGCGGTACCGGTTCGCCAAAACGTGGTCGCTGGAAGGCTTCGATTTCGCCATACGGATAGCGCCGCGTGAGCAGCTGATACAGCGTCACGCCGACTGCATACAGGTCGGTCTGGCGCGACGCTGGCGCCCCGTCGAATTGCTCCGGTGCCAGATAGGACGGGGTGCCGGCCTGGGTGGTGGCTCGCTGCGGCGCGTCCAGTCCCGACTGGGCCACGCCAAAATCGAGCAGGCGCAGTTCTCCATCAGACCCGATATGGATATTGGCCGGTTTGATGTCGCGGTGCAGGATGCTGCGCCGATGCAGCGCACCGGCCGCGCGTACCAGTCGCGTGCCATGCGCGATGACTTCCGGAATCGTGAAGTGGGTGGCGGCATCGAGCTGCTGCTGCAACGTGCTGCCGTCATGCCAGGTGGTCAGGAAGTACAAGGCACTGCGATTGTCGGGCAGGATCACCTGCGCAAAAAAGCGCGCCACGGCACGCTTGGCCAGCCATTCTTCATGCGCAAAGGCGGCCCGTTCCTGCGGGTCGGTACCGCAGTCGGGTTGCAGGGTTTTCAGGACCAGCGCGCGATGGTTGCGCAGGTCGGTGACACGATAGAGCAGCGTGCTGCGCGAGTTGTGCAACACGCTGTCGATGCGGTAGCCATCGATCTGCTGGCCCGGCTTGAAGCGCGGCGGTACGGGCAGCAATTGCAGGCTGGAGAGCGCATCGCGCAAATCCTGTTCCGGTAGCGCATCGATGCGCAGCACCAGCGCACTGGCATTGTCGCCGCCACCGGCATCGAGCGCGGCCTGGACCAGCTCGGCTGCAGTATCGTCAGCGCTGCTGTTGCCGGGATTACCCAGCGCCAGTGTCGACAGGCGGCTGCACAGGTCGACATCGCGCAGCGCACTCCAGACGCCGTCGGTGACCAGCAACAGCACGTCGCGCAATTGCAGTTCACCCATGCCGTGATCGATGGCCAGCCGCGAATCGAGTCCGATTGCACGGGTCAGCACATGCTGCATTTCGGGTTTGTCCCAGACATGGTCGGTGGTCAGCCGGGTCAGCACGCCGGCGCGCAACAGATACAGGCGGCTGTCGCCGACATGCGCAAAATGATAGAAGCCGCCGCGCAGCACCACGCAGGTCAGCGTGGTCGCCATGCCGGTCAGTTCGGCCCGCACCGAACCCTGATGCTGGACCCAGCTGTTGGTGGCGCTCAGGACCCGGTCCAGTGCCTGCGCAACCGGCCAGGTATCCGGCGTGGCGTAATAGTCCGACAGCAGGCCGCGCACCGTGTACTCGGCGGCTTCCCGTCCACCCTGATTGCCCGAAACACCGTCGGCAATCGCCGCCAGCACACCCTTGGTCGACAGTTCAGGTTCGCGTGGCGTGACCATGCCAACAAAGTCCTCGTTGCGCGGGCGCGGTCCGGACTGGGTGGCGTGGCCGAGTGCGAGCGTCAATGGCATCGCGTCAGATCCGGGCGCTGGTCATGGCGGCGCTGCCCCAGGTGGTGCGCCAGCGGCCCTTGACCGACGACAACCCGATCAGCGCAACCACGGCCAGCGAGGCAAAGATCGTCAGGCCCAGCTGATAACTGCCGGTCATCTGCTTCGAGAAACCCAGGCTCGACGCCAGATAAAAACCGCCGATACCGCCGGCCATGCCGACCAGTCCGGTCATGACCCCGATCTCCTTGCGAAAGCGCTGCGGCACCAGCTGGAATACCGCGCCGTTGCCGGTGCCCAGCGCCAGCATCGCCAGCACGAACACGATCACCGCCGGCACCGCCGACGACAGGCCGATGCTGGCAATGAACAGGAAGATCGCCGCCAGCACGTACATGATCGACAGCGTCTTGATACCGCCGATGCGGTCGGACAATCGGCCACCCATTGGCCGCACCAGCGAACCGGCAAACACGCAGGCAGCAGTGAAGTAACCGGCGGTGACCGGCGACAGTCCGTACTGGCTGTTGAAGTAAATCGTCAGCGAGGATGCCAGCCCCGAAAAGCCGCCAAAGGTCACGCTGTAAAAGAACATGAACCACCACGCATCCTTGTCTTTCAATACCTGCAGATATTCCAGCATCGACTTCGGCGGCGGTGCCGATGGCGCATCCTTGGCAAACACCATGTAGACCACCAGCGCCACGCCGAGCGGAATCAGGCACAGGCCAAACACGTTTTGCCAGCCATACGCCAGCGCCAGTGTCGGTGCAAACAGCGCGGCAAAGGCGGTGCCCGAATTGCCGGCACCGGCAATCCCGAGTGCGGTGCCCTGATGCTCGGGCGGATACCAGCGCGATGCCAGCGGCAAGGCCACGGCAAAGGCGGCACCTGCCACGCCCAGGATCACCCCCAGCGCGAGGATGCTGTGGTAGCTGTCGAGCTTGCCCTGCCAGGCCCAGAACATCCCGGCGATCACGATCACCTGGCCGATGGCGCCGGCCCGTTTGGGTTTCAGATGATCGACCAGCACACCCATGACGATGCGCAGCAACGCACCCGCCAGCAGCGGCGTGGCCACGATCAAGCCCTTTTGTGCCGCAGTCAGGCCGAGGTCCCTGGCAATCTGCACGCCGAGCGGGCCGAGGATGACCCACACCATGAAGCTCAGGTCGAAGTAAAAGAAGGCGGCCAGCAGGGTCGGGGTATGACCGGCTTTCCAGAACGAGGTTTTTTGCATGATGGGGATGTCGCAGTGAATGAAGGTGCAGCTGCTATTGCAAGGCTTGTGCCAACTAAAATTCGACCCATGCGTGGTTTGCAAGAATTTTCTGGTGCGGAAATCACGGCTGCACCAAACAGAGTGACGGTGCGCGCAAAACCAGTGCGGTTTCATAATCCTGATGGTGCGTCGTCCGTAAAAAATCATGGCACCGGTTTTGCTTAGAGTGAAGCAAGAATTCTTCGGGAGTGCGCTATGAAAAAATCCAGGTTGGTCATGATCGGTAACGGGATGGCAGGCGTGCGGACGCTCGAAGAGCTGCGCAAGATTGCACCGGACATCTACGACATCACGGTATTCGGTGCAGAGCCCTACGCCAACTACAACCGCATCCTGCTCTCGCCGGTGCTGGCCGGCGAGCAAACCATCAAGGACATCATGCTTAATGATGTCGACTGGTATGCCGACAACGACATCACGCTGCATCTCGGCAAAACCATCGTCTCGATCGACCGCGCCCGGCGCATCGTCACCGCCGCCGACGGCACCACCGCCGACTACGATCGTCTGCTGATCGCTACCGGTTCGACCCCGTTCATGTTGCCGGTGCCCGGCAAGGAACTGGCCGGCGTGATTTCGTACCGCGACATCCACGACACCAACGCCATGATCGCCGCGGCGCAGACGCATACCGATGCGGTCGTCATCGGTGGCGGCTTGCTCGGACTGGAAGCCGCCAATGGATTGAAGCTGCGCGGCATGAACGTCACCGTCGTGCATTTGCCCGACTGGCTGATGGAGCGCCAGCTCGATCCGGTGGCCGGCAAGATGCTGCAAAAATCCCTCGAAGACCGTGGCCTGCATTTTCTGCTCGGCAAAAACACCAAGGAACTGGTCGGTGTCGATGGCCATGTCAGCGCGATCCGCTTTACGGATGGCAGCGAAGTGCCGGCACAGCTGGTGGTGATGGCCGTCGGTATTCGCCCGAACACCGCGCTGGCCGAAGCCAGCGGACTGCACTGCAATCGCGGCATCGTCGTCAATGACACGATGCAAACCTATGATCCGCGCGTGTATGCGGTCGGCGAATGCGTCAACCATCGCGGTACGGCCTATGGGTTGGTCGCGCCGTTGTTCGAGATGGCCAAGGTCTGCGCCAACCATCTGGCCAATTTCGGCATCGGCCGCTATCAGGGATCGGTCACCTCGACCAAATTGAAAGTCACCGGCATCGACCTGTTTTCGGCGGGTGAATTCATGGGCGGCGAGGGCACCGAAGAAATCATCCTCTCCGACCCGATCGGCGGCGTCTACAAAAAGCTGGTGGTGCGCGGCGACAAGCTGATCGGCGCCTGCCTGTATGGCGACACCGTCGACGGCGGCTGGTACTTCAGCCTGGTGCGTGAAGGCCGCGACATCACCGAAATCCGTGACACGCTGATGTTCGGCGAAGCCAATCCCGGCCGTCCGGGCGATGTCGGCCACGAAGGCTTCACGAAGGCCGCCGCCATGCCCGACACCGCCGAAGTCTGCGGCTGCAACGGCGTCTGCAAAAGCACCATCGTCAAGGCCATCAATGAAAAAGGCCTGTTCACGCTCGATGAGGTCCGCAAGCACACCAAGGCCTCGGCCTCGTGCGGATCGTGTACCGGCCTGGTCGAACAGATCCTGATGTTTACGCTCGGCGGCGATTACTCGCAGGCCAGCAAGGACAAGCCGATGTGTGCGTGTACCGACCACACGCATCAGGAAGCCCGCAACGCCATCCGCGCCGAAAAATTGCTGACCATTGCCGACACGATGGCCTTCATGAACTGGCGCACGCCCAACGGTTGCGCCAGCTGCCGGCCGGCACTGAACTACTACCTGCTGTCGACCTGGCCGCATGAAGCGAAGGACGATCCGCAATCGCGCTACATCAACGAACGGGCCCACGCCAACATCCAGAAGGACGGCACGTTTTCGGTCATTCCGCGCATGTGGGGCGGCGAAACCAATGCCGCCGAATTGCGCCGCATTGCCGATGTGGTCGACAAATTCAAGATCCCTACCGTCAAGGTCACCGGCGGCCAGCGCATCGATTTGCTGGGCGTGAAAAAAGAAGATCTGCGCGCAGTCTGGAGCGATCTGGGCATGCCATCCGGCCTGGCCTATGCCAAGGGTTTGCGTACCGTGAAGACCTGCGTGGGTTCCGAATGGTGCCGCTTCGGTACGCAGAATTCGACATTGATGGGCCAGCAACTGGAGCGCCAGCTGGCATTGATGTATGCGCCGCACAAGGTCAAGCTGGCCGTCTCCGGCTGCCCGCGCAATTGCGCCGAGTCCGGCATCAAGGATGTCGGCGTCATCGGCGTCGATTCGGGCTGGGAAATTTATGTCGGTGGCAATGGCGGTATCAAGACCGAAGTCGCGCAGTTTCTGGTGAAGCTGAAAACCCATGAAGAAGTGCTCGAATACGCTGGTGCTTTTCTGCAGCTGTATCGCGAGGAAGGCTGGTATCTTGAGCGCACCGTGCATTATCTGGCGCGGGTTGGTCTCGAACACGTCAGGCAGGCGATGATCGAGAACCACGCCAATCGCAAGGAGCTCCATGAGCGCTTGCTGTTCTCGCTGGATGGCTTGCCGGACCCATGGCACGAATCGGAAAAAGCCCGCGTGGACGTGCGTCAGTTTTCGCCCTTGACCGTCTAATCCAGCACAGGAAAAATCACATGAATCAATGGAAAGTCATTTGCCGGGTGGACGATATTCCCGTCCTCGGTGCCCGCATCGTGCAGCGCGACGGCAAGGTGGCGGTCGCCATTTTTCGTAACAGCGAAGACAAGATCTTCGCGCTGCTGGACCAGTGTCCGCACAAGGGGGGGCCGCTGTCACAGGGCATCGTGTTCGGCGAAAAGGTCGCCTGTCCGCTGCATAACTGGAATATCGAACTGGGCAGCGGGTGTGCGACGGCGCCGGACGAAGGCTGCACACAGCGCTTTGCCGTCCACATCGAGGATGGTGACGTTGCGCTTGATGTGCAGGAGTTGGCTGCTGCATGAGTGCACCATCCTTGACTGCAGCGCGGCGCGAAACCAAAGCGACCTGCTGCTATTGCGGCGTCGGTTGCGGTGTGCTGATCGAGACTGACGGTGCGCAGATTACCGCCGTGCGCGGTGACCCGGATCACCCGGCCAACTTCGGCCGCTTGTGCACCAAGGGCAGCACGCTGGCGCTGACCGCTCAACCGCTGTTGCAACAACAGGCGCGCGCGCTGGTGCCCGAAATGCGCACCGAGCGCAGCCTGCCTCGGACCGCCACCAGCTGGGATGCCACTCTCGACACGATGGCGCAGAAGTTCGCCGACACCATCCGCATGCATGGTCCGGACAGTGTCGGGTTTTATATCTCCGGCCAGCTGCTGACCGAGGATTACTACGTCTTCAACAAGCTCGCCAAGGGACTGATCGGCACCAATAACGTCGATACCAATTCACGCCTGTGCATGTCGAGTGCGGTGGCCGGCTACAAGCAGACACTGGGCGCCGACGCACCGCCGGCCTGCTATGAAGACATCGATCAGGCCGGGCTGATTTTCATTGTCGGCTCGAACATGGCGTATGCCCATCCGATCCTGTATCGCCGGCTGGAAGATGCCCGCAAAAACAATCCGCAGCTGAAAGTCATCGTCGCCGATCCGCGTCGTACCGATACCGCGCGCGACGCCGACCTGTTCCTGCAGATATTGCCTGGCACCGATGTCGCGCTGTTCAATGGCATGCTGCACCTGTGCCTGTGGGAAGAGTTGACGGACACCGCGTTCATCGATGCGCACACCGACGGCTTTGCCGAGCTCAAGCGCACCGTGCGCGATTACACCCCAAAATTCGTCGCCGATATCTGTGGCATCAGCGAAGCCGACCTGGTCACGGCGGCGCGCTGGTTCGGCGAATCGCCGGCGGCCTTGTCGCTGTATTGCCAGGGCCTGAATCAATCGGCCTCCGGCACCGCCAAGAACGCGGCACTGATCAACCTGCACCTGGCCACCCGCCAGATCGGCAAACCCGGCGCCGGTCCGTTTTCATTGACCGGACAACCGAATGCGATGGGTGGCCGCGAAGTTGGCGGCATGGCCAATTTGTTGTCGGCCCACCGCGATCTGGGCAACCCGCAGCACCGTGCCGAAGTCGCGCGCCTGTGGGGTATCGATAGCGTGCCCGCGACGCCGGGCAAGACCGCGGTGGACATGTTCGAGGCGGTACGGACCGGCCAGATCAAGCTGCTGTGGATCGCCTGTACCAACCCGGCGCAATCGATGCCGGACCAGAAGCTGGTACGCGAAGCGCTGGTCAATGCCGAGCTGGTCATCCTGCAGGAAGCTTACGCCACCACGGCCACCGCGCCGTATGCCGACATCCTGTTGCCGGCCACATCGTGGGGCGAAAAGGAAGGCACGGTCACCAATTCCGAACGTCGCATCACCCGCATCGACGCCGCCATTGCCGGCCCGGGCGAAGCACGCCATGACTGGCAAATCGTGGTCGATTTTGCGCAGCGCCTCGAAAAATTGCTGGATCGCGGCACCAACCTGTTTGCCTACGACAGCGCCGAATCGATCTGGAACGAACATCGCGAATCCACCCGCGGACGCGATCTCGATATCACCGGCCTGTCGTACGCCATGCTGTCCGAGCAAGGGCCGCAACAATGGCCATTCCCGACCGGTGCCCTGACGGGCAAGAAGCGCCTGTACGAAGATGGCATTTTTCCGACCGCCAGCGGACGCGCCAATTTCGTCAACACGCCTTACAAACCGGTGGCTGAACCGATCGATGCGCGCTTTCCGTTTCGCTTGAATACGGGTCGCCTGCGGGACCAGTGGCACGGCATGAGTCGTACCGGCACGGTGGCCCAACTGTTTTCGCATGCCACCGAACCGGCCATCGTGATGGCGCAAGCCGACATGGATCGTCGCCTGTTGAGCGGCGGTGACATGGTGCATGTGACCAGTCGGCGCGGCTCGCAGATTTTTCCGGTGCAGGCGGGTGACGACATGCGCGCCGGGCAAGCCTTCATCGGCATGCACTGGGGCGAAGAATATGTCTCTGGTCGCGGCCATGGCGGCGAGGGTGCGCATGGCGTCAATGCGCTGACTTCACCGGCGCTGGACCCAAGCTCGAAACAGCCCGAACTCAAGCATGCCGCGATCAAAATCCTGAAGGCCGAATTGCCGTGGCGCTTCGTCGCGTTCGGGTGGGTAGAACCGGAGCAGGTGCTGCGCTTGCAGAGCGCATTGCGGCCCTACCTGCGGCAATTTGCGTATGCCTCGTGCACGCTGTTCGGACGGGACCGGGTCGGGGTATTTTTTCGCGCTGCGGACGATTATCCGGCGGCCGCTGAAGTGACTGCCGCGATCGAAGCGCTGTTCGGTATTGTCGGTGCGACGGTGCTGCGTTACGACGACAAGCGACGCGGCAATGCGCGCCATATCCTCGTGTGCGACGGCGCGTTGCAGGCCTTGTCGCTGGCCGGTGATATCGCCGCCGAACGCTGGCTCAAGGACTATCTGGAGAGCGAGCAACCGGTTGCTGCCCTGGGACGCCTGCTGCTGCAACCGACCTCGGTGGCGCCGCAGGGTTTCCGGTCGCGTGGTCGCGTCGTCTGCAATTGCTTCAATGTTGCCGAAGTCGATATCAACGATGCGCTCGGTGAACTCGATGGCCCGCCCGAGGCCCGCCTGGCCGCCTTGCAGGGTCGCATGAAGTGCGGCACCAACTGCGGTTCCTGCGTCCCGGAACTGAAAAAAATCATCGCCCTCCAGCCCGTGATCGCGATTGCCGCTGCCTGAACTGGTAACCTTCGACCATGGAAAATAGTCAATTGCAAGAGCCGCTGGCGGCGGCGCGTTTCATCAAGGTCATCGGTCGCGGCAAGGACGGCGCGCGCAGCATGAATCGCGACGATGCGCGCTTGCTGTATGGCGCGATGCTCGATGGCCGGGTGTCCGATCTGGAGCTGGGCGCGATCCTGTTATCGATGCGCATCAAGGGTGAATCGATCGACGAGATTGCCGGTTTCCTCGATGCCGCCGAAGCGTCGTTTGCCCCGCTATCGGCTCCGGCCGGTGCGCAGTACGCACCGATCGTCATCCCCAGCTATAACGGTGCGCGCCACCTGCCGAATTTGACGCCGCTACTGGCGCTGCTGCTGGCTCGCGCGGGTGCGCCGGTGCTGATGCATGGGGTGTTGCAGGACCCGGGGCGCGTCACCAGCGCCGAGATTTTTGCGGCTCTCGACATGCCGGTGGCGCAGGATATCGCCGAGGCCGAAGCGCATTTTTTGCGGCATCAGCCGGCGTTCCTGCCGATCACCGTGCTGGCTCCGAAAATGGCGCAGTTGCTGTCGTTACGTCGCATTCTCGGTGTGCGCAGTTCAACCCACACGCTGGTGAAGATCCTCCAGCCATTTCGTCAGCCGGTGTTGCGGCTCTCGTCGTATACCCATCCCGAATATCTGGAGATGCTCGGGCAATATTTCACGACGGTTGCTTCGCCCGAGCGTGGCGATGTTTTTCTGATGCGCGGCACCGAGGGCGAGACCGTCGCCAGTGTCAAGCGTGCCCAGCAAATCGACTGGTTCCATCAGGGACAGCGCACCACGCTGGTTGAAAAGCAGCTGGTCGCTGACGCCAGCATCGATGTGCCATCGGAGCGGGATGCAGAGACCACTGCGTTGTGGATTCGTCGGGTTCTCGCGGGCGAGATTGCGGTGCCGGCGCCTATCAGCGAGCAGGTTGAGCAGTGTTTGCGGGTTGCCAGGGCTGTGCGGGAGCGTGGTGGCGACGCTTGCTGATGGGGAAAATTGACTCTGACCCTAATTAATTATTTTGGATGGCGTCGGCAGCCACCTTCGCGATCAGCGCGCTCCGGAATTCGCAAGCAGGGTCAGAGTAATTTTCGCGGTGAAGCGTCGCGAAAAAAAACGCTGACCCTGGTTGCTGCCGATGTGGTTTGCGGCGGTTGGTAAAAGCGGGTGGTGTGGATTGCGCTAATTGGCAAGAGCGGTGTGTGGGGTGTGGAGGTGGCACGCTGCCACCGCCAGTTTCCGGGGTCAGAGTTTTTTTTCGCAGGGGTATCGCGAAAATTACTCTGACCCCGCAAACGGATTGCGGAGTGCAAGTGATCGCGCACTTGGCATTGACTGATTAATTGACTCTGACCCTAATTTAATCCGCCGGCACTCAACGATTAATTGACTCTGACCCTAATTTAATTGTAATTGACTCTGACCCTAATTTAATTGTCGACAGAAGCGATGTCGATAGTTGATCCGGGAGAGTCTCTGTCCATCCGGAACTTTCGATCAGATTCGCTGACAAATCGACGCGTTTGACGAGCGTCCCGAGCGGCTAGCGTATGCTCGGCTTCTTCCACCGGCTTTGTTGTCCGGTCCCTGCAGTCAAACACCCGTATTTTTTAGGAGGACCCATGCTGTCATGGACTCTCCCGTCTTTTGCCCTCGCACAACCGCTGCAGTGGAATGCCGTACTGCTGTTCGGTACCCTGTTGCTGCTAGGGTTGATCGCCGGCCACGTTGTTCAAAAAAGTAAATGGATTCCGCGCCTGACCGGCTATCTGCTGATCGGTTTCGTGCTGGGCGACGGCGGCCTGAACTGGTTGTCGGGCGATGTCCTGCAAGTGGCAAGCGTGTTCGCCGATATCGCGATGGCCCTGGTGGTGTATCAGCTGGGGCGCTATGTCGATGTGCGCTGGCTGATGCGCGAAAAGTGGTTGCTGGCGACGGTGCTGGCCTGTGCCGTGCTGTGCTTTTCGTTCGTTTCGGTGGCCTTGCTCTGGTACGGCACCTCGACCACGCTGGCCTTGCTAGGCGGCGTACTGGCCATTGCCACCGGGCCGGCGGTGGTTCTGGTGGTGCTGCGTGACCTGAAAGCCGAAGGGCAGGTGACGCGGCGACTGGCGGCAATGACGGCCTTGAACAATATTGTCGCGCTGCTGGTGGCGTATGCGCTGTTGCCGGTGGTGGCGGCCGAAAGCGGGACGCCGCTGATGATGCTGGTGACGCATACGGTGTATTCGCTACTGGGTTCGGTCTTGCTGGCGTCGCTGACGTACTGGCTGATGATGCCGCTGGCGCGCTGGCTGGGACGGCGGCGCAGCAGTCAGTTTGTACTGGTGATTGCCGTCATTACGCTGACCATCGGCGCGGCGCATGCGCTGCAGTTGCCGATCCTGCTGACGATGCTGATCTTCGCGATCCTGTCAAAAAATCTGGATCTGCAATATGACCTGATGGAGCTGGAATTCGGTGTCGCCAACGAACTCTTCATCGTGATGCTGTTCATCAGCATCGGTGCCACGATGCGACTGTCCAGCCTCACCACGGTGGGCGTCATGGTGGCGGTGCTGATTGGTGCACGCTTCGTGGCCAATGCCTGCGGAATTTTCCTGTTTTCCAAACCGGCCCGGCTCACCTTGCGCCATTCGGCATGGCTCACACTGGCCACCTTGCCGATGGCCGAAGCCGGTCTCGGGTTGGCACAGATCGGTCACCTGTATCCGCACACCGCGGCCGAAGTCGCGCCGCTGCTGGCCGGTTGCCTGATCGTGCTGGAATTGATCGGGCCGGTTGCGACGCAGCTGGCGCTGAAGCTCTCCGGCGAGAGTGATCGACCCTAGCCGATGATATCGAAGGAGACATAGATGAACGCACCCGAACAGCAGCCACAAGCCGCGATCCTGCCCTTCACGCCGTCTGCCCCGTTCACGATGGGCATCGAGCTGGAGCTGCAATTGGTGAACCGGCGCAATTACAATCTGGCGACCGATGCCGTGGACTTGTGGGGATTGATCGAGCCGCGTGCGCTGCAGGATCAGATCAAGCTCGAAATCACGCAGGGCATGATCGAATTGAATTCCAGGGTACATACCCGCGTCGATGAACTCGATGACGAACTCAAGCAACTGCGCAAGGCACTGGTCGATGGCGCACAGCGGCTGAATATCGATGTCGCCGGTGGCGGTGCGCATCCGTTCCAGCGCTGGAACGAGCAACGCATTTCTCCCGACGAGCGCTTTCATTACATTCACAAGAAATATGGCTACCTCGCCAAGAGCTTCACGGTGTTCGGCCAGCACATCCATGTCGGCGTGCCGAACGGCGATGATGCGATGTACCTGACGCATGGTTTTGCGCGCTTCGTGCCGCACTTCATTGCGCTGTCGGCGGCCTCGCCGTTCTATCAGGGTGTCGATACCGAATTCGATTCGTCGCGCAGTAATGTAGTTCGGGCGTTCCCGCTGGCCGGCACGATGCCGGTCATGCTGCGCTGGTCCGAATTCGAGCGCTACTACGACAACTTGCGCCAGATCGGCGTGATCGGCAGTATCAAGGATTTTTACTGGGATATACGGCCCAAGCCCGAATTCGGCACCGTCGAAATCCGCGTCTGCGATACGCCACTGACCACCAGCCACGCTGCCTTGCTCGGCTGCTACGCGCAATTGCTGGCACGCTGGTTGCTGACCGAGCGACCGCTGGTGATCAACGACGATTTCTATCTGCTGTATCAATACAACCGCTTCGAAGCCAGTCGCTACGGCCTCGAAGGCGATATCGCACTGCTCGATGACAGTGGCATGCCGATGGCAAAGACGCCGATCGCGGTCGACCTGCTCGATCGCCTGCAAGACCTGGCGCGCTACACCCAGAACAACGCCGAAGTCGAGGCGTTGCGCCAGTTGCGCAAACTGGCCTATGAAAAAGTCAACGATGCCGGCTGGTTGCGCACTACCTTTCGTCAGCGCGGTTCGCACAGCGACCTGATGCGCCTGTCATCGCAACTGTGGATGACGGATTCGGTGCCGTAGGAGGTCTGATCGGAAAGCGGGAATGTGCACGGCAGGGCGATTGCATAAAGGTGCAGAATCGTTGGGCTGCAAAGTCAGCCCCTGCAAGGTATCCACCGAGCCGTAAAGTTCACCACCAGAACCACCGTCTGTAGGTTGGGCTGCGAAGCCCAACATGCGTCAGGTTGCTTTGCGGGTCGCCGCGACGCGCGGTCTGCGGTAGCTAAAACGGGTTGCGCTCCGTGGAGGCAAGCCGGGTGCGGCCCGGCAGCCGGTTCTTTGCGCATCGGCGTTGCGGCTTTGGGTCGTAGGTTGGGCTGCGAAGCCCAACATGCGTCAAGTTGCGTTGCGGGTCGCCACTGCGCGCGGTCTGCGGTCTGCGGTAGCTAAAACGGGTTGCTCTCCGTTGATGCAAGCCGGGTGCGGCCCGGCAGCCGGTCACTTCTTTTTGCTTCGCCAAAATGAAGTAACCAAGAAAAAGGCGACCGCTAGACCGCTGCCCTGCGGGTTCCCAAATACCGTGCCCGGTCAGGGGGAGGGCCGCAAACTCGCTACCCTTGCAGGGCGCAGATCCGCTTGCAAGCGGATCCCGTTCCGCAGGCGGATCGCATGCGATCCGAAACCCCTGCTACACCTCAGACAGTGCGGCCCTCTTATCCCCTGCCCAGCCACGGTATTTGGCAGCGGCCTTTTATGCGGAATTCAAGGTCAAAACCAAGCCCAGCCTTGGTGAATCGATCATGGTTGGGCTCGCTTTGCGCGAGAACGATGGCTTGTAAAAGCCTTGTAGGTTTTGGTTTTGACGTTGGTTTTGACGTTGGTTTTGACGTTGGTTTTGACGTTGGTTTTGACGTTGGTTTTGACGTTGGTTTTGACGTTGGTTTTGAACTCGATGTCGATCACGACGAGGAAGTTTTCTCGCGCAAAGCGAGCCTAGCCATCAATCAATCACCAAGGCTGGGCTTGGTTTTGACCTTGAATTCCGCATAAAAGGCCGCTGCCAAAAACCGGGTACGGCAAGAGGATAAGAAGCCCGCACTGTCTGAGGTGTAGCAGGGGTTTCGGATCGCATGCGATCCGCCTGCGGAACGGGATCCGCTTGCAAGCGGATCTGCGCCCTGCAAGGGAAGCGAGTTTGCGGGCTTCCCTCTTGCCGTACCCGGTTTTTGGGACCCCAAGGGCAGCGGTCTAGCGGTCGCTTTTTTTGCTTACTTTATTTGGCGAAGCAAAAAAAGTGAGCGGCTGCCGGGCCGCACCCGGCTTGCATCAACGGAGCGCAACCCGTTTTAGCTACCGCAGACCGCCGACTGCAGACCGCGCGTCGTGGCGACCCACAACGCAACCTGACGCATGTTGGGCTTCGCAGCCCAACCTACGATTCGGCAACGTTACCGTCGCTGTGTTTGCTATCCGACTCCCACCTGTAAATGGCGGGCTGCATAGCCCGCCAGGCATACTCAGGCACGCTTGCGGTGCCGACATCGCACATCGACCCTGAAGCCGCTAGAACCTTCATGCAATTGCCCGCATGAACGAGCCTCGCGTGCTGCGTCTGACGCTGCGTCTGAGACGGTGTCTGACATACAATCACGGTTTTTCCAAGTCGTGGCGATCCGATGGCAGAGCAATTTGATGTGGCAGTAATCGGTGCCGGCGCGGCCGGCATGATGTGCGCGGCGGTGGCCGGCCAACGCGGCAAGCGCGTCGTGCTGATCGACCATGCCGAAAAACTCGCGGAAAAAATCCGCATCTCCGGTGGCGGTCGCTGTAACTTCACCAACCTGCAAGCCACGCCAGCCAATTTTCTGTCGCAGAATCCGCATTTTTGCAAAAGCGCGCTGTCGCGTTACACGCCGCAGGATTTCCTGAGTCTGCTAAAACGGCACCACATCCCGTACCACGAAAAGCACAAGGGCCAGCTGTTCTGCGATCGCTCCGCCGAAGACATCATCACGATGCTGAAAGCCGAATGCGATCTCGGTAACGTCAGCTGGCGCATGCCCTGCAAAGTCCATGGCATCGCCAGGGCGGAGCAGGGTTTTACGATCGACACCGGCGCCGGTCTGGTGCATGCCGACAGCGTCGTCATTGCCACTGGTGGCTTGTCGATCCCCAAGATTGGTGCCACCGATTTTGCCTACCGCATCGCCACCCAGTTCGGCCTGAAAATGGTCGAGACCCGTCCTGCGCTGGTGCCGCTGACGTTCGATCCGGCGTCATGGCAGCCGTTTGTCGAGCTGGCCGGGATTGCGCTGGAGGTCGATGTCAGCACCGGTGTCAAAAAGCAGCGCATGGATTTTCGCGAAGACTTGCTGTTCACACACCGGGGTTTGTCGGGTCCGGCGATCCTGCAGATTTCCAGTTTCTGGCAACCCGGCACCGCGCTCTCGCTCAACTTCCTGCCGCAAACCGATCTGGGCACCACGCTGATCGAGGGCAAGTCCAGTCTCAGGAAAAACCTCGGTAACGTGCTGGCGCAGTTGCTGCCGGCGCGGCTTTCGGCTGGCTGGCTTGCGAGCAATGGCTTCGACAGCGAAGCCAAGCTGGCCGACATGCCCGACAAGCAATTGCGCCGACTCGGTGATTCGCTCAATGCCTGGACCGTCACGCCGAGCGGCTCGGAAGGCTATCGCAAGGCCGAGGTCACGGTCGGCGGCGTCGATACGCGCGAGCTGTCCCAGCAAAGCATGATGGCCACCCGCGTGCCCGGTCTGCACTTCATCGGCGAAGCCGTCGATGTCACCGGATGGCTAGGTGGCTATAACTTCCAGTGGGCCTGGGCATCGGGCTTTGCAGCGGGTTCGGCGGTCTGAGTGATTCCGGCTATTTCGGCTAATTCGGGATTACGCCTTCCTTTCGTGAAATGAATCTGATAGACTCGCGGTCTTCCCTTGAAACGTCGGCTTAAAACCCTAACACATGACAACTATTCGCCTAAAAGAAAACGAGCCTTTCGAAGTCGCCATGCGCCGCTTCAAACGCACCATCGAAAAAACTGGTCTGCTGACCGAGTTGCGTGCACGGGAGTTCTACGAGAAGCCGACCGCTGAGCGCAAGCGCAAGCTCGCAGCGGCAGTCAAGCGCCACTACAAGCGTATCCGTAGCCAGCAACTGCCTAAAAAACTGTTCTAAATTCTTCAGCCGCATGTACTGCGGCTGAAATGCAAGCCCGCTCCGGTGCAAGTCCGCAGCGGGTTTTCGCTTTTTCATTGACCATGGAGCCAGCATGAGCCTGAAAGAACAGATTACCGACGACATGAAGTCCGCCATGCGCGCCAAGGAAGCCGTCAAGCTTGGCACGATCCGCCTGATCACCGCTGCGATGAAGCAGAAGGAAGTCGACGAGCGGGTCGAGCTGAACGACACCATGATCCTCGCCATCATCGAAAAAATGATCAAGCAGCGCAAGGATTCGATCAGTCAGTTCGAAGCAGGCGCACGCCAGGACCTGGCCGATATCGAAAAAGCCGAACTCGCGATTCTGGTGGCCTACATGCCAGCGTCGTTGTCGGAAGCGGAAGTGCAGGCCGAAGTGGCCGCTGCCGTGACCGCCAGCGGTGCTGCCGGTCCGCAGGATATGGGCAAAGTGATGGCCATCCTGAAGCCGAAGCTGGCTGGTCGCGCCGACATGACCGCCGTGTCGGGTCTGGTGAAAGCTGCGCTGACCAAGGCGTGATCCCGCAATCGTTCATTCAGGATCTGCTCAACCGCGTTGACATCGTCGACGTGGTCGGCCGCTACGTCCAGTTGAAAAAGGGCGGCGCGAATTTCATGGGCCTGTGCCCGTTCCATAACGAAAAATCTCCCAGCTTTACGGTCAGCCCGACCAAGCAGTTTTATCACTGCTTCGGCTGCGGCGCGCATGGCACGGCGATCGGCTTCCTGATCGACTATTCGGGCATGGGATTTGTCGATGCGGTTAAGGACCTGGCCCAGAACGTCGGGATGGTGGTGCCCGAAAGCGACGACAAGATGCCGCCGGCCCAGCGTGCGGAGTATCAGGCCAAGAGCATGGCCTTGTCTGACGCCATGACCCGCGCCTGCGACTTTTACAAACTGCAGTTGCGCACCGCAGAGCGCGCCAAGGAATACCTGATCGGTCGCGGACTGACCGGCGAAATTGCCGGCCGGTTCGGTATCGGCTATGCGCCGGATGGCTGGGATAGTTTGCGCACGGTGTTTCCGGACTACGATGCGACCGCACTCGTTGAAGCGGGTCTGGTGATCGACCGTACCGACGAGGAGGGTGCCAACCGCAAACGCTATGACCGTTTCCGTGATCGCATCATGTTTCCGATCCGAAATACAAAAGGCCAGGTGATCGGATTTGGTGGCCGAATTCTTGATAGCGGCGAACCCAAATACTTGAATTCTCCGGAGACGCCCTTATTTCAAAAGGGCAGTGAATTGTATGGCTTGTTCGAAGCCCGTCAGGCCATCCGTGATGCGGGTTATGTGCTGGTGACCGAAGGCTACATGGATGTGGTGGCACTGGCGCAGCTGGGATTTCCGCAAGTCGTGGCAACCCTGGGCACGGCATGTACGGCGATTCATGTGCAAAAACTGGCGCGGCAGACCGACCACGTGATTTTCAGTTTCGATGGCGATGGTGCGGGGCGTCGCGCGGCACGCAGGGCGCTGGAAGCCAGCTTGCCGTACGCCGCCGACAACAAGACCATCAAGTTTCTGTTCCTGCCGTCGGAACACGATCCGGACAGTTATGTGCGCGAGCATGGCACGGCCGGTTTCGAGCAACAGGTGCAGGACGCGATGCCGCTCTCGCAGTTTCTGCTGAAGATCGTGACGGACGAGAACGACCTGGCGACGCCGGAAGGCCGGGCCAAGGTGCAGTTCGAGGCCAAGCCCTTGTTGCAGGCGATGCAGGCCTCGTCATTGCGGTTGCAGATCGTGCGTGGACTGGCGCAACTGACCCAGACCACGCCCACTGAAATTGAAACACTGTTCGAGCTGGCCAGCCCGGCAGCACGGGTACGTGCCGCGCCACCACGCGGCAAGCGTACGCCGCCAGTCGGGCTGGAATTGCAGGTGATGCGTTTGCTGGTCGCGCATCCGGTGCTGGCGGCGGATCTGGACGACGATGCGCTGGAGGCGATGGTGCATTTCGTGCCGGACAACGCGGCGATGCTGCTGCAGCTCGTCGGTGCCGGGCAGGAAATGGGCGCGCAAGCCAGTTTTGCGATGTTGTCCGAGCACTTGCGCGCCAGCGGTTCCGATTTCGACGGCATGATCGCCGAGATCGCTGCCGAGCCCGAGTCGGACCGCGATGCAGCACGTCTGGAGCTGGCTGGCGCGGTGCGGCAGACCAAGATGCGGATGATTACCGACGAACTCAATCAGCTCGCGCAAGGTGGAATGAAGCAGCCCGACCAGCTGGCCCGTTACCGTGAGTTGTCTTTGAAGAAAGACCAGTTGCGGCGCGATGCGGAAGAAGAAATCGCCCGGCGTTAGCCGGTTATCGCAGCCGAAAGTGCGGTTATTTGCAGTTTTCGTGTGCGTCAGGTGGTTACTTCAGGGTGGGGTAAAGCAGGTGATATGGTATCCTAGCGGGCTTTTGGTTAAAGGCCGCAGAGTAGCGCAGTAGGTGTCCCGTGCAACGCCGTACATCGCGCAGCAAGGGGCAAAAAACAAGAACAGTGCGTAGACGATGGTCGCGATGTTGCCAGTCAAGTCGCACACAATGAGCAACCTTTTGGTAGTTGATCGATGGCAAACGCAATGAAGAAAACCGAGAAGACCGTGATGTCCCCCGTCAACGATGGCAAACCTGCCGCGTTGAAAGCGCAAGCCAAGGCTGCGTCAGGGAAGTCGCCCCAGCCGGCAGCCACCGAGAAATCATCGTCCACGAGGTCAACGACCACACCGACCACACCGACCAGCACCGCCCCGAAAGCCGGGTCGAAAGCGCAGGCGAAGTTGCCTGCCAGCGCGTCGTCGGCAGTGCCTGCAACCCCGGTATCAGCGCCATTGAAAGCTCCCGTGACAACCAAGAAATCCGAATCCAAAACTGCCGCCAAGGCCGCTCCAGCCAAAGTTGAAAACAAGCCTGGCGTGAATGTGATGATCACGGCCACTGTCAGTCAGACTACGGATGCCGCCACGCTGGCAGCGATCGATACGTCGAGCTATGTGCTGCCGTCGATCAAGGTGCCGGGTCGGCGCGGTCGCAAACCAAAAGAATTCCAGCCAGAAAACGACGAAGTCGCCGCCCTCAATGCCGTTGAGCGCGCCGAACTGAAAGCGGTCGACAAGGCCAAGGCCAAGGACCGCAAGGCGAAAGAAAAAGCCTTGCTGAAAGATGCGTTTTCGTCAGATACGGAAGCCACCGAAGAAGAACTCGAGCGCCGTCGCCAGAAACTGAAAACGCTGATCAAGCTGGGCAAAGACCGCGGCTTCCTGACCTACGCCGAAATCAACGATCACCTGCCAGAAAACATCGTCGACCCTGAAGCCATCGAAGGCATCATCGGCACGTTCAACGACATGGGTATCGCGGTCTACGAGCACGCGCCGGACGCCGAAAGCATGCTGCTGACCGACAACGTCGCCACGGTCGCCAGTGATGACGAAGCCGAAGCTGCTGCTGAAGCCGCGCTGTCCACGGTAGATTCCGACTTCGGTCGCACCACCGATCCGGTGCGCATGTACATGCGTGAAATGGGATCGGTCGAGCTGCTGACCCGCGAAGGCGAAATCGAAATCGCCAAGCGCATCGAAGACGGCCTCAAGGACATGATCCAGGCGATCTCGGCTTGCCCGACCACGATCGCCGAAATCCTTGCCGCAGCAGAGCGCATCACCAACGGCGAATCCAAGATCGATGAAATCGTCGACGGTCTGGTCGACATGCTGGTGATCGACGTGGTCGTGCCGCCCGTGGTCACCGTCACGACCGGCGACGAGGACGAAGAAGAAGTCGAAGAAGAAGAGGAAGAAGCCGGCGGCGAAGAAGAAACCAACGCCTCCGGTGCGGCAGGATTCACGGCCGAGCAGATCGAACAGCTCAAGCGCGAGTCGCTGGTCAAGTTCCAGGCGATCTCGACCCAGTTCGACAAGATGCGCAAGGCCTACGAAAAAGAAGGCTACAAATCTAAGCCCTACGTCAAGGCGCAGGAGGCCATTTCCACCGAACTGCTGGCGATCCGCTTCACCGCCAAAGTGGTCGAAAAACTGTGCGACACCTTGCGCGGCCAGGTCGACGAAGTGCGTCACATCGAAAAGCAGATCCTCGACGTTGCGGTCAACAAATGCCGCATGCCGCGCAGCCACTTTATCAAGGTATTCCCGGGTAACGAAACCAACCTCGACTGGGTCGATGGCGAAGTCAGCGGCAACCATCCGTACAGCGTCATCCTTGGCCGTAACGTGCCTACCGTCAAAGAGCTGCAACAGAAACTGATCGACCTGCAATCGCGCGTGGTGCTGCCACTGCCCGACCTGCGCACGATCAATCGGCGCATGGCCGCGGGTGAAATGAAAGCCCGTAAAGCCAAGCGCGAAATGACCGAAGCCAACTTGCGGCTGGTCATTTCGATTGCCAAGAAATACACCAACCGCGGCCTGCAATTCCTGGATCTGATCCAGGAAGGCAATATCGGCTTGATGAAGGCAGTCGACAAATTCGAATACCGTCGCGGCTACAAATTCTCGACGTATGCAACATGGTGGATCCGCCAGGCCATCACGCGCTCGATCGCGGACCAGGCACGCACCATCCGTATTCCGGTGCACATGATCGAAACCATCAACAAGATGAACCGCATCTCGCGCCAGATCCTGCAGGAGACCGGCGCAGAGCCGGATCCGGCCACTCTGGCGATCAAGATGGAAATGCCGGAAGAAAAAATCCGCAAGATCATGAAGATCGCCAAAGAACCGATCTCGATGGAAACGCCGATCGGTGACGACGACGACTCCCATCTGGGCGACTTCATTGAAGACAACAACACGCTGGCGCCAGCCGATGCGGCATTGCATGCGTCGATGCGCGGCGTGGTCAAGGACGTGCTGGATTCGCTGACACCGCGTGAAGCCAAGGTGCTGCGGATGCGCTTTGGTATCGAAATGTCGACTGACCATACGCTCGAAGAAGTCGGCAAGCAGTTCGATGTCACCCGCGAGCGTATCCGTCAAATTGAAGCAAAAGCGCTGCGCAAGTTGCGTCATCCGTCGCGTTCTGACAGACTAAAGAGCTTCCTCGAAGGAAATTAAACCGGACAGACCGGAACGCCGTGCAGGGGAGCCAGCCAACATGCTGCAATTGGCGCGTGGCAGCACCTGTCGGCAGGACCCGGTCCTTGCCACACCAGTTAATTTGTCCTGCCGACGGTGCAGGACACAACCCGCGAATGCAAATTCGCACTACAGAAAATGGGCCTCTAGCTCATGCTTGGTTAGAGCAGCGGACTCATAATCCGTTGGTGCCGTGTTCGACTCACGGGAGGCCCACCAAACATCATGACCGACATCCAGACCGACGCCGTCACCGACACGGCTGCAGACAGCGAACCCGCCCTCCGCTTTGCGGACTTCGGGCTGTCCCCCGAAATTTTGCGTGCCCTCGCCGATCAGGGCTATCAACACCCGACGCCGATTCAGGCCGCCGCCATTCCGGTGGTACTGCAAGGCCGCGACGTGATGGGCGCAGCGCAAACCGGCACCGGCAAGACTGCCGGTTTTTCGTTGCCGATCATCCAGTTGTTATTGGCCAATGCCAGCAACAGCGCCTCGCCGGCACGCCATCCGGTGCGGGCCCTGATCCTGACGCCGACCCGCGAACTGGCCGACCAGGTTGCCGAAAACGTCAAAGCGTATTGCCGCCACACGCCTTTGCGCTCGACCGTCGTTTTTGGCGGCATGGACATGGCGCCGCAAACCGCTGCGCTGCGTGCCGGCGTCGAAATCGTCATCGCCACCCCGGGCCGCCTGCTCGATCACGTCCAGCAAAAAACGCTGAACCTGTCGCAGACCCAGATCCTCGTGATGGACGAAGCCGACCGCATGCTCGACATGGGCTTCCTGCCGGATTTGCAGCGCATCATCAATTTGCTGCCAAAGAAGCGCCAGAACCTGATGTTCTCGGCCACCTTCTCGGGCGAGATCAAGAAACTCGCCAGCAGCTTCCTTGACAATCCGGTCACCATCGAAGTCGCCCGCAGCAACCAGACAGCCGACCGCGTCACGCAAGTGGTCTACAAGGTCGACAACGACGACGCCAAGCGCGATATCGTCGCGCACCTGATTCGCGGCCGCCAACTCAAGCAAGTCCTGGTCTTCTCGAACACCAAGATCGGCGCCTCGCGCCTGGCCCGCGAACTCGAAAAGGGCGGCGTCAAAGCCTCCGCAATCCACGGCGACAAATCCCAATCCGAACGCATGGCCGCGCTCGACGCCTTCAAAAGCGGCGAAATCGATGTGCTGGTAGCGACCGACGTTGCTGCGCGCGGACTCGACATCTCCGACTTGCCTTGCGTGATCAACTACGACTTGCCGTACAACGCCGAAGACTACGTGCACCGCATTGGTCGCACTGGCCGTGCGGGCGCGTCGGGTGATGCGATTTCGCTGTATTCGGATAAAGACGAGCGGCTCTTGCTCGATATCGAAAAGCTGATCAAGCACAAATTTGTCCCGGCCGAACTGGTGGGATATACACCGCCATCGGAGCGTAGCGAGCGACGTCCGCGGCGCGAGCCGGAGGCGCAGTCGCAGTCGCAGCTTCAGCCGGGCAGTGCCGCAGTACCGGGCGCGTCCGAGCGCCCGGCCCGCACACCGCGTCCACCACGCGAAGATTCCAGCCGTTCGGAAGCCCCGCGCACCGACGCCAGCCGCCCGCCATTCCAGCGCCGTGAAAAGGTCGATCCGTGGTTTTCGAAGCCGTATGAGCCGAGTGTGTCGGCGCAAAACGAAGCAGCGGCAGTGCCGGGTGCTGCGCCAGCGTCGGGCAAGAGCAAGCCGCGGGTTGCGGCGTTGTTGGGTGGGATGCCGAAGCGGTAAGACAAGACATTGCATGAAGAGCTGCCGACGAAATTTTTGGGTGGCTCGCGTTGAGGTTAGTCACAAATTTCCGGCGCTTTCTGAGCTCTCGGCGGCAACACGCCATCGGCAGAGCGTTTGTTTTCGTCAACGATCGAAAACCATCCGCTCTCGCCAACTGCAGCAAACCATGCGCTTTCGCCAGTCGCAGCAAACCACATGCGCAGCAACCAGGGTCAGAGTTTTTTTTCGCAACGTTTCATCGCGAAAATTACTCTGACCCTGCTTGCGGAATTCGAAGCGCGCTGATCGCGACCGCAGCTGCCGATGCGCC
>NZ_BAAAZE010000002.1:72249-174586 GCF_039536745.1 Actimicrobium antarcticum
CGTTTCCGGGGTCAGAGTAATTTTCGCGATATCCCCCCCGCGAAAAAACTCTGACCCCGGAAACTCGCGTCTGCAGCGTGCGTCCTTCGCATGCCACTGCACTGCGCCGCTCCGACACCAAGTCCGCTCTTACCAACGATCGCAAACCACATCAGCAGCAACCAGGGTCAGAGTTTGTTTTCGCAACGCTTCACCGCGAAAATTACTCTGACCCTGCTTGCGGAATTCGAAGCGTGCTGATCGCGACCGCAGCTGCCGATGCGCCACGACGGCACTCCACAATCCGCCTGCACCCGGCCACACTGGCCATCAGCAAGCAATTGCTGCCGGTGTACGACAAGCTCATGATCTATAACCCGCTCAGCACCTTGATGCTGGCATGCATATGCGACGTGCTCTTGATCAGCATCCACGTTGACTAAGTATGTTATCAACCAACGCTGAACAAATAGCCATCCAACCAAAATTCATTGTGAGTTTTAGTCGCCGGACAAAGCGTTATTCAAATGCACTGCTCATTTTGTGCAGCATGGAATTTTGGTATTCATCAATTAGTATTTCTCCCACTGATTTGTAATAACTAGCTACGGTACCGAAGGGAATACTCCTTCGCTGAGTTAAAATATAGCCATTCCGCGAAAGGGGCATGACTACTTCAGGTTTCATATCCATTCTTCGCAGGGCACCAATCCGATCAAGAATCGACGTTGTTAGTCGACCAGAACAAACGCATCGGATGCTCAGACACTGAAAGGCACGACATGATTCTAGTAACAGGCGGGGCAGGTTTCATCGGCGCGAATTTCGTCAACGACTGGCTGGCCCAATCTGATGAGCCGGTAATCAATCTCGACCTGCTGACCTACGCGGGCAATCCCGAAAACCTCGCAGCGCTCACCAACGATCCGCGCCACATCTTCGTCCATGGCGACATTGGCGACACTGCTCTGCTAACCCGTCTGCTCACCGAACACCAACCCCGCGCCATCCTCAACTTCGCTGCCGAAAGCCACGTCGACCGTTCGATCCACGCGCCAGAAGATTTCGTCCAGACCAACGTCGTCGGCACCTTTCGTTTGCTCGAAGCCGTGCGCACCTACTGGACCGGCCTACCTGCCGAAGCAAAGCAGGCATTCCGCTTCCTGCACGTTTCCACCGATGAAGTGTACGGATCGCTCGCCAAGACAGAGCCCGCCTTCACCGAGACGCATCGCTACGAACCAAACAGCCCGTACTCCGCCAGCAAAGCCGCCAGCGATCACTTGGTGCGTGCCTACCATCATACCTACGGCATGCCCGTCTTGACGACGAACTGTTCCAACAACTACGGCCCGTACCATTTTCCGGAAAAATTGATTCCTTTGATGATCGTCAACGCGCTCGCAGGCAAGGCATTGCCGGTCTACGGTGACGGCCAGCAAATCCGTGACTGGCTTTATGTCAAGGATCACTGCAGCGCCATTCGCCGCGTCCTCGAAGCGGGCCAGGTTGGAGAGGTCTACAACGTCGGTGGCTGGAACGAAAAACCGAACATCGAGATTGTCCACACCGTCTGTGCCTTGCTCGACGGATTGCGCGGCCGCGCCGACAGCAAAAGCTATACCGAACAAATCACTTACGTCACCGACCGCCCCGGTCACGACCGCCGTTACGCCATTGATGCCAGCAAGATCGAACGCGAACTCGGCTGGAAACCCGCTGAAACCTTTGATACCGGCATTCGGAAGACGGTCGCCTGGTACCTCGACAACCAGGATTGGGTGGCCAATGTCCAGTCCGGCAGCTACCGCGCCTGGGTCGAGAAGAACTACGCCGAGCGCGCGGCATGAAGATACTGTTGCTGGGTAAGGGCGGTCAGGTTGGCTGGGAACTGCAGCGAAGTTTGGCACCGCTGGGTGAGCTGGTGGCGGTGGACTTTGACAGTACCGAGTTGTGCGGAGACTTCACCAACCTGGTCGGGCTTGCAGACACCGTACGAGCGGTTGCTCCCGACATCATCGTCAACGCTGCCGCCCACACGGCAGTCGATAAAGCCGAGAGCGAAAGCGAACTGGCGCGCACGATCAATGCCTTGGCTCCCGGCGTCCTCGCAGCGGAAGCCCGTCGTAGCGGTGCCTGGCTGGTGCATTACTCCACCGACTATGTCTTCGATGGTAGTGGCAACCAGCCATGGACCGAAGACGACCAGAGCGGCCCCCTGAGCGTTTACGGCCAGACCAAACTCGAAGGCGAACAAGCCATCCTTGCGTCCGGCTGCAAGCACCTGATTTTTCGCACCAGCTGGGTCTATGCTGCACGCGGTGGTAACTTCGCTAAAACTATGCTGCGCCTCGCAAAAGAGCGCGACAGCCTAAGCGTCATTGATGACCAGATTGGCGCACCGACTGGTGCCGATTTACTGGCGGATGTGACTGCACACGCATTGCGATTGGCGTTGCAACGTCCTGAAGTCAGTGGTTTGTATCATCTGGCTGCAGGTGGTGAAACGAGCTGGCATGGCTATGCCAGTTTCGTGGTCGCCTTTGCACGTCAGGCGGGTATCGAGATCAAGGTTGGGCCGGATGCGATTCTACCGGTGCGAACCAGTGCCTTTCCGACGCCAGCTACCCGCCCTAAAAACTCGCGGCTCAATACCGAAAAACTGCATCAGACGTTCGGGCTGGTTTTGCCGCACTGGCAAAGTGGCGTTGCCCGTATGCTTACCGAAATTCTCTAGGCCTCCATGACACAACGCAAAGGTATTATTCTCGCTGGCGGTTCCGGAACACGCCTATACCCAGTCACGATGGCCGTCTCCAAGCAACTGCTGCCGGTGTATGACAAGCCGATGATCTATTACCCCCTTACGACGCTGATGTTGGCTGGGATCAAAGACATCCTGATCATCTCTACCCCTCAAGATACGCCGAGGTTTCAGGAGTTACTGGGCGACGGAAGCCAATGGGGCATCAACCTCAGCTACGCGGTGCAGCCTAGCCCGGACGGATTGGCGCAAGCCTTCATCATCGGTCGCAACTTTGTTGGCAATTCGCAATCGGCACTAATTTTGGGTGACAATATCTATTATGGTCATGACTTTGAAGCCCAATTGCGCGCTACGACTGCTCGCAAAGAAGGCTCCACCGTATTTGCGTATCACGTTCACGATCCTGAGCGTTATGGCGTAGTCGAATTCGATGCACAGCGATGCGCTGTCAGCATCGAAGAAAAACCAGCAGCGCCGAAGTCAAACTACGCCGTCACAGGACTATATTTTTACGACAACCAGGTCTGTGACATTGCCGCCAATATCAAGCCCTCAAACCGCGGCGAACTTGAGATTACCGACGTCAATCGTGTCTACCTGCAGCAAGGTCAGCTCAATGTCGAACTGATGGGGCGCGGTATGGCTTGGCTAGACACTGGCACGCACGAATCGTTACTGGAAGCAGGGCAATTTATTGCCACCATCGAAAACCGCCAAGGCTTAAAAGTAGCGTGCCCGGAAGAGATCGCCTACCGCAAAGGCTACATCGATGCTGTTCAGCTTGATCGACTAGCACAGCCGCCCAAAAAGAATGGATACGGGCGATATTTGCTCCAGATTCTCTCAAACAAAGTGTTTTGAATATGAACGTTACCGCCACAACCATCCCCGACGTTCTGATCATAGAACCCAAAGTATTCGGAGATGCACGAGGTTTCTTTTATGAGAGCTTCAACCAAAAAGCGTTCAACGAGGCAGCCGACCTCGATGTGAACTTCGTTCAAGACAACCACAGCCGCAGTGCCAAGGGCGTACTGCGCGGTCTGCACTACCAGGTTCAGCAGCCACAAGGCAAGCTCGTTCGTGTAGTGCGTGGTGCGGTGTTTGATGTGGCGGTGGACATTCGGAAGGGATCATCCACGTTCGGCAAGTGGGTCGGCGTCGAGTTGACAGAAGACAACCACAAGCAGTTATGGCTGCCACCGGGATTTGCGCATGGGTTTTTGGTTTTGAGCGACTCTGCCGACTTTTTGTACAAAACCACCGAGTACTACGCGCCGGAATTCGAGCGTTGTATCGCGTGGAATGATCCGGAAATCGGGATCGATTGGCCTTTCACGCTGACTCCAAGCTTATCAATCAAAGATCAACTAGGGAAGCTACTTCGCGATGCCTTAACATTTTGAAAGCGCTGTGTACTCTCTGTCGTATAGCCCAAGTCACATCATGTTGTATGGTGAAAAAGTAATGATTGAGACAGCTTCGCGTCAATACACAACTGCGCGATCAACTTCAAAAAATATAGTAGATGGCGTTCCAGTTTCATTAATCTAATTGCATGGACACACCATGAGTCAACCATTTATTCATCCAATGTCAGACGTGCAGTCAACCGCCATTGGCGCGGGCACACGCCTTTGGCAGTTTGTTGTCGTGCTGCAAGGTGCCCAGATCGGGCAAGACTGCAACATCTGTTCACACTGCCTGATCGAGGACGACGTCGTGGTGGGCGACCGTGTCACCGTCAAGAGCGGCGTGCAGCTTTGGGATGGTATGCGTGTGGGCAATGACGTGTTCATCGGACCTAACGCTTCATTCACTAACGGCAGTTTTTCACGAAGCCAGCAAAAACCGGAAAAATGTCTCGTTACAACAATTCATGATGGCGCATCGATCGGTGCAGGCGCGGTAATCTTACCTGGTGTAGAAATTGGCAGCAAAGCCATGGTCGTAGCTGGTGCGGTAGTTACACGATCAGTTCCACCTAACGCGGTTGTGGAAGGCAGTCCTGCCAAAATCGTAGGTTATGTGGATGCCGCACGTAACGAGGTTTCGGAAATGGTGTCGACGAAACCTGTAGTTGGGGCCACATCTACTCGTGTCCAAGGTGTCACCTTGCACCACATGCCTCGAATACCTGATATTCGAGGTAGTCTCACTGTCGGTGAATTCGACCGCAGCGTTCCATTTGCCGTCAAACGCTACTTTATGGTCTTTGAAGTGCCCAGCATGGAAACAAGAGGTGAGCACGCCCACCGCAAATGCCATCAGTTCCTGATATGTGTGCGTGGCAGTTGTGTGGTGGTTGCTGATGACGGCTTCAACCGCCAAGAGTTCCTGCTAGATAAGCCCGACGTTGGTCTGCATTTAGCGCCGATGGTGTGGGGCATTCAGTACAAATACTCGGCTGATGCAGTGCTACTGGTCTTCGCATCGCATTATTACGAAAGTACGGATTACATTCGCGACTATTCAGAATTCCAGTCAAAGGTTACACAAAGTGAACTCCATTCAAATTCGTAAGGTGGGACGTATTCATGGTAGGTCGTTAATTCTGCGAAATGCATGTGTGACAGATGCAAAATTCATATTGAAACTTCGAATGGACGAAAATAAATCTCGTCATATATCAAAAATATCTGGTGAGTTAATTTCACAACAAAACTGGCTCGAGGAATATGAAAAAAGCAATAGTGAAGCGTATTTTATTATTGAAAATCTCTATGGTATTCCACTTGGAACCGTGAGGCTATATGATGCGAGAGGCGATAGCTTCTGCTGGGGCAGTTGGATTTTAAAAGATGGGGTGCCAGTTAATGCCGCGATTGAATCTGCATTAATGGTGTATTCATATGCTCTTCATTCACTAGGTTTCGTTAATGCTCATTTTCAAGTTCATAAATCAAATGCACATGTTTGCAGATTTCACGAGAGGTTCGGTGCAATCCGCGTATCTGAAGATAAAATTCAATATGAATATACGATTTCTAACTTAGCAATTAATTTATCTATGGAAAAGTATCTTCGTTATTTGCCAAATGGTATCGTTATAGAGGATATGACAAAGTGATTAACTTCCTTGACTTAAAAGCCCCGTATTTAGAACTCAAGGATGAACTGGACGAAGCAATCGCCCGGGTAGTCAGTTCCGGGTGGTTCATTGGCGGAAGTGAACTTGATCAGTTTGAAGCAGAGTACGCTACTTATTGCAACGCAAACCATGCGATAGGCGTAGCCAACGGCCTGGATGCCCTACACTTGGCACTTCGTGCTATGGGCGTAGGGCCGGGGGATGAAGTCATTGTGCCTAGCAACACCTATATAGCTACTTGGCTCGCCGTAAGTCAATGTGGGGCCACACCTGTACCGGTGGAGCCCGATGTACTGACTTTCAATATCGACCCAGAATTGATCGAGGCCGCTATCACTAAGCGTACCAAAGTCATCTTGCCTGTGCACTTGTACGGCCAACCCGCCGACATGGATCGGATTCTAGCTATAGCGCGCAAGCACGGACTGCGCGTGCTTGAAGACGGCGCACAAGCTCACGGTGCACGCTACAAGGGCGAGCGCTTGGGAGCGCATGGCGATGCGGTCGCTTGGAGCTTTTACCCAGGAAAAAATCTGGGTGCCATGGGTGACGGTGGCGCTGTGACGACGAATGACCCACAAATTGCGGATCGAATCCGAGTATTGCGTAACTACGGCTCGCGTGTGAAGTATGTCAACGAAACACAGGGCTACAACAGCCGACTTGACCCACTTCAAGCGGCGATTTTGCGCGTGAAACTGGCCCACCTTGATATATGGAATGCCCGTCGCAGTGATATTGCACTGTGTTACCAGCAAGGCCTCGCTAACAGCGGACTAAAGTTGCCTCAAGTGCCGGACTGGGCAGAACCTGTCTGGCATCTGTACGTATTGCGACATCCCGAACGGGATGCCTTACAGCAAGCATTGACCGATGCAGGCGTGGGCACGCTGATTCATTACCCCATTCCACCGCATTTGCAACAGGCGTATGCGCACTCTAACTGGGCTCAGGCGGCCTTCCCACTAGCTAGGAGCATGGCCGATCAAGTACTTAGCCTGCCAATGGGGCCAGCTCTTACAAAAGAAGATGTATGCGCAGTCGTGCAAGCCGTGCAACTTGCGACCAAGGCAGTTTGTCGGCAATGAGCTTGGTTAAAACCAGCCTACTCAACGGCATCGCAGTTGCCATTAAATTGGCTAGCGCATTGGTACTGAACAAAGTACTTGCCATTTATGTGGGCCCCGCGGGCTATGCCATCATTGGTCAATTTCAAAACGTGGTGGCCATTTTAGTCAGCCTGGCTGGAGGATTGGTGGCAGCCGGTGTAACAAAAAGCACCGCACAGCATTTTGACGATGAGGCTAAACAGTATCAAGTTTGGCAAACTGCAATTCGCTTCTCCTTGGCCGCATCGCTTCTTGCGGGAGTTGCTTTGCTTCTAGTGGGGGAGCCCTTGTCTGAATGGCTGCTGCACCGCTCAGATATGTCTAACATATTTATTTGGCTAGCATTGGCACTACCAGCCATGGCGGCCAATAATTTGCTTCTTGCTATCGTGAATGGCAAAAAGGAGGTGGGCGTTTATATTGCAGCAAACATATCAGGCAGCATAGTCAGCTTGTTGCTGATTGGATTGCTGGCTTATTACTTCGGACTTTTTGGCGCATTGCTTGCCTTCACCATCAGTCCAGCTGTCGTGTTGCTATCTACCGCAGCATTGGTGGCGAGGCGCTATTGGTTCAACTTACATTCCTTATGGGGCAAGATGGATGCGTCATCGATGCGCGAGCTGTCCGGTTTTGCGATCATGGGCATAACTTCGGCTTTGGCTGTTCCCGTCAGTTATATGTTGATTCGTGACCATATTGCTTCGAGGCTTGGCTTGCCTGCCGCAGGATTTTGGCAAGCATCGTGGAAGATTAGTGAGATATATTTGATGCTAGTCACAACGACATTGGGTATTTACTATCTCCCAAGAGTTGCCGAAATTAGAACAGCGCCAGAGCTAAAGGCAGAGATTATCAAGGTGTATCGCTTTGTAATGCCCATTGTCGTCGTTGGTGCTCTTTCGATTTATCTACTTAGGGATTTTATTATCCAGATTTTATTCACTCAGGATTTTCAACCTATGAGAGAGCTTTTTGCTTGGCAATTGACGGGAGATGTCATCAAGATTGGCTCATGGGTGTTGGCGTATATCATGATTGGTCGAGCGATGGTTCGGGTTTTTGTGATTACAGAAATTTTATTTTCTCTTTCGTTTTTTTTATTTAGTTGGTGGCTGGTTGACTTGTTCGGTCTCCGTGGTGTTGCTATGTCGTATGCATTGAACTACAGTTTATATTGGATAGTTATGGCTTATTTTGTGAAATTTGAAATGAAAAAAATGGAAAACTACTCCACCTTGTAACTCAGTTATAATTTTCACTACAATAAATTGAAACTAGTTTGATGTGAGCTTTAGCTAAAAAAAAATTCGAAGAAAAATATTGTCAAGCTAGAAAAAAGTAGCTCTTAAGCTCATTTTAGCCTGTGAAGTTGCTATCAAGATTTGAAAAAATAATTTTGAAAACTTTAAAAGGTCCGTTTACTTTTTCAGTGCTATCTGATTTAATTTTGCGGTTTTCTTCATGCCATTTAGCAACTAAAATCACCGCCAGTGCATGCTCATCTATAAACAACAGCATTAAGATAATTGCCGGAAAGTTAAATGTTTTTAGAAGTGAGCAAACAGGTGCAAAATTTACATTGTAATACTCCGAATCACTAAGTCTTATCTAGAAAATCGTATGTATATGTGTGGTAATTATTTAATGGATAAAGTTAAGACTAGGAAGAATGCATCAATTAGCGCTTGGCTTAGTGTGTTTAAATATCTGATAATTAGAAATTGCGATGTAATTGTAAATGAGTACGTTGTGATGAAAATATTGTTTAAAGTATTGAGCTAGGGAGAGTGTCTTTAAGACATATAAGAAAAATATTAAATTGATTGAGTTTGTAAAAACATGAAGAAAGTAAGCGTAAAGGTCAGTATTCTGATTCCGAGCTATAACCATGCCCTTTTTCTTGAAGAGGCAATTCGGAGCGTTTGGGCGCAAGACTACCCCGACATGGAGCTTGTCGTGGTGGATGATGGTTCGGTTGATGATTCACGAGATATCCTTGCACGGTTGATGAAGCTATCGCCAATCCCCATGAAAGTGATAGAGCAAAGCAATGCAGGTATTTGCCGTTCTCTAAACGTTGCGCTAAAAGAGTCCTCAGGTGAAATAATTGGGGTGCTCGCATCAGACGATATAATGGCGCTACACCGACTGAAAGATGAAGTAAGTTACTTCGATACCAATCTGCAGTTGAAAGTTATGTTTTCTAATGGGCAATTTCAGCTTAACGAGAAGCGGTTCGGAAATTTACATAAACCTATTCAACCATTTCTTGAGCGCGGCGTAACTGCGATGCGAGATCATCTCCTCAGTACTGCCCCAGGATTTTATTCCCAAGCCAGATTGATAAGGCGGAATTTTCTGATTGATCTCGGAGGATTCGATGAGCAAACAGGATCTGACGACTGGTCGCTACATATCCGGATTTTTCAATCACTCAAGTTGAAAAAAGAATTCATGTTTTTTGATCGAGTTTCATTTTATTACCGTGTTCATAGCAGCCAAGTACACAAGATGAGCACCTTTATGACCACGATGAAACGCAAAGTTATTAGAAGATTTTTTTCCTTAGAAAATAGATCCAAAGCTGTTTGTGAAGAATATATTAAACGTGCAATTTTATTGATTTGTAAAAAGCAATTTTCGCTCGGATGGCGTTATTTAAGATTGGTAATTAAAATTTCATTTGCTAATAACGTGCCTTGGCTTTGTCTATGCGATTTCGGTCTTCGAATGCCTGGATATTTATTGCGAATTTTGAAGCATAACCGATAATATTATAGAGGGTATGAGTCAAAAATATTTTGACGTTTAACCATAAAAATTCTTAAAGAATTTTTTATGTCAATTTGAAATTATTATTTATCATCTATTCTTAAAATAAAATAAAATGAATAAAAGTTCTCGTATATCAAATTTTAAGTACGGAATACTTATTTTTATTTTTTTATTTGCTTATGGGATAAAAATATATGGTATTCCGTTATCAGTTGGAATGACTTTAATTGCTTTGGGATACTTTTTTATATCCGGTGTGAGCATGAAATTCTTTATGGCTTGGCGGTGGGTTATTTATCTTATATTTATAATCGTCCTGTACAGCGCTTCTGTCGAAATTATATTTGGGTCTGGAATATCATCTGCAACGTTTAGCTTCTATGCATTACGCATTTTTTTGGATGGTTTATTGCCCGCTTTTTTCCTCGCAAAATACGCTGAAAAGCTAAACATTACCTATTCTGACTTTTTGCGGGTAGTACTGGTAATTTGTATTTTTCAGTTCGCATCAGCTTTGGTAATGCTTTTAGTGCCAGAGTTGAAATATCAGTATTTTATTAATTTCATGAATTTTAAAGATGAAGATATTATTATGTCTTCAGAAATACTTCCATTCAGAGGTTTCGGTATTGGAAATACTTATTTGGCATGGTTTCCATTTTTGCTAAGTCTGATTTTGGTAGTTGTATGGTTCAGTAATTTCTTGCGTTCAAAAATATTATTTTTAGTTTTTACTATAATGATAATTTCTTTAGTAGCGTTAAACGCTAGAATTGCATTTTTACCTATTGGAATTGCATTAGCATTCTACTTCGTATTTGCCCCATTTGTGACAAAAATCAGAGGAATCTTTATTTTTTGTTCAATCATTTTTATATTATTTATTCTTGTAAATTTTTTTGGTATCAATGGCGATTTTGGACCAATAATCGACCATTTAATAATATGGATCTGGAATGAAGGCTTTTCGAGTTTTTATAGTGATAGTGGAAGTCCAACTTTCAACGATTTATCAAATTTTTCAATCTTACAAAGCTTTAATTTTCAAGACTGGGTATTTGGTCGCGGAGCTCTAATAACACCGGAAATTAGCTCGATTTTATACACCGATGTAGGATATCTTCAGATCCTATATGCAGGAGGGCTAATTCTTTCGTTTCTACTGTACTTATTTTTTGGTCTTATTTTTATTTGTCTGATAAAAAATATTAATATACTTTATGAAAAAAAAGTAATTCCAAAATTGGGAGTTTATATCTCTTATATTTTTATAATTTCCTTTTTTCTGGGACATTTAAAGTTAAGAATATTTGAAATGAATGAAGCGACAAAATTTTTATTTTTATTAACGACATTTGTTAGTGTTAAGAATGTTGGTTTTTTGCAAGAGCGCTTTAACCCTGCCGCCGCGAAAGGACCTGTCGAGTTAAGCGACTTACGTAAGGTCACATCCTAATCCGTTGTTTAGCTGCCTATCAGCTAAGATTAAATGCACCATGGAGTTGTTATTTTGTAAGTGAGTTTAAGATGATGATTTAATTTAAAATTAATGTTTTTGACTTGCATAATAAAATATGCGTTAATCAATATTTAAAGAAGCTATCTATGCATACACAGCATAAAATTGCAATCGGATTTATTATTTATAAACCTGAAAATAGTTTTATTGAAAGATTAAATAAGGCTACCCTTGATGGTTTTAAAATATATATTTTTGACAACTCTCCTGAAGAATCAAATGTGAGAGATTTTTGTTTGAGTAGGGGAGAGATAGTATATTTAACGATAGGTAAGAATATCGGTTTGGGCCTCGGTATGTCTTCAATTTGTGCGCAGGCGTATTACGAAGGTAATTCAGCGTTGTTATTTTTTGATCAGGATACGATTTTCGAGTCTGCAACGTTGAGTTTTATCGAGAGCTATTACATAAATCATAATATATTAGAGGCTACATATAGTGCGGTTGTTTTTGACGCTAGCAATAGACAAAATTCAACTAGTGGCGATGTTCTTCAAGATGTTAAGGTGGCGATCAATAGCGGTAGTTTATTTTTCTTGAAGAATTTGAAAAATATTGGTTGGCATAACGAGTCGTATTTCGTTGATGGTGTCGATTATGAGTTTTGTTTAAATTCAAAGAGAAACGGATTTAAAGTCGGTAAATTTGCGAGAACACCAGGCTTTGATCATTCGACTGAGCAAGCAGATAAAAAATACAGAATTTTCCAGAAAACTCTTATCTTAAGAGCGTATCCACTTTTCCGTGTACGAGACAATCTTAAATCCAGTTGCAAATTGTTATTTTCAGCCTTACTTTCGTTCGAATTTGAATTTGCAGCTTTAATTTTAAAATTTGCCTCCGTATTTTTGGTTGTTCAAGTGTTATCCAGATTTTTAAGGCCGGTCAAATAAAAGCAAATGATGAATACTTTTGAAAAAAATGATTTCACCGTATTTACGGTTTGTAATTTAGCTTATTTGCCAAAAGCTTTGGTTCTTGCAAAATCGTTATTGCAATTTGAAGGGAGACTATTAAAAATATATATTTTTGATAAAAAGATTAACGTTAAATTACCAGAAATGCTTGCTGAATTTATTTGGATTGAAGATATTGGCGTGCCGAATCTCTATCAAATGGCATTTAAATATGATATTACAGAGTTTAGTACGAGCCTAAAGCCTTTCATTGCACTTGGGTTAATGGAGCACTACGAGAAAGTTATATTTCTTGATCCTGATACATGTCTTTTCGATTCGCTAGCGCCGGTGTTGATGGATCTAAAAAATAATCCAATCGTATTAACTCCACATTACACAAAGCCGCATTCTGATATTTTGGTGGATAGCGATATTGGAATGATGCGTTTTGGATCGTTTAATCTTGGTTTTTTTGCTATAACCAAGTCCGCTCAAGGACTAGATTTTTTGCGTTGGTGGAGTGATCGTTGTATTCGCTTCGGTTATTTTGAGACTCAGTTTGGGTTATCTACCGATCAAAAATGGGTAAGCATTGCCCCTTGTTTTTTTCCGGACTTGTATGTGTCTTTTAATTTGGGCTACAACGTAGCGTTTTGGAACGTGCAGGAAAGAACTTTAACGAAAACAGCTAATGGAAAATATCTGGTGAATGGAGAATTTCCTTTAATATTTTTTCATTTCAGCTCTTTTGATGAAAATAATCCGGAGCGTCTGACCAGACGTCCGCTTGCCGAAGAACATAGAAATAGGCAAGATTTGCACGAATTGAGCTTTGCTTATAGTACTGATCTTCAATCCCACTCGTCGGCCGCTCCTCAAATAAAGTATGGTTTCGACTATATGTCGAATGGCGACTATATATCTCCTACTCTTCGGCGCGCATATGCATGTGTTGCTGCTGAGTTTTCAAATGATACCGATCCTTTTGATGCGGAGGGGCCGATAGGCAAATTTGCACGGAGAAATTACCTAGCTGGAAAAATGTTGACTTCCTATCAGTCAAATAGTTTCGATGATATTAGCAGCCATAAAATAAAATTTAAGTTAGTTAATATGTTAATGCGAATTATTCTTCGGATTGTTGGTCCGAATAGGTTTACAAACTTTTCTAGGCTTCTAGTTTTTTTGTCAAGTTATAGGCAAAACAGAGGTATGTGGAAAATTTAAAATCATAATTTTCCTTTTTAAAAGCTTTGTATTAAATATTTTAAAAATAGCTTCTAAAATGGTTTTAAAATTTCGTTGCTGATATCGGAATAAACTCATTCTTAGTCTATGCGCACTTGATTGCTTTTTTTATGATAAATCAATATTTTTCATTTAGTGGAATTGTGTTAGCCGAATTTTTTGCTGTTGTTACTGTTGTTGCCTGAGATTTGATTTAAATAAGGCGCCCTGTTGATAGAATATTTTTTTAATTAGGCTAATAAATGTTTGACTCTAAAGTACTGTTAATTACTGGTGGTACGGGTTCTTTTGGCAATGCCATACTTCGTAGATTTATTAATTCTAGTTTTTCTGAAATTCGGATATTTAGCCGCGATGAAAAGAAGCAGGATGACATGCGTAAGCGCTATGCCAACTCTAAGCTTAAGTTCTACATTGGTGATGTACGCGACATGCGCAGTGTAGCGGTGGCCATGCGAGGCGTCGACTATGTGTTTCATGCCGCAGCACTCAAACAAGTACCATCGTGCGAATTCCACCCAATGCAGGCGGTGAGGACCAACGTGTTAGGCACTGAGAATATTCTGGAGGCAGCGATTGCCGCTGGGGTGCAGCGTGTGGTTTGCTTAAGCACTGACAAGGCGGTATACCCCATTAACGCAATGGGCATCAGTAAGGCGATGATGGAAAAGGTAATGGTGGCTGCAAGTCGCAACTTGGAAGACACCAGCACCATTATCTGCGGTACTCGCTATGGCAATGTGATGGCGTCGCGCGGGTCGGTCATACCATTGTTCGTAGAACAGGTGCTAGCAGGTAAGCCCATTACCGTGACTGACCCAGCGATGACGCGATTCATGATGACGCTGACCGATGCAGTGGACCTAGTGCTCTATGCGTTTGAGCATGGCAACAACGGTGATATTTTTGTGCAAAAGGCACCCGCAGCTACCGTACATGTGCTCACGGAGGCCATTTTGGCACTTATGGGAAAGCCTGATCATGAGGTGCTCTGCATTGGTACCCGTCATGGCGAAAAGCTATATGAAGCTTTGCTGAGCCGTGAAGAAATGGCCTGTGCGGAAGACTTGGGCGACTACTTCCGAGTACCGCCTGATGGCCGCGACCTCAACTATGCCAAGTTTGTAGAGATGGGTGAGGAGCGCCTCACGCAAAGCTCTCATGCCGAGGAGTACCATTCGCACAACACAACGAGGCTGGATGTAGCGGGCATGAAGGCCCTGTTGCTTAAGCTGGACTTCATGCAACGGATCGCGCGTGGCGAGCACGCCGTGGCAGAGGACTGACGCCGTGAAGGTATTAATCACAGGTTCCAACGGGTTTGTAGGAAAAAACCTGCAGTTGCACCTCGCGGAGCGCAAAGATATCGAAGTGGTTTGCTTCACCCGCAGCAACAATGTTGTCGACCTGCCGGATTTGCTTCAGGGGGTGGATTTTGTGTTTCACCTAGCCGGGGTAAACCGCCCGCAAGACCCTCATGATTTCACCAAGGGTAATGCGGACTTAACGCTGGCGCTGTGTCGAGTGGTGAGTGATGTGGTCAAGACTACGGGTAGGCATGTGCCCATCATTTGCACATCTTCCGCTCAGGCGGGACGCGATAACCTTTATGGCAAGAGCAAGCTTGCGGCAGAGGAATCCTTGCGGGCTGTCGAGCGCAGCCACGCGGTGCCGGTACATATTTTTAGGTTACCCAATGTATTCGGCAAATGGTGTAAGCCCAACTACAATTCTGCCGTTGCAACGTTTTGCAACAATATCGCGCGGGATTTGCCGGTTCAGGTGAATGATCCCAATGCGCCCATCACACTGGTATATGTGGACGATGTGATTGCACGTTTTGTACAACTGATGGATGGAGCCGATACCGCCATAGGCCCTGACGGTTTTGCGACAGTGGCACCGCAATACACTAGCACCGTGGGTGAGGTTGCGCGCCAGATTCAGGCTTTCAAGGATAGCCGCACCACCCTGATGACTGAGCGTGTGGGCAGCGGACTGGTGCGGGCGCTTTATGCCACTTACGTAAGTTATCTACCGGTGGAGTCATTTACATATACTGTGCCGCAGTACGGCGACCCACGTGGCGTATTTTCGGAAATGCTGAAGACGCCCGATTGCGGCCAGTTCTCTTTCTTCACAGCGCACTCTGGCATAACGCGTGGCGGGCACTACCACCACAGCAAGACCGAGAAATTCTTGGTGATAAAGGGGCAGGCCCGTTTCAAGTTCCGCCACATGCAAACCGGTCAGATGCATGAGTTGGTCACTTCAGGCGATAAGAGCGAGATTGTCGAAACAGTGCCCGGTTGGACGCACGACATTACCAATATTGGGCAGGACGAGATAGTTGTGATGCTTTGGGCTAACGAGGTGTTTGACCGCGCCCGGCCGGATACGTTTGCTTGTGCGGTTTGAATGTCGAATAGACCCATCACATGCCTACATCTTGCATTAGCAGCTCATAAAAATGAGAGTAATTCCATGAAGAAATTAAAAGTATTGACCGTGGTGGGTACCCGACCCGAAATCATTCGCCTCTCGCGCGTGTTAGCCAAGTTGGACGAGCATTGCGAGCATGTGCTGGTTCATACTGGCCAAAACTACGACTACGAACTCAATCAAGTGTTTTTTGATGACTTGGGTGTGCGCAAACCCGACCGCTTTTTGAATAGTGCGGCGAACGTTACCAGCGCCGCGCATACGATAGGCAACCTTATCATCGGCGTGGACCAGCTGTTGGCCGAAGTGCAGCCTGAGGCCATGCTAGTGCTAGGCGATACCAACAGTTGCTTGTCGGTAATTCCGGCCAAGCGGCGAAAAATTCCTATCTTCCATATGGAGGCAGGCAATCGCTGCTTTGATCAGCGCGTGCCGGAAGAAACCAACCGCCGCATAGTGGACCACACAGCCGATGTTAATCTGACCTACAGCAGTATTGCGCGCGACTACCTGTTGCGTGAGGGCCTTCCGCCTGATTTGGTCATCAAGACGGGCAGTCCAATGTTTGAGGTGCTAACGCATTATCGTCCGAATATTGAGGCGTCCGACGTGTTAGCGCGCGTGGGGTTGGACGCGGAGCGCTACTTTTTGGTCAGCGCCCACCGGGAAGAAAACATCGAATCCCCTCACTCATTCAACAAGCTTGTGGCGGTACTCAACGCCTTGGCGGAAGACCACAGCCTGCCGGTAATCGTATCTACTCACCCACGCACCCAAAAACGCATTGACGCTACAGGTGTACTTTTTCACCCTGGGGTACGCCTGCTCAAGCCGCTTGGTTTTCATGACTATGTAAAGCTGCAGATGTCGGCTCAAGCGGTGCTTTCAGACAGTGGTACCATTAACGAAGAGTCATCTATACTAAACTTTCCCGCGCTCAACCTGCGTGAGGCACACGAGCGGCCAGAAGGCATGGAAGAGGCTGCAGTCATGATGGTTGGGCTGGAAGTGGACCGCGTGCGTCAGGGTCTTGCCATTCTAGCCAATCAGGCGCGTGGTGAAACCCGTGGCCTGCGCCAGGTTGATGACTACAGTATGCCCAATGTTTCCGACAAGGTACTGCGCATCATCCACAGCTACACCGACTACGTTAACCGTGTGGTATGGAAAAAGTATTAGAAGCGGCGGGCGCATGAAAATTCTGATAGTCACTCAATACTTCTGGCCCGAAAATTTCAGGATCAATGACCTCACTCAAGAGCTCGTAAAGCGCGGGCACAGTGTTACGGTATTGACGGGTATTCCGAATTACCCGGCGGGGAGGGTATTTGCCACGTACCTACAAAATCCCAATGACTTCGGGGAATACCGCGGTGCTAGCGTCAAGCGCGTTCCGATGTTGGCAAGGGGCCAAGGAGCAGTCCGCTTGTTGCTGAATTACCTGAGCTTTGTGATCGGGGCCTGTCTGTTCGGGCCGTGGCGTCTGCGAGGTCAGCATGTGGATGTCATCTTTGTTTTTGAGCCCTCACCAGTAACGGTAGGCCTGCCTGCGATCTTGCTTGGCCGAATCAAGCATGCACCAGTTGTTTTCTGGGCTTTGGACTTGTGGCCAGAAACATTGGCCGCTATAGGTGCTGTCCGTTCACCGAAGTTGTTGGGTTGGGTAGGGCATATGGTGAAGTTTATTTATGACCGCTGCACGTTGGTGTTAGGTCAATCGCGCAGTTTTCTCACGAGCATTGCTAAGTTTTGTTCAGACACTCGGAAGATTCGCTACTTCCCCAGTTGGGCGGAAGATGTTTTTAGTGAAATTGATCTGGTTCCGGCTCCGGAAGTGCCAGTGCTCGAGGGAGTATTCAATGTACTTTTTGCTGGAAATATCGGTGAGGCGCAAGACTTGCCAGCTGTTCTCGCTGCTGCAGAATCCTTGAAGCATAACGCCTCTATTCGTTGGCTCATCGTGGGAGATGGCCGGAAGTCCGGTTGGCTTCAAGAGGAAGTGGAGCGTCGCGGCCTGCAAGGCAGCGTCTTGCTATTAGGCCGGTTTCCAGTGGAGCGCATGCCGTCTTTTTATGTGCATGCGGATGCACTGCTGGTGTCTCTAAAAAAAGACCCGGTCTTCAGCATGACTATCCCTGGCAAGGTTCAGTCTTACCTGATGGCGGGTTTGCCACTTGTGGGCATGCTCGATGGCGAGGGGGCGAAGGTTATTATGGATTCTGACGCGGGTCTGGTTTGCGCAGCGGGTGACGCGGGTGGGCTTGCATCCGCCGTACTTGAAATGGCGGCCATGAGTGTTGATCGGCGGTATCAACTTGGTGTGAATGGTCGCACCTTTGCCCAAAAGGAGTTTGGTCGAACATTGCTGATGGATCGATTGGAAGCTTTGTTTTTCGAAGCAGCGAACTTGTATAAAGAAACAGAGGTGAATGCGTGATTCTGATAACTGGCTCCACAGGCTTTGTCGGTAGAGCAGTTGTTGAGCGCTTGCTGGCTAAAGATGAGCTTCAATGTGTAGCAGTAGCTGTGCGCCGAGCTGGTCCGAAGTTGTCAGAGCGGGTAGTGAAGCACGTAACTGGGGACCTAGAGTCATCAACCGATTGGTCAGCTGCTCTGAAGGGGGTTTCTGCTGTTGTACATTGCGCAGCGCGTGTGCATGTCATGGAAGATACCGCAGCAAATCCTCTTGAGGCATTTCGCAATGTAAATGTGCAAGGCACTTTAAACTTGGCCAGACAGGCAGCTGCTTCAGGCGTGCAGCGCTTTGTATTTATCAGTTCCATCAAAGTCAACGGAGAAGCGACGCAGCGTGGGCAGTCGTTCATGGCCGACGATACGCCTGCGCCATTAGACGATTACGGCGTGTCCAAGATGGAGGCTGAACAAGGCCTGCGGAAGGTCGCCTTGCAGACAGGAATGGAAGTAGTGATTATCCGCCCGCCCTTGGTCTATGGCCTCGGTGTCAAGGCCAATTTCGCCGTGATGATGCACTGGCTGCAGCGCGGCGTGCCTTTGCCGCTGGGTTCCATCAATAACCGGCGCAGTCTGGTATCACTAGACAATCTGGTCGACTTGCTGATGATGTGCCTTAAGCACCCCGCCGCAGCCAATCAGACTTTTCTTGTCTCCGATGGTGAAGACGTTTCCACTACTGAGCTGTTGCGCCGCATGGGAATTGCCCTCGGACACCCGGCGCGTTTGGTGCCTCTGCCAGCCAGTCTCCTCGAACTTGCTGCGGCCATTGTGGGCAAGGCGGATGTCGCCCAACGTTTGTGCGGATCCTTGCAGGTGGATATTGAAAAAACCCGCCGTTTGCTTGGGTGGACGCCGCCACTCACACTGGATCAAGGCCTGAAGAAGGCTGCAGAAGGACTATGAATTTGAAGCGGATTTTTGATTTATTGTTGGCCTTGGCGGCGACTGTGTTTTTGACAGTGCCCGTGGTTCTCGTCGCGGCACTGGTGCGACTGACTTCTCCTGGGCCTGCTCTGTATTGGTCGGATCGTGTAGGGCGGCACAACACACTATTCAAGATGCCAAAGTTCCGTAGCATGCGGGTGGGAACGCCCGCTGTAGCAACGCATTTGCTGGCGGATCCCAAAGCGCATCTCACGCCAATTGGTAACTTTTTGCGCAAAAGCAGCCTGGATGAACTGCCGCAGTTGTGGAGTATTCTGGCCGGCGATATGAGCTTTGTCGGGCCCCGTCCTGCGCTATTTAACCAGCACGACCTTATCGCGCTGCGTACCGAGTTAGGCGTGCATGAACTCGTGCCCGGACTGACAGGTTGGGCGCAAATAAACGGGCGCGATGAACTGCCCATTCCTGACAAGGTCAAACTGGACGCAGAATACCTGCAGAGCCATTCGTTGGCTCTTGATTTCCGTATTTTGTGGCTGACCTTTGTCAAGGTGATTCGGCGGGACGGGGTGTCTCATTGAGAATGGGGTACGTTGTTGACGCTCTCTGTGTAAGTAGACCTCTGCAATGTATGTTGCCGTAGGACTAGATCGCAGTTTGGAGTAACCGTCTTCAATCGACACAAATCGAGTGCAATGCCGTCCAAGTGTCGCTGTTCAGTTAGCAGTCTCAATGCAGACGTGTGAGCGCTTCTGAATGACGTTCTTAGGATGCGGCAAGCATTCGTTGGAGACATCGATTGCACATTCCGATTAAAGACAACGATCGATACCACCTATTAAATGTTACCCTTCAACGTCGATCACGATCAATTTCGCGTCGCTTGCGCATTGCCATATGTGCGCTCGTGATGGCGATTTAACGTGATACCCAATATGAAATCCGACGTGGTATCGCTGATAGTTTTTTTATTTTGATTGCGACCGATGCGATTTTTCTCCGACCTTACGCGCCTGCATAAAAAAATACTTGCCGTCATGGTGGATTTCTTCTTCCTGCCGCTGACGTTTTGCCTGGCAATGTGGCTGCGCTATGACAGCCTGACCATGGACGTCGTCCGGCCTTACCTCTGGTTGATCGCCCTAGTCCCGTTCGTCTCGATCCCCATCTTTACCAGGCTAGGGCTGTATCGTGCAGTAATCCGTTTCATTGATCACCGGATCATGTACGTGGTCGCGCTAGGCGTCACGCTGTCGGTCTTCATCCTGGTGGTCGCGGCGGTCTTCACAACCGGCATGAGCGGGTTATCGCGCGGTGTTTTCGGCATCTACTGGATCAGCACGATAATGTACGTCGCCACCAGCCGGTTTCTGGTGCGGGCCTACATCACGCTGATCAGTGGTACAGCCGGCGGCGTTCGGGTCGCAATTTATGGCGCCGGCGCAGCCGGTAACCAACTTGCTATCGCTCTAGCGAATTCCAAAGACTACCGCCCTGTCGCATTCATCGACGACAAACGCGAATTGCAGGGCTCGATCATTTCAGGGGTCCGGGTCTACGGGCCAGATGCGTTGTCAACTCTCGTCGCCGATAAGGAGATCACCAAAATATTGCTGGCGATGCCGTCTCTGTCCAAGGCCGGCCAGCGTCGCATCCTCGACAAGCTAGAACCCCTGAAAATCAAGACGCTGGTCACACCACCAATCCGGAATCTGGTCAGTGGGCTAGCCCAAGTGCAGGACGTGCGTGAAATCGAAATCGAAGACTTGCTTGGGCGCGACCCCGTCGAGCCACTGCACGACCTGATGGCCAGATGCATCACGGGCAAGTCAGTTATGGTGACCGGCGCAGGTGGCTCGATCGGCTCCGAGTTGTGTCGCCAGATACTTCGGCAGGAGCCGACGCGATTGATTCTGTTCGACATGTCCGAATTCGGGCTGTACACGATTGAACAGGAATTATTGAAGCTCAAAAGGATAACGGGTCTGGAGACAGAGCTGATCCCTTTTCTTGGCTCGGTCCTCGATTCGGTCAAATGCCAGCAGATCATGCGGTCCTTCCATGTCGAGACGCTCTACCATGCGGCGGCGTACAAACATGTTCCGCTGGTGGAGCACAATCCGATCGAGGGTGTGCGCAATAATGCCTTCGGCACTCTCAGCCTGGCGCGTGCGGCGATTGCGGCCGGTGTCAGTTGCTTTGTGCTGATTTCGACCGACAAGGCGGTGCGACCGACCAATGTCATGGGCGCCACAAAGCGACTGGCCGAACTGGTCTTGCAGGCGTTTTCAAAGACGCAGCAAAAGACCCGCTTTTGCATGGTGCGCTTTGGAAATGTGCTCGGATCATCGGGTTCGGTGGTGCCGTTATTTCGCAGTCAGATCATGGCGGGCGGGCCGATCACGATTACACATCCGGATATCACGCGCTATTTCATGACCATACCCGAAGCGGCGCAACTGGTGCTGCAGGCTGGTGCAATGGGCGAGGGTGGGGATGTGTTTGTGCTGGACATGGGCGAGCCGGTCAAGATCGTCGACCTGGCCAAACGCATGGTGCACCTGAGCGGACTGGAAATCAGGACCGATCCCGCCGAGGCGCACGACATCGATATTCAGTTCGTGGGCCTGCGTCCGGGCGAAAAATTATATGAAGAACTGCTGATCAGCGACAACGTGATTGGCACCGGTCATCCATTGATCATGCGCGCGCAGGAGGATGATATTCCGTGGCCGGTGCTGGAGCAGTTTCTTGCACGGCTGGGCGTCGCTTGCGAGAAGTTTGACCATGAGGCTATCCGTGTTTTGCTGACCCAGATTGTCTCGGAATACTCGCCGCAATGCGGCATCGAGGATTTTGTATGGCGAGTCGAGCACCAGGTTGGTCGCAAGATTCGTGCAGTGAAATAGCGACCATAACAAAGTGCGTGTATGTGTTTTCTGGTGCGGTCGACCGCATCGATGATGCTAAACTCCGCCTCTTTGCAAACATCGGACAACCATGGAAAAAGATACCCGACCGCACAGTCGTATTGAGAGCAATGGCAGTAGTCACGACAACGGCCAGCACGATAGTAGTGATGAAATGCAGTTGTCCCTGACTGACTTGGTGGTGCCGCTCTGGCGCGGACGCAAGCTGATCCTGGCGGGTGCACTGATTGCCATGTTGCTTGGTGCCGCAGTGTCTCTCAAGTTGTCGAAGTACCGCAGTGAAGGGTTTTTACAGTTCGGCGGCGCAATTCCATTGCCGCGTGAGCGCCTGCCTGGAGACAAGGAGCCGCTACCAAGTCCGGGCATCGCGCTGGCCGACTACAAACGCTACGCAGCAGCCTTCGGCACCCCTGGACGTCTTGATCAATTCATCACCCAGAACAAACTGACAGGCACGCCCGAAGCGATGGCCCTGCAGCGCACTTTCGCCTCGAAGGATGGTATTACGGCGCTAGTGCAACCGGTGTATCCGTTCACCAAACTGGATGCAAAAGAGCTGATGGAGCAAACCAAGGACGCCAGTAACAACGTGATCGGCCTGCGCATCAACTACGCCGCCGGAACGCCGGAAATGGCGCAGCATCTCGTGACCTTGCTGGGTGGCTATGCGATGGATGGCATCATTTATCTGACCTACTCGGATGCCTTGCGCTTCAAGCATTCGGAGATCACCGCCCGAGTGACCAAACTGGACAATGACATTATTGACCTGAAAGAAAGGCTCGACAGCTATCAGCGCCAGGGCACGGCATTGCGACAGATTGTGACTCGTTATCCGGACATGGCCGGCGCGGCAGGGCGTCAGCCCTTTCTGGTGACCGGTGACAATGCCCGTTACTTGCCACCAGTGACGCATCTGATGTCGACGGAAGTCGGTACATCAGAAGCCAACGAAGCGATAACTACGGCGCAACGCGAGCAACGTCAGGCGCTAATCCTGCGCGACTATTACGACCGCGCAAAGAGTGTTCTCGACGGTGGCAATTCCAGCGCGACGATGCTGCGTTCTCTGGAGACGATCAAGGAAGAGGTTTTCAAGAAGCAGGATCTGAAGGACCCGGTCGTCAAAGAGGTCTACAACACGATCACGATCGACAACCAGAAATCCATCAATCTGTATCTCGAAAAAACCCGCTTCATTGCCGGCCCAAGTTTGCCCGAATCGCATACGCTGCCACTGTCGACGACCTTGCTGATCAGTTTGCTGCTGGGTGTAGTGCTGTCGTCGCTGCTTGTCTACGGACGCAACTGGTGGGGCGCGAATCGCCAGAGGATCACGAGTTAAGCATCATGGGCGGATTGCGCAAATGCTGACCCTGTCAGCGATCGTGGACAGTTGACATCCCTGCGTCAGTGGCATCGGACTCGATGCCTTGACCGGATTCAATGGGCCCATGTATTAATTCCAGGCCAACCTACCCCGACGCAGTTACAATGTTCCACCCTGGAAATCTGCGCTCCTCTCATGCCACTGTCGTCCACCCAATCCGCACAACCGAACGTCGGGCAGTCACTGCCCGATGCGGGACTGCACGTGGCGGCAATGAGCGGCGGTGCGGTCAACGATCCGCTGCCTGACACAAGCTACGACGACATCATTCGCCTGGCCAACCTGTTGTGCGGCACCGCCGTTGCGGTGATCAGCCTGACCGGCCAGAAGACGCCCGATCTCGTATTGCAATTGGGTGAGTCACTTGCCGAGAGGGTGCGCGACCTGTCGGTCTGGAGCACTGCCGGGCTAGTGGCAGGCCAGGTGCTGATGGTGCCCGACCTGCTGGCCGAGACGCCACCAAGCGAAGCCGGCCACGGCTTGCGACTGTATGCAGCCGCTCCGCTGATCGACTCTCTGGGTACGGTAATCGGCACGTTATGCGTCTTTGATCCGCAACCGGGGCAGTTGTCGGCGACACAGCAGGAAGGCTTGCGACTGCTGGCGCGCCAGGTGGTGGCGCTTCTGGCGGCGCAACAGAAAATCGCGCATCTGTCCGAGTCCCTCGAACATCTCGAAATCCTCAGCGCAACCGATGCGCTGACCGGATTGCACAACCGGCGGGCCTTCGAGCAGCGCATCCGGCAGGAGTTCGAGCGGGCCCGGCGCTATGGCGCCGCGCTGTCGTTCCTGATGCTGGATGTCGACTTTTTCAAGCACTTCAATGATCTGCATGGTCATCAGGCTGGCGACCGCATGTTGCGCAAAGTCGCCCGTACGCTGCAAGCGCAGGCGCGCGGACAGGACACACTGGCGCGCTTCGGCGGGGAAGAATTTGCGGTCGTGCTACCGAACACCGATCGCTTTGGCGCGCTGGTGCTGGCCGAACGCTACCGCGTGGCGATCGAGGCGTTGGGTGCCGCCGACGTGACGGTCAGTATCGGTGTCGCGATGCTCGACGCCAGCATGCAGCACCCGGATGACCTTGTCAGTGCCGCCGATCTGGCCCTGTATCGTGCCAAGGGCAGCGGGCGCAACAAGGTCATCGAGGCTGTTCGTGATGGCGACAGTGCTGGCTCGGGCTCCGATGACGGTTTCGCTGGCGGGTAGTTTTTCTGTTGTGTGCTGCCGCATGCCAGCAGATGGATAAGCAGATTCCCGTGCGCCCGAGGCGCGCAATTCCTCGATGCTTGCCGCGCTAGAACACCGTCATGCACGTTCGGTCCGTCATTTATCCACACAATGCGGACAACACTCCCCGTCCCGATACGCCGCCGACAATTGCTGGCGCGGCGAGACCTGCGCCTGGCATGCCGGGCAGGTGATCGCCAGCGACGGCGCCAGCTGCGGGTCGAGTGCGGTGCGCTGGTCGAACACAAAACAATCGCCCGTGTAGTGCGCGCCACCGACCTCCTCGAAGTATTTCAGGATGCCGCCATCAAGCTGATACACGCTGTCGAAGCCGACTTCCTGCATGTGGATCGCGGCTTTTTCGCAGCGGATTCCGCCGGTGCAAAACGTGACGATGGTCTTGCCCGCCAGTGCGTCGCGATGCTGCGCCACGACCGCCGGGAATTCGCTGAACTTGTCGATCCGGTACTCGATCGTGTTGTCGAAGGTGCCGACATCGACTTCGAAGGCGTTGCGGGTGTCGAGCATCACCACCGGCTTGCCATGGTCATCCTGACCGGCGTCGAGCCAGCGCTTGAGCGTGCCCGGCGTGACCGCTGGTGCACGGCCTTGTTCGGGCCGGATCAGCGGCATTTTCATGGTGATGATTTCGGCCTTCAGCTTGACCAGCATCTTGTTGAACGGCTGCTCGCCGGACTGGCTTTCCTTGATCTCGATGTCGGCAAAACGTGCATCGGCGCGCAGCCACTGCACGAAGCCGTCGATGGCAGTGCGCGTACCCGCCAAAAACAGGTTGATGCCTTCTGGCGTCAGCAGGATCGTGCCCTTCAGTCCAAGCAGGTTGCACTGATCGAGAAACACCGGTCGCGCCGCCGGGGTGTCGGCGATGCTGATGAATTTATAGGCAGCGATGTTGACGATAGGTGACTGCGTGGAAGACTGCATGAGAGGCCGGGTACCAGGTTTCAAAAGCGACATTATAAGGTGTCGAACAGCCCGCTCCGGTAGAATGCTGCGATGACCTCACCGCAATTTACCCACCTTCGCCTCCATTCCGAATACTCCATCGTCGACGGCTTGATCCGCATCGATGACGTGGTCGACGCCGCTGCGGCCGACGCTCAGCCGTCGCTTGCCATCACCGATCTGGCCAATCTGTTCGGCATGGTCAAGTTCTACAAGGCCGCTCGCAAAAAAGGCATCAAGCCGATCATCGGTTGCGATGTCTGGATCACCAACGACGACGACCGCGACAAGCCGTCACGCCTGCTGCTGCTGGCAAAAAATGCCGCCGGCTACCTGCAGTTATGCGAACTGATTTCGCAAGCCTGGCTCAGTAATTTGCATCGCGGCCGCGCCGAAATCCGCATCGACTGGCTCGAAAAACTCAGTCCGGCCCATGGCCTGATCGCGCTGGCCGGCGCGCATTTCGGGGATGTCGGCATCGCCATCGAAAACGGTAATATCGCCGCTGCCGAACGCAATGCACAGCGCTGGTCGCGGATTTTTCCGGGACATTTTTATATCGAGATCCAGCGTGCCGGCCAGCCCAACCAGGAAGCGCAAGTGCGCCAGCTGGTCGCCCTTGCCGCACGTCTGCAGTTGCCTGTTGTGGCAACCCATCCAATCCAGTTTCTGACCAAGGAAGAATTCATCGCGCATGAAGCGCGCACCTGTATTTCGGAAGGCGAGATGCTGGCCAATGCGCGGCGCGTCAAGCGCTTCAACGACCGCCAGTGTTTTACCACGCAGGCCGAGATGGCCGAGCTGTTTGCCGACTTGCCGGGTGCGCTGCAGAATTCGCTCGACATCGCCAAACGCTGCAACCTGACGCTGGTGCTCGGCAAGCCCCGTCTGCCGGACTTTCCGACGCCCGAGGGCATGACGATTGGCGACTTCCTGATCAGCGAAGCGCGCCGCGGACTGGAGCAGCGCCTGCTGCAGCTGTATCCGGATGCCGTCAAGCGCGAGGCCGAGCGCCAGCGTTATGCCGATCGCCTCGATTTCGAAACCAATACCATCATCAAGATGGGGTTTCCGGGTTACTTCCTGATCGTGGCCGATTTCATTCAATGGGCCAAGAACAATGGCGTGCCGGTCGGGCCGGGACGGGGTTCAGGTGCCGGTTCGCTAGTGGCGTATTCACTCAGCATTACCGACCTCGATCCGCTCGAATACAACCTGCTGTTCGAGCGCTTCCTGAATCCGGAACGGGTGTCGATGCCCGACTTCGACATCGACTTTTGCCAGGAAGGCCGCGACCGCGTGATCCAGTACGTCAAGGATCGCTACGGCAAGGAAGCGGTCTCGCAGATCGCCACTTTCGGGACGATGGCGGCCAAGGGGGCGATTCGCGATGTCGGCCGGGTGCTCGACATGGGCTACAACTTCTGCGACGGAATTTCGAAACTGATTCCGTTCAAGCCGGGCAAGCAGGTCACCATCGCCGACGCGATCCTGGAAGAACCGCTGCTGGCCGAGCGCCAGGAAAACGAAGACGAAGTGCGCCAGTTGCTGGATCTGGCGCAGCAGGTCGAAGGCATCGCCCGCAACATCGGCATGCATGCGGGTGGCGTCGTGATCGCGCCGGGCAAGCTGACCGATTTTTGTCCGCTGTACACGCAGGGCGGCGAATCGGGCGTGGTCTCGCAATACGACAAGGATGACGTCGAAGCGGTCGGCCTGGTCAAGTTCGACTTTCTGGGCCTGACCACGCTGACCATCCTCGACTGGGCCGTGCGCTATATCAAGCGGCTCGATCCGGCCATGGCCGATTTCAGTCTGGAGAAATTGCCGCTCAACGACAAGGCGTCGTATGACCTGCTGACCAAGGCCAAGACGGTTGCGGTATTCCAGCTGGAAAGCCGCGGCATGCAGGGCATGCTGAAAGACGCGCGGCCCGATCGTTTCGAGGACATCATCGCGCTGGTGGCGCTGTACCGGCCGGGTCCGATGGACCTGATCCCGGACTTTTGTCGACGCAAGCACGGCGAGCGCTTCGATTATCCCGACCCGCGCACCGAGGGCATCCTGTCCGAAACCTACGGCATCATGGTGTATCAGGAGCAGGTGATGCAGATGGCGCAGGTGGTCGGCGGTTACTCGCTCGGTGGCGCCGATCTGTTGCGGCGCGCGATGGGTAAAAAGAAGGCCGAAGAGATGGCCGAGCACCGCCAGATTTTCCGCGACGGTGCGGCCAAGGATGGCTTGTCCGAAGCCAAGGCCGACGAGATTTTTGACTTGATGGAGAAGTTCGCCGGCTACGGATTCAACAAATCCCATGCGGCCGCGTATGCATTGCTGGCCTATCACACCGCCTACCTGAAAGCGCATCACCCGGCCGCGTTCATGGCCGCCAACCTGTCGCTGGCGATGGACGATACCGAGAAGGTGCGCATTCTGGTCGAGGACGTGATCGACGTCTGCGCAATGACCTTGCTGCCGCCCGACATCAATCAATCGGATTACCGGTTCACGCCGGTCGGCGAGCCGGGCAAGCGCGCCAAGCAGATTCGGTATGGACTCGGTGCAGTCAAGGGTTCGGGGCAGGGCGCGATCGAAGCGATCGTTGCGGCGCGCGCCCATGGTCCGTTCATCGACCTGTTCGATTTCGCCAAGCGGGTCGACAAGCGCCAGGTCAATCGCCGCACCATCGATTCATTGATCCGGGCCGGTGCGTTCGATTGCTTCGAGGTCGATCGGGCGATCCTGCTGGCGTCGGTGGCGCTGGCGCTGGAAGCGGCCGAACAGCATGAAGCATCGATCAATCAGGTCAGTCTGTTCGGTGGTGCCGACAGCGATCTCGACACGCAACCGGGTTACGTCAAGGTCGCGCCGTGGACCGACAAGCAGCGCCTGACCGAAGAAAAAATCGCGCTCGGTTTTTATCTGTCCGGTCACCTGTTCACGTCCTATGCCGACGAAGTGCGCCGCTTCGCCCGCACCAAGCTGTCCAGCCTGGAACCGTCGCGCGATTCGCGCATGATTGCCGGCATCATCGTCGCGATGCGGGTGCAGATGACGCAGCGCGGCAAGATGGTGATTGTCACGCTCGATGACTCCAGCGCGACGGTCGATGTGACGGTGTACAACGAGATCTACGACGCCAACAAGCGCATGTTCAAGGAAGACGAATTTCTGTGCGTCTCGGGCAAGGTGTCCGAAGACCGCTTTTCGGGCGGCCTGCGCATCACCGCCGAAAAAGTCATGGACATTGCCGCTGCGCGCATCCAGTACGGCAAGCAGATTGCACTCACGTATTCCGGCAAGCTCGATGCCGCACAGATCAAAAGCCTGCTCACGCCATACCGTTCCGAGGCCGGCCTGCCGTTCCTGTTGCGTTACACCCAGCAGGGCGCAGCCTGCGAATTGCGCCTGGCTGAAGAATGGAAAGTGCTGCCGGCCGACGGTCTCAAGCAGGTGCTGTCGGAAAAACTGGGCGGCGATTGTGTCGAGTTCGAATACTTCTGATCTGGCCGGTACACCCGCACAATCAGGCCTGCCAGTTATGCCGACGCAGCATGCTCAGTGCCTCCGCGCGAACCTGCAGGTGCGTGATTTGCGCAACCCTGGTGGCGAGTTCGGCCAGCAGCGCATCGCGTTGCGCACCCGCGGCGATGGCGGGCAGTTGCTGGTCGATCAGCGCCAGCGCCTGACGCTGCGCGGGTGCGTCCTGCATGGACAGCACCTGCCGCGCGACACTGCCGACCAGTCGCAGCGGTTGCCCGCGCATGCCCAGCGCCTTGCGCAATATTGGTTCGATCACCGGATCGGTAAAGTGGCGCGCCCAGCCGGCCAGCACGGCGCGGGTCGCACTGGTTTGCGCGGCACCCGGTATGGCGCCTTTCCATAACGGCTTCCAGATACCGGCGGCTTTGGCCATCAGCGCGGCCGGCAAATCCGGCAGCAAGGTACTGAAGCGCACCAGCGTGTCATCGCGTTCGTTCGCAGAAAGTTGACTCAGTTGTATCTCGATGGTGCTCAGTCTCTGATTCTGTGTAGCGAGCATCGCCGAAGTCGTTGGCAATCCCCGCTGTTGTTCCATTGACTCCAGCGTAGTCGCCACGATGCTGGCCGGACTCTGTACAAACCCGGCCGGAAAATTCATGCGTTGCGCTTCCTCCACGGCGGCGGCGGCACTGTCGATCAGGTCCTGTGGCGCACGCGTAGTCGAAAATTCGCTGCCATCGTCGGCGCGGTACAGGATGTTTTTCGATGGTAATCGTATGTCGCGCAGCAGCGGCAGCGCCTTGACCCGCATCGCCACTTCCACACGGACGCGTTCGCCGCTGGCGATGGTCAGTGTGTCGCGCCAGTTCGCCTCCTTGATGGCCTGCCGCCGCGGCGATGTATGGGCTGCGAGGTTGGCGGCTTTTCGCAGGTCGCTTACCGTCACAGTCGTACGCTGGCTTGCGATTCCGACGACTTCTTGTCTGATCCTGAGATCCATGGAACCGACTTTGTAAGTGCACTTTGCAACGGTTGCTATGGTATTGGCTGCCTCGGTGTACACAGCATTGACGTGTGGCGCGGCATTCGCTGCTTGTCCCTCCAACCCCCGGTCTCCCTGCACATCACGATACTCGGCAAGAAAATCGACAAGCCGGGCACGTTCAATCGGCATTTCGCCCAGTTGCTCTTCCAGGGCGGCGCGCACGGTATCAATCGTGACGAGATTGAATGTGGATGGCGGTGCGATCGTGCCCGGCTGATGGCGCTGTTGCACGACTGCGTCGGTAAACGCCGAGTCTGCTTTCAGGCAGCTCGACGGAAAAGTGGTCCAGGCATCCACCACCACGGCGTTCTGGCCCTGTTCCGGCGACAGCAGCAACACTTGATGGTCGTCGTCGTTGACAACCACTTCCACCGGCAGGTCAAGTGCTGCTGCCAGTGCAAACGCGACCGCCGTATGTTCGGAGCACTGTCCTGCGTTTCCCAGCACACCGATGGCTGCCGTCGATTGCTGGTGAGCGCTGCCGGGTAACGTGATTTTGCGAATGCCGCCGACGTTGAGCCAGTTGGTCCCGCGTGATCCGGTCATCGCCAGACGTTGATTGGCGGGGCCCCGTGGCAGCAATCGGCGGGTCGCCAATGCCAGCGAGCGACCCTGTTCAAGACGCGCGATGGTGTCGGGCGAGACGGTTCGCACTTGTGCCTCACCGGCTTCGTGCAACGCTGCCGGAATCGCTTGCAGCGGCGTGTTGCGGGCCTCTTCATGCAACGCCATCAGGCGTTCTTGGTGGGTCTGTCTGTCGGCATCGGTCTGGTTGCGGTAGGCCTCGGTCCAGATCGGGGCAAGGATGGTATTCAAGCGTTGCATGAAAACTCTCGGTGTGATTCAGGTAAATAAAATGTCCGGGGCGCGCTGTGCAGCGGTGAAGAGCAGGCTGAGTACGGAATTCAGGCGTTGCATCGCGGGGGCGGTCGTGGAATGCGTGTAGTGAGGGGCCATTGCTGGCCTGTGCGACGTTAAGTGGTCGTGTCGCCTGACTGGTTCCAAATACGGTTGTGACCGCGCAAAATTATTTCGCACAAAATCGTCAGCTGGAATTTGCCTTCTCAGCCATTTTTATCGACTTGACCGTTATTTGCGATACGGCCATCCGGTAAACTTTTGAGACGCTAAGAGCCCCTTTCCACATGACCCGGAAGCATCGTCACCAGACGCGGGTAAACGACAAGAAGCACGGTCACAGGGACTGCTCAGCAGGCCAGCGGATGTTACAAAAACTGAAGAGAAAAGCCATGGCACTTTCGGCTGCGGGAGACAACGAGCGACCTCCGCGCGTGAGGACGAAGAAGCGTCGTTTCACTTCCGGATCGCGCAGCGGGCGCATCTCCAGCTTGTAGAGTTCTACCAGCGAATTGGCATACGGGATGCAGGCAGTGACACCCAGCCCGCTGCTGGCCATGCTGAGTGCCGTCGACATGAACGCCACTTCGTGGGCTGGCGTCAGGGTCAGGTCCAGAATCGCCGCATGCAAGTCCACGGCAATACGCTCCGTAAAATGACCTCGCAGCGAGATGAAGGGATAGGCTGCCAGATCCGCCCATCGAACTTCGCTGTGAGCCGCCAGCGGATGGCCGGGTGGAAATACGACCACGAACGGTAGTTCGAAGAGCTGTTTGGCTGCAAGGTCGGAACTTGGATCCCGCTCCGGACCGACGCCGAAATCCACCTCACCCGTGATGACCTTTGGCGCGACCTCTTCGACACCGCAATCGACCAGGCGGATCGCGATCTCAGGATATTCCTTGTTGTAGGCGGCGATGAATTCTGTCAGCAAGGTGCATGACATCAGCTGTGGCCCTGCGATACGCACCAGCCCTTTCTTCAACGCCGTGACGTCAGCCACCCCGGTCAGTACCCGGTCCAGATCCTGAATGATTTTGTCGACCAGGGGGACCAGATCACTCCCGATGTTTGATAGCTGGATTCTGCGCGTGCTGCGATCCATGAGCCTTGCACCGATCGCGTTTTCGAGCTCCTTGATCAGGCTGCTCAGCGCCGACTGCGTGACGAACAGGCTTTCGGCGGCCAATGTAAAGCTGCCGGTGCGGGCAACAGCCAGGAACGCGCGCAATTGCTTGAGTGTGACGTTCATCGATTTATCTTCTAACGCTATCAAAAAAAACTGATTGAATGGCAAGTCGTATTGCAGTGTAATCGTCAGTGAAATGGCGCACGATTCGCTGCACTGTCGGATGGGATTTGAGCTCTGTCACCGCCTCAGTTGAGGAGGAAAAAGGCGTAGCAACGATAGCACTCTTGCCGACATCGCCGCGGTGATCCACACCTGCATGGTCCGCCTTTTTCCAGTTCAGGCTCCTGATGCCTGCCTGAGCGTGCCGATTATCGGTGTCGAGTCACTGCGCAATGTGCTGATGCACTTTTAAATAGAAAGACAAGCATGTCAAATGTCGACGCATCCCCCCGCAACAATGCATGCCCTGTCGGGCAGTTGCCAGTCTCCGGACAGCGCGCACCTGACGGGTGTCCCGTGAGCGCACGCGCCGCCGATTTCGATCCCTTCACCGACGCTTACCAGCAAGATCCGCCCGAGTACCTACGCTGGGCCCGCGAGCAGGAGCCGATCTTTTTTAGTCCTCAACTGGGCTACTGGGTGGTCACCCGCTACGACAGCATCAAGGCCATCTTTCGCGACAACATCACCTTCAGCCCCTCGATCGCCCTTGAGAAGATTACGCCGACGAGCGACGAGGCCAATGCGGTGCTCGCGTCCTACGGCTACGCAATGAACCGTACGCTGGTCAATGAGGACGAGCCGGCGCATATGCCGCGGCGGCGGATGTTGATGGACCCGTTCACTCCCGAGGCGCTGAAGCATCACGAACCGATGGTGCGCAAGCTCGCCAGGGAGTACGTGAGCCGGTTCATTGATGACGGCAGAGCCGATCTGGTCGACCAGATGCTGTGGGAAATCCCGCTGACGGTGGCCTTGCACTTTTTGGGCGTCCCCGAAGAAGACATGGATACGTTGCGCAAGTACTCCATCGCGCATACGGTCAATACCTGGGGCCGCCCGCAACCCGAAGAGCAGGTCGAGGTGGCGCACGCGGTTGGCAACTTCTGGCAATTTGCCGGCAAAGTGCTGGACAAGATGCGGCAGGATCCGTCGGGCGACGGCTGGATGTTCTACGGCATCCGCAAGCAAAAGGAGAATCCGGAAATCGTTACCGACTCCTACCTGCACTCGATGATGATGGCCGGTATCGTCGCGGCGCACGAGACCACTGCGAATGCGACCGCCAACGCAATGAAGCTGCTGCTGTCGCATCCGGATGTGTGGCGCGAGATAGGCGAAGACCCTAGCCTGATCCCCAATGCCGTCGAGGAATGCCTGCGCCACAATGGATCGATCGCGGCCTGGCGGCGCCTCGTCACGGCGGATACGCAGGTCGACGGTGTCGATCTGCCGGCTGGCGCCAGGCTGCTGATCGTGACATCGTCGGCCAACCACGACGAGCGCCACTTCACGGATGCGGATCTGTTTGACATTCGCCGCGACAACTCGGTCGATCACCTGACCTTCGGGTACGGCTCGCACCAGTGCATGGGCAAGAATCTGGCGCGCATGGAGATGCAGATCTTTGTGGAGGAGTTTGCCCGGCGCCTGCCGCACATGAGGTTGGCACAACAGACGTTCAGCTATGTGCCGAACACTTCGTTTCGCGGTCCCGAGCACTTGTGGGTCGAGTGGGACCCGAACGCCAACCCCGAGAGAAAAGATGCCGGTCGACGTGCGTCGACGATGCCGATCCGCGTCGGTGAGCCGTCCAGGCATGCCATCACGCGGCAGGTCATTGTCGACAGTGTCACACCGGTCGCGGAGGGCATAGTCAGGCTGCGGCTGGTGGCGCCCGATGGCAAAGCGATGCCGCGCTGGACACCGGGTTCCCACATCGATATCGACTGTGGCACGCCCGACCTGTCGCGCCAGTATTCGCTGTGTGGCGATCCTGCCGAAACCAACGTGCTGGAAATCGCGGTGCTGCGCGAGGATCAGGGCCGTGGTGGCTCGACCTGGGTGCACACGCAGGTCAAGGCTGGCGATCGACTCACGATGCGCGGCCCGCGCAACCATTTTCGGCTCGATGAAGATGCCGGCAAGATTGTCTTTGTTGCAGGCGGTATCGGCATCACGCCGATCAGCGCGATGGCGCGCCGCGCCAGGTCGCTAGGCATCGACTATCAGCTGCACTACAGCGGACGCAGACGCAGCACGATGGCATTGCTCGATGATCTGGCGGCGCTGCACGGTGATCGCCTGCATGTCTACGCCGGCGACGAACGACACAACGACCTGGCCGCGCTGCTGCGCACCCCGGAATCGGGCACGCGGATCTATGCCTGCGGCCCGGCGAAGATGCTCAGGGCGCTCGAAATCTGTTCGGCGCATTGGCCGGACGATGCGCTGCGTACCGAGCATTTCGTAGCGACGAAGGGCCAGCTCGACCCTGCAAAGGAACACGCCTTCGAGGTCGAATTGAAGGATTCGGGTCTGGTCGTCAAAGTTCGGGCAGACCAGACCATGCTGGCCGCCCTGCGCGCCGCAAATGTCGACGTGCAGAGCGATTGCGAAGAGGGCCTGTGCGGCTCCTGCGAGGTGCGCGTGCTTGCGGGCGAGGTCGACCACCGCGACGTTGTGCTCACTCGCGCCGAACGCGATGCGAATAACAAAGTGATGACGTGCTGCTCACGTGCCCTGGGTGGCAGGCTCGTGCTTGAACTTTGAACCGCTACATACAAAAACTACATCAGGAGATTGCAATGAATAGTCGTAAAACGATCGACATATCCGCGCTGATCGATGCCAGCAAGATCAGCTCCTTTCAAATATGGCTGCTGATCCTGGTGGGAATGACCGTCGTAACCGATGGCTTCGACGTCCTCGCGATGGCGTTCACGGCCCCGGCCATCATTCAGGAATGGGGCATCAACAAGGCTGCATTGGGCGCGGTTTTTGGCGCCGGTCTGTTCGGCATGCTGGTCGGCTCGCTGACCTTCAGCGTACTGGCCGACAAGATCGGGCGCCGTCCGGTTCTGATCTGGTGCAGTGTCTTTTTCGGTGTGTGCACGCTCATTACCGCGCAGGTGACGACGATCCCGGAATTGATCGCCATACGCTTTATTGCCGGCCTGGGACTGGGCGCGATCATGCCTAACGCGATGGCGCTGGCCGGCGAGTTCAGCCCCAAACGCAGTCGCGTGACGCTGATGATGTACGTGTCGTGCGGATTCACACTCGGTTCGGTACTGGGCGGTCTTCTGGCGTCGGCGATGATCCCTGCCTGGGGTTGGCAATCGGTGTTCTATCTCGGTGGCGTGATTCCGCTCGTGATTGCGACGCTGATGTTTTTTTATGTGCCCGAATCGCTGCAGTTCATGGCGATGAAGGGCGTGAAACCCGAGATACTCGCGGCCAGTCTGCGCAAGATCGATCCCACCATTCATATTGACGCCGATACACGCTACGTTCTCTCCGAACCCGGCAAGAGCGGCACGCCGATGCTGGAGTTGTTTCATGGCGGCCGCGCCAAGGCGACACTCTTGCTGTGGGTGGTCAACTTCATGAACCTGCTCGATCTGTATTTTCTGTCGAGCTGGATTCCGACCATCGCCAAGAGCGCCGGGATGACGCTGCAGAACTCGGTGCTGCTTGGCACGTCGCTCTTCGTCGGCGGCCTGATCGGCACTCTGGTGATGGGTCCGCTGATCGACCGTATCGGCTTTTACAAGGTACTGGTGCCCGCCTTCGCCGTGGCCGCCGTCTCCACTGCCTTGATCGGGCAGCTGGGCGGTTCGTTGCCACTGCTGTTTGCGGCGGTGACGGTGACGGGGGCTTGCATTATCGGTGGGCAGCCCGGCCTTAACGCACTCGCGGCCACCTATTACCCGACGGCGCTGCGCTCCACCGGTATCGGCTGGAGCCTGGGCATCGGTCGCTTCGGTTCGATCGTCGGACCGGTGGTCGGCGGTCTGCTGATCGGCCTGAACTGGAGCACTAGCGCCATTTTCATCGCCATCGCCGTGACCGCAATGATTTCGGCAGTGACGTTGTTGCTGATGGGACTGGAGACGCGTGGCAAGGCCATGAAGCCGTTTGGCGAGGCAGCGTCGATGTCGCATTGAGCTGTGCAGACGACCGTGCCACATGGACCGGCGCGCTCGCGAATTCAGCAAAATCGCCATGTAGCCCAATGTTCAAGCGCGTACGCACTATTCATTTAACAGCATTCTTTATTCCACGAGGATCTCATGTCATCCGTACCTTCCTCCGAACTGCGCTACCAGAGCGGCTTCGGCAACGAATACGCCAGCGAGGCGGTGGCCGGCGCGCTGCCCCAGGGGCGCAATAGCCCGCAGCGTGCGCCCCTGGCGCTGTACGCCGAGCTGCTTTCGGGCACCGCCTTCACTGCTCCGCGCCACCAGAATCGGCGCTCCTGGCTCTACCGGCGCCAGCCCTCGGTGGTTTCGGGCCGCTACCAGGCCTATTCCCAGGCACGCTGGACCACCGGCGCCGAGCGCGCGAGCGCGCTCGCGCCCGAGCCGATGCGCTGGCACCCGCTGCCACTGGATGGTGCTGAAACGTCCGGGGCCGACTTCATCGACGGCATGCATACCTTGGCGGCCAATGGCGACGCCGAGGCGCAGGTCGGCATCGGCTCGCTGATGTACCTGGCGAACCGCTCGATGGAACGGCGCGCCTTCGTCAATGCCGATGGCGAGCTGCTGATCGTGCCGCAGCAGGGGCGCCTCGTCATCACCACCGAAATGGGCGTGCTGCATGTCGCGCCGGGTGAAATCGCGCTGGTGCCGCGCGGCGTGGTATTCAAGGTCGCGCTGCCCGACTCGGACGCCGGACACGGTGCGTCGCGCGGCTACGTCTGCGAGAACTACGGCGCCCAGTTCCACCTGCCCGAATTGGGTCCGATCGGCTCCAATGGCCTTGCCAATGCGCGCGATTTCCAGGCGCCGGTGGCGGCCTTCGAGACAGAACCCGGCGCGTACGAGCTGATCAAAAAATTCGGCGGCCACTTCTGGATAGCGCCGATGCAGCATTCGCCCTTCAACGTCGTGGCCTGGCACGGTAACCTGGCGCCGGTGAAGTACGACACGGCGAACTTCATGACGATCGGTTCAATCAGCTTCGATCATCCCGATCCCTCTATCTTCACCGTGCTCACCTCGCCCTCGGACACACCTGGCACCGCCAATTGCGACTTCGTGATCTTCCCGCCGCGCTGGCTGGTGATGGAGGGCACGTTCCGTCCGCCCTGGTACCACCGCAACCTGATGAGCGAATTCATGGGTCTGGTCCATGGCGAGTACGATGCCAAGCCGGGCGGCTTCAAGCCGGGCGGTGCCAGCCTCCACAACAGCATGGTGCCGCACGGCCCCGATCAGGAAGCCTTCGACAAGGCCAGCGCGGCAGACCTCAAGCCGCAAAAGCTGGACAACACCCTGGCCTTCATGTTCGAGAGCCGCTACCGTTTCATTCCCACGACCTGGGCGCTGCAAAGCCCGGCGCTCGATACCGACTACGCCGACTGCTGGGCCGGCCTCCAGGACACATTCAAGCCATGACCGACATCAACGAAACCCACGATCCCAAGCTGCGCAGCTGGGTCGAATCCGCCAACAGCGAGCACGCCGATTTTCCGATCCAGAATCTGCCGTTCGGGCGCTTCAGGCGCGCAAACAGCGACGACCCGCTGCGCATCGGCGTCGCCATTGGCGACCAGGTGCTCGACCTGAAAGCAGCCGGGCTGGTCGATCATGCCGACATGAATCTGCTCATGGCGGCGACGCCGGCCGAGCGCCATGCGCTGCGCAAGGCGATCTCTGCAGGTTTGGCCGAGGGCAGCGGCAAGCAGGTTGTATGGGCCCGGGCGCTGACCGCGCAATCGGCCGTGACAATGGCCGTTCCCTGCCAGATCGGCGATTACACCGATTTTTACGTGGGCATTCATCACGCCACCACCGTGGGCAAGCTGTTTCGCCCGGACAACCCGCTGATGCCCAACTACAAGTGGGTGCCGATCGGCTACCACGGACGCGCCTCGTCCATCGGCGTCAGCGGCCAGCGCTTCAGGCGACCGATGGGACAACTCAAGGGCGAGGCCGCCGCGCCGGTGCTGGGCCCGACGCAGCGGCTGGACTACGAGCTTGAACTCGGCTTTTTCGCCGGCACAGGAAATGCGCTGGGCGAGTCGATCCCAATCGGTCAGGCCGAACAGCACCTGTTCGGTGTCTGCCTGTTCAACGACTGGTCGGCGCGCGACATCCAGGCCTGGGAGTACCAGCCGCTCGGACCCTTCCTTGCGAAGAATTTTGCCTCGACGGTGTCGCCGTGGATCGTGACGATGGAGGCGCTGGCGCCATTTCGCGCGGCACCCTTCGAGCGCCCGGCCGGCGATCCGCAGCCCTTGCCTTATCTGGATAGCGCAGCCAATCGCGAAAGTGGCGCGCTCGACATCAACCTGGAGGTCTGGCTGCAGACCGCCAAAATGCGCGCGGCCGGCGAGGGGGCGGTACGCCTGACGCGCGGCAATGCCAGGCAAGCGGCCTACTGGACACCGGCACAACTCATCACGCACCACACGGTCAATGGCTGCAACCTGCAGCCGGGCGACCTGCTGGGGTCGGGCACGCTGTCCGGGCCAGAATCCGATCAGGCGGGGTCGTTGCTGGAACTCACGCTGGGTGGCAAACAGCCGATTACCTTGCCCAATGGCGAGCGCCATGCTTTCCTGCAAGATGGCGATACGCTGACCATGCGTGGCTGGTGCGAACGTGCAGGTGCCGCGCGCATCGGGCTGGGAGAGGTCAGCGGGACGGTACTGCCGAATGCGAGTCCACTCTGAAAGCGATCTTATGCTCAAGCTTCATACTTACTTTCGCAGTTCAGCGTCGTTTCGCGTTCGCATCGCCCTGAACCTCAAGGGTCTGGCCTACGACACGATTCCGGTGCATTTGCTGGCTGACGGCGGGCAGCAAAAACGCCCGCAATTCCGCAGCCTCAATCCGATGGGGCTGGTGCCCGTGCTGCAGGACGGGCCGGAGACCGTGACCCAATCGCTGGCCATCATCGAATACCTGGAGGAACTGCATCCCGAGCCGACCCTGCTTGGCCGATCGACCGGCGAACGCGCCCGCATCCGCGCCGTCGCGCTGGATATCGCCTGCGAGATTCATCCGCTCAACAACCTGCGCGTGCTGAACTTTCTGGTGGACGAATTCGGGTTCACGACCGAGCAGAAGAAGCGCTGGTACCAGCATTGGGTGGAAACCGGGCTGGCCGCTGTTGAGGCGACCTTAATGCAGCATTCCACCGACTTCTGCATTGGCGACACGCCGACACTGGCTGACTGCTGTCTGGTGCCGCAGGTTTTCAACGCCATGCGCTTCGACTGCAATCTGGCGCATGTCCCCAGGGTGGTGGCCATTCACGACCACTGCATGACGCTCGACGCCTTTCGCCGCGCTGCACCGGGCGATCAACCCGACGCGGCCTAGCGGCTCGCCGCTGGCGAGCCCGAGTACGTGCCCGACCGGCACGGCATGCCGTTACCGTGAAGACGCCGAGTACCAGGTGTCTGTCGCCAGACACCGTGGTGGTGCAGTGGACGTTCGACCCGGATGCAATGTCCTGTCCGTCTTACCCTTTGCTCAGAAACGATGCCAGCGAGCCCAGCAGCGTCGCGCCATCCACGCCGTCCGGATCAGCCACATCCAGAGAAGCCGGCAGCACATCCGGATTGTTGCCGTCCCAGAGCGGTTTGATATCGCCCAGTCCGCCTTGCTCCAGCAGGTTGCGCACCACACTGAAGGCGCTGCGCGGATGTTCCAGCGCGACCCATTCGGCGCTCGCACCCAGAGGCCCGGTGGCCACCGGAATGCCCAGTCGCGTGGCCATCAGCGTACGCCGGAAATCACGCAGCTTTTTTGAGTAGCCCTCATCGATGACCCGGTCGAACGACACCAGATCCGCTGCGCCGTCAAAGGTCATGCCGCGCCGCCGAAAATGGCTGGTGCCGACCAGGCTGTAGACATCATCGACCACGATCACCGACGAGCGCATCGCCGTGTAGCGTCCGGGAAAACCGACCGGATGACAGACCACCAGCCGGCTGCGCAACGCCAGCGGAAATGCCGCGACCAGATTCTTGCGTGCGGCCAGCGCCTGCTGCACGAAGGTCTCGAAATTCATCGGCGGCGGGCTTGGTGCAAAGTCGGTTTCGCGTGGCAGGACGATCACCACGCGCAAGCCCTTGTGGGCGGTCATGCGGTCGATGATGACCTGGGCCAGATCCAGCGCGTGTTTTTGTGGTGCGGCCGGGACCGCCGTGCGGGCGAATTGCGCACCTTCGAGATAGATCAGTTCGCGCGCTTCGCCTAGCGCCCGGCGCAGTGACCAGAGCGCATCGCGCCGGCCGTTTTTGGCCACGAAAAATTCACGCCGCACCTGCGCCAGCAAGCGATCGCCATTGACCAGATTGATGGTGGGCGGCGTGCCACCCGGATTGATTGCGTTGCTGATGAAGTTGACGATGTCCTGCACCGACGTGGGGCTGGCGAAGGCGCTCTCGGGTGCCAGCGACAGCTCCGGATTTTCGCAAATCCCGGCCACGGTTTGCAGTGCCGCACCCATGCCGGTGCCGGCGTTCGGCGCGGCATCGGTGGCCGCTGTCACGGGTTCATTCATCGTGTTGCCGGCACCGAATACCAGCCAGCCATCCAGCAGCACCGGCGCACCCGGAAATGGAATCGGCGGTTTGGCGCGGCGCAACGCATGCCAGGCAAAGTCATACGCCAGCGCACCACTCACGCTGGCCCCGGCGGCATGCACGTCGGGACCGGCCGGATTGCCGGGATTGCCGGTCTGGTGCGCTGCCGAGCGCGATTCCGGCATCCAGCGCGCGCCGGTCACGACTGCCTGCCAGGACAGCGCGCCATTGGTGGCAGTCGCATCCGGAATGCCGGCGGCCACCACCGTTTCAAACCGCGCCATCAACGGCAGGCGCGGGCCGGTACGGGGGACGCTTTCCGAGGCCAGCCCGCGCGAGATGGCGGCCAGCGTGCCGCCGCCAACCGGTACCACGCTGCGCGGCAAACCGAACAGCGGCACCGCGCACCAGCCCTGCATCGATGGCGGCACCAGCGGCAGGCGGTCGATGCCGCCGAAGGCATTGACGACCGCTGTGCCGCCGCCGGTCAGCGTCACGCGCAGGCCGCTCCACAGCCGACGCGTGCCCATGCGCGGCGTGATGACGATATCGACATCCAGCGCCGCACCGGCCGGATGCGGATCGCCGGCGCCGAGCCCGAGCGGATTGACCAGCAGGATGTGCAGCGCGCTCACGCCATCGGCTAGTGCTGCGCCGCCATCACCGCGCACGAACGACGGCTGGTTGCCAATGCTCTCGATCTCGATGAAGCGTCGGGTATAGATGCGCACGTGGGCGTCTTTGGGCGTGGCCGCGGCAGGAATCGTGAACAGCACGTCGAGCGACGGCAGCGGCAGCCATTGCGCCGTCGCGCCAGTGGCCGGCGAGACATTGACCGCTGCGCCAGGGGCACCCGCCGCCGCCGGAAAACCCGGCCAGCCGACCGTGGTGCCGGGCGCCGGAAGTGGCGGCAAACCGACCGCGGCAAAGGCCGGCGAACAGGCCATCACCATGCCGCTGCCCGCCGCCGCAAACCGTGCCAGCACGCCGTCGACCTGCGCCAGTGTTGCGACCCCATCGACGGCATAACTGATCGCAATCCGGTCGCGTACCGGCGGCAGGATGTCGGTCGGGGTATTGGCGTCATCGCCGGGGATCGCATTGCGTGTGGTCTCCAGCCGGTTGCCCAGCAGATGCCAGTCGGGGTCGACCACGACGACCCGCAGGAACTGGCGCGGCAGTACCGGGGCGGCGGTGGTGGCAAACGGTGGCGCTGTCAGTGCGGCGGGCAGGACGGGCAACGCCAGCGGCGTGCGTGACAGGGTGCCGCGTGTCGCAAAACCGAATCGCAACTTGCCGCCATCGCCGGCATCGGCGGCGATGGTCTGGTTCGCGGCCAGCATCGCGTAGCCGGTGCCGTGATCGACCGGATTCGTGGTCGCTGGCGCGCCCGGTGTGACCAGGTTCAGGAAATGCGTGTTCAGTGTCTTGCGGTACAGGTTGCCATGCAGGTCGGCGAACTGCACCAGGTTGCCGGTCGCCAGTGCGCTGATCGGTGTCAGCCCGCCGGCGTCACCGGTGGCCCCGGTCGCCCTGGCATACAACAGGCCGGGCAATGCGCTGACCAGATCGGCAAACATCGCCGCCACCGCCACCGGGCAAATGATCAGCCCACGGCTGTCATGGAACGACACCACCACCGGTGCCGGCAGCGGCGTGCCGAGCGGCGCCGGCACCGGGTCGCCGGCTTCGATGCGGCGCGGGGTCTCGTTGGGCAAGCCGCCCAGCCGCAGCAGCATCGTCACCGGCAACGGATGGACCAGTTGCACGGCCGGTGCATAGCGTGCGCTGGCCAGCCGGAACAGGCGTTGCGCCGCATGCGGATGCAGGCAAATCACGCCGCAGGCCGCGTCGATCGGCAAGCCCTGCGCGTCGGTGTAGTCGTGTCCGTGCGGCAGCCAGGTCAGCAGGCCCAGGAACGGACTGGCCAGCTGGGTGACCGACAGCGTGAGTGCGGCGGCATTGAAGCCCGGCAGCGCATTGGCGGACCAGCGCGGTGCCAGCAACAGCGCGGTCAGTCCGAGCGATTCGAGCCCGTCGCTTTGCAAGCGGTTCTGGGCCTGGGCGGTAGTGAACTGGGTGATGTTCATCGGGCATCCTGATCAAAAGTGGCGCACCGGCGCGGGCTGCTGCAAAGGGTCTCGGTCACGTCATCACCTGCTCGGCAAAGCGTCCGTCGGGCGCGGTGATGCGCACCGTGATGCTGCTGGCCTTGCCGTTATAAATCAGGCTGTAACTGGTGCTGCCATGGACGCTGTTCTGGCGTTCGAGTTTCCAGGGATGCGCGGGCGTCGGTGCGGGTGCGCTGCCGGACAACGGGATGTCGCTCAGTGCTGCCTCGATCGTGATGGACTTGGTACCGGCGGGGCCGATCTCGATGCCACCGATGCCAGCGATCGCACCGATCCCAGCCCCGCCCAGGCTGATTTCCTCGACCAGCGGTTTGTGCAAAATCGCTGCCACCGAGCCGCGCGACGTGCCGGCCGCCGTCAACGCCGCGCGTCCCATCAGTTGCGGCCTCGGCCGGATCACTGGCTGTACTGGCGGCACCGGCAACACCGGTTGCGGGCCGATCACTTTGCCAGGCAGTTTCAGCGTGATGCGAATGCGGTAGCTGCCGCCAGCGCGCGGCCCCGGCGGTGCCGTCGAGCGCCAGTTGGCATTGATGCCCATGCCGACATGAATCAGCTGCAGGTCCAGCACATCCGGCAGCGGATCGACCGGACCGGCGGCGATCGTGATGCTCTGTTCGGTCATGCGACCGAGCGGATCGGCCAGCCGCACGATACAGCCGATCTGATCATCGACCGAACCACGCTTGAGCAGTACCGCATAGCGCGCGGGTACGGCCGGCAACAGGCTGTCGCGCCACAGGCCGGTGCCCGCCGGTGCCACGGTGTCAATGGCGTCCAGTGTCTGCAGGGTCTGCAACAAGGTCGCTTGCGTGGCCTTCGACGGACCGTTCAGCACCGCGGCAGTGACACCGAGCTTGTGCGGCCCGAGTGCGGTGACGGCAATCGGCGCGCTGCTGGTGAAGTGCAGCAGCACATCCTGCAGCGGACCACCGGACCATTCGGCACTGATCGCCGACAGGTTGGGCGGGCCATCCGGCGGGATTACCAGCGACATCGCATTCGATGGCGGTGAGCGTCCCGGTAACAGCGCGCGGTCGTCATCCTTGTGGGCCCAGGCCACGGCGCGATACCAGAGTTTTTTCCAGGAACCGTCCGGGTTGTCGGTGCCGCTTGCGCTGTCCAGTGCAGCTGGATCGGCGGGGTGGGGCGTGACTGTCCAGCTGCCGGCCGTGGCGGCAATCGTCGCCACCGGCGGCCCCATCGTATCGAGTTGCATGGCGGCGGCTTCGACCCGTGTCCGATAGAGTTCGTAGCGGCTGACGGCAGCACCGGGCTGGCTGGTCAGGTCGACGTGGACGGCAAATTTCGGCAGGCCTGCAGGTCGGTCGACGCGGCGGATTTCAAGCCGGGGCGCGGCCGGACTGACGATGCCGGCGGCGGCGATGGCGAGGATGCGTTCTTCCGCTTCGGCTGCCGTTGGCCAGGCCGATTCGATGTTGCCGGCGTTGACCGCGACCATCGTGTAGAGATGGATTTCCCGCGTGCCGCGCGGCAGGATCAGGTCGGTGGTGGTGACCTTCAGCGCTTCGGTATTGAGTCGGGTAAACACGTGGCGGTGCGTGTCGATGGCCAGCAGCCCGCGCAGTACGGCCAGCCGTTCGGTGTAGGTCCGGGTGGGGTCCGGTGCGGGCGGCGTGGTCGTGCCACCGGCGGCACTGACGGCGCCGAGGATGGCGCTTTCGGTCGAGTGATACACAAAATAGCCGACCGCACCGCTACTGGCCGCCCACGCGACCCGTGCATGGTGTTCGCCACGGGCATCGGCCAGGCTGGCCCGCTGCACCAGTTCGGGGGGTGCCGGGATCGGTGGAATCGGGTCGGAGGCATACGCCACGTTCGGACCGGGTTCGATGGCAGAACCCGACACCAGCGGCGCCAGCCAGGCGCTGGTTCGCAGTGGTGCGGCACGTTCCTGCACGCGCGACCAGAGCGCAACACCGACGTGACCGACGCTGCTGTAGTCCAGGCTGAAACCGCTGATCGTGATCTTGTAACGGCGCACATCGTCCTCGCCAACCGGCCCCGGCGTGACCGGATGGCCGTCGATGTCGAAGTAATCGACGCTGACATTGGCGGGCAATGCCGTGGCACTGTCACCGGAAAAATTGATCAGCAAGGGCGCGCCCGGCACCGCTGCCATCGATGAATGGATACCGGCCGGCAGCGACAGGTCGGGCGGCGGGGTTGACGAGCGCTGTGGTGCGGCAAACAGGCGGCAGCGCAGTTCGATGTTGTTGGGACGCCGTACTTGCCAGTCCCAGGCCAGTTCGATGGTCAGCGTGCCGGGACAGATGCGCCCCGACCCCGGCACCGCGGCGTCGAGCGCGCATTTCAGGATGCGCGGCCGGTCCGGTGCCGGTTGCATGTCGGTGTAGTCGACCGTGCCCCAGTGCGACCAGAGTCCCCAGATATCCTGCAACGCGATGCCGTAGCGTTGCGCCAGACCGGCGGCGCTCATCGGCAGCGTCAGGCCGGAATCCACACCGGAGTGGCGGCCCTGCTCTTTGTCCTTGAGGTTGCGTGTCAGTGTGATCGGCGCATAGCCGCCGCTGGGCCGCTCGCGCATGATGGCGGTGGCGACCTCGGCCGCGTGCGCCGGGTTGGCGCGGGCCATTGCGAAGCTGCTGGTGGTCAGCATTTTCAGGCGTGGCAAGCGACTCCATGAGACGCGCGACGCGCTGGTCCAGGGCAGGTCGGCGGCGGCGGGCCGGTCGCGTGACTGGACCTGGGCCAGCAGGCTGGCCGGCGTGGGTGGTTGCACCGGCAGGGTCGCGCCGATGGCCAGCGCAGCCATCTCGATAGCGGCGGACTGGCCGTCGATACCGTTGTCCCAGTTTGCCGTGACCATGAAATCGGCGAGCCGGTTGCCCTGGGTGCTGGCCATGGCAGCCACCATCCGCGTGTCGATGGGCGCAGCCGCACCGATCAGACCGGAGACTTCATACGCAGTGCCAAAACCCAATGTCAACGCCATCAGCGGATCGGAGCCCGCCGCAACGAAGGTCAGGCCAAGTGGCGGCAGGCGTGCCTCGGACGGATCGGACAGCGTGCCGCCGGAGCCGGTCGGGCCGGGGATGGCGATGGTGTCGCGCTGGCGCGGTTGCAGCACCGACGCCATTTTCATGACCGGATGCAGGCGCGGCAACAGATCCTTGCGGACTTCCTTGATGAGCCCGTCGAAGTCCGGCAATTGCCAGACAGGTGCCGGATTGAAGCCGATGCTGGCATCCCAGCCGAAGGCCGGTGCACCCCGCCGCAAACGGTCGCGCGCTGCCTCGGCCGGAGTCGTGAGTGCGCCGACCAATCCCTGTTTTTCGGCATGCCGTTCCACATCCGACCAGTCGCCCTGGTCGACCGGCAGGCCGACGATTTCGAGCTGTCGCCAGTCGTCGGCATTGGCGTAATCCACTGCGGTCACGCCCACGAGTTTGGTGACACTGACGCCGGCATCCGAACTGATCGCCAGTGCCGAGATGGCGGTGCCGGCCAGCACCACGCCCTGGCTGCCGGTCGACACCGACGCCATGCTTTCGATGGTGTCGATACTGGCCGGCCCGTTCAGCGCGATCACGTTGGCCGCGGTACCGGCGACAGCTAGCGTCACCTGCACATACACCATCGGTTTGCCGAACCACCAGACGATGGTGGCGCCATCCTGATTCAGATACGTAAAAAAGGTCAGTTCCCTGGCCTGCTTGAGCGACGGTTGCCGGGTCCAGACGATGAACGGTCCGCTCGGCATGCCGATGTCGGAGTGCGGTAACGACGGCGAGAGTTGCGGATTGATCGACCAGCGCAGTTGCGCGACGGTGGTGCTGTCGAGTTTGCGGCGCGGCCAGTCCTTCAGCCACTCCTGGGCAGTTTCGTCGCGCGCACGGCTGATGCGCATCCAGTCGGTGACGGCGGCTCTCGCATGGAAACGGAATGGATCGACGATGCGGGTCATGCTTCCTCCCAGGGTGCGCTCAGCAGCGAGACATAAGTGATCTTGACCGGATCGGCCGGTACCGTTGGATCGGCCAGATAGGGCTCGGTGAATTGCTTGCGCTTGATGCCCAGCGCCAGTCCCTTGCCGCGACTGCCGGGTTTCAGGATGACGATGGCGCGCTGCCCGCCCGGTGCCGGGATGATCTGCGCGACCACATCCGGCGCGCCGGCCAGTTGCTGTAATTGCAGCCATACGACGGGCTTCATTTCATAGCGTTCGGGCGCGTCCGGAATCGCATCGATGACCTTGGTCGGGATCAGCCGGCTGCGCCAGATCGGTTCGGGCGAGTCGATGATGACCGCCACCGGTTGCGGAATCGCCGCCGGTGTTGCCTGCTCCCACAAGGCGATCAGGCGCGGTGCGGTTGGTGTGCCCATCGGTTCGAGTCCGGCCGCCAGCATCGCTTCATCGAGCTGGCTGCCTTGCGGATCATGGCTGGCGAAGGTCGCTGCCAGCGTGGCCAGCTTGCCCGGTTGCGCATAGCGATGTTCGGGCCGGGTGCCGAGGAAGGTATTGGCAAATTCTCCCAACGTGCCGTATGCCGAGGTCGAGAATGCGCGCCGGAAGACCAGCTTGCCGACGGTGTCGTCCGCTGCGCCGAGATCGACGTATTCGATGTCGACCACGTAGTCGGTGTACGGGTCCAGCGGGATCGGGATATCGATCTTGCTGTGATGGCTGACCGTGACATCGATCGGCACGCAGGGCTTGTCCCTGAGCAGGTCGCGCACGCTCTCTTCCCATGGCGACAGGATGCTGCCGGGCAGTTTGACCAGCGTGTCGGCCGTGATCGGAAACGGATGCGGCAGCGCCGGTGTCGACACCGGCCGGCGGAACGAGGCGGCCTTGATGCGCACCTGCAGTTTCTTGCCATAGGCTTTATAGAGTTCACTGACATCGTTGGTGGCAAACACGAACGACAGCCGCTCCTTGCCAAAGACGTGGCTTTCACCGTCCTCGGGGAAGGTCACCAGCACCCACGGATCGAGCGCTTGCGGCGGTTGTGCATCGGTGCGGAAATGGAATGTGCGGCTATCCGTTGTGGCAGCGATGGCCGCCGTGTCGGTTGCAGTTGGCCGGGCGTCCTGGGTCGATTGCCGGACCTGCCAGGTCGCCTTGACCTGATACGCCGTATCCGGTTGCAGCAAGGCGTGGCCCGACGCATCCTCGGAAAACGCCGCCTCCAGTGCGCCCCGGTTGCGCTTGACGGTCTTGTCATCCCAGTCGTGGCGACGCACTTCGGCACCGCCCATGAACTCGATCGCAGCGACGTAATACGGCCGGAACAAAAAGCGCTGCTGGTCGGTATTGAGTGCGACTTTGCTGGTCTGGCCGATCTCGATCGTGTGCACCTCGCCATGCGCTTTGAGTTCGACCAGCACGGGTACGTAGGCTTTCTGGCTGGCGCCTGCAGCGCCACCGAGTCTGGCGAAGAAGCCGGCCGCCAGTTGCACATCGTCGTGCCATGGTCCGGACAGGCTGAGCCATTCCGGCGGGATGGATTTGGTCGGCACGATATCGGTCACCGAGACGGCCTGTTCGTCGAGCAGCTGGCCCTTGCTGTCGCGCTGGCGTATCAGCAGCGACTTCTTGAGGACCAGGCTGGTCAGCACAAACAGCAGCAGGCGTCCGGCCACGATATCGCCACAGTGCAGCACCACCGAATTGAACAGTTCCGGCGGCGCGAAGCCCAGGGCTTTCCATGCTGATTCGATCTGGTCGGTGTCGTCGGGGTTGCCCAGTGCCACGGTGCGGCCGTCATCCAGCAGCGGACTGGCCAGCGCCTTGGCCTGGCAACGCGCCGGTTGGGTGCTGGCGCCGGGGGCCGTTGTTGCTGTTGTGGTGGTCGTGGTGGCGGCGGGCGCATCGGCCAGCGTGGCGCTCAGCAATTCGGCGCGCGAGATGGCGATGCCCGATTGCAGGCGCGCCGCGGTGGCAGACCAGCTGATCGGCATGTCCGGAATGACATCGACTTGCTTGCGGCCGGCCACCATATCGACCTGTTCGCGCACCTGCTCGCGCTGGTCGAGGCTGGCGGCGCGACGTGCTGCAGCGGCGTCCAGTCGCACTGGCACTGGCACGGAGGCGGATATGGGTGCTGTTGCTGTTGTTAATTCTGCCGCCACCACGCGGATGTCTGCCAGTCGTGTTCCCGGGGTGATCGGCGTCACCGGAGCACCCGACACGCCGCGCCCCGGAATGCGCGTTGCGTCGCCGGACGTGGTGTCACGCGGGCACGGCGCTGCCGCGCCATCGACAAAGGCCGGATAGATCCCGCGCTTGCGATCGATGATCTCGACGCCGCAGCGCCATCCTTCGGTGACCTGCAATGTGGTCGCCGGTGCTTGCGACCGCACGGTGCCGGCCGGATCGGGCCAGGCTTCACCATCGAGCAGCCAGCCTTCGGCGGACGGGCCGAGCGGCTCAAAACGGAAGGTCCACAGCACCGAGGTCGGCGGCGCTGCCTGGTCACAGACCGTGCCCCAGCGTTCGTCGATGGTGTCTTCCTGAAATTTGCTGCGGGTGAAGGCTTTCGGCGTGGCTGTCGGCACCCACGACAACAGGGCCAGTTGCACTTCCAGGTTGTCGGCAGTCGGGTCTTTCAGAGTCCACCAGACCGACGGCGTATCGCCCGCACCGATCGGGCCGATCAGTTCGACCGCGGTCAGGTCGTAACGCACCCAGTTCTTGCCCTGCTGTTGCCAGCCGCCTTCTTTCGCACCCGGGTCGGCCAGCGGCGCCTTGCCAAAAAACGTCAGCGTGTCGTCGATCGGCGGCACCGACAGCATCAGCACCGGGATGGCGTCGATCGGCACCACCGGCAGCTCGCCCGCCGCACTCTGTGGCGCAGTCCCGATGGCGCCATCGATCGGCCTGCCGGTGCCGCTGCCAAGCACCAGGGCAGGGGAGCGCGAAACCAGTTTCAGGTCGCGCACCAGCGGCGGGGCCGGCAATTGCGGCACGCTGCTGGCACCCAGATGGAAACTGACGCAGCCTTCGATACTGAAAAAGAACAGGTCGATTTCACCGCAAATCTCGCCGTCGATGCTGGAGATGCGCTTGCGCAAACCATCCGGCAAAAGCTCTTCGCCGACATCCACCACCAGTTCGGCATAGGCGCTGATGCTGATGATGAACAACACCAGTTCGCCGCGGATGAACAGTTTGCCGGCCAGCCGGAATGGCTCGAAGCCGATCACGGCATCGAAACCGGCGCTGATGCGCAGGTACAGCCGCACTGACACATTGCCCCACACAAAAGCGGCGCGCAGGCCGGTGCCGATGGCAAAGCCGTAGACCTGCGGCAGGCTGGCTTCCGGGTAGGCCGGCAAGCCATCGCCGGAAATCATCAGATAGCCGGAAGCATCGATGACGCTGAGGATTTTTGCCTGGATCGGATCGCTGCGCTGGCCCAGATACAGGTGCCAGTCAGTGCCTTTTTTCAGGTTGAAGAAGGCTTCGACCGGGATGCGGATCTTGATCAGCGGATCGACCGTGTAATCGGCGACGATGCCGATGGTCAGCGTGCCGCGTCCGGCGTCGAGGTCGATGACGGCCAGCAAATTGCCTTCGGCATTCTTGTTCTTGAGTGCCGGCATCGGTTGCAGCAGGCGGGCTTTCATCATCAGCAGGATGCGCGGTCCGGGCAGTTCCAGCAGGAACACGCCCTTCAGATTGAACAGCACGCTGCTGCCCATCGTGCCGACCGTGGCACCCACGCCGAAGGCCCAGCGGTCGAGTTGCGGTGTCCATGCGGCCGGTTTGGTCGGGTCGCCATCGGCGCGGTTCTTGAGCCAGTCGAGCGCGATCGTCGGGCCGCTCAGGCCGGCTTCATCGCGACCGTAATTCATGGCGAACATGCCCAGGAAGCCATAGATGCCCAGCCCCGATCCCCCCAGCGGAATCGCGACCGGCAATTCGAGGTCCATGGCGACGAACACGCCGGTCGCGCCGGGCAGGTTGGCGATCTTCAGGGTGGCGCGCACGCGGGTATTGATCGGTACCAGTTGCAGGTCGAGGCTGCCGCCGATTTCTTCGCCGAGTTCGAAGTTGCCTTTGCCGATCAGCACGCCCGGGATATTGACGCCGGCGCCGAAGGCGGTCAGTTCGACCGCGACCGGATCGTTGAACTTGATGCGCACGCGGGCGCGGTCGAAGGTGATCACGCCAAGGTCGACATTCAGGCCGAGGTCGATTTCAAACGAGAGCGGATTGGTGCGGGCGATGCGCGCGCCCAGGATGCGGATCAGCTGGCCGAGCGGGTCCGGCACGCTGATCGCACCCGGACTCGACAGGTCGATGGTGTAGCCCTTCGAGGCATCGAAGACCGGCCGGAACTGAAAATTGCGCTCGCCGGGGCTATTGCCGAAACGCATGCCGATCGCCTTGTAGCGCACCACCAGCGGCGATTGGCGCGGGATCGTCAGCAGGCTGATGCCACCGATCTGCACATCGGCCGACAGCGCGGTTTCGACATCGGCCAGCAGCGCCACTTCGGTGCCGTTGGCGCGCTTGCGCACCGTGATTTCACCGCCCCACAGGATCACCCGCTCGACATTGAAAAAGCCGGCCTGCGCCAAGCCGGTCGCCAGCGCCACACCACCCACGGCCAGCACCGCCGGCACCATGTCGCCGGAGGCCGGATTGGCGGGCGCGGTGGCGTCGAGCAGCGGCGCAAACAGGGCCGTCATGCCGAGCAGGTTGCGGCCGAAGTTCGGGCCTTGCAGCGGTTGCCCCGGCAACTGGCCGGTCATCAGCAATCCATCCCGGTCGGCCGGATCGGCACCGAGATAGGCCAGCGCGGTCCAGTCGCCGGTGGCGTTATCGATCTGGAACACGATGCGCGCCTTGACCACGCCATCGGCCGGGTTGCTGCCCATGCCGCGCAGCGTCGGTTCGGCAGCGGCGCTGCCACCGTTTTGCTGGATGAATTGTTCGGACGGCGTGTTGATGTCGAATTCGCCATCGATTTCGACGGCAACAAACTCGTCGCGCACGATGCGCACCTTCGCGCCGAGCGAGCGAAACCAGCTCGGTGGGGTCGGATCGGTCGGCGCCGGATCGGGCGTGTGCGGTGGTTGTACGGGCGTGCTGGTCGCCCCGCGCGTGACGGTGCCGGTGGTGACCGTGCCCGCCAGAGGCGCCGCGGGCAGCACGGCGTCGGCGCGCCAGTGGGTGCGACGGGTGGCGAGGTCGGCGCTGCCGGTCGGGCCTTTGCCGAGCAGCGTGAACGTGAAGATCTTGGCGGGATTGATTGCCCGCAGGATGTGGCCGAATGCTTCGGCGCGGCGGCGTGACAGCAGAAAGTTGTAATCGAGGTCGTTCGGATCGTCTTCGTTGCTGGCCCAGCCGGTGATGGCGATGGTGGAACCGGTCGGTATCGCATTGACCCGCGCCGTGTAGGCATCGCTGACGCGCTGTCCGGTGAACGGGCTTTCCGGTGCGGCCGTGACGGCTGCACCGGTGCTGGAATTGTCGGGGTTCAATGCGTACGGATTGCCGACCGGGCCGAGCGTGCCGGGCAGGCCGGTGACGTGGTTGATCGTGGTGGTGCTGTCATGCTCGGGCAAATGGAGATTGGTCGGCCGGTCGAACCGGAAATAGGCGCTGACGGTGTCGGGCCCTGCACCAACCGCCTGGGTGGTGGCCTTGACCGATGCCGTCTCATTGGGCCCGAGCGGAATCGTCACGCTCGCGCCGGTCGAGGCGACCACGGCACCGCCGGGCGGCTTGCGCACTTCCCATGCCGTCAGCGCGTCGGGCGGATCGAGCGTCAGCGAAATGGTGGCATCAGTGCGACTGAGCAGGCTCAGTGACGGTGCGCCAACGGCCACCGCGTCGCGCGTGATGGTGTCGGTCGTGAAGCTCGCTGGTGCCACGCTCGCCGCTGCCGGCAGCGCATTGCCGGGGCGGGGCCCGGCGGTGATGGTGAGGGTTGCCGGCGTGGCCGGTGTGCCGCCATCGGTGACGCTGATGGCGATCACGCCGGCGTTGTCGCTGCCGAGATCGACATCGAAGATGTTCGGTTGGCCCGCCACCGGCGACAGGGTTGTTCCGTCCAGCGTGGCCGTGTACGTGTAGGGCGGGCGTCGTCCGGCGGCATCGACCACCATGCGGGTACTTTGCGGCAGCATCGCGCTGGCGGTGGTGCCGGTGCGCGTGATGCCGAAGGGCTGGTTGCCGGGGCCATAAAAGCGCGCCGAGACGCCCAGCGCGCTGCCCTGATTGATCACGGCCAGCGCAAAGTCGCCGGTGATGCCGGGCGTGTTGCCCAGACCAATGAGCAAATTGCTGGCGCCGGCCGACACCGCAAAATCATTCATGCCGTTGGGCGCGACGAATAGCCGCACCACCGGCAGATACAGGCCGGTCCAGCTTTCATCGTAGCCAAACTGTTCGAGGATATCGGGTGGCGTGTAGCCATCCGACAAATCCAGCACCGCGCTGCGAAAGCCGAAACCGACCACCCGCGAATCTCCGATGAAGGCATACGGCGGGTCCATCGTGATCAGCTCGGCGCTGGCCAGATCGCCGCCATCATCGAGTCCTGCCGCTCCCACGCTGAGGATATCGAACGCCAGTACGCCGGCGGCATCCTGAGCCAATTGCATGCGCAGGCGCGGCAATGTGAACGAGACCACCGGATGCGCCGGATCGGGTTCCAGCAAGCCGTCGGCGCGCAGCAGGGCGCCTTTGAGCATCGGCGGGCGCAACACCACGGTGGTCAGCAACATGGTCAGCGTGAACTGCGCGCCCGGGTAATCCGAGACCGGCACATCGAGCGGCATCGCGTCGATCACATTGAACACATTGGCGGTGCTGGCGGGTATGCCGGTGGCACCGGCGATGATGGTCGAGCCGATCCGCGGAGCGAAGAATTCGAAGGCGATCTGCGTATCCTGAATATCGATCCAGGGATCGCGTCGGGTGGGGTCGTCTTGCGGATGGATGCCGCCGGCCACGGCGGTGACGGTGAAGCGCGCGTTGGGCAAGTCCAGTACCGGCCGCGCCGAGACGGCAAACTTGGCAACGCCGCGGATGGTGTTGCCTTCGGCGGAACCGGTCGCTTCGTAGTGATCGACGTAGATCGCACCGAGCGCTACCTGCCAGTCGCCAAGGGTGGTGCCGAGTAGTTGATAGGGCGAAATCAGGTCGAGCAGCGATAGCGCGGTTGCAGGCATTGCAGTCCCCTATTATTGGTGACAGGCAGACAGCCGCCCAAGCCACCACGCGTGTTACGACGCTGGCCTTCGGTGTCAACGGGTCATTTTTTCGATGATTATTTTTTTTGCACAATCGATTTGGTGCGAAGTGAATGTACGACCAGACATGGAATTAAGTTCGCCGAAATCATGTTGGTTTGACGGGCGTCAATTGAATTTCAAGGTGGATATATTTTGCAGAAACCTGACGGTCAGGTGGTCAGGTATCCGATGGCGCGTGCCGCTATCTCGGGGAGCGTGTCGCAAGCGGGAGCGCAGCAAGGCCGCGCGACACCAGGGGCCGTGCTGCGGCAGGAGTCTTGATGCGTTACTCGGTCTCGGGCGACCGGCGTTCGGTGCGTTTGGTACGTTCGGTGCGTTCGGTGCGTGCAGTGTGTTCGTTGCGCTCGAAGACCTGCGCATCCCCGTCGTGACCGCGTTCGGCTTCGGTCAGCAGCATCAGTTTGAAGTACTTGTGATAAGTCGTTTCGGCCGCGCACAATGCGACGATCAAGCCGGCCCGGCCATCCAGAAAACCGCGCTTGAACACGAAGGATCGCAGGAACGCCGACAGGCTGTGCGCGAAGGCTTTTCGCAACGAACCGCGCTTGCCGGCGGCGTAGGCCTGACGTGCGCCGAGTTCGGAATACTGTTCCAGTTTGCGCAGGAAGTCGCCGTCGTCGCGATAGCTGTAATGGATGATGGGATTGGTCAGGCGTCCGGTGGTGCCACGTTCGACCAGCACCCGCTCGTGCACCAGATTGTCGGAAAAGGTGGCGCAGCCGCGGCGCCATAGCCGCACCACGTGGTCCGGATACCAGCCCGAGTGGCGGATGAACTGGCCGCAAAAACTCGACAGCCTTGGCAGCGCGTAGGCATCGTGTTGCGGTGCGTTGATGATGCGCAGGATTTCATCGCGCAAGGCCGGTGTGATGCGTTCGTCGGCATCCAGCGACAGGACCCATTCACCCTCGGCGGCAGCCAGGGCACGGTTCTTTTGCGGACCAAAACCGGGCCAGTCGCTGGTCTCCAGCACGTCGGCGCCAAAATCTCTGGCGATGGCAACAGTGCCGTCCGTGCTGCCCGAATCCACTATAATCCACTGGTTTGCAAATCCGACGCTGTCCATGCAGGCACCGATATTGCGCGCCTCATTTTTCGTGATCACAATGACAGAGAGTTTCACAGAGAGTTTCATCAAGCCGAGAGTTGGATTGCAACTTTTTTCGTGGATAAGTTTTTTGCTGCCGGCATTGGCCATCAACTCGCGCGCTGGAGTCGGGCTGGTCAGGGCGGCAGTTCCGGTTGGCCTGCCGTGCTCGCGGACGCTCTGGCAACAGCGCGCTCTCGGCCCGGTACAGGCCCGGTGGATTGTAATCGCATTCGTCGTCAATCCGGCATTGGCACCGGACCTGTATTTGCATGACGCCAGCCCCGCCGGTTCCTCCTTTTATGCATCGACCATGGCCATAGTGGCGGGTCCTGGTCTGATGCAGCAGCGAAGCCAACCATGACCCTGTCTCCTCATCTGCTGCGCCTCGCGCGCATGCTCAAACCATTTCGCGGCCGTCTCGGGCTGGCCTTTCTCGGCATGATGGTGACTGCCTCGACCGAACCGATGTTTCCGGCGGTGATGAAGGTCCTGCTCGACAAGGGCTTTGTCGGCGAGTCGACGATTCCGTTGTGGATGGTGCCGCTGGCAATCATCGGCATGTTCGTGCTGCGAGGTGCATCGACCTTCCTGACCACGTACATGATGACCTGGGTCTCGACGCATTTGCTGAACATCCTGCGCCGCCAGATGTTCAGCCGGCTGCTCGATGTACCGGCAGATTTCTATGCCGGCACATCGGTGGGCCGGGTCATCAACTCGATGATGTTCGAAGTCCAGCAGATCATCGAAATGGTCACCAAGGTGTTCACCTCGCTGATCCGCGACAGCCTGACGGTGATCGTGTTGCTGGCATTTTTGCTCTGGCTGAACTGGCGCCTGACCATCGTCGCGCTGATCCTGTTGCCGCTGATTGCCGTGGTCGTGCGCTTGACCGGCAAACGCCTGCGTACGCTGACCCGGGGATTCCTGGACGTCAATGCCGAGCTGACCCAGGTCATCGAAGAAACCACCCGCGCACAGCAGGTCATCAAGATTTTCGGTGGCCATGATTACGAAAAAATCCGCTTCGAACAGCGCGCCGGCAAACTGCGCAGCTACTCGATGCGCATGGCCAGCACCTTTGCCGCGACCGTACCGATCACGCAGGTGATGGCGGCGTGCGCGGTCTCGGTAGTGATCGTGATTGCGCTGATCCAGTCGGGTCAGAACATGATCACGGCTGGCGGCTTCGTCTCGTTCATCACCGCGATGCTGATGTTGCTGACACCACTCAAGCATCTGGCCGAAGTCAACGGACCACTGCAGCGCGGCATTGCCGCTGCCGAAGCCGTCTTCGCCCTGATCGACACGCCCTCCGAGCGCAGCAGCGGCAAGGAACTGACTGGTCGCTCGGTCGGGCACATCGAATTCAGGAACGTCACCTTCGCGTATCAGGACCAGCAAGTGCCGGCGCTATCGGGCATCAACCTGACCATTCATCCCGGCGAAACCGTCGCCTTCGTCGGGATTTCCGGCGGCGGCAAATCGACACTGGTGAATCTGGTGCCGGGTTTTCATAGCCCGCAGTCTGGTGAAATTTTTCTCGACGCCGAACCCATCGAATCGATCTCGCTGACCAGCCTGCGCGCCCAGATGGCGATGGTCAGCCAGAACGTCGTGCTGTTCGACGACACGGTCGCAGCCAACATTGCCTACGGCGACGCGCAACCGGACCGCCAGCGCATCGAAGCCGCCGCCCATGCAGCCCACCTGACCGAGATGGTCGCCGCCTTGCCGAAAGGGTTCGACACACCCATCGGCGACAACGGCAGTCGCCTGTCCGGTGGCCAGCGTCAGCGTATGGCGATTGCCCGCGCGATTTACAAGGATGCACCGATCCTGATCCTCGACGAAGCCACCTCGGCACTCGACAACGAGTCGGAACGCGCGGTCCAGTCTGCCCTGATCAAGCTGATGCAAAACCGCACCACGCTGGTCATCGCCCACCGGCTCTCGACCATCGAACGGGCGGACCGCATCGTGGTGCTGGTGAGCGGACATATCGTCGAACTTGGCACCCATGCCGAACTACTTGCGCACAATGGCGTCTACGCTAGTCTGCACCACTTGCAGTTTGAAAAGGAAGCCGTCTGATGATCACCCCAGCCATACCAGCCATGCCAGCCATGCAAGCCACATCCGTCCTACCCGCCATTTCCCTGCCAGTACCTGATCGTCTGCCGCACGAAATTCATGCCGTCGAATCGTTGTGTCTGATGGGTCGCGTGGCCCGCAAGTGATGCGCACGCTGGTGATCTCGCCGAACTGGATCGGCGACGCGGTCATGGCGCAGCCGTTGCTGCAACTGCTCAGGCAAGCCCATCCGGATCGACCGATCGATGTACTGGCACCAGCCTGGGTCGCACCGGTCTGGTACGCGATGGCCGAAGTCGACAGCGTGATCGAAACCCCATTCCGGCACGGCGCGCTGCAATTGCGCGAGCGCTGGACCTTTGCGCGGCAATTGCGTCAGCGCGGCTACGCGGACGCTTACGTCCTTCCGAACACCCTCAAATTCGCCCTGATTCCCTGGCTGGCCGGTATCCCGCAGCGGGTGGGTTATGTCGGCGAAATGCGCTACGGCTTGCTCAATGTCGTGCACCGCCAGGACAAACTTGCGCCGCGGCCCATGGTGGCGTTTTATGCCGCACTGGCCAACCCGCCGGCCACCGTGGTGCCGCTGCCGGCGCAACTGCCGCGGCCGACTCTGATGGTGGATGAGACTTCCCGGACTGCAACATTCCAGCAATCCGGACTGGCCTCCGACCGACCTCTGGTGGTCTTCGCACCCGGTGCCGAATTTGGCGCCGCCAAGCGCTGGCCGATTACGCATTTTGCCGAACTCGCGCGCTTGCTCGAAGAGGCCGTGCCCGATGTGCAGATCGTGATCCTCGGGTCGAAAAAAGATCTGCCGATAGGCGACGCGATTGTCACCTTGTCACCGGCCACCAACAATCTGGCGGGCGCGACGCCATTGCGGGATGCCATTGCGATCATTGCCCAAGCCGATGCAGTGATCAGCAATGATTCCGGGTTGCTGCATATTGCCTCGGCACTGAACCGCAAGATCGTGGCGCTGTACGGACCGACCGATCCGAACCATGCGCCACCGTTTTCGGATGTGTCGCGCTCGCTGTCTCTGGGGCTGGAATGTGCGCCATGCCGGCAACGGGAGTGTCCGCTTGGGCACCATCGGTGCATGAAGGACATGTCTGCAGAAATGGTGATGGGGGCGCTGCGGGAGATGGATGGCGGGGGGTGAGTTGACTGGCGGTTGTCGCAACCGCCAGAAACCTCGGCCATTGCAACTCCGCAATCACGATTCCTCAGCCGTCAAACCTTCTCGAACACCACATCCCACACGCCGTGCCCCAGCTTCACGCCGCGGTTTTCAAACTTGGTCACCGGCCGATACGCCGGTCGTGGCGCATAGCCATCGGCGGTGTTTTTCAAGCCCGGCTCGGCACCCAATACCGCCAGCATCTGCTCGGCATATTCCTGCCAATCTGTCGCGCAATGCAGATAGCCGCCCGGCGCAATCCGTGACGCCAGCAATTGCACCAGTGGCGCCTGCAACAACCGTCGCTTGTTATGGCGCGCCTTGTGCCAGGGGTCCGGGAAGAAGACATGCGCGCCAGCCAGCGAGAGCGGGGCGATCATGTGCGTCAGGACTTCGACGGCGTCGTGCTGGATCAGGCGCAGGTTCTGCAGCTCCTGCTCGCCGATCAGCTTGAGCAGGCTGCCGACACCCGGTGTGTGGACTTCCACGCCAATAAAATTTTTCTCGGGCATCAGTGCGGCGATTTTGGCGCTGGTTTCTCCCATGCCGAAGCCGATTTCAAAAATCGTTGGCGCGCTGCGGCCAAAGGCCTCGTCCAGCGCGATCGGCGCCTTGGTGTAGGGAATGCAAAACTGCGGTCCCAGTGTCTCGATCGATCGTGCCTGCGCCGTCGACAGGCGTCCGGCGCGCGTGACAAAGCTGCGGATGCGGTGTTCGGTCGGGTCGTAGAACATGAGTTTGCGGGTGTCGCTGGATGGCTGGTCGGTCATGCGGAATACTCTGTCGGTCGGGGAAGAAAGCGCTAATAAAAAAGGCACGATGGAGCGGGTGCCTGATTCTGTCGGTCTGGAGCGGGTGAAGGGAATCGAACCCTCGTCGTAAGCTTGGGAAGCTTCTGCTCTACCATTGAGCTACACCCGCGAGAGCCGGATTATACGTCGGTTTTGGCGTCGGTCGGCAACTCACCGCCGCGGTGTGGCCAGCAAGACCTTGAATCCTGACCTTGCCGGAAGTTGCGTCGTGCACCCCGTATCCAGCACGCTCACCGCGATTCCCACCGCGCCCGTTGCTCGCGCCACGCCGCGTCAGCCGCATCCGCCCGCATCGGTTTGTAATAGTAATAACCCTGCACAAAATCCACGCCCATTCCCTGCAGCAGACCGACCTCGGCGGCCGTTTCGGCACCCTCGGCCACGACATCCAGCCCCAGCGTGTGCGCCAGCATCATGATGACTTCGGCGATCTGGCGCTTGTCGTCGAGGAGGTCCATCTGGCTGACGAACGAGCGGTCGATTTTCAGGGTGTCGATCGGCAGGCGGCGCAAGTGGCTGAGTGACGAGTAGCCGGTGCCGAAATCGTCGAGCGACAGTTTCACGCCGAGTGCTTTGAGCTGCCGGAAAATGTCCAGCGCATGCTCCGGGTCGGCCATGACCGTACTTTCGGTCAATTCCAGTTTCAGGGTGCCGGCCAGGATGCCGGTGTCGGTCAGCGTTTGCGCGACCAGGTCGACCAGGCCGTCGTCGGAGAGCTGCATGGCCGACAGATTCACGCTCATCGTCAACGGCAGTCCGCTGTCTTGCTGCCAGAGTCGCAGCTGGCGGCAGGCATGTTCGAGGATCCAGCTGCCCATCGCGCCGATCAGACCGATCTCTTCGGCCACCGGGATGAATTCGGCCGGACCGACCTCGCCGTACACCGGGTGTTCCCAGCGCAGAAGTGCCTCGAACCCGCGGATCAGACCGTCGTTCGGGGACACGATCGGCTGGTAGGCCAGCCATAGTTCGCCGCGGCCCTGCGCCTGCCGCAGGGCCGATTCGAGCTGCAGGCGGCGCAAGGCTTTTTCCTGCATGGCCGTGTCGAACATGACCCAGCGCGCGCGGCCTTGCTGCTTGGCGTGGTACATGGCGATGTCGGCGTCGCGCAGCATGTTCTGTACGTCGGCGTAACCGGTCGTGCTCAGGGCAATGCCGATACTGGCCGTGACGGTGACCTGCTGTTCGTCCAGCACGAAGGCATCGGCCATCGCACTGATCAGCCGCTCGGCCACGCGCGCGGGGACGCGCTCGTGCCGGATATTGTCGAGCAGGATCGTAAATTCGTCGCCGCCCATGCGTGCCACGAGATCCTCGCCACCGTCGTCGCCGTCGCTTTCGCCGCGCGAAACCAGGTCGGTCTGACGCAACGAGGCGCTCAGGCGGTTGGCAGCGGCGATGATCAGCTGGTCGCCGGCGTGATGTCCCAGACCATCGTTGATGGCTTTGAATCGGTCCAGGTCGACGAACAGGACGCTGAACTGATAGCCAGGTACGCGCAAAGCGCGTAACTGCGCCTGCTGCAGGCGGTCGAGGAACAACTTGCGGTTGCCCAGTTGGGTCAGCGGGTCGTGCAGCGCGTCGTGCATCAACCGGACCTTGGTGCGCTTGCGTTCCACCACGCGTCCGAGCTGGATGCCGATTTGGGCCATCAGACGCAAGACCGTTTCTTCCGGCGTCTGGTGTCGCATGCTGAAGAACTCGAGCACCGCGACCACTTCGGTGCCGATCACCACCGGAAACGCGAACAACGAGCGCAAGCCTGCGCGCTCCGCTTCGGGCAGGCGCGGATAGGCATCGGCGTCAGGACTGCCAACGTTGATCCAGGCCGGTGTACCGCTTGCCCACACCCTGCCAGGCAGCCCCACTCCGGGTCCGAAGGCGATCGATGCAGTCAGTGCGCGCAGCGCGTCGTAGCTGCCGTTGCTGTCGTCGCGCCAGAGAGCAGTGGACGTCAACACGGAATCTGCGCCGCCATCGACCAGCAGCAAATGGCCCAGCGGCCAGTCGGCGAATTTGCAGACGGCGGCGAGCGCATGACGCATTGCGTCTTCCACACTATCGGCCTCATTGGAGGCCGCAGCAATTGTTTCGAGCAGGGCGATTTCCTGTTTCCGACGAAACAGGTCGCGCATTCCACGTTCGGCGATTGCTTCGGCTTCCGCGCGCGCGGCGGATTCTCGCCGAAGGCGCCGTTTCAGGAGTGTGATTTCGGCGTCGACAAGTGCCGACGCCGTGTCATTGATGGAATCGGACATGGAACACGCATTTGGATGCACCGTCGTGCATGCACTGTGGTTGCGTGATGTCGGCCTGTTCGTGGTAATGCGTGGCGGCGCCCAGCATGAAGCCTTCTGCCAGCGCGCACAGCTTGCGCGCCGAGCTGTAACCGATGACCAGGCCGCCATCGTCGCTGGCGCCGAAATCGAACATCGGCGTGTCCGCGCCGGGATACAGCTTGTGTACTTCAGGGTGTATGGTGTTGTTCAACGTCAGCAGGAAGCTGCGCGTATCAGTATGGCTCTGAAAAAAATCGGGAAGTCGCACCGCCAGCAAGGGAATGGCGCGCTGGCCGAACCAGCGCAGGATGTCCTGGGGTGGCAGATTCAGCGCCTTCGATGCGGCGCCCACCAGGGCGACGATTTCATCGTCAGCGTAGTTGCCGAGGGAGGTGTAGGCGCCAGACAGTTTCGCTTCATCGAGCAGCTTGTCCCAGGTCGCTTCGCCGAACTCGTTGCTGACGGCTTCTTCGAGTAAATTGAAAATGATGCCTTTCATGTGCTGCCTCGCGACGTTCAATGTGTTGCTTATTATGCTCTTCGGCGGGGAAGTTTGTTGCATGCAATGTTGCTGTTGATCATGGCTGCCTCCCGTTCTCCCGGAAATGCCTGGGCCACCTCTATGCGTTGCCAACGCTGGCCGGGTCTCTGTAAACGGAAAACGCCCTCGTCACCTTGGCCAGGTCTCGGAGGGCGCTCATGGGGCCGATGGCGCCGATTCATAGCGGCCATCGCATCCTGCTTGCAGTATTACTTCGGCATCAGCACGGTATCAATGACGTGGATCACGCCGTTGTCGGCGACGATATCAGCAGCAGTGACTTTTGCCTTGTCGACGGTCACGCCGCCAGCGGTCGCCAGCGTCAATTCGGAGCCTTGTACGGTCTTGACCTTGCCGGCCTTGATGTCCTTGGCCATGACTTTGCCAGGAACCACGTGGTAGGTCAGCACCGAGGTCAGTTTGGCTTTGTCTTTGAGCAGCGCATCAAGATCTGCTTTCGGGACTTTTGCGAACGCTTCGTCGGTTGGTGCGAAGACGGTGAACGGGCCTTTGCCCTTCAGGGTATCGACCAGGCCGGCTGCTTGCAGTGCCGTGGTGAGCGTCTTGAAGTTCCCTGCACCGATAGCGGTATCGACGATGTCTTTGGCTTGGGCGGAGAATGCGGCGGTGGCGATGATGGTTGCGAGGAGTAATTTTTTCATGAAGTAATTCCTTTAGAAAATTGTGCGCAGAACAACAAAGAATATTGTTAGTTCGGCATCACTAAAACCAGACCACACCTTCTCACAGATTCGGAATCCGTGTTGAAGAGCGCTTGTTTCGCATTTAGTGTCAGTCAACCGGGCAAAGGGTATGAACCATCGAAAACGCCTGCAGCAACAGGAAAACCTGGTGCAACGCCTGGCCGCCGTTCTCGGCAAGGACGGCCAGACCGTCGACGTCATGCAGACCCCTATTTCATGGGTGCTGGTCACCGCATTGTGGGCCTACAAGATCAGGAAGGCGGTGCAGTTCGATTTCGTGGATTTTTCCACGCTGGCTGCGCGCTGTCATGATTGCCATGAAGAGTTGCGCCTGAACCGCCGGCTTGCAGCCGCGCTGTATCTGGATGTGGTTGCCATCACCGGCAGTGCCGACCAGCCGTCGCTGGATGGGGCCGGCGAGGCGATCGAGTACGCCGTCAGGATGCACGCATTTTCCCAGCAGTCGCTATGGAGTTCACGCCTCGCGCTGCACCGCCTCACGACCGCCGATATCGACCAGCTGGCGATCCTGATGGCGCACTTTCATCAGGCTGCTGCGGTGGCTGGCGGCAGCAGCAGTGCCGGTACGCCGGCGTCCATCCGCCAGACCGCCGAGGAGACACTGGCGCTGATTGATTCCCGCATCACCGGCTCCGTGCAACGGCAACAACTGGCCCGCATCACTGACTGGCAAATTCTGCAGCATCAGCAACTCGACGCGCTATTCACTCTGCGCAAGACACAAGGCCAGGTCCGGGAATGCCACGGTGATCTGCATAGCGGCAATATTCTGACCGAGCACGGCGAAGTGATTCCGTTCGATTGCCTTGAGTTTGCGGTGCAGTTGCGCTGGATCGATGTGCTCAGCGAGATGGCGTTTATTTCGATGGATCTGCAATGTCACGCGCGTCCCGACCTGGCCAACCGGCTCCTCAATCAGTATCTGGAGATCACCGGTGATTACGAAGGCGTTCCGGTGCTGCGTTATTACGAGGTGCAGCGGGCCCTGGTTCGCTGCAAGGTTGCCTTGTTGCGGAACGATCAGCACGTGTCCGATGCCGGGCCAGCGATGACACCGGCACAGCAGGCCAGGGATTACCTGGCGTTTTCGGCAGAGCACTGTGTGGCGCCGCCGGGCGCCATCCTGATCACCCACGGTTACTCGGGTAGTGGCAAATCTACCGTGTCCGGCTGCGTGGCGACGATCGTTGGGGCGATCCGGATACGCTCCGACGTCGAACGCAAACGTCTGCATGGAATCACTGCCGGCGCCGGCGCCGGCGCCGTCGCTGCCGCCGCGCCGGATGGCGGAATTTATGCACAAGCCGGAACCACACTGACCTACCAGCGGCTAGGCGTGCTGGCGCGTGGCGTCCTCGCTGCCGGGCTGCCGGTAGTAATCGATGCTGCATTTTTAAAACGGGATCAGCGTGGTCTGTTCGAACGACTTGCACGGGAACTCGGCGTTCCTTTCCTGATTCTGGATTGCCAGGCCAGCGATGCCACGCTGCGTACACGTCTTGCTGCGCGGTCGCAGGATGTCTCGGACGCCGACGTCACGGTGCTTGTCAATCAGATGGCCCACGCTGATGCGTTATCGCCTGACGAGCTGAAGACCACGATAGTGTTCGACAGCGGGTTGGTTGCCACCACGCAAGCCCTCATGGAGTTCATCGCACCGGTTTTGCGGAGGCTGAACATCCGCACCAATCCTGTTCCGCCAGCCGCCGCTGGTGCGTTTCAGGGTGGCGGCGTGATGGATCGCCCGACCTGACGAACACGCGCGGGTCACGGCGTCGCTCTGACCGGCCTACGTACGCAGACCAGCGCGATCTGTACGGCCACACTGGTCCGCCATTCCCAAACAAGGGCATGCTCCCACGACATTAAATAAAGACGTACCATAGGCCCCCGCGGTGCCCGCGACCCTTCAGCATTGCGCGAATAAAGTTGGTGCATTGGCGGCAAGCAGGCGTTTGCTTCTGGTGCTTCACTGGCAACCATGCGTTCCATGCTGGCGGTTACTGCTACTTTCACTATTCTTTTTCGGGCTTTCCTTTGCGCTCATGACAGACGCCACACCTATCGATATCGTCTACCTGTGGGTTGACGGCAATGATCCTGCCTGGCGCCGACGGCGCCATCGCGCTGCCGAAAAGCTGAGCGTCCTGCATCGCGACGCGATTGCGGTGTACGGCAACGTCGAAGGGCGCTTCCGTGATAACGATGAATTGCGCTACAGCCTGCGCGCGCTGGAAAAATTTTTTCCCGAACACGGGCATGTCTATATCGTCACGGATGCGCAGGCACCCGGCTGGTTACGCGCGTCGGAACACATCACCATCGTCGACCACGCCAGCCTGATTCCGGCCGCATCACTGCCGACCTTTGATTCGGGCAATATCGAGTCGTACATACACCGCATCCCGAATCTGTCCGAACGGTTTTTCTATTTCAACGACGATGTCTTCTTTGGCGCGCCGGTCAAGGTTGACGACTGGTTCTCGGATGACGGTATCCGCGTGGCCTGGTCGGACGAGCCGATGGTCTCCGACGAGCCATTACGCCAGGACGCGACCTCGCTGGAGAACGCCTGCCGCCTGTCCGGTCAGTGGCTGGCAGCACGCGACTTTCCTGCGTATCGGCATACCTTTCGGACCTTTGCGCATTCGCCGCGGCCGATGTTGCGCTCCATGCTGTTCGCGCTGGAAGTTGCCGCGCCGGACATGTTCTCGATGGTTCGGTCAACGGTATTCCGGACCTGGGACAAACCCACCATCGTGTCGGATTTCGTGATGCGCTGGGCGATCGCGAATGGCGTCGCGACGGTCAGGGATTACAGTCATCTGTATGTCTCGACCGGCGACACCGACACCGCGCACCAGCTCGCCGCGTTGATTGCGCAATTGGGAAAGCTCGCATTTTTTTGCATCAATGACACGACCGATGATGCACACACCCTTGACCCGCGCCTGGCGCTGGTACGGGAGGCGCTGCAGCAGATTTTTCCCGAGGCGTCCGGTTTCGAGAATGACGCGTTGGCCGGACAGCCCGCGCCATATCGGCGGCGCCGTTCGGATGCCGTCAATCCCGTATTGCAGCGCAATCTGTACGAACTCGATCTGCACAAGGTGGGCGGGATGGTGCCCGTCACCGGCGCAGAGGAAATCGTCTGACCGGGCAGTTGTCGAAAAAGTTACTTTTAGGAAATTTGATCATGGACACAAGACAGCACATGTGTCATCGTACGGCGCGTCGAATTTACAATGTTGAATTTTTTCATGATGACGGGGATTTTTAATTCTTTGCTGTTGCATACTCTCGGGACAGTCCGGTTTGGCGAACCTGGCTGGCTATTCCGGACCGACTGCCCGTAGCCAAAAATCGATCAATGAATGTCATCCATCCACAGGCCGCGCGCCCGAAACAAAAAATCCGCTTACGCGCGTTACTGATTCTGCTTGCCTTCATCGCAGTCGCTCCGGGTGTGGCAATCAACCTCTATACCTCGCTTGTGCTGCAGCGCGATGCACTCTTGCGAGCGCAACAGGAAATCGACTCGGTTGCCAGGCTGGTCGCGGCCAATCAAGACCAATTGATAGGCGGCGTACGCCAGATCCTGACGACGGTGGCCAGCGGGCCATCGGTAAGACGCAATGACTTGCGCGTCATCTGCGGCGAATATCTGCGCAATGTGAAGGCAGCCAGTCCGGGCTATGCCGCGATCGGTTTGTTCGACCTGCAGGGAAACATGGAATGCGAGTCTGGCGCCAGCGTAGTGCGTGTGCGGGATGATCAACAGCCGCTGCTCCGGCAGGTGGCCGAGTCCGGAAAATTTCAGGTCGGGGACTACCAGAATGGCGTGACACCTGGGCGTGATTTGCTGGACTTTGCGATGCCGGTCTACGACTACGATAGCCAATTGCGTGGCGTCGCTTTCGCGACGCTCGATCTGGATTTTTTTGCCACACAACTTAAATCTGTCTCGCTCTCGGAGCGTTTCCATATCCGCATCAGCGACTCTGGCGGACACTTGCTGTTTTCGAGTGGCAATGTGCGTGATCCGATCGGAACACCCGATATCGAGCAGGTGATACGAACCCAGCTTCCGACGAGTAGCAATAACCCTTTCATGACTACCGACGTCCATGGTGCGCAGTGGCTGCATGTCCAGAAGTGGGTGAGCGGCGACGCGCTGGTAGTCGATGTTTCCGTGCTCCAGTCCGATCTTGTGGCTGTCGCTAACCAGCAGTTGATTGTGCAATTTGTGTTACTGGCAGCGGCATCGCTGTTCGGTTTCCTGCTGGCCTGGTTGATTGCGCGACGCAGCCTGGAACAACCGGTAGCGCGTTTGCTTGAACGGATGCACAGGGCGGAGCAGGATATCGTTGGCAATGCCGATAACGACTTGCCCGCAACGCCGCCGGCCAATGCCGAGTTTGCCGAACTCGATGCGGGATTTTCCAGCATGCTGGCCAAGTTGCGCAGCAACCAGCGGCAATTGATCGAAGCACAGGAAATCACCCGGGTCGGTTTTTACGCAATGGACCTGGTGCGCCGGGAATACACAGCCTCGCCAATCCTGTTTGCGATTCTGGGACTGGATACCGCTACCGAACGCATTTCGCAGGATGACTATGAACGCCTGATTCACCCGGACGACCTGGCGCAAGTCCGCCAGCGCCGCACTGGACTGGTCGAAGGCAAGACATCATCGAACATGCAATACCGGATCATCCGCCCTGATGGCGGCGTGCGCTGGATCGACGTATTCGGCGTGATTGAGCGGGATGCTGCCGGCAAAGCCGTGCGCTATTCCGGCGCCATCCAGGACATTACTGAACGAAAATTGGCGGAACAAGCCGCTCTTGCCAACGAAAACCGCTTTCGGCTGCTGTTTGAAAACAGTCTTGATGGCGTTGTGCACGCATATGCAAATGGCATGGTCCTGGCTGCCAATTCGGCTGCCTGCAAAATTTTTGGCATGACCGAAGAGCAATTGTGCAGTCACACCCGCGCCGACCTGGTGTTTTCGGGCGACACCCGGCTGGCCGCGATGCTGGTGGAGCGTGCGACCAGCGGCAATACGCGGGGTGAACTCACCATGGTGCGCGGCGACGGCAGCCTGTTCGAGGCAGAACTGACCAGTTCGCTCTATACCGATGCCAATGGCATAGAGGTCACCAGCCTGGTCATGCGCGACAGCACAGAACGGATACGGACCGAACGTGAGATTCACCAGTTGGCCTTTTTCGATGCCCTCACCGAATTACCCAACCGGCGACTGTTGCTGGACCGGCTGAGCTTGTTGCTGGCTTCGGCACAGCGCAGCGGCGAAATTGGTGGCGTGCTGTTCATCGATCTGGATCACTTCAAGAACGTCAACGATGCGCGCGGACATGCCACCGGCGACGCACTGTTGCGGCTGGTGGCACAGCGTCTTGCCGGGCTGTTGCGTACCGAAGATACCGTCGCGCGCATCGGTGGCGATGAGTTCGTGGTGCTGTTGCCGCGCCTTGCTGCCGACATGCTGACCGGCACCCGGCAGTCGATGGCAGTCGCCGAAAAAATCCGCGAGGCGCTCAGCCGCCCCTTCCTGATCGACGGGCAATCCTATCTTTCCGGCGGCAGCATCGGCGTGACGCTGCTGCCCAAGCCCGGACAGACCACCGAAGACCTGCTGCGTGAAGCTGATACCGCCATGTATCGGGCAAAAAGTGCCGGGCGCAATCGCATCGCGTTTTTCGAGGCGGCGATGCAGTCCGATGTCGAACAGCGGCTGGCGCTTGAAAATGATCTGGCCGAAGCCATCGGCACCGACCAGCTGGAGATGTTCCTGCAACCGCAGTTTGATGCCGCCGGCCAGCCGGATGGCTGCGAAATGCTGATGCGCTGGACCCACCCGGTACGCGGGCCGGTGTCGCCGGCGGTGTTCATCCCTGCCGCCGAGGAGTCGGGGCTGATTCTGCCACTGGGTGACTGGGTGTTGCGGGAAGGCTGCCGGACGGTATTACGTCTGCAAGAAGCCGGCCATCCGCTACCGGTATCGATCAATGTCAGTCCGCGCCAGTTCCGCCAGATCGACTTTGCGGGTCAGGTCAAAGCGATTCTGGCCGAGACCGGTGCTGACGCCTCGCAACTGATTTTTGAAGTGACCGAAGGCTTGCTGATCGAGAATCTGGAAGAGACCATCCTGCGCATGCATGAGCTGGTGAGTATCGGAATCCGCTTCTCGATCGATGATTTCGGTACCGGTTATTCCAGCCTCGGCTACTTGCGTCGATTGCCACTGTACGAACTGAAGATCGATCGCAGCTTCGTGCAGGATACGCCCGGCAATCCCGATAATCCCGGCGATACCGCCATCGTCCAGACCATCCTGTCGATGGCCGGCCACCTTGGCTTGCGGGTCGTCGCCGAAGGCGTGGAAACCCGCGAACAGGCCGACTTCCTGAAGGCGGCCGGTTGCACCGCATTGCAGGGCTATCTGCTGGCACGACCGATGCCGGTAGCGGCATGGCTGCAGTGGCAGTAAGCGCAACGGGCTTGCCGACGGCAAGCTTGACGGTGATGGCTTTGTGCTAGCCTTCGGACATGTACCAGCGATTCTTCGGCCTCCGGCAAAACCCTTTTTCGATTGCTCCTGATCCACGCTACCTGTTCATGAGTGAACGGCATCGCGAGGCGCTGGGGCATTTGCTGTACGGTCTGAACGGCGGCGGTGGTTTCGTGCTGCTGACCGGCGAGATCGGTGCCGGCAAGACGACCGTGTGCCGTTTGTTCCTGGAACAGATTCCGGCGCGCTGCAATGTCGCCTATCTGTTCAATCCGAAGCAGACCGTGATCGAACTGCTGCAATCGATCTGTGACGAGTTCGGCATCGCGGTGCAGCGCCGCGTCGAAGAGACTGCCACCGTCAAGGATTTCATTGATCCGCTGAACCGCTATCTGCTGGCGACCCACGCCGTCAAACAGAACAATGTCCTGATCATCGACGAGGCGCAAAACCTGTCGGCTGACGTGCTTGAGCAATTGCGCCTGCTGACCAACCTCGAAACCAACGAGCGCAAGCTGCTGCAAATTATCCTGATCGGCCAACCCGAACTGCGCACGATGCTGGAGCGGCCCGAGCTGGAGCAACTGGCGCAGCGCGTCATCGCCCGTTTTCACCTGGACGCCCTGTCACCGGCCGAGACGACGCAGTACATTGCCCATCGTCTGGCGGTGGCCGGCAGCAAGCAGGCTGCACCTTTCAGCGCACGGGTGATCCGCCGCATCCACCGGCGCACGCGGGGCATTCCGCGCCGGATCAACCTGCTGTGCGACCGCGCGTTGCTGGGCGCGTATGCCGCTGGCAAGCATGCGGTGGATGCGCGTACTGTCGATGCGGCGGCGCTGGAAGTGTTTGGCCGTGCGCTACCCGGCAATGTCAGGTGGCGTTCGATCGGGCTGGGTGCGCTGGCAGTCATCCTCGTTTTGGGTGGCATCTTCGGCGATGTCGACGCGCTTTTGAGGAGCACCAAAAAGCAGCCTGTGGTCGGTGCTGCCAGTGTGCAGGCGCTTGCCGCCACTCCTGCCGCTCCCGCCGCTTCTACCGCTCCTGCTATTTCTGCACCGTCTATGGCGCTTGCTCCGGCACCTGTAGTTGTCAATGAGCGCGCGCCGGTCGTGGTCGGTGAGGCGGCGCGTGATCTGCCCGCGGCCTATCGGCAGCTGGCGCAGCTCTGGCAGGCGGACTTCAGCGGTGACGCATCCTGCAAGGCGTTGCAGGCGAAGAGTCTGTATTGCTTCACCGGCAAAGGCATGAACGAACTGCGCCAGCTTGGTCGACCGGCGATCCTGACGCTGCGCGACGATGACGACAAACCTTATTACGCCGTGCTCACAGGCGTCGGTGCAAGCGCTGTCACGCTGCAGATCGATGGGGTGTCAGACACGGTCAACCTGGATTCGCTGGCGCGCCGCTGGGATGGCGAATTCAGTACGCTGTGGCGTGGTCCGGAGCAGTTTCGCAAGTTGATCATGCAAGGCGATCGCGGCCCGGCGGTCGACTGGGTTGCGGTCCGGCTGGCGCGGGTAGATCGCTCGCCGCCGCCATCGACCGACGCGGTGTATGACGAACCGCGGATCCGTCGCTTTCAGCTGGCGCAGGGGCTAAGTCCTGATGGTGTCGCTGGTCCACAAACCCTGATGCGATTGGCGACGGCTGCCGGTTCGGACGAGCCCCGTCTGGACCCGCGTGTCATTGACCCGTCGCCAGCAAGGAAATAAGCCGATGTCCATGATTCTCGATGCGCTCAAAAAGGCCGATGCAGAACGGCACCTGGGCGAATTGCCCGGCCTGCATTCGCGAGCCGTACCCGGCCTGGCGCCGTCGCATCCGGCCAGCCTGTGGCAGCGGCGTGCGACCTGGCTGGCGCTGGCCGGACTGTGCCTGGCGCTGTTGGTGCTGGCGTGGTGGCTGAACCGTCCGGTGGTACCGGTTGCGTTGATTGCTCAGCCGCAGGCGCACCCGCTGCAGCCCGTCGAGGTCGGTGCGTCATCGGCGCAGTTGGCCGCCGACGTGGCTGTTCCACCGCCGCTTGCCAGGCCTGTACCCAAGCCGGCACCCAGGCCAGCACCTAAGCCGATACCCGCACTGCGCACCGAGCCGGCATTGCCGGCGGCCCCCGTCATGGTCGCGGGTACGACTGTGCCATCGACAACAGCGCCATCAGGTCCGATGCTCACGCTCGCAACCCTACCGCCCAACTTGCAGCGGGAGCTGCCACCGCTTGCGATCGGTGGCTCGATGTACTCCGACAATCCGGCCGACCGCATGCTGTTGATCGACAAGCGGCTGGTGCACGAAGGCGACGAGGTCGCGCCGGGCCTGGTGCTGGAGAGCCTGATGCCCAAGTCCGCGATCCTGCGCTACAAGGGCATGAGGTTTAGGATCGCTTTTTAAAAATTGTTGCATTCTCATGGAACCGAGGCGGGTCGTAACGGCACACACTGAGCGTCATCCGGGCTGTCTGTCCAGACAGCGGAGTTGATCAATTTTTGAAGAGCCTACTTCCCCCATGAACGTCAATTCGCCGTCGAACAGCCCGCCGCATATACCCGCCTATTTTTTTCCGGAAGCGCCGCACCAGGAAAATATTCCCGCTCCTGCATCGTCCGGATCAAGCATGCATCAGCCCGCGATGCATGGCGCCCGCGCCGCGCGGGCACTGCGTGCTGCGGTTTCCGTGCAACCCACTTTGTGTGAGGCAATCGCCGCCAAGAATTTTCCTGTCATACAAACGCTTCTGCCCCATTCCGATCCCAACGGCACGTCAGCCGAGGGGTACAGCGCATTGATGCTGGCAACGTCGCAAAGCGATCACGAAGTCATGCAGCTGTTGCTTGATCACCCGGATATCCAGTGCAATGCGACGCACCCCAGCGGCCTGACCGCACTGCATCTGGCCGTCACTGACGGCGACCTGAGCACGCTGAACATGCTGATACAACGAGCCAGCGGTATCAACCTGAACGCAAAATTGACAGATACCAACGCCACGCCACTGCACTTCGCGGCACTACACGGAATGAACGACAAACTCTCTCTGCTGGGACGCACCCCTGGTGTTGATCTTCATGCCCGTACCTCGGACGGGTCCGTTGCGCTGCATCTTGCCGCCGCCCGCGGATATCCGGAAACGGTGCTGCGATTGCTTGGCATGCCGGGAAGTGATGTCAATGTGACCGATCACTCGCACTGGACAGCCTTGATGCGCGCCCTGAAACATAATGAACTCGATGTTGTACGGTTGCTTGTCGGCATCCAGGGAGTCAATGTCAACATGAGAGATGTGTCGAACCGTTCGACGCTCTCGATCGCTGCCGCTACCGACAATATTGCTCTTGTGGCCGAGCTGTTGCTGCATCCCGACATCAATGTCAACGCGCCGGTAGATGTACAGGGTGCCACGACGTTGCATATGGCCGCACGGGCATCGAATGCACCAATGGCGTTGGTCCTGCTTGGTACGCCCGGCATCAACGTCAATGCGGAGTCGCTGACGCAGTCCACCCCGTTGCATTGCGTCGCGCAGACTGGTAACGCGAGATTGTTGTGGCTGCTGCTGAACTCGCGCCAGATTGACGTGAACAAGCGGGACTATACCGGGGCGACGCCACTGCATTTTGCGGCATCGCATGGCAATCATGATGCGGTCCACATACTGCTTGCGACGCCCGGGATAGCCAGTGACGTCCGGATGAACAACGGACGCACGCCATTACAGCTTGCCGAAGCGTGGGGCCATACGGAGGTCGCCGAAACGCTCAAGGCGCACGAGCAGCAAAATACCGAAAACCGGCGCTGAACCGGTTTTGCAGGGATGCCTGACACCCGATCGGATGGGCGGTGTCAGCCTCAGCCGCCGGAAGTCTTCTCGAACGCATAGCGCAATCCGACCCAGAACAGGCGCGGTGCACCCGGCGCATAAAAGGTCGCATGCTGCAGCGCGTAGCCATCAGCCGCCGAACCACCAAACGGACGCGCGACGAAGTTGCCACCGCCGTCAAAGCCGGTCGCTCCCAGCTGAGCTGCCGTGCTGTAGCGGGTATCAAACACATTGTTGACTTGCGCGATCAGTTGCAGCTGCGGCGTCACCGCGTAGTTGGCGCCGAGGTTGAAGAGGGTATAGCCGGCGCTACGGCCCTGGCCGAGGTAGGTCGTGCCATCCGGTTGATGGCCGTTGTTCTCGTTGCCGCGTGCCAGTGCGCCGGCCATGGCCACCATGCTGCTGCTAAAGTTCAGGGCGGGCGACACGGCATAGTCGGCCGACAGTTTCAGCATCTGCCGTGGCACCAGCGGAATGCGGTCGCCGGGACGAATATTGATCGTGCCGTCGAGGCCGGGCGTGCCGGCGCTGGCCGTGCCGCTGTTGCTGCTGTTACTGCTGTTACTGCTGTTACTGCTGCCATTGACCGTTTCTGCGCTCTGATAGGTAGCGTCCAGCAAGGTGTAATGCGCACCCAGGCTGACCTTGCCGAGCTTGCCGCTCAGACCCAGTTCGACGCCCTTGCGTCGGGTTTTTCCAAAATTCCTGAAGTAACCGTAGCCAGCCTGGTTGTCGGCCACGAACAGGATGTCGTTGCGGTTTTCGGCATGGAACACACCGGCGTTCCATTGCAGATTGCCCGCTGCTGTTCCGCGCACGCCGGCTTCGGCGGTGCGCGTGACGACTTGCTGCAACGGCGGATCACCGGCCATCGCATTGGGCAACTTGCAGGGCTGCTCGGGATTGGCGCAACCGAGTTCGATGGCGGTTGGCGCGCGGCTACTTTCGTTGAGTCCGAGGTAGGCATTGAGCTGCGCGGTCGGGCTCCAGGTCATGCCGATGGCCGGATTCAGGCGCGAGAACGTGTGGTCCCCGCTCAGCGATGCCGGGTCGCCGTCGGCATGCAGCGCATCGCGATTGCGGATCGCGGTGGTGTTGTAGCGGCCCGATAGCGTCAGATGCAGCTGTTCGCGCAGCGACAGCGTATCGCTGGCAAACACGCTCCAGGTCCGGATGCGGCCCGACAGATCGACGCGCGTGTCATACGGTGCGCCATCCACGGTGCCGCCGCTGACACCATCGCCAAAGGCATTCAAGGCCGTGATGCTGCGGTCCGCATTGAGGTAGCCGAGCTGGGACGATTGGCCGAACCGGACCCGGCTGGCGTCATAGCCGGCGCCGGCCACCAGCTGGTTGCGCTGGCCGGCCAGCGTGCCCAGCCAGGTGAGTTGTCCGGAGACGCCGTAATTCTGTTGTTCGGTGCGGGTGCGGTTGATCAGGCCGTTGCACTTCTCGGCCGGTTCATCGTTTTGCAGCACCTGTGCAATGCAGCGCCAGTACGGGAACGGCGTGTTGGCCGCCGTTGCGCCACTGGCCGGAAAACCGCTGTAACCGGCCGCAGTCAGTGCGCTCTGGTCGGCCGCCGACGGTTGCACGATGGATTGATCCAGCGCGGCTTCGTTGATATCGCCGTTATAGGTCGATGTGCGGATATCCCGGAAATACAGGTTGCCGGAGAACTGCAACTGCTCGCTGACGCTGTGGCTGGCGACCAGGTTGAGCAGGGTCGAGCGGTTTTGCGTGATGTCCGGTTTGGTGTAGACACTGGCGCGATCCGACGCCAGCAAGCGCTGTTCCTGCAAGCCGTTGCCATTGAGCTGGTTGTCAGCGTGGGACAGCGTCAGTTTCAGGTCGGTGCTGCCATCGCGCCAGCCCAGTTTGCCAAACACCTGCCGCACATCGGAGGGCGAATCATTGCGCCAACCATCTTCGCGAAACAGGTTGCCGTTGAGGTACCAGCTCAAACCCTTGTCATTAAAACCGCCATGTTCGACTTCGACCGCGCGTCGGGCATTGCTGCCCAGCGTGGTCTGGATGGACGTGCCGGGATTGCTGCGGCCATCCTTGGTCTGTACCGACAACGCGCCCCCCAGCGTGTTCAGTCCGAACAACGGATTCGAGCCCGGCATCAGCGTCATCGACGCAATCGCGCCGCGCGGAATCAGGTCCCAGCTCATTACGTCGCCAAATGGCTGGTTCATGCGCACGCCGTCCATGTAGACCGACATGCCTTGCGGCGTCCCCAGCAACGGCGACGCGGTATAGCCGCGATAACTGACATCGAGCTGGAACGGATTGCCCTGCATTTCATTGACATGCACGCTGCCCAGGCGCTGGTTCATGAAGTCGCTCAGGTCGAGCGCGCCGCTGCGCAGCAGGTCGGCGCTGCGGGCGCTCTGGACTGGCGCGGCAATTTCGTTGCGCGGTTGGCCCAAGCCGGGCAGCGGGGTGATGCCGATGACCTCGACGGGCGCGAGTTTCTGCTCCTGCTGGGCGTGGACGGCCGTACTGAATGCGGCGGATAACGCAAAGGCGAGGGTCGTCTTGTGACCGGGACGGAAGATGGGATGGGGCACGAGGTCTCCTGGGATGGATTATTGTTTTTTGTAGCCGGTCTGTGCCGGCGGCGACCCGAGTATAGTCGGCCCGCGGAGACAAGAAGCAGGACTTTGCCACGGTAAAACCGGGAAAAATTCCCGACGGGCGTTCGCCGGCATGCAACTTGCGCGGTATGGTCAATCGGTAGGGTAGTGGGTAAGTTCAACGGGTAAGTTCGGGCAGCAGCGCATGGAGCAGACAATGGATCTCAGACGACGGCTGGTTGGCTACCTTGGCGCATTGCTGCTGGTGCTGTTATTGGTGACGGTCGTTATCAATCTGTATTCGCTGCACAAGGATGTGCGGGCCGAAGTGATCGCCTCGGAGCAGCTGGTGCGGGTGTTGCTGGGGGCCAGCCAGTTCGATCCGGCGCTGTCCCAGGTCGAGGCCACAACCCGGCTTGCCGCGATCCTCAATGCGGCGCCGTTGCGCCACCTCAGCATCCGTGCCGGCAGTGAGCTGATGCCTGCGGAGCCAGCGTCACTGACGACCAGAATGGCCAGCCTGCTGGGTATCATTCCGACCGCCGAGGCCGGTCAGCTGGTGCAGCTCGGTCGGCAGAGTTTGCGCATCGCACCGAATCCCTCGTCCGAGATCGAGGAGCGGCTGAGTGACACTGTGCGACTTTCGCTCACCTTGCTGTTCTTTTCCGGAGCAACCTTGCTGGTGGCATGGTGGTCCGCCCACCGCGCGCTGGCGCCGGTACGCGAGCTGGAAGCGGGCTTGCAGCGGTTGGCACAGGGCGCGGTCGACCCGGCTTTGCCGGCTTTCGCACTGCGTGAATTCAGTCGGGTTGCCGGGGCGATCGACCAGCTTGCTGCCGCGTTGTCGACGTCACGCGCAGCGCAGCGACAACTGTCGCGTCAGCTGATCCGGGTACAGGAAGACGAGCGTCGCACGCTGGCCAGGGATTTGCATGACGAGATGGGACAAACTCTGACGGCGATCGGCGTCACGGCAGCGTACCTGCAACGCCATGCACAGCAGCTCGACGCCAGCCAGATCAGCGATTGCGCGCAAGACTTGCGGCGCGACGTGCGTACCACCGGCGAGCAGTTGCGCGCCATGCTCAAGCGCTTGCGTCCGCATGGCCTGGATGGACCGGGTCTGGCGAGCGCGCTGCGCGAACTGGTGGCCGGCTGGCAGCAACGTGACGCGGGTATCGATTTTCGGCTGGTGTTGCCGGCACGCCTGCCGGCGCTGGGTGAAGAGACCGGCCTGGTGCTGTACCGGGTAGTGCAGGAAGCGCTGACCAACGTCGTGCGGCATAGCGGTGCGCGGCGGTGTTCGGTGACGATTTCGGTGGCATTGCATGCACTGTCATTGCAGATCGAGGACGATGGCCGCGGCTTGCCGGTCGATGTCGCGCTGCGTGGCAGTGGCCTGCCAGGCATGGAAGAACGATTGCTGATGATCGGCGGCAGCTTGCAAATGTGTCCGCAACAACCCTGCGGACTGGTTTTGCAGATCATCTTGCCGCTGGCAAAAGAAGTGCAACGGGAGGAAACATGATTCGCATCATCCTGGTCGACGACCACGCCATCGTGAGGACCGGTTACCGCCGCCTGCTCGATGCCGAACCCGGCCTGCAAGTCGTCGGTGAAGCCGCGCGTGCCGATGAGGCCAACGCACTGGTGACAACCACGCACGCCGACGTTGCCCTGGTCGACCTGAGCCTGAAGGGGAGTAGCGGCATCGACGCCATCCGCGGCATGCTGGCGCGCCGACCCGCACTGAAAGTGCTGGTGCTGTCCATGCATGAAGACGCCGGACATATTACGCAGGCACTGCGCAGCGGCGCGCAGGGATACCTGACCAAGCACTGCGAACCGGAGGACGTGATCGACGCAATTCGCCGCATCGCTGCCGGCAAGCGGGTGTTTTCACCAGCCATTGCGCAAATTCTGGCCGAGAACGCGTCCGATGGTTCGGACGCTTTTGCCCAGCTCACACCGCGTGAATTCGATGTGCTGCGCATGCGTGTGCACGGCGAATCGGCCGCCGACATCGCCACCGCGATGCAACTCAGTCCGAAAACAGTCCTCAATTACCTCACGGCAATCCGGCAAAAGCTCGATGCCGAGAATGATTTCCAGTTGCTGCATCTGGCGGCGCGACACGGGCTGGTGCGGATTCAGACCGCCTGACTGCGCGGTACGGTCGACTTCTTCAGGAGATTGCCGAAGCGTCTACACCGAATATCGCGCTGCAATGGAACCAGTTTTGTGTTCAGGCGACTCATCGGCACACTACGAGCCAGCACAGCATTTAGCGAGATGTGGCTGGTCTTACTGACCCTGATGATGACTGTCCGACATTTCCATGAACCTGAATCGCCCCGGCGGCAACACGCCACCAGGCAGCCCGCCCCGCCCGATAGCACCTGCCTTGACCTCCACCCCGGCCGACGCCGGTTCCTCGGCGTCGACGCCACCAGACGAGGCATCTCGCAACACGCGCGTGCGACTGCAGCCACCGCAACAGGCCGAGCGTCGCGGCTTGTCCTGCACGATCGGCAATCAGGACAGGCGCGATGGCAATGGCCTGTCAGCGCTGCATCGTGCCATTCAGGCGCAAGACAGCGCCACTGTCAGGGCCCTGTTGCGCCTGCGTGCCGATCCCAACCTGCGCTTGCCGGATCAGTTGACGCCCCTGATGCTCGCCGCATCATTGGGTCAGCGCGAGGTGGTGCAGGCGTTACTCGAGGACCGCCGCCTCAATGTTGAAGCACGTTGCCCGCGCAGCGCGACGGCCCTGCATCACGCGGCTCGCAACGGTCACACTGACATCGTCAGACTGCTGGTCGATCGGGGATGCGATTGCCGTGCCGCCAGGCCCAACGGTTTCAACGCACTCCATATAGCGGCATTTCAGGGTCACGCCGGTGCCGTGGCAGTACTGATGGATGCGATGCCTGGTCAATGGAATACATGGGCGCACAATGGTTACTCGGCGCTGCACCTGGCGACTCGCGGTGGTCATTCCGGCGTGATTTCCACCATGGCCAGTCAGCACGCAATGGACATTAACCAGCTGACGTCGTTTGGCTACACCGCATTGCAGCTGGCTGCAAAGATGGGGCACACACGGGTGATCGAAGCGATTCTCGGCGCGCCAGATGTGGACGTGAATGCGCAGACGGCGAACCACAAAACGGCGCTTCAGATCGCTGCCGATCTGGGGCATGAACAGAGTGTCGGTGCGCTCGTTGGCGCCGCCGGTATCGATGTCAACCGGCTGCATGGCGGATTCGATGCGGCGTTGCATCTTGCTGCCAAAAGCGGTCACATGCAGGTGCTGGAAAAGCTGCTCGACACACCTGGCATCGATGTCAATTTGTCTGACCAGACCGGTATCACGGCGCTGTTACTGTGTTCGGCGCGGGTCGGCATTGCCCCAAAAGAAGAAGTTGCCTTGCGGCTGCTCGACCATCCCGATACGGATCCGAATGGCGCGATCCTGCTATTGGGCACATCGCGCCGCGTGCTGGACTATTTCCGTCGCAAGGCGGGTGCACCGCCGACCCTGTCTGACCGCGATTTCAAGATCGAAGAACTGGAACGCTGGACACACTTCAAGCCGCGCACGGGTACGCCGTGCCGCTATGCGACCAGCATCACCAATGCCTACCTCGGCAAGTTGCTCCTCGATTCCAGCATGGAGCATCCGAGTGCACCCGCCGGTGCGCGCCGTGATCTCGATATCAAGGACGCGGCATTCCGGTTGACGCTGGCACTGGAGCAGTCGCTGCAATTTCATCGTGGCTACAGCAGACAGGCACGCGAGTGTGCCCTCCTGCTGCTGCAGGCAGCGCCGCCGGAACCGCAGGCGGACCCGGACCAGGCGCATCATTATCACAACCAGTTTCTGATCGGTGGCATTGCCTATCCCCGCAGCGAAATCGAAGACATCGCGCAGGCACAGGGTAACTATGCCCTCGAGGGCGAGTTGAACAACATTGCGCAGCAAGGCTGGCACGCCAACGTGCATCGTCCAGGATTTTTGCTGCGCGGTCGCGATATCCTGACGCGGCTGCAAGAGCGCGATACGGCCAGTCTGCCAATGGAGGATGCCATCGCGACCATCAATCGCTGCATCGGTGCACGTGCCACCGATGCCATTGCCAATCGGCGCATACAGTCCGCCCTGCTGGACATCGAGCCTACGCACGCGCAGCGATTACAACCGGTTTCTGATGCCGCCCGGGTGCACATGGCCAGCTGGATTTCCAGCCAGCCGGAGTTCGATCGTGCCGCGCTACAGCATGCCTGGCGCGCCCGATTGATGTTTTCAGGAGTGCAACAGACTCTGTCGCAAGACACCGAGGTCGATGAAGATGGGCTAACGATCACGGCACCGGAAACGTTGCGCTTGCTGCAGGCGCATATCCAATCACTGCGGGATTCGACCTGGCCCGCGGACCGCACCTGTGCCGGGCAATTGCAGGACGCTGTGCTGGAACGGTTATACGACATCGGCAACGAATCCCGGGTCTGCAATACCGGTTGCGTGCAGCGCTTGCTGGATGCCCCGGCCGGCATCGATGCCACGCTGATGGCGCGCGAACCGCATGACCGCGCCATCTTCAATGAAATCCTGCGCATCGGCGGAATCGTCAACCGGGCGTTCGATGATCAGTACCTGGAATGCGACCAGGGTGTGTTTGGCGATGAAGACCGGCTCAAGTACGATGAACATGCCGGTACCGTGCGCAAGGATATCTTGCGCGCAACCACCATCGACGAGCTGGTCAGGCGGCGTGGCTGGCGTCAGCCGCAGGTCGAGGCGCAGCTCAGGACGGTACTCGACGCGCTGTAGAACGCAGCAATATCGCGCACTCCAGCAGCACCAGACAGGCCGCTGATAGCGCCATCAGCGGCATCAGCAGGCACAACACCGCAGCCGTGATCCAGCCTGTCACCGAGGCCGAGCGCCACGCGCCCGGCAGCAGGCGCGGCAGCCCGATCGATCCGGGCCGCCGCCGCCTGAAAAACATCACCCAGCCCGATACCAGCGAGAACAGGATGCCCAGACCGAACACCAGCAACAGTGCCTGATTCCACCAGCCAAATTCACCACGATGCAACGGGATACCGATAGCGGTCGCCTTGCCGAACAGGGTCTGCTGGTCCCAGTCGGCGTAGTACAGCCGCTGGCCGGTGCCGGCATCGAGCGCCAGCGCGACGTGCTGGTCCGGCCGCGCGCGATCAACGCTGGCGGCGCGCCAGACACCGGTCGCGCCGCGTGGCGGCGTCAGTTGCCATGCCCTGTCAGGCACTTGCCTGCGCGTCGCGTCGAGTGCGGCCTGCCAGTCCAATGGCATACCCGTGATCGGCTGTGACTGCAGGTTTTTTGGCATCCGTGGCGAGGCCTGGCCGGTGCGGTCGCGCAGCGTGCGGATCTGGTCGCCAGCATAGCGACACCAGGTCAGGCCGGTGGTCAGGATCACCAGACTCACCAGCGCCAGCGCGACACCCGTGAAGGCGTGCCACTGTTTCCAGGCACGTCGGCCACTGGCACCGCGTTGCGGCAGTGCCGTGCTGCTGCCGCGCGGCCACCACAATGCGACTCCCGTCACCAGCATCACCATCAGCCAGCTGGCGGCCAGCTCGATCATCCAGCGCCAGCTGTCGTTTTGCAGCAAGCGCGAATGCAGCCGTTTGGCCCAACTGCCGAAGCGGTCGTGGCTCGCCAGGCTGCCGGCCACCTGCGCCGTGGCGGGATCGACATACACCACAACGCTCGACTGGCCATGCCCTTCATGACCGGCATGGCCAGCCATCGGCGACACAAAATTGACTTGCGTGGTGGCCGCATCGGACGCGGCCGGCAGGACCGATTGCACCGTCCATCCGGCTGGTGCGGCACGGGTGGCTGCCGCCACGATGGCGTCGAGCGGCCGTGCCGTACCGCCGACGGCAGCCCGATCCAGATGCCGATACAGCACCACCTCGATCTGCGGCGTAAAAATGTACAGCAGGCCAGTCAGCGTCGCCACCAGCGCGAACGGTGACGCAATCAGCGCGGCCCAGAAATGGATGCGCCAGTACAGGCTTTTGCGCAGAGCATGCAACGAAACGACGTGCGTGGTTTTCATGGCATCAGAGATCGAATTTGAGTTCGGCGCTGTAGCTGCGTTGCGGATACGGATGGAAGTTCCAGTACTTGTAATTGTTCAGATTGTCGATGCCGAACGCGGCGCTCCATTGCCTGGCGAGTTGATAGCGCACGCGCAGATCGGTCGTGAAGTACTTGCTCGCGCCCTGATAGGCAAAGCCGTTGGTGTCTTCGTTGTTGAGTGTCGAAAACTGATTGCCGCTGTAGCGTGCGCCGAGCGTCGCAGTCCACTTCGGATCGATCCGGTAGCTGGCCAGCGCGGTGGCGCGCCAGACCGGCACCCTGGGCTGATATTTGCCGATGGTGTCGCCGGCCACGCGCACGAAGCCGGCGTTTTCCCTGATGCGTGAATCGGCGTAGGTGACGCTGCCTGACAGGTCCAGGCCGCGCAGCGCGACATCGACACCGCTGAACGCCAGTTCGACGCCGTGGGTTTGCATGCGCGCGATGTTCTGGACCCGGCTGATGTTGCTGTTGGCGGTGGTGTCAAAGGTGGTTTGTGCATACAGCGCGTCGCGCACGTTCTCGGTAAAGAACGTCGCACGCAGCAAGCCGCTGGCGAGTTCCTTTTCGGCGGTCAGTTCGCTGGTCCAGGATTTCTCGGGTTTCAGGTTCGGGTCGTTGACGTATTGCGCATTGCTGGTCGCGGTCGCACCGTACAGTTCGGAGACAGTCGGCATGCGTACTGCGCGTCCGATCGAGGCTTTCAGGACCGTGTCATCGGACCAGCGGTACGACAGCGCGGCTTTTGGCGACAGGAAGTTGTCGCTGCGGGCGGCGTAGCGGGTATTGGCGGCGCTGGTCGCCGAGAAGCGCGTGTAGCCATCCGATGCGCGCCAGTTCTCGGCCCGCAGGCCGAGCACGGCTTGCCACTGCGGTGTCAGTGTCCAGCGATCCTGTGCATACAGGCTGCGCAATTGCGCCTTGCCGCCAACTTCATTGTTGAGAGAACCGGCGGCATCACTGCGCCAGTCACCGGCGATAGTCGATTTCAGGATATGCAGCCGGTAATTTTCTTGCTGAAAACCGACATCGACGACATGCGCGCCCTGGATGCCATCGGGCCGCCAGATGCCTTTCAGTGCCAGCGTATGCCAGCCGGTCCCATCCTGATCCTGGAGCGTCCCGGCACCACCGGCCAGTGCGCCGGGCAGCGCGGTAGTGGCGGCGCGCAACTGGTCTTTCTGGTAGCTATACAGGCTGGCGGCGGCTTCCCAGTCCCAGATCCCTTTGGTGTTCGACTTGACCGACAGGCCATGCATGACATGCTCGATCGCTTCATTGCTGAGGTTGAAATCGGTCGGCGTCAGCGCATAGCCTTGGCCATTGATGCTGATCGGGCCGGACGTGACCGCAGCCCCGCTGGCGGCATTGCGCAGGTACGAATCGGGCCGGCCCTCGGACGTGTTTTGCCAGTATCCCAGCGTGTAGCTGGCGCGGATCGTCGGTGAAATGTCGTAGGCCAGCTTCACCTTCGCATGGTCCTGCACGGTGTGATATTCGGTCGCGGTGCCGAGGATCAGCCAGGGCGCGCCGGACCGATCGAGTCCCGGGACGGCGCCGGTGACGGCCACCGCATTGGCTGCCGGCGCAGCGGTGCTGATGGCGCGGGTCGGGAAGGTCAGCGGCTGGCCGTGGCTGTCGGTCCGATTGACATTGAGCCACCACGACCAGTCACCGGACCGGTCGCCCACCGAGGCGCTGGTCTGGTAGCCGTTGTAGGTGGTGCCGGTGTTGTAGAGCCGGAATGGCTGCGACAAATAACCCGCCTTCACATGCGCCTCGAACTGCTTCGGCATGCGTGTCACGTAGTCCACCACGGCACCGACCGAATTGCCCGGATAGGCCGCCGAGAACGGGCCGTACAGCACGTCGGCGCGGTCGATTTCTTCGGGTGTGACCAGGCCCCAGCGCGGCGCGTAGGTCGCCCCATTGCCCAGATAATTCGACAGCAGGATGCCATCGGCATACACCGCCGACCGGGCGCTGTTGCCGGTGCCCGAGGCGCGGCTCGACAGCACCGCATGGTTGTAATCACCGATGTAGCGCTTGCGCACCAGCAGGCTGGGGAAATACTTCAGCGCGTCTTCGCTGTCGGTGGCATTGATGGTCGCCTCGATCTGCTTGCCGGTGATGCCTTCCATCGTGGTTGGAATCTGTGACGGCAGCGAACTGGGCTGCAGGCTGGTGACGGTAATGGTGCCGAGGGATTTGACCTGGGCATCGTTGGATTGCGCATGAGCGCAAGCGATATTGGCCGCAGCAACGCTGACGGCAAGTGCAATCTTGAGACGGGTTGCCATGCAACCTCCTGTGTCGAAACGAGAACTGGCCGCACACCGCGCAAGCGCGGTGATGGGTACTCAGGGACGATCAGGTGGCAGCGGGCGGAGCGCGAGACTGCGCGGCGCTCCACAGAAACAGCGGACGCGGCGATTGATAAAAAAGGGCAGGGAAGTGGGGGACGTTGCGCACCACCTGAATGGCAAACGTCGCCGACGGCGGTGGCCCGGCGGTATCGGCGTGGTGCAGGCAGAACGGGCAGTGTTCAAAGTGTGTGGCCGGGCTGGGGATCGTGCTGTCTTTGCCATCGGCCGTGCCGGTTGGCTTGGCACTGGTGGTGCAGATTTCCATCCAGAGATTGCTGCTGCCTTTGGTGGCAGCTAGTGCGTGCGACACCGACGGCGCCAGCGCGGCCAGCAGGATCGCGAAACAGGCGATCCAGGCGGTCAGGTGGCGTAGTGAGGGGGTTAGTCGCATGGCGCGGAGGGTAGCATACGGGAACTTCAGGTGGCGAATCCTGACGTTATTGGCGGTTGCCGTATCGTCGATAACTCACATCGACTGCGCGCTGCAATGAGAGAGCAGAAACTGCTTAAGCTAACGACCATCACATCACACCACACCACCCAACAACAACAACAAGTGCGAACGTCAGACCTCGCCGTCCAACCCGGCGAGTGCTTAAAGCCCCTCCTGAAAGGACTGGTTGTAAAGCCCGGCATCGTTAGTCTGTTACGGCAGCCAGCTCGCCTGACTCAGCCCTCCGCCCCACAACACTTCTTGAACTTCTTCCCGCTGCCACACGTACAGTCATCATTACGACCAACCTTCGGCGTCTCGCGCTGCACTGTTTCAATCCCCGACTTGCGCAATGGTTCCCAGTATTTCAGGATATGCGGGATGGCCGATTCGATTTCGATCGTCATCTTGTGCGCCTTCAGCGGCGTGTCTACCAGATGCATTTCGCTCTCTTCGATTTCTTCGGCGCCGAGCAGATAGATCGGTCGCATGATGTCGGCCAGGTTCGAGGTCCAGATGGGTTCCCATGCATCGGCGCGCAATTGGGTGCCTTCCCAGAAACCCCATGCCCATGCTTCGCCATCGAGCAACTGCTTGCCCTCGAATTCGAATTCGCAGAACAGCGGCTCGAATTCTTTGGGAGCGACTTCAAACGTGATGGCGACTTCGTTCATGAAGCGTGAAATCAGGCCGACGATGTGGTCGAACTCTTTCGGGTTCTTGAAGGCCGGACCACCTTCGTCGGACTCGCCCCAGACCGGTGGCAGCCATTCCGACAGGGGCACCGGCTCGGGACCGATGACAATCGCGGTGAAGTAACCGTGCAGCGAATCCATGGTCATGCAGTCTTCTGCACAACGGTCGGAGAGCAGGAATTTGTCGAGTTCGTCGAACTCTTTATCGGACAAGGGCTGGTCGAGATGCATGGCGGACTCCGGCAAAATTAATTGGGCGTAGTGTATCGCCTCGGCGCAGTGCCGGGGTCGATGAATGCACGCCACGTGACCTGTGCGGCCGTACAATGACGCGCATGACTACTCCTTCATTTTCCGAACTGGGTCCCGATCTGGTTCTCGATGCGCTCGATAGCATCGGCTTGTTTGGCGATGGCCGGTTGCTGGCCCTGAACAGTTACGAAAACCGCGTCTATCAAATCGGTATCGATGATGGACCACCGATTGTGGCCAAGTTTTATCGGCCCGGTCGCTGGAGCGACGCGGCCATTCTCGAAGAGCACGCGTTTGTCGAAGAGCTTGTGGCGCTCGAAATCCCGGTCGTTCCTGCCACGCGGTTGGGCGACGGCCGTAGCCTGCATACGCTGGACGGTTTTCGCTTTGCGGTATTTGCCCGTCACGGTGGCCGCGCACCGGAACTGGAAGATCCGGCAACGCTGGAATGGCTGGGGCGCTTTCTCGGCCGCATCCACGCTGTCGGCGCGCTCAAACCGTTCGTGGAAAGGCCCACGCTCGATATCGCCACGTTCGGTACCGAGTCACGCGCCTGGCTGCTGAAGAACGACTTCATCCCGCCGGAATTGATCGCGCCATGGTCGGCCGTGACAACGCTGGCGCTGGAAGGCGTGCAGCGCTGCTACGACCGTGCCGGCGACATCCGCAACGTGCGCCTGCACGGTGATGTCCATAGCGGCAATGTACTGTGGACCGAAGCGGGGCCGCATTTCGTGGACTTCGACGACAGCCGCAATGGCCCGGCGATTCAGGATCTGTGGATGCTGCTGTCGGGCGAACGCAGCGATATGGTGCGGCAATTGTCGGATCTGCTGGCCGGTTACGAAGACTTCTGCGACTTCGATCCGCGCGAGCTGCATCTGATCGAAGCTTTGCGTACATTGCGGCTGCTGCATTACTCGGCATGGCTGGCGCGGCGCTGGGATGATCCGGCGTTTCCGGTGGCGTTTCCGTGGTTTAACACACAGCGTTACTGGCAGGACCGGATACTGGAATTGCGCGAGCAGGTGGCGTTGATGGATGAGGCACCGTTGTGGGTCGGCTAGGGTGACACGGCTTGAGCGAAAAAGACAACGCGGGGCCTGCAGTTTTTTGCATCGGCCCGCGTGATGGCGTGATGGAGTCGGTATTAAAGAGTCAGTTCTTTTTCGACATCCACGGTTTTTCGGCGAGCAAGGGCCAGATTCGATTTGGCTTTATCGAGCACCAGGTAAATGAACAGACCTTCCTTGCGCGCCATTGGTCGAATGATGTGATAGTGCTTTCCCAGCGTGATCAGGATATCTTCGATCGTGTCGTTCAACCCGAGGTCGCGCATCGTTTTCACTTTGGCGCGTACCACTTCGGTATTGCCCGCTGCGGCGATTTCCATGTCCACGCCCGAGCCTATCGAACCCAGCACCATGCCACTGACAGAGTCCACTAACGCGGCGCACAAGGCACCGTCGCAGGTCATCAATTCTTCCATCGATTGCTTGATCGTTGCCATGTAAAACTCCTTGGTGGTATCGCCCCAAAAAGCCAGCGCCGCCCGGGCGAAATGATGGGCTGATGCCGGGTTGTTCCGATGCGCGTTGCAGCGCCTGCGGGTTACAGATCACGTAGTGCCTGCACCGCCTGTTTCGAGAAATACAGCGCCTGGCCGACGATGACATCGTTGTTTGTGATGACGCTGAGGATGAGATCGATGTGCGGCGTACGCGCTTGCAACATGATCAGGCAGCCGTTTTTGGCGCCAATGATGACGTTCTCGCAGGCACCCAACTGGCTTTCTTCTCCCGCGACTGCGCCCAGAGCGGTCAGCGAACTGGCAATCGCTGCCAGGCGCGTGACCTGTGCGGTGTTTTCCACCCGTGCTGCAACTTCAAAGCCGTCTTCGGTAGAAATGACGACAGCCCGGATGCCCTTCACCTGGCTCATGAGCGTGGCGATCGTGAGGTCGGCGGCAGTCTTGATGTGCGGATCGATGGTCATGTGGCGTCTTCTTTTTCTGTTCAGGATTCGAGCTGGATGAGCAACAGGTCGAGTAACTGCAGCACGTGCTCCGGCTCGCGTACGTCGGCCGGAAAAACCGGGCACAACACGCCTTTTCTTTCCATGCGTTCCGCGAAGGCGTTGATGTCAGGTACCGGATGGCCTTCGGTTTTTCCGACACCGACGACGCACGAGGTCCGTTTGATCAGGTCAGCAAAGCCATCCAGATACACATCCAGATCGGCCAGCGGATCCGGACGGCTGTTATCGATCAGAATCACCAGACCGAGCGCGCCACGCGACAGGATTTTCCACATGAAGTCGAAGCGCGACTGGCCGGGTGTGCCGTAGAGCCGCAACTTGTCGCCGTTTTCCAGCGTCAGTTCGCCATAGTCCAGTCCAACGGTCGTCATGGCCTTGTGGACCGAGATATCCCAATTTTTCACGTCGGTACTGATCGGCGTGATTTCGCTGATGGCCGAAATGGCGGTCGTTTTGCCTGCACCCATGGTTCCGGTGAACAGGATTTTGTGTTCGGTGATCGATGCAGTCATGCCGATAATCCAAGACGGCTGCGGATCCTCGACAGGAGGCTGGAGGCGATTTTTACTTTGGTGGAGCTTGCGGCCAACTCATGTGGCGCACTGCGGATTGCGTTGTTAGTCACCATCAGAAAGCCGCCTGCCTGGAGTTCGCGCAGAAAATTCATGCAAATTTCCTGAGCGACGCCGGCCCGTTGTGCCAGTGCCTCTAGAGTCATGGATCGCGCCATCACAAGTGTCGCAATTTTCATACGTTCCGGTCCGGTCAGCATCGCCGAGGAGGGCCATTTGCGTAGCCTGAACTCGTCGCTTGATTCGGTCTGGCTGATGGCGACCGCGTCAGTAAGTCGGGCTTCGCTGATGTGCTCGCCCAAGTGGTTCAGCATCCGTTCAAGCGCGGTTGAATTCAGCGGCAGGGACAGGAAGGGACCGTCATTCTTCCTGATCGCACCCACCATCAACACCTGCCCGGTCGGGTTCGCGGATGGTGGAGCGTCGGCCGCCACCGCTACCGCCACCATGTCTCCGACGACGCGCAAATCGGCATTGTTTGGACTGTAAAACCATTGATGTTGGGTGCGGTGATCCAGTATCCGCACCAGAGAGCGCATCACCAGTTCGTCTCGCAGGGACAGGCCATCCATGCAGAACGACAACCGGGTGCGCGCTTGGAGAGTGGCTTGTTCAAGCATGAGCACAGTCAAACCTGAGCGCTTGCGGATGGCGTTCCCTGTTGCCCGAAGGACAGTGATACGCATCTTGATGCTGGAATGTACGCATGAAAGCCGCCCGTTTTCCTGTGTCGAATTGCCGTCTGTGTGCTGCGGCAATAGTTTTCTAGAAGAAGTTTTCTCTCGCGAAACAAATATAGCAGCTAGTTTGTTTTATTACCATTTGTACGAAAATAAAATGTGACTGTTGGTGTTGGTGCGTTGGTCGAGATGCCAATTGATGCCCGTCGCTGCGTCACCCGCGATCTTCCACGTACAATCCGTTGCGCTGCCAGTGAATGCCATCGTGGTCACGATCGCTGCCAGCATGACTTCCGTCACCCTCACTTTTCACAAGACTCGACACATGCAAAAAATCCGGTTCGGCATCCTCGGCGGCAGCGGCCTGTACAACATGGACGGTCTGCAAGACCGTCGCGAAATCACCATCGACACGCCCTTTGGCGCGCCATCGGATGCCATTGCAATCGGGTCACTCGATGGCGTCGAGGTGGCGTTCCTGGCACGCCACGGTCGCAGCCATGGTTTGCTGCCGACCGAGATTCCGTATCGCGCCAATATCTGGGCGCTCAAAAGCATCGGCGTCGAGTACCTGATCTCGGTCTCGGCAGTGGGCTCATTGCGCGAGGACATGCCACCGCGCCACATGGTCTTGCCGGACCAGTTCATTGATCTGACCCGCAAGCGCGACGGAACGTTTTTTGGCGATGGCGCGGTCGCCCATGTCAGTCTGGCGCACCCGGTCTGTGCGGCACTGAGCCAGGTACTGGCCGATGCCTTTGATGATGCCGCGCTGCCGGCAGCCACGCTGCACCGCGGCGGTACCTACATCTGCATTGAAGGCCCGGCGTTTTCGACGCTGGCCGAATCGCAGTTGTATCGCGCGTGGGGCGCGTCGGTCATCGGCATGACCAACCTGCCCGAAGCGCGGCTGGCGCGGGAAGCCGAAATTGCCTACGCGACGCTGGCGCTGGTGACCGATTTCGATTGCTGGCATCCGGGCCACGATGTCGTGACCGCTGAGATGGCGATCGGCAACATGCTGCACAATGCGGCCGGCGCGCAGCAAGTGTTGCGGGCGGCGATACGCCGACTGGGTGCGGCGGCGCCGGTGTCACAGGCGCATAGCGCGCTGTCGCAGGCGCTGGTGACGCAACCGGCTGCGATGCCGGCGGCAACGCGGGACAGACTCGCGCCCTTGCTGCAAAAGTATTTGTAAGCGATAGACCTCTGCACCCGACTACCTGATTTGATCAAAAGGATTCCCATGCTGCGTATTGCCCTGCTGTTGCTGGTCACCGTCTTCGCCACCGGCGGCGCGCTGGCTGCCGATGCGATCCGTCTCGGCGTCGGTTTATTCCAGCCCGACAAGGAAAAGAACGACGCCACCTATCGTCCACTGGCCGAGTACCTGTCAAAAAAGCTCGGCAAGCCGGTCGAGCTGCGCACCGTCGACAGCTGGGAAGGGCTGGCGAAATCCCTGGCCAATGGCGAAACCGATATCGCCCTGATGGGGCCGTGGGGCTATGTGCTGGCGAACAATCAGTCCGGCGCGCAGGCAGTCGCGACCATCCTGTACGACGGCAAGCCTGAGTATTTTGCGTTAATGATCACGCACCCGACATCCGGCATCAACACCCTGGCCGATCTGAAAGGCAAGACCTTTGCCTTCGGCGACAAGGGCTCGACCTCGGGCTACCTGATTCCGACCCACCAGTTCCTGAAAATGGGCATCAGCGACCCCGAAAAATTCTTCAGCAAGGTGCTCTACACCAAGCATCAGGCCATCGAAACCCAGGTCACGCGCGGTGAACTCGATGCCGGTGCCGACTACGATCGCAACCGCAATGCGATGATCGAACAGGGCCTGATCAAGGCTGCCGACAGCAAGATCATCTGGACCTCGGCACCGCTGCCTAACGACGCGGTCGCCGTCAGCGCCGACATGATGAAGGACAAGGCCATGGTGGCGCGCCTGCAGCAAGCTCTGGAGCAGGTCGGTGCCGAACTGAAAACCAATCCGTCGCTGCTGCCAGCGCATTACACCGGCTTCGTCAAGAGTGACGACAAGCTCTACAGCTCGATTCGCGACGCGGGCCTGGCGACCGGCAAGCTGCAACCGCGCAAATAAGGCGTGCGGTTCACATTGGCTGGCCGTGCTCGGCTGTGGTGGTTCGGGTTGCTGTACGGCGTGCTGATTGTGGCCAGCGTGGTCAGTTTCGTGCAGGCCGGCGATATCCAGTTCGGCCGCAAGCCGCTGGAAAATTTACGCAAAACCGCCAGCGAACTGTCCCGTCCCAGCCTGCTGGACGCCTGGTTCGGCAACCCCCATCTGGAATTCAGGAACGATGCCGGAGTGGTGCTGCGCGTGGAAGACCAGCGCGCCAGCGAACGGCGCTATCTGACCGGTCTGGCCGTAGCCATCTGGACCACGCTCAAAGTCGCCACGCTCGGCTCGCTGCTTGCCGCAGTCGCGGCGCTGCCGTTCGGACTGGCAGCCGCGCGCAACCTCGGCGTGCCGGTCTGGCTGGCCAGTCCGGCGCGCGGCCTGCTCGATATCGCCCGGGCGATCCATGCGCTGGTGTTCGGGCTGCTGCTGGTTGGCATCATTGGGCTCGGACCGATGGCGGGCATACTGGCAATCGCTTTTCATTCGTTTGGCACCTACGGCAAGTTGTACGCCGAAGCGATCGAGAATATCGACGAACGCCTGATCGCATCCGGTCTGGTACTGGGCATGACGCCGTGGCAAACCGTCCGGTACGCGCTGCCGCGCACGCTGCTGCCGCAGGCGCTGTCGATCCATTTGTATATCTGGGAATTCAATGTGCGCGACTCCACCGTGCTTGGTCTGATCGGCGTTGGCGGCCTGGGTTTGCTGGTGTCGGAGGCGGTCTCGCTATTTCAGTGGGGGCGGCTGGCAACGTTGCTAATCGCAATCGTACTGCTGGTGACCGTGTTCGACCGGATCAGCCGGCGCGTACGAACAACGCTCGCGGCACGCACGCAATAGGGTGCGGCCAGTTTGCTTGTAAGGAAGCGCGAGCCGGCGCGACCAATTCGCTTGCCGTCGTTTCGGTTTATCCTGCCACCTGTCGCTTCTCTCGGAACTCATTCATGCACGCTACGTTACCCCTGCTGGTCGCCACCGATTTTCCGGCGCTGCGCCGCAACCGTCCCGATACGCTGCAGGTCAACCTGGGCTACACCTGCAACCAGTCCTGCCTGCATTGCCATGTCAATGCCGGACCCAATCGTACCGAACAGATGTCGCTCGACACCATAGGCCAGATTCTCGACGTGCTGCGCCAGGGCGAGATCAAGACCATCGACCTGACCGGTGGCGCGCCCGAAATGAACGTGCACTTTCGTACCCTGGTCGAACAGGCGCGTGCGCTCGGCGTGCAGGTCATCGATCGCTGCAACCTGACGATCCTGGACGAGCCGGGCTACGAAGACACTGCGCAATTCCTGGCCGATCATCAGGTCAAGATCGTCGCGTCGCTGCCGTGCTACCTCGAAGACAATGTCGACAAGCAGCGTGGTGACGGCACCTTCAAGACCAGTATCCGCGTGCTGCAACGGCTCAATGCACTGGGGTATGGCGCGGAGGACGGTGCGTTGTCGCTGGACCTGGTCTACAACCCGCAGGGTCCGGTACTGCCACCGTCGCAGGCCAACCTGAAGCGCGACTACGATCACTTCCTTGGCGAGCAATTCGGGATTCGTTTCAACCAGTTGTTCACCATCACCAACATGCCGATCCAGCGTTTCGGCAGCACCCTGATTTCCAAAGGCCAGTTCCACAGCTACATGGACCTGCTGCGCTCGGCGCATCAGGATGCCAACCTCGGCAGCGTCATGTGCCGGTCGCTGATCTCGGTTGATTACCTCGGTTATCTGTACGACTGCGATTTCAACCAGATGCTGGGCTTGCCGCTGAAAGTGGCCGGCAAGGGACGACGTCACCTGACCAATTTGCTGACCGAAACGATGGAAGGCAATCCGATCGTCGTCGCCGATCATTGCTGGGGCTGCACCGCTGGCGCCGGCAGCAGTTGCGGTGGCGCGCTCGCATGATGCCGCTTCCGGCCACGCCAGCCGGACGCAATTGTCCGCTCGCGTATAGCTATGGCCCGGGCGTGTTCGTACGCGAACCGGACCTGGTTGCGCCGACGCTGTACGCGATTGGCGGCTTGTACGGCAACCGCTTTGCACTCGATGCCATCGACGCACTGGCAGCGCGCGAAACGGTGACGCCGCAGCTGGTCTTCAATGGCGACTTCCACTGGTTCGACCGCGATGCTGTGGTGTTCGCCGAGGTGCAGCGACGGGTTCTGCAGCATGTCGCGCTGCGCGGCAATGTCGAGACCGAACTGGCTGCCGATGACGATGCCGCCGGTTGCGGCTGCGGCTATCCGGACGATGTTAGTGACGGTGTGGTCGAGCGCTCGAACCAGATCATCGCGATCTTGCGCGCCACGGCAACGCAGGCGCTGGGCGAGCAGCGTACCGACCTGGCCGCCTTGCCTATGCAGTTGCTGGCGCAGGTCGGCGATGCACGCATCGGGATTGTGCATGGCGACGCCAGCTCGCTGGCCGGCTGGGATTTTGCGCGCGAGCGGCTCGATGATCCATGCCGTCGCGCCATCAATGAACAGTTTTTCCGCAAGAGCGAAGTCACGCTGTTCGCCAGTTCGCATACCTGTCTGCCGGCGTTGCGCCGCTTCAAGGTGGAAGGCCGCGAATGTGGTGTCATCAACAATGGCGCGGCGGGCCTGCCGAATTTTTCAGCAACGCAGTTCGGCATCATCAGCCGGATTGCAACCACGCCCGCGCCGGATGATTTGCGCGTGCTGTACGAACGGGTTTTTCGGACCGACGGGCAGGACCTGTATGTCGCCGCCGTTGCGCTGGAATTCGATCAGGCCGGCTGGCGTGCCCAATTCCTGCGCGACTGGCCCGAGGGGTCGCCCGCCCATACCGGCTACCTGCAACGCATCGATCACGGCCCGTCGTACCTGCCGGCGCAAGCCTATCCGCCAGGATTCAAGTAGTTTTTTCTGATCATTGCCAAAGTCCACCATGAAAAAAAACCGTCTTTTCCTGTTGCTGCTGATCGTTGCCGCGATCATCGCCTTTTTCGTGTTCGACCTCGGTCGCTTCCTCAGCCTGCAGGAACTCAAGTCGCGTCAGGATGCCTTGCAGGCTGGCGCGGCGGCCCATCCGCTGGCCAGCGCAGGCATATTCTTTCTGATCTATACGGTGGTGACGGCGCTGTCGTTTCCGGGCGCGGCGATCCTGACGCTGGCCGCTGGCGCGATTTTTGGCTTGTGGTTTGGCACGCTCATCGTCTCGTTTGCGTCGTGCGTCGGCGCCACGCTTGCGTTCCTGTCGGCGCGCTTCATCCTGCGCGACTGGGTGGAAAAGCGCTTTGGCGACAAACTGAAATCCTTCAACGAAGGGATCGATCGCGACGGCGCGCTGTACCTGTTCACGCTGCGGCTGGTGCCGGTGTTCCCGTTCTTTCTGATTAACCTGCTGATGGGCCTGACCAAGATGCGGGTCTGGACCTATTACTGGGTCAGCCAGCTCGGCATGCTGGCCGGCACGCTGGTGTTCGTCAATGCCGGTACGCAGTTGGCCAGAATCACCTCGCTCAAAGGCATTTTGTCGCCGGGATTGCTGTTGTCATTCGTGTTGCTGGGCGTGTTTCCGCTGATCGCAAAAAGAGCGCTGGACTGGTTCAAGGCGCGCAAGGTGTATGCCAGGTGGCCGCGTCCGGCGCGCTACGACTACAACATGGTGGTCATCGGTGGCGGTTCTGCCGGGCTGGTCAGCGCCTACATCGCCGCAGCAGTCAAGGCCAAAGTGGCACTGATCGAACGACACAAGCTGGGCGGCGATTGCCTCAATACCGGTTGCGTACCCTCGAAGACGCTGATCCGCTCGGCCAAGCTGATGTCGCATATCGCACGGGCCGGTGAATTCGGCCTGACCGGTGCCACCGCGCAGGTGGATTTTGCGGCGGTGATGGAGCGGGTGCAGCGCGTCATCCGCACGATCGAGCCGCATGATTCGGCGGAGCGTTACCAGAGCCTGGGCGTGGATTGCGTCAAAGGCGATGCGCGCATCCTCTCGCCGTTTGCGGTACAGGTGACCGATCCCGATGGCAGCCAGCGCACGCTGACGACACGCAATATCGTCATCGCGGCAGGGGCGCGGCCGTTCGTGCCGCCGATTCCGGGGATCGATCTGGTGGGCTGCTACACCTCCGATACGTTGTGGTCGTTGCGGGCGTTGCCGCGCCGGTTGCTGGTGCTGGGTGGCGGGCCGATCGGCTGCGAACTGGCGCAGGCGTTCGCGCGACTGGGCTCGCTGGTCACGCAAGTCGAGATGGGCGATCGCATCATGCAGCGCGAAGATGCTGAAGTCTCGGAGATGGTGGCAACGCGTTTTCGGGCCGAAGGGATCACGCTGCTGACCGGTCACAAGGCGGCCCGATTTGCGCTGGAAGAGGGCGGCAAGGTGCTGTTCGCCGACCATGCCGGCACCGAAGTACGGATCGAATTCGACGAGGTGTTGTGTGCACTCGGCCGCAGCGCCAACCTGACCGGTTACGGGCTGGAAGAACTCGGTATCGGTGTCACCAAAACCCGCACCGTCGAGACCAATGACTACCTCGAAACCCTGTACCCCAACATCTTCGCCGCCGGTGACGTGGCCGGACCATTCCAGTTCACCCACACCGCGGCGCATCAAGCCTGGTATGCCGCCGTCAATGGCCTGTTCGGTCGCTTCAAAAAATTCAAGGCCGATTATTCGGTGATTCCATGGGCCACTTTCACCGAGCCGGAAGTCGCACGGGTCGGGCTGAACGAGCAGGAGGCGAAGGCGGCCAATATCGCCTATGAAATCGCGCTGTATCCGCTGGATGATCTCGACCGCGCCATCGCCGATGGCGAAGCGCATGGCTTCATCAAGGTGCTGACCGTGCCGGGCAAGGACAAGATCCTGGGCGTGACGATGGTCGGCGACCATGCGGGTGACCTGATCGCCGAATACGTGATGGCCATGAAGCATGGCCTCGGCATGAACAAGATCCTCGGCACCATCCACATTTATCCGACGCTGGCCGAAGCGAACAAATACGTCGCCGGTGTCTGGAAAAAAGCCCACACGCCAGTGCGCCTGCTGAAGTGGGTCGAGAAATACCATGCGTGGCAGCGTGGCTGATTGCGTCGCTGGTGTGTCGTTGTCGATCATCATTCCGGCACTTAATGAAGCGGCGCAGATCGCGTCCGTGCTGGTCCGACTCGATCCGCTGCGCCGGCGCGGCGTGCAACTGATCCTCGTCGATGGCGGCAGCACCGACCAGACCATCGCGCTGGCAGCACCGCTGGTCGATCTGGTGGTGCAGGCGCCGCGTGGCCGTGCCGCACAAATGAATGCCGGTGCCGCCATGGCAACCGGCGACGTGGTGCTGTTCCTGCATGCCGACACGACGCTGCCGGAGCACGCCGATACCCTGATCGCCAATGCGCTATCCGGAGACACCCGTGCCTGGGGCCGCTTCGACATCACCCTCACGGGCGCGCATCCGATGCTCGCCATCATCGCCGCGATGATGAACTGGCGCTCGCGGCTGTCGGGAATCGCGACTGGCGACCAGGCCCTGTTCCTGCGTCGCGACGTCTTCGTGCAACTAAGTGGCTACGCATCGATTGCGCTGATGGAAGACATCGAACTCAGTCGTCGCCTGAAAAAAATCTCGCGTCCTGCCTGCCTGCGTGACAAGGTCAGCAGCGCCGGTCGACGCTGGGAACAGCACGGTATCTGGCGCACGATCTGGCTGATGTGGCGCTTGCGGCTGGCGTATTTTCTGGGTGCCGACCCGGCCGCACTGGCGCGCGCCTATGGCTATACAAAGGCCTCATGAGCGCCGGCCTGCACATTGCCGTCTTCGCCAAAGCGCCTGTCGCGGGAAGCGCCAAGACCCGGCTCATTCCGTTGCTCGGTGCCGAGGGCGCCGCCGAGGCGCACCGGATCATGACCCGACATGCGCTACGCATTGCCTGTGCTGCGGCACCCGGACAGGTGTCACTGTGGAGCGCGGGCGATCCTGCGCATCCGTTCCTGCAGGCATGCTGCGAGCAGTTCAAGGTACCCCAGTATCAGCAGCAGGAGGGCGATCTGGGGCAGCGTATGGCCACTTGCCTGCGCACATTGTTGTCCGGGAATCAGCGTGTACTGCTGATCGGCAGCGACTGTCCCGCACTCACCAGCGCGGATTTACAGCTTGCCGCAGCGGCTTTGGAAGGCAGTGCGCGCATGGTGTTTACGCCGGCCGAGGATGGTGGCTACGTGCTGGTGGGCGCGCGATGCAACGACGAAGACGGTTTTACTGCCGCCTTCGATGAGATCACCTGGAGCACAGTCGAGGTGATGGCGCAGACCCGCACCCGGTTTGCGGCGCTGGGCTGGCAGGCAGGAAACGACTGGGCCGAAATGCCGATGCGCTGGGATGTCGACATGCCGGCCGACCATCTGCGTGCGGTCGAGGCCGGGTTGCTGCCAGCGGCTTGATCTGCCAGTCGGGTCGGGCGCTGCCGCTCGATGTATTCCACTAAAGCCACTTCCACTTGAACCGGTAACCTGCCGTGCAATTTCCCCATCGCTGCGCTTGATCAAATGCAGCGTGTCCCGCTCCACCCAAAATAACCGGACTCTGCAGGTCCGGCTTGCGCAGAGGTCATCCTTCACTTCCGGCAACAGGGGCTTTCGGCACCTTCCCCCCTGCCAACCCATCAGGAGATCTGCCATGTTTCAGTACGCTATCCATCGATTCAAACTTTTCGGCGTGACCGCCCTCGTCGCCACTACCGGCTTTCTGTCGGGATGCGGCGGCGGCAGCGATTCCCCGTCAGAGCAATCGCTGTCGACCACCACCACGACTGCCGCTGCGCCTCTCGGCAATATCGTCGAGGTCGCCAAAGCCGATCCGCGCTTCAGTATTCTGGTCGAAGCCGTGGTGGCCGCCGACCTCGGCGCGACGTTGTCGGGTGCTGGCCCATTTACCTTGTTCGCGCCCACCAACGATGCCTTCGTCGCGTTGCTGGGTGAGCTCAACCTGTCCAAAGATCAGTTACTGGCCAACAAAACACTATTGACCAGCGTACTGACGTATCACGTGCTGCCCGCCAAAGTGAACAAGGCGCAGGTCGTGGCAGGAGTCGCCAACACCACGGTGCAAGGTGGCATCTTCAAGATCGATGCGGTCGGCAGCGATCTGGTGATTACCGATGGGCGCAACCGGTCCGCAAAAATTATCCAGGCCGATATCCCTGCAGCCAACGGCGTGATACACGTGATCGACAAAGTCCTGCTGCCCGCCAACAAGAACCTCCTCGACACCGCCTCGGCCCTGCCGCAGTTCAGCACGCTGGTGGAAGTCATCGGTGCGGCCAACCTGACAGGCACGCTCAACGGTGCCGGCCCGTTCACGGTATTTGCGCCAACCAATGACGCGTTTGCAGCCCTGTTCGTCGAACTGCGCATCACCAAGGCCGAGGCCATCGCCAACCCGACGCTGCTGGCCAAGGTACTGACGTATCACGTGCTGCCGGGTCGTGTGCTGAAAGCAGAGATCCCCGTCAATACGCCGCTGAAAACGTTGCAGGGCAGCACCCTGAAGATCGACGCCGGATTGGTCATCACCGACCAGCTTGGACGCAAGTCGCAAATCACTGCCACGGATGTGCTGGCATCGAATGGCGTGATTCATGTGATCGACAAGGTGATTTCGCCGCTGCCTTGAGATTTCGTCATAGGTGTCTTGCCACTGCGGGCAGCTGACCGAGGCCGTTTCGGGGACAGCGTAATTTTCGCGAAACCCCTGCAAAAAACGCTGACCCCGGAAACTTGCGTTTGCAGTTTGCGACCTCCGCAAAGCCCGCTCTTGCCAACCGCCGCACACCACGGCGGCAGCAACCAGGGTCAGTGTTTTTTTTCGCGATGCTGTTCCGCGAAAATTACACTGACCCTGCTTGCGGGATTCGGAGCCGGCTGATCGCGACCGACGCTGCCGGTACGCGACGACGGCACTCCGCAATCCGTTTGCGGGGTCAGCGTAAATTTCGCGATACCCCCTGCGAAAAAAAACGCGGACCCCGGAAACTTGCGTTTGCAGCTTGCGACCTCCGCAAAGCCGGCGTTGCGACCGGCTGCAAATTTCCGCCACATTCTTTTACCAACTGTGACCGAAAGAATCAGGCACGATGATCAGCGCTCCACTACCGACACCTTGATCGACTCGTACCACGCCGCCAGATCACTGATCTCGGTATCGGTCAGCGGCTTTGCAATGACACCCATGATTTCATTGCTGCGTTTGCCACTGCGGAAATGCTTCAGTTGCTGTTCGACGTAGATCGCTTGTTGTCCGGCGAGATTGGGTGCGCCGGGCATCTGGCTGATGCCATTCGCGCCATGGCACATCGCACAGCTCATGGCTTTGGCTTTGCCGGCATCGAGGTCGGCCGCCGGTGTGCTGGTGGAGATGGCACTGCCGAACACGCACAGCGCAAACATCAGGGTGGTGCGTGACCGCACTGCAAATCGGGAGAAAGTAGTCATCGGGAATCAAGCAAGGAAGTGAAGCAGGGGAGGGAGCCGAGGGGACTGCAGCGCAAGAACATCAGGGGTTGAAACTGCCCATTGCGCATGAAAACAGCGAAGAACTCCGCTCACGCAACAGGCAGCAAGCCAGCATCAGATCCCGGTATAGGTAATCCGGTAAATTGCACCAGCGAAGTCATCCGACACCAGGATCGATCCATCCGGCAGGTTGGCCACGTCGACCGGGCGTCCGCGATACTGACGCGTCTTCGGGTCCAGCCAGCCATCGGCAAAGACTTCGGTCTTGTCGGCCGAACCATCGGCTTTCAGTGAGGTAAACAGGATGCGCGCACCGATCGGCGTGGTGCGGTTCCATGACCCATGCTGCGCCGAGAAAATCCCGCCGCGGTACTTGGCCGGGAATTTGTCTCCCGTATAAAAAGTCAGGCCCAGATCCGCCGCGTGTGCTTCGGTATAGACCTCCGGGTTGGTGGTGTTGGCAGGTACCGGGTCCTTGTCGTAACCGTATTCGGTAATACGCGTCTTGCCCTGGATGTACGGATAGCCGAAGAACTGGCCTTTTTTGGTGGCGCGGTTGATCTCGCCACTCGGGATCTCGTCGCCCATGCCATCGGTCTGGTTGTCGGTGAACCACAGGTCGTTGTTCTTCGGATTGAATTCGATGCCAACCGAGTTACGAATACCGCTGGCATACACTTCGCGCTTGGCGCCCGTGAACGGGTCCAGGCGGATGATCCCGCCGATGCCCTGTTCAGTGAATGCCTTCAGTTTTTCGCGCGGTGGCACATTGAACGGTTGGCCGAGGGCAACGTACAGCATGCCATCCTTGCCAACGCGACAGACGCGCGCGCCGTGGTTGTAGCTTTCATCTTCGACCGGAATCAGCTTGCCCTGCGGGACCACTTCCGATACCGCGACATCGGCGCCTTCATAAAAAAACTCGGCTGCCGGAAAGCTGAGGATGCGGTTGTGTTCGGCCACGATCAGGAAGCCATCCTTGGTCCAGCACACGCCGTTGGGCTGGGTAAATTTGAGGGAGGGAGCGAACTGCTTTACCTCGGTGGCAGCATCGCCGCTATTGCGGTTGGTGACGGCCCAGACCGACGACTTGCGGGTGCCGACAAAGAGCATGTTGGTCGATGGTGCCACTGCCATGTGGCGGGCATCCGGCACGATCGCGTACAGGTCGATGGCGAAGCCGGCGGGCATCTTCACGCGCTTCAGGTTTTCCTTGATGGCATCGGCGTTCTTGCCGGTTTGCGGAATCAGCGGCAGGTTCGGATCGATGCCGGACACGCGCATCGATTTCAGTTTGTCCATCGCCTGTTCCTGCGCAAAGGCCGGTGCCGATAATCCGGCAAGCAGGCCCAGCGCAAGCAGTCCCGCGCCGGATGCGGATAAACGTGTTTTCTGCATGGTCATCTCCTAATTTTTTTATGGGTTTTTTCTGTGTCCAGGCGCTCTGGCGGTAACGGGATGCAGTGCACCTGACGTACCGGCTTTTTTACGCACGGTCGATCGATTATTCTCCATGACGCCGGTGTACTGGTAATAGCGGGCTACTACTTCCGGAGATTGTTCAGTGCCCGATGCCGGCCAGCCGGTTGGTCGGTCACTGGCTGCAGGAGCGCTGTCCGGCCACCTGCAACAGGACAAGCTCTGATGCCATGGGGCGATGCCGTGATGGAGGTTTTGGCACAGGGAGTGCGACAGAGTCATCGGCATTTTCTTGCAGTAATGACGTCGTGTTTTCCCGGGCTGCCAGGTTCGACAGGTAGTGCATGCAACTGACCCGCAGGAACGAACAAAAATTGCTGACCTTGCCTTGATGGCAAATCACTTCGTCGTACAACTGGCTGATCAATTGATTGGTGGACTGGCTGTCTTTACGGGCGATGCGGGCCAGCACATCCCAGCACATGTTTTCGAGGCGAATGCTGGTGACAACGCCATGGACACGGATCGAACGGGTACGCAATTCGTAGTGGATCGGATCTGCCTTGACATAGATTTCGCACATGCTGGTCTCCTGATTTTTTATGGGTCTGGCGTTGTCTGCCCGGCGTTGGCGCATGGGCTGATTGTCGCTTTTTGTCGCTTTTCGCAGCCCTTTGACAAGCGGACTTTACTGCGAATGCCGCAGTTTATCCAGTACCCTGATCGTCGACGCGAATGTGGCAGAAGTTTGCATATATGGTGTGGCTTTCAGTAAGCCGGTGGTCAGGTTGCGGTTGCCGCTGCCTTACCGTCGTTGGTAATCGACATGACTTGTTCGAGATCGCGTACGCACCATGAAAACTACCGACTGGTGGTTGGGCTGCAAAGCCCAACATGCGTCAGGTTCCTTTGTGGGTCGCCACGACGCGCGGGCTGCGGGCTGCGGTAGCTAAAACGGGTTGCGCTCCGTGGAGCCAAGCCGGGTGCGGCCCGGCAGGTCGTAGGTTGGGCTGCGAAGCCCAACATGCGTCAGGTTCCTTTGCGGGTCGCCACGACGCGCGATCTGCGGT
>NZ_BAAAZE010000003.1:0-153024 GCF_039536745.1 Actimicrobium antarcticum
CCTGGTAACCGAACGTCGAAACGCGCTGGGCGGCTCCGGTACTTTCAGCGACGCTGATGCCGGTCAGTAGCGTCGGATGCCGGGTATCTTCGTAATGGTACTGCCGCTCGGTGTGATTTGGCAGGCGCACCCGGACCAGATTGGCCAGCAGGGCGGATTGCACGCTGACCGAGCCAGTCGGCGCAGTACTGCCATAGTGATAATCAAAGCGCCCGACCGGGCTGTCGATGGATTGCACGCCATTGAAGCCGGTACGGCTGCGCGCTGTCTTGCGGTCCGGATAGTTCAGCTGCAGCTGCCGGCCCTGCGGATCAGTGACCTGGATCAGCAGGCCCGCGTTGTCGTACAGCAGGCTGACGAATTCGCCGGTGGGCGCCGTGATTTGTTCGAGCTTGCGCTGGTGATTGAAGCGCCAGACCTGGCCATCATGCCGTTGCCAGACAAATTCATCGCCGCGACTAGTGCGCAGGATTTCGATGCTGCCGTTGGCCGGATCGCTGGTGCTGCAGAGTGACCGGTTGAGCGGGTCACGGTTGAAGATGATGCGGTGACCGTCGGCTTCGATCAGCTGGAGCGTGTTGCCGACGGCAATCAGTTCGACTTCATACGATAAGCGCCAGCCGCGTCCGACCAGGCCATTCGGGACGTTCGGTGTACCGAATGCGCTGTTGTAGTGTCGTACGATTTCCAGGCCGAGCACACCTGGCAGGGCTGGCAAGTCGGTGTCGCGCTGGTACTTGTTGCCGGTGATGAGGTTGATCGGATTGCCGGCACAGGCGACGCCCGGATTGCCGGCGGTGGGTGCCGTGCATTGCCGGGTTTGCTTGTTCTGCGCGTGCACTGGGAACGCCGCCAGTAGCGCCATGAGCAGCAAAATACACAGCGCGCGAACGTGGGAAAAAGTCGATGTCATGGCGGCGAGTAGTCGGTCGGATGTCGTGTCGAATGGAGGGCAACGAGGCCGCCCGCTTAGGGATTGAGAGTCACATCGACCCGTCGGTTTGGTGCCAGGCAGCGTTGCAGCGCGACGCCGGTCTGGCCCGCGCATTGCGCCAGTTCCACCTTCAGATTGGCCGCGCCATGTCCGGTCGCACGGATCGGCAAGCCCGACAGGCCGTGGCCGAGCAAGTAGGTCCTGATAGTCTGGGCACGTGCCGCTGACAGCGCCAGATTGGTCTTGTCGTTACCGATCTGGTCGGTGTAACCATCGACGCTGACCGAGGTATAGCCACCCGCATTGGCTGAGGCAATCAGCGTGTCGAGTTGCGTCATGCCGGCTGCGGTGAGCGTTGCCTGTCCGAAGGCGAACGTGATATCGCCCGGGACGACGACGGTGACCGGTATCGGGTCAGGACAGATCGGACACACGCCACCAGTGCAATTGCCACCGGGTTCGGTCGGGCTCGGATTACCTGGAGGCGATGTGTTGCATGGCGGTGAAGTACAGCCCGCCGGCGGTTGCGTCACTGGTGGCGGATTGCCCGTGTTGCCAGGGTCGGCGCCATTCCCGGCACCCGGGCCGGAGAGGTTGTTTCCCTCGATCGCGTCCGACTGCATCTGCACCATCACATCGGTGACGACCGGAATGCGCCCTGCACGCAGCAGCGTGGTGCGGATGCCGCTGGTGCCGTCATCCTGCAATTGCAGCAAGCCCAGATAGAGCTGCCCGACCAAGGGCACTTGCGGTTTGTAGCCGGTCGTGATGCGCAGCTTGAGCAGGTTGGCATCCTGGATGCTCTGGCCCGATTGCGTGCCGATCACGGCTGTTCGGGTTTGCTGGCCGCTGTTCGGAATCACGCGTTTGCCGTTACCGACGCGGGCCTGTAATGCCGCGACATTGAAGTCCTGAAAGCTCTCGGTGGTGGGATTGCGTATCTCGACTTGGGCGTGGGTCTGGATATCGGCGAGCGCCCGGGCGGCCGATGCCGCAAGCGCTGCCGGATTGGTGCCGCCGCCGTAGAGTGGCGCCAGCGCGGTGGCGTAGGCATGTTCGATTGTGGTCAGGTTGGCGTGGCCGGTGCTGCCGGCACGGGCCGCCATGAAGCTGGCGTGGTTGTAGTGGTTCCTGGCGAAAAACACCAGGCCGTACTGGAGGACTGCCAATCCGATCAGCGTGATGACAGGACCAATCACGATGAATTCGATCATTGCGGAACCGCGACGGGAGGTCAGGGAAGTCATGTTTCAGAATGGAAGTCGCGCCAGCAGACGCAGGATGTTCCGGTAGTTGATGACGCCAACTATCGGTTGTTGAATGCTACCGGCGACTCCGGGAGTTCTTCATCACGGCGTGCAAATTGAGGTGCTGGCGTGGTCGGGCGCACAACGTTTTTATGCGAAGGGCCAAGCCGGGTGATCTGCGGTGATCAATGCCGGCACTGACGATGGACCTGCTGCGGTGGGTCGCCTGGAAGAAATGCCAAGGGAGGCACCCGATGCCGCACGAAAAGTTTCTGCCGCGCCACGCAGGCGTCATCGAACCAAACACCTGAACGGCCAGCGTCATTGCGTCGTGCGCGTTCGCCAGACACCGAACCCGTTAGCGCAGGTTGACGGCATTCCCGTATTGATCCACCCTGCCTGCTTCCTACGACTTCTGCCGCTCCGCGCGGCACGCCTCATCCATGAATGAACAACTCAAACACCTGCTCGACGTCCTGCCCGGTTACCTGCTGAACTACAGCCTGAATGTCGTCGGTGCCCTGATCACGCTGATCGTCGGCTACCTGGTGGCCGGCTGGCTGGCGCGGCTGATCGACCGGACCATGGCCCGGTCACACAAGATCGATCCGGTGTTCCGCTACATCCCCGGAAAAATCATCCGCATCGCCATCCTGATCTTCACGCTGGTAGCTGTGCTGAACCGTTTTGGTGTCGAGACCACCAGCCTGATCGCAGTGCTCGGTGCCGCCGGCCTGGCGATTGGCCTGGCCTTGCAGGGCACGCTGAGCAATGTGGCGGCCGGCGTGATGATCCTGTTTTTTCGGCCGTTCAAGATTGCCGACGTGGTGCAACTGGATGGCCAGACCTACATCATCGACGCGGTCGGTTTCTTCATTTGCAGGGGTCACCTGCCGGACGGCCCTGCGGTCTTTATTCCGAATTCAAAAATCTGGGGCCAGACCATCGTCAACCTCTCGGTGACCGATAACGACATCCGCCGCATCGATGAAAATTACGGCATTGCCTACAGCGACGACATCGGCGCCGCACTGGCGATCCTCAGGCAGATCGCCGCCGACGAGCCGCGCATCCTCGACACGCCGGAGCCGCTAATCAAGGTCGACAAGCTTGGCGAAAGTTCGGTCAATATCCTGTTCCGGGTATGGACCAAGCGGGTCGACTGGTGGGATACCAAGATTGATCTGGTGCAGCGGTGTAAGGAAGCGCTTGAGGCGGGTGGGTGTTCGTTGCCGTTTCCGCAGCGGGATGTGCATCATTTTCATGAGGCGGCGGTGGTGCGGAAGACGGGGGCGATTGAAGGGTGACGGCGGGTGCGGGTTGCGGGGTTTGCGCTCTGAATACCGCAAGCAGGGTCAGAGTAATTTTCGCGGTGAAGCATTGCGAAAAAAAACTCTGACCCTGGTTGCTGATGATGTGGTTTGCGGCGGCTGGCAAGAGCGGATTCCGTGGAAGTGAGTTACTGCGGCTGGCAAGCGCGGGTGGTGATGAACCCGCAAGCTGCAAACGCCAGTTTCCGGGGTCAGAGTTTTTTTTCGCAGGGTTATCGCGAAAATTACTCTGACCCCGCAAACGGATTGCGGAGTGCCGCCGTCGCATACCGATAACTGCAGGCACGATCAGTCAGCCGGCTTGCGAAGTTCACACTGCCAATACCAGGAGCAGGATCAGCTGGCAGATTGCCGTTTCCTCAGCGCGATGCGCATCATGCTCATGAGACGGGAACGGCGCGAAAAACGGCAACGATCGATCGAAAGGCATCAGGATAACCGCCGCGCCTTGCGCTTTTTGCGCGAGGCCAGCAACGGCGACTCACCGATGCGTTCGCTAGCAACCGGTTCGGCTGCCTGCGGTAGGGCGATGCCGGCACGCCTTGCGTTATCGACCAGGTCCGGCACGACCACCGTGACCCGTTCACTAAAACGCTGCAAGCCCTCATTCCATTCCCGGATCATGGCCGACCCCACCGGGGCAAATCCGGGCCGTTCGCGGATGTGGTGCAACAGATCGGGAAACACGCTGGCCACGGCCTCGCACACGATGCCGACCAGCTCGCGCTGGCGCGCCGGGTCAATGTCCAGGTGCTGCTGCAGGAAGCGCCACAATGCCTTGCCCGGGTTCCAGCTCTTGCGACCATCGATGTACATGCCGGGCGGATTGCGGGCATAACGGTCATACGCCCGAATGGTCAGCATGTCGTAAATCGGTGCGACCCGAACATCCTCCAGATCGGAGTACAGCAGCGCCAGATTCTTGGTATGGCAGTCGGCGTTACCCAAGGCGAAGGTCAGCAGCAACGTCACCGCAAGCTGTTCCTGCGATTGCTGGCGCAGCCGGTCCGGAACCCACTGTCGCACCAGCCGTGCCACACGCTCCCAGGTCGACTGATACTTGTCGTCGGGGTTGAGGCCGAGCAGGCTGCAACAATCTTCAAAGCCGAGTCTGCGTCCGGTCTGTGGATCGATGTCAAAACGCTCCACGACCAGCACCTGACCATCCTCGGAGACCTGCGTTGCCGGAGCTGCAAAACCCGTACGCCGCGCCACTTCCATGCAGAGATGTTCATTAAGCGCGAGGAAAGGCATGTGCTCCGAACTTCCCTTGACGAGATAGCGCTCGGTCGGCAAGGTGCCTTTGCGAAACAGCTTTTTTGCTTCCGGCGACAGGAATTTCGGTACGACGCCAGAGACACCGGAACTGGCGTAATCCCGCATCAAGGTCAGGAATACCTGGGCCGACGTGTCGCCATGCAGCAGCGGCTGCAACTCCAGTGCAAGGTCCTTGCGCAACAGCACTTCTCCGGCCGCAACCTGCACCCGACCGATCGTGTTTTGTCCGGTGACCGCCAGCAGGTCGAGCGGACTGGCGCCCAGATGCGGGCCAAGCTGCTCCTTGAGCAACAACAGCAAAAACCCCTCTGGCAGGCTGACCCGAAAAAACGGATGCAACTCCGGCCACGGCAGGCTGGCCGGCTGAACCGGCATCAGCAACGATACAAAATCGTCGGGCGCGGCATCGTGCCGATACGTCAGATGATGGACAAAGCCATCGGTATGACTGAGCGTGGCCACTACCTTGCCATGGACAAAGACGTTCAGGATCATCGCGAATCAGGGCCGATATTGCGTGACTGTTTGCGTTCTTCCAGGACATCGGCCAGCGTCGGCCGCTGGCCAGCCTTGACGAATGCCAGCTCGTATCCCATCGCATGCGCCAGTCGCAGCAGCTTGCCAACCGAAAAATCATTACCCCGACCGCGCTCGAAACGCGACAGCGCGGTTTGCTGCATGCCGACACTGGCGGCAACATCGCTTTGCGTGCGGGCAGTGTTTTCGCGCAGGTGCTGGAATTCTGCGCCGAGGTCTGGAAGAGTTTTCATCGTCAGCAATTTATGCGTTAAATGATATAAAAATAGGTTATTTTTTTAAATATATCACTTAACGCATACTCGAACTACTGGTTGGGTGGGGAGAGGATCAATTTTCTAGCAACAACGTCGATGTCAGTACAGTGGAAACGACAGGATGGCGATTCGCTTGCTGCGGTCGCTGGCAGACAGCCGGATTGTCGCGATCACGCTCCGAATACCGCAAACGGATTGCGGAGCTTAGTCGTCGCGTACGGATAACTACAGGCGCGATCCGTCAGCCGGCTTGCGGAGTTCGCGCTCCGGATACCGCAAGCAGGGTCAGAGACATTTTCGCGGTGAAGCGTCGCGAAAAAAAACTCTGACCCTGGTTGCTGCGGATGTGGTTTGCTGCGGCTCGAAAAGCGGATTCCGTGAGAGCGATTTGCGGCGGCTGGCAAAAGCGGATTCCGTGGAAGTGAGTTACTGCGGCTGGCAAGAGCGGGTGGTGATGAAGCCGCAAAATGCAAACGCCAGTTTCCGGGGTCAGCGTTTTTTTTCGCAGGGGTATCGCGAAAATGTCTCTGACCCCGCAAACGGATTGCGGAGCTTAGTCGTCGCGTACGGATAACTACAGGCGCGATCCGTCAGCCGGCTTGCGGAGTTCGCGCTCCGGATACCGCAAGCAGGGTCAGAGACATTTTCGCGGTGAAGCGTCGCGAAAAAAAACTCTGACCCTGGTTGCTGCGGATGTGGTTTGCGGCGGCTGGAATAGCGGATTCCATAAGAGCGATTTGCGGCGGCTGGCAAAAGCGGATTCCGTGGAAGTGAGTTACTGCGGCTGGCAAGAGCGGGGGGTGATGAAGCCGCAAGCTGCAAACGCCAGTTTCCGGGGTCAGCGTTTTTTTTCGCAGGGGTATCGCGAAAATGTCTCTGACCCCGCAAACGGATTGCGGAGCTTAGTCGTCGCGTACCGATAACTACAGGCGCGATCCGTCAGCCGGCTTGCGGAGTTCGCGCTCCGGATACCGCAAGCAGGGTCAGAGTAATTTTCGCGGTGAAGCGTCGCAAAAAAAACTCTGACCCTGGTTGCTGCCGACGTGGCTTGCGGCAGTGGGCAAGTGCGAGTTGATTCGATGTGATTTGCTGCGGTTCGCAAGCGCAGGTTGTGTCACCAAAAAAATCCATGCAACCCGCCAGCCAAACCGCGTGTTCAACAAAAAATCAAACCGCCTCGCTCCCCCGAAAATACCGCTTGGCCCGCCGCCCCCAGGCATCCAGATACGTATAAGCCACCGGCACGACCAGCAACGTCAGCAGCGTCGACGTAATCACGCCGCCGATCACCGCCCGCCCCATAGGCGCCTGCGATTCCCCGCCATCCCCAATCCCCAGCGCCATCGGCAGCATCCCGAATATCATCGCCATCGTCGTCATCAGAATCGGTCGCAAACGCACCTGCCCCGCCGTCAGAATCGCGTCATGCTGGCTCTGCCCCGCCTGTTGCGAATGGTTGGTGAAGTCCACCAGCAAAATCGCGTTCTTCGTCACCAGTCCCATCAGCATGATGAATCCGATAATCGAGAACATGTTTAATGTGCTGCCCGTGATCAGCAGTGCCAGCAGCACGCCGATCAGTGACAGCGGCAGCGAGACCATGATGGCGATCGGTTGCAGGAAGCTGCCGAATTGCGAGGCCAGCACGAGGTAAATGAAAATCACCGCAATCCCCAGCGCTGTGACCGCAGCGCCCAGCATGTCTTTCATTTGCTCGGCCTGACCGCCGACGTCGAAGCGCACACCGGACGGCAGGTCAATGGTTTTGATGATGGCTTGCACTTCCTTGTTGACGTCGCCAGCCGGTCGGCCTTCGACGTTGCCGTAGATGCCGACGCGCCGTTGCAGGGCTTGTCGCTTGATGACTTGCGGGCTGGTGGAGGGAACAAATTCGACCACCTGGCGCAATGGCACCATGATCGGTTTGCCGTCCGGCGTGATGTTCTTGCTCATCACCGACAGGTTGCCGAGGTCGGCGATGCGCTCGCGCCCGGCCTTGGGCAATTGCACATTGACTTCGTAGTTCTGGCCGTCCTGCGCCAGCCAGTAGCTGGTGGTGTCGCCGGCCACGAACGGACGCAGTGCGGCGCCGATCTGTTGCAGCGTGAGGCCGAGGTCGCTGGCGCGCTCGTTATCGATCTTGACGATCACCGACGGGGTCGATGCTGCCAGGCTGTTTTCGAGGTCGGTGACACCCTTGATGGTGGCCAGTTTTTGCATGACCTGTCTGGCGACCGTGTCGAGCTTGCCGATGTCCTGACCGAGGATGGCGATGTAGATGGCCTTCTCGTTACCGACCGACAGCGCGATACCGGCGATCGGTGTCAGACGTTTGCGAATCAGCGCTTCGAGGTCTTTCTGGCGGCGCCGGCTGGTCAGTTTGCGGTCGGTCAGTTTCAGGCTGACCTCGGCCGTGTTGGCACCTTCCTGGCCGCCGACGGTGGTGATGACGCTGGCGATCTCGGGGAAGTCCTTCAGGGCACCTTCAACCTGCTCAATTTTTTCATTGGTGTAGGCCAGGCTGGAGCCGACTGCGGTCTTGAACTTGAGTGTGATGAAGCCTTCGTCGGTTTCCGGGAACATCTCGCCACCGATCAGCGGCACCAGCGCCAGGCTGCCGATGAACAGCAGCAGTGCCGACAGCAGCGTCAGCTTGCGCCAGCGCAGCGACCATTCCAGCGTACGGCCGTAGCGCAGGTGCAAGCGGTCGATGCCGTATTCGATCCTTTCCATCATCCGGCCTAGCCACGGCACATAGCGGAAGCGGTTCTCGACCGGATCACGCCAGACCGACGACAGCATCGGATCAAGCGTGAAGCTGACGAACAGCGACACCAGCACCGCCACCGTGACGGTGATGCCGAACTGCAAAAAGAAGCGCCCGATGATGCCGTCCATGAACGCCACCGGCACGAACACGGCGACGATCGCAAAAGTCGTGGCCATCACCGCCAGGCCGATTTCACTGGTGCCGTCGTTGGCGGCATCCTTGTGGCTTTTGCCCATGCCGAGATGACGCACGATATTTTCGCGTACCACGATGGCGTCGTCGATCAGCAGGCCGATGCATAGCGACAGCGCCATCAGCGTCAGCGCATTGATGGTGAAGCCGAACGCCTTCATCGCGATGAAGGTCGCCATCACCGAGATCGGCAAGGTCAGGCCGGTGATGATGGTGCTGCGCCAGGAATGCAGGAACAGGAACACGATCAGCATCGTCAGTGCCGCGCCTTCGAGGATGGTGGCCTTGACGCCGTCGAGCTGGCGTTCGACCGAATCCGAGTTGGAATTGACGATGGTCAGCGTGCTGCCGGCCGGTAAAGTTTTGGCCATGTCGGCGACGGCTTTTTTCAGGCCGAGACCGACCTCGATGATGTTGGCGTCCTGCACCTTGGTGATGTTGATGTTGATGGCGCGCTGGCCATTAACGCGCGAGATCGAGGTTTCTTCGCGTTCGCCATCGACCACGCTGGCGACCTGATCGAGAAACACCGGCCCGCTGGCGCGCCGGGCCACGACGATCTTGCCAAACGCACGCGGGTCGCGGATCTTGCCTTCAACCCGGACCAGTTGTTCGGACGGCCCGCGGCTGATGATCCCGGCCGGCATGTCCTGATTGGTGATCTGGATGGCGCGCAGCACGTCATCGATGCCGATGTTCTGTGCGGTCATGCGCACCGGATCGACATTGATGAGGATCTGGCGGCTGGTGTTGCCGCCGGTGGTGACCTGGCCGACACCGGCGACGTTTTGCAGGCGCTTGACGACCACCTGTTCGGACAGCGTCGACAAGGCGCGCATGTCGCCGCTGGCCGAGGTCAGCGTCAGCGTCGCGACCGGCTGGGCGTTTTCTTCCTGGCGGGCGACGAAAGGTTCTTTGGCGTCTTTCGGAAAGGCCGCGCGAATCTGGGCGATCTTGTCGCGCACTTCCTGGATGCCGTGATCCATGTTGGTCGAGAGGTCGAATTCGATGAAGGTCAGCGAGCGCCCTTCGAACGAACTGGAGACGATTTTCTTGACGCCCCGCACCGTGTTGGCGACGTTTTCGATCGGCTTGGTAATGTCATTTTCGACCGCTTCCGGCGACGCGCCGGGATACAGTACCTGTATGAAAATGAACGGAAACTGCACGTCCGGCATTTTCTCGACGCCCAGGCTCTTGTACGAAAACAGCCCGAGCACCATCAGCGCCACCATCACCATGGTGGCAAACACCGGATTGCGGATGCTGGTTTTGGTGATCCACATGATCAGCCTTTCGAGGCAGGCAATTTGACCAGCGATCCGGCCTTGATGCCGTCGAGCTTGACAGCCAGCACGGGCGTGCCGATTGCCAGGCCGTCGGTGACTTCGACCAGGCCGTCGTCGTCATTGCGCAAGCCCAGCTTGACCACTTGTTCCACCACCTTGTTACCGTCAATTTTAAACACCGTCGTGACGCCATCCGTCTGACGCAGCGCGCTGATCGGCACCGCCGGCACCAGCGTCGACTTGTTCAATGTGATGCCGCCCTTTGCGTACATGCCCGAGCGCAGCGCGTTGTCGGGATTGGCCACCGCGACATACACCGTGATCGCGCGCGACCCGGCTTCGGCGGCGGGATTGATGCGCACCACTTCGCCGGTAAAGACGCGCTGGCCAAAACCATCCACGGCGAAGGTCACGCCCTGCCCGGCCTGCACACGCGGGATTTCGCTGGCCGGCACCTGCGCTTCGAGGATCAGCCGGGCCAGGTCGACCACGACAAACAGCGGCATGTCGGGCGCGGCTTTTTCACCGGCCTGTACGTAGCGTTTGCTGATGATGCCGTCGATCGGCGAGCGCACCACGGCGTCATCGAGGGCACGGCGGGCGATGTCGCGTTGCGCGCTGGCCGACTTGACCGCGGCCTGCGCCAGTTCGACGCTGTTCTGGGCAGTGTCGAGCGCGTTCTGGGAAATGAATTTCTGTTTCAGCAATTCGTTGTTGTTCTCGCGGTTTTTGGTCGCCAGTGCAAAGCGGGCGCGCGCGTCATCGAGGGCGGCGTCCTGCGCACCGAGGCGGGCAGTCAGGTCGGCCGTATCGAGCCGCACCACAACGTCGCCACGTTTGACCCTGATGCCTTCGGCAATCGGTGCTTCGCGGACTTCGCCAGCCACCTTGGATTTCACGGTGGCCTGGTTCTGCGCATTCAGCGCGCCGGAGACCGGCAACTGCACGCGCAGGTCGCGCGCCGCGACGCGAATCACATCGCCCGCTGCGAGCTCCATCACGGCGGGGGTGTCTTTGGTCTCTGCCGGTTTGGGCGCGGGGCGCATCGACATCACGCCGCCGGCGACGGCAATCACGACCACGATCGCGACGGGGATCATCCAGCGTTTGGACGGCGGCAACGGCTGATTATTTTGCATGCTGGTTTTTGAAATGGGTGTGGAAAAGCGGGATCGCTGCAGGACTTTAACGGATTGATTTATTTGCGGCAATCAGGATATGACAGGCTGCATCAGCGTGCAGCTGCGCTGCCGATACCGGCGACAGGCTGCACGACAGGACTGCACAACAGGACTGCACAACAGGACTGCACAACAGGACTACAGCACGAACGTGAAATCCTTCACCAGCGCACCCGGCAGGCGTGCGCTACCGGTGGCCCGTTCGCCATATGAATCGCTATCGAGCAGCAGTTCACGCTCGCTGGTCAGCGCCAACAATTTGTCGCCGAGCAAGCGGAACAGCGACTCGTCGAAGCGCATCACATTCAGAGGTGCCTTGATCTCGCCGCCTTCGACCCAGAAAGTCGCAAAGCGCGTCATGCCGGTGATCCGGCAATTCGCCCGATCCGAAAAATTCAGATACCAGAGATTGCTGACATAGATACCGGTGTCGAGTTCGGCCAGCGCCTGCGCCATCGGCAACGTGCCGCCCGCCAGATCGATGGCGCTCATCGCTTCGCCGCTGCCGGCGCCATTGTTGGCCAGGCCGTATTCCATCGCGGTGCGTGGCGAGATCATGCTGCCGGTCAGAACGCCCTGTTCGATCAGCGCAATCCGGTCCGGCTTCAGAAAACCGTCGCTCTGAAAACCCGGCCCCATGCCGCCGTATGTGTCTTCACTCAGCGTGATCGCAGGATGCAGGCGCACGTTCTCGTCACGCATGCGGCGCAATGCGCTCTGGCGCGTGCGCAGGGATTTTTCGGACAAGCCATCCCAGTTGAACATGCTGACCAGTTCCTGCATCGCAGTCGGGGTCAGGAAGGCGCGGTAGGCGCCGGGTTTGACGGTCACCGGGGCGCGCTGCAGCATGACCAGCTGCGCCATCGCACCGTGCATTTTTGCGCTGAAAACCGTGCTGTCCCAGTCGGCACCGGCGTAGGAGGTTTTGACGGCCTTGTCACGGCTCTGGTACAGGCTCCAGTCGAGATTGAAGGTGGCGCTCTGGTGCCAGTTGCGCTGGCCGGCGGCATTCGCAAATCCGCGCATCACCGGTCCCATCGCGAGGATGCCGACCAGGTCGACACCGGCGGCGGCGTGCAGCACCTGATCGACGATCTCTGCCGCCGCTGGCAGGCGCGACGGTGCGTTGTGTTCGGTCGAGCGCACCTCGGTGGCCACCAGCAGATGCGGGTCGTCGGGCAAGTCGGGCAACTGCGTGCGCAGGGTCGCCATTAGCTGCGCCAGCGTGGCGCGATCGGCTGCGAGATGACCTGCCAGCGTGGCACTGGCCGAGCAATGACGCCGGCCATCGATCAGGTGCAGCGACAGCGACGACTGGCGCACATGGCCGCACTGGCGGATCGCGCTGCGATTGAAGCGCACGAAATCCGACGCCTCCGCCGAATACCAGCACTGGTACTGCTCGCTGCCCTGCAACTGCGTGCCGATCAGATCGGCCAGCTGATAAAAATAGGTTTGCATCAGGCTTCTCCTCCGAACACATCGACATTGGCGAACAGGCAGGCCGGCGATGCGTGCCCGACCCGGATCACTTGCGAGGGCTCGCCCTTGCCGCAAAATGGCGTGCCCATCACATCGGCGGTAGCGGCATTGCCAACCGCCTTGAGCGAGCGCCAGAATGAGTCGGAGATACCGCGGTAGTTCGGATTCTTGACCACGCCTTTCAATTCGCCATCGACAATCAGCCGACCGCTCTCGCAACCGAACTGGAACTTGTTGCGCGAGTCATCGATCGACCACGACACGTTGGTATCCATCAGCACGCCACGTTCGACCGAGCCGATCATGTCATCGAGCGAACTGGTGCCGGGTTCGATGTTCAGGTTCGCCATGCGATCGATCGGCGCGCGGTTCCAGCTGCAGGCACGCGAATTGGCGACACCGTCGATACCGGCGCGGGCCTGCGAAATTGCACCGCCTAGCGGGCGCTCCAGCACACCGGCACGGATCACGTAGGTCTTCTCGGCGGGATGGCCTTCGTCGTCCCAGCGGTAGCTGGCGAATTGCTCGGGCCGGGTCGGATCGTAGGTCACGTTGAGCAGTGGCGAGCCGTATTGAAAGTGGCCGAACATGTCGAGCGTGACAAAGCTGGTGCCGGCAAAATTGCGCTCGTCGCCGAGGATGCGGTCGAGCTCGATCGGATGGCCGATCGACTCATGAATCTGCAACATCATCTGTTCCGGCATCAGCAGCAAATCCATCGTGCCGCTCGGGCAGTTCGGTGCTCCCAGCAATTCAATCGCCTGCGCCGCGATGCGCGCACCGCTGCCATGAAAACCGGCATCGGCCAATACTTCCAGACCACCCTGCCGGCAATAACCGTTGTACTGACCGCCGAGGCTGCGGGTCTGCGTGTCGGCGCCTTGGTTGGCGGTCACCGACAGGTTGGGAATGACGAACCGGAAATGCTGTTCGAGATCGCCGCCCGCGCTGGTCAGATACAACTGGCGGGTGGTGATGGTACCGACTGATGCGCTCCAGTCGACGATGCGCGGGTCGATCTGGCAGGCGGCAGATTCCTGCGTCAGCAAGGCGATCAGGTCCTTGCGGTTGGTTGCGGGTGACGTGGCGGGACTGGTGTAGATACCGACCGGATGCGGCATCGTGATCGCGGAATAATCGACCACCGAGCGACCGGCGCTGGCTGCGGCCCAGGCCTGCGCGCGGGAGATTGCATCCTTCAGCCCGGCGGCTGTCAGGTCGCTGGTCGCGGCATAACCGTAGCCGCCGTCATGGATGATGGTGACCATTGCCCCGCGGTCGATGCTGGTGGTGAGCGGTTGCAGGATATTCTGGCGGACGCTGATCTGCTCGCTGGTTTCTTCGACGATGCGCAGGGAGCAGAAGCTGGCGGCGGGGGCGAGGGATTTGAACAGGGGGCGCAGGGTGTCGAACATGGAGTGGAGGCCTTCAAAATGTATCGCTTGTTGCAAACCGGTTCGGTGGCGATCAGGGGTCGAGTCACAGAATCAAGGGATTAATTCGGGTCAGATTAATTAGGGTCAGAGTCAATTAATTACGAAGAGCCGAGTGCGCGATCATCGGCACTCCGCAAGATTAATTAGGGTCAGAGTCAATTAATTACGAAGAGCCGAGTGCGCGATCATCGGCACTCCGCAATCCGTTTGCGGGGTCAGAGTAATTTTCGCGATACCCCTGCGAAAAAAAACTCTGACCCCGGAAACTCGCACCGGCAGCGCGCCACTTCCGCGAAGACCGCACCACCTGCGCTTGCCGGCGGTCGCGAACCACACCAGACGCTTTTGTCGACGATCGCGAACCGCACCACCCGCTTTTACCAACCGTCGCAAACCACATCAGCAGCAACCAGGGTCAGAGTTTTTTTTCGCGACGCTTTACCGCGAAAATTACTCTGACCCTGCTTGCGGATTCCGAAGCGCGCTGATCGCGGCCACAGCTGCCGGTGCGCGACGACCGACGTAATTAGGGTCAGCGTCAATCAACCACGGAGCACCGAGCGCGATCATCGGCACTCCGCAATCCGTTTCCGGGGTCAGAGTAATTTTCGCGATACCCCTGCGAAAAAAACCTCTGACCCCGGAAACTCCTTGCCAACCTTCGCAAACCACATCAGTAGCGATGTTTTGGCTGCGAAGTTGTACATGCGTGTTTGGATTAATTAGGGTCAGAGTCAATTAATCACGGAGTGCAAAGCGCGGCAAGCCCCCCACCCTCAGTGCGTCAACCCCTTCGGAATCGCACTCAGCAAGGTCTTCGTATAAGCATGCTGCGGATTGCGATACAGCTCATCCGAATTCGCCAGTTCCACCACGCGCCCCTGGTTCATCACCATCACCTGATCCGCGATGTACTTCACCACCGCCAGATCATGCGAAATGAAGATGTAGCTCATGTTGAATTCTTCCTGCAAATCCTGCAGCAAGTTCAGCACCTGCGCCTGCACCGAGACGTCCAGCGCCGATACCGATTCATCACATACGAGCACCTCGGGTTTGAGCGTCAGGCAACGCGCAATCGCAATCCGCTGACGCTGTCCTCCCGAAAATTCATGCGGATAGCGATGAAACGCCGCTTCCGGTAATCCGACCTTTTTCAGCAGCGCATACGCCATCGCCGTCCGTTCCTTGTCATCCCGCCCGATCGCATGGATCTGCATCGGTTCGAGCAATATCTGCCCGACCGTGAAGCGCGGATTCAGCGAGGCATACGGGTTCTGGAAAATGATCTGGATGCGCCGCTTGTAAGCCATGAATTCCTTGTTCGACATGGCCAGAATATCCTTGCCATCGAACAACGCCTGACCCGAGGTAGCCTGATGCAGCCGCATCAAGGTCAGCCCGACCGTGGTCTTGCCGGAACCCGATTCACCCACCACACCCAGCGTCTTGCCGCGCGCCAGCTTGAACGAAACATCGCTGACCGCCTTGAATTCCTTGCGACCAAAAAACCCCTCGCGGGTATAAAAACTTTTGCCCAGATTGCGCACGTCCAGCACGATGTCTTCGGAGCCGGTCAGGCCACGGCTGCGCTGTTCGGTCAGGCCGGCTGGCTCGCCATCGCCCTCCAGATAATCGGCGATCACCGGCAAGCGCATAGGACGCGAGTCCAGCGATGGCCGGCAGCGCAGCAGCGCCTTGGTGTACGGGTCTTTGGGTGCTTCGAAGATCTGGTGAATCTCGCCCATCTCGCGCACTTCGCCGTTGCGCATGACGATGACGGAGTCGGCAATCTCGCCCACCAGCGCCAGATCATGGGTGATGAACAGCACCGACATCTGGCGCTTTTTGCGCAGCGCATCGATGAGGTCGATGATCTGTTTCTGGATCGTGACGTCGAGTGCGGTGGTCGGTTCGTCGGCGATCAAGAGCTTGGGTTCGCAGGCAATCGCCATGGCGATCATGACGCGCTGTTGTTGGCCGCCCGAGAGCTGGTTCGGATAGTCGTCGATCTTGGTGCCGGGGCTGGGAATACCGACTTCTTCCAGCAACGCCAGCGTGCGGGCACGCGCTTGCTGGCTGTCCATGTTCATGTGCAGCTTGAGTACTTCGGCGATCTGAAAACCGACCGTGAAGACCGGATTGAGCGAGGTCATCGGCTCCTGGAAGATCATCGAAATTTCTTTGCCGCAGAGATTGCGGCGTTCGGCAATCGACAGCGCCAGCAGGTTGCGACCTTCGAATTCGATGCTGCTGGTCGGGTCGACCAGCGCGCTGTCGGCCGACAGCAAGCCCATCACGGCGAGCGAACTGACCGATTTGCCGCTGCCGGATTCGCCCACCAGGGCGACGGTGGCATTGCGCGGAATATCAAACGAGATGCCCTTGACGGCTTCGACGCTGTGGGTCTTGTCGGTCATGAAGCTGACGCGCAAATTTTTGACAGATAACAGGGGAGTGGTCATCGCAATTCCTATTTGAGCTTTGGATCGAGGGCATCGCGCAGGGCATCGGTAAACAGCGAGAACGCCGTCACCAGTATCGCCATCGCCACACTCGCCGCAGCCAGTTGCCACCACTTGCCGAGGATCAGTTCGTTCTGCGCTTCATTGAGCATGCTGCCCCACGAAACGGTGCCGACCGGTACGCCAAACCCCAGAAAGCTCAGGATCACTTCCGACTTGATGAAACCCACCACCAGAATCGAGACCTGCACCAGCGCGACGTGGCTGACGTTCGGAAAAATGTGGGTGAACATCTTGCGCATGTGCGAGGCACCGATCGCGTCGGCAGCCCAGACATATTCGCGGTTCTTGTGCTTCAGGTATTCGGCGCGGATCAGCCGGTAGGTGCCGGTCCAGCCGGTCAGGCCAAGAATCAGCACGATGGTGACGACGCCTTTTTGCTGCAGCACGGCGGCCACTGCCAGGATCAGCAGCAGGTACGGCACCGACGTGAAGATGCTGTAGAACCAGTTGAACAGATCATCGACCTTGCCACCGAAATAACCCGAGAACGCGCCGAAGACCGTGCCGAGGAAAGTCGCCAGCAAGGCCGACACCAGCCCGACCACGATCGAGGTTTCGGCACCCTTGATAGTTTTCAGGAGGATGTCGTGGCCCCATTTGTCGGCACCGAACGGCAGCGTTTCCTTGCGCGCGACAGCCGCCTTGGCAGCGCCGCCCTTGGCCAGTTCGGCACGTACTTCGGCCAGCTCCGGCCCGATCGGGTCAGGGATACCGTAGTCATTGACGATCACCGGCTGGGCGGTGCCAGCGCTGGCGCGCAATTCGCGCAGCACGTCCTTCAACGGATCGAGCGGATTCTCGGGCGGCGGGGCTTCCACGGCACCGGGTTCGATCGGCGAGGCACCGCGTTCGGCGGCCGATTGCGCCCCGACGAAGGTGGGCGGCGCGTAGTTCACGCCGACTTCATCGGCCCAGTTGGCGGCGATCAGGCCGGAGGCCGACAAGACCAGTGCCACCAGAAAAGCGACCACGATGGCCAGTGCCAGCATGGCCACATGGTCGGTGCGCAACCGGCGCCATGCCAGCGCCCAGAGACCCGGCGAGACCTGTGTTTCAGTATGTGCCATGTGCTCTTTCTACTTCAGTTGAACGCGTGGATCGACCGCCTGGTACATCAGGTCGGTCAGCAAATTGAAGAGCATGGTGGCAGCCGCAACGTAGACAGTGATCGCCTTGATCACCGGAAAATCGCTGCGTTCCACCGCCAGGATGACTTCGCGGCCGATGCCCGGAATCGAGAAAAACCGTTCAATCAGGAAGGCGCCGATCAGCAGTGCCGGCAGGTTCGACATGACATGCGTGATGATCGGAATCGCCGCGTTGCGCAGCACATGCACCCACAGGATGCGTCGCTCCGACAGACCCTTGGCGCGCGCGGTACGGACATAGTCCTGGTTGACTTCATCGAGCACGAAGGTACGGAACAGGCGCAGGCTGGGCGCCACGCTGACAGCCAGGCCGATCAGGATCGGCAGCAGCGAATACTTGAACAGGTTTTCGAGGAAGCTGTCGCCCCAGCCCTGCACCGGAAACAGGCCCAGCTTGTAGGCAAAGAAGTACTGGAACACGATGATGTAGACCAGGATGCTGACCGACATGCCGATGGTGCAAGCGACCATCACGGCGCGGTCCGTCAGCGAACCACGCACGAAGGCAATCGCCAGCGCCAGGCCAACGGCGATCACGGTCTCCAGTATCGTCAGTGGAATCAGCACCGTCAGCGACGGCCCGAGGCGCGACGTGATCACGCTGGAGACCGATTCGCCGGTGCTCCAGCTGTTGCCGAAATTGAAGGTGGCGATCTGTTTGACGAAGATCCACAGCTGCACATAAAACGGCTGGTCGATGCCAAGCTGGGTGCGGATATTGGCGATCTGTTCCGGGTTCGACATCTTGCCGGCCAGGATGTAGGCCGGGTCGCCGCCGACCCAGTTGAACAGCATGAAGACCAGCAGGATCACGCCGAGCATCGTTGGCAGCATTTGCCACAGCCGCCGGACTATGTAGGAAGTCATGGTGCCCTCTTATCGTGTTGGTGATGCATGATCGAGAGCGCTGTCATTGCAGCCGCTGCCCGGAAATTTCATTGAAAAACGCCTTGCTGTCCGGTGTCCGTCCGAGGAAGTCGCGCACCATGTCGGCGCCAGTCTTCTCGCCGCCACGCGCCAGGATCGCCTGCCGGTAGCGCTGTCCCACCACCGGATCCATCAGCTTGCCCTGGTAGGCCGACAGCATGTCCAGCGCCAGCACTTCCGACCACATGTAGCCGTAATAGCCAGCCGAATAGCCGCCCATGATGTGACCGAACTGGCCCGGAAATTCCGTGCCCTCGACATGACCGAGTGGCGTGGCAGCTTCCATCGTGTTCCAGATCACGAGCGGGTCGCTGGACGCGGCTGCGGTTTTGAGTGAATACACATTCATGTCATAGCGCGCATACAGCAACTGCCGGCCGTAACGCAGGCCGCGACCAAAATTGTGCGCGGCAGTCAGGCGTGCCAGCAGCGCGTCATCGACCACCGGACACGGCGTGCTGCAAAAGCTGGCCAGCGTCGCCAGCGGGTCCTTGCGACGGGCCCATTCTTCGTACATCTGCGACGGCGCTTCCACGAAATCACGCTCGACGCTGGTGCCGGCCTGTTCGACATAGCGGGTCTGCGACAGCACGCCATGCAGCACGTGGCCGAATTCATGCACCATGGTTTCGAGTTCATCGCTGGACAAGCCGTTGCGGTCGAAATTGGTCACCAGCACCGACACCGGCGTGCGCTGCGCCAGCGTGCTTGCGCCACGGATGCCGAAGGCGGCCGCATGGCCGTATTTGCCTTCACGCGGAAACGGGTCGAGATAGATACCGCCTATGCGTTTCGAAGAGCGGGTGTCGAACACGTCGTAGTACTGCACCTCGGGATGCCAGACCGGCACCTCGCCTTTCGTGAAGCTGATGCCGTACAACTTGCTGGAAACATCCATGATCCAGGCCAGCGCGGCCGGTGTCGGGAAGTACGCGCGCAAGGCATTCTGGTCGACGCTGTAGCGCGCTTTTTTTAGTTTCTGTTGCCAGTAACCGGCATCCCAGCGTTCGATGCGCGTGCTGGCCAGATCGGTCTTCAGGGTCTGCGACTTGAACGCGCGCAGCTCCTCGATTTCCTTTTTTTCCAGCGCAGTAACCGCGACCTGGACTTCATCGAGGAAGGTAAATACTGCCGCTGGCGTTTTCGCCATGCGCCGGCGAATCACGTAATCGGCCCAGGTCGGCAAGCCGAACAGGCCGGCCAGTTCCTGGCGCAGCGCCATGGCTTCTTTCAGCATCGGCGGATTGGCCGCCGTGCCGCGATTGGTGTAAGCCGTTTGATAGCGGCGGCGCGCCTCGGCGTCATCCGCGTAGTCCATGAAGGGCAGGTACTCCGGGCTCTCAAAGCCGAGCAGGTAGTTGCCCTGCTCGTCGCGTTTTGCACGGGCCAAATAGTCAGCGGGCAGACCAGTCGCTTCCTGCGCGGTGAAGACCAGCCGGGTGCTGTTGTCGCGCACGTTGCGGGCGTAGGCCTGGCCGAGTTCTTCGAGCTGTTTCAGGATCGCCTTGAGACGTTGCTGGCGTTCCGGCGGCAGCGCCACGCCGGTGTCTTCGAAGCGGTCCATCAGGTCTTTGCGCAGCTTGGTGTCGATCGCGTCGCGGGGTTTGATGGTCTTGAATTTGGCATATACGACAGCGTTCTGGTTCAGCCCGGTATCGAACTGGCTGAGCTCGACCAGACAGGCTTCCATCGCGGTGCGGGTGGCCTTGTCGGGCGAGACATTACTGAGGATATCCATCGGTCCCTGCACATCCTGCAAGGCGATTTGGAGGCGGTTCCATTCGGCAAAGACCTTGGCAGCATTGCGCGTAGCCGGCAGCGCTTCCATGACGATGACGCGCTGGCGCAGGCTGGCCAGTCCGGCCTGGCAGAGCGGTGCCACCTGGTCGGCGCTGATGGCCGGGATCAGCGGACGCAGTTCGGCATGGGCGACTGCGGTCGTCGCGCTCAATACTGCCAATGTCAACATCAATGCGGGGCGCACAGGAAAACTGGAACGGGTCATTTTCTTTTCTCGATATCGAAATACATCCACTCGGCGTGCAGGATGGGGTGCTTCTTGTAACCGATCACGCGCGGCTGCGAAACCATGTTGCGGTAGCGCGCATAGCCCATGCGCTGGGCCGAATAGATTTCCATGATGCGGGTCATCTTGTGATAAATCAGGTCACGCTCGGGACCATCAGGCAGCTTTTGCGAGGCGCGATACAGCTCGTCGTAGGCCGGAATTTTTGCGCAGCCATTATTGTTCTGGCCGGTGTTGGGGCCGTAGTACAACTGCATGAAATTGTCGCCATCGGGATAGTCGGCGATCCATGGCGAGGTGCGGGTTTGCAGCTGGCAGGTCTTCTCGGCTTTCAGCAAATCCGGGAACGGCCGCACGTCGCCGTCCATGCGGATGGCAATCGAGTTATAGGTTTTTTTCCACATCTCGGCTTGCTGCTGACCGTTGCTGTCGTTGCGGGCCGAGTAGCGGATGGTGAAGGGTTTGCCGTTGGGCAGATTGCGATAGCCGTCGCCCCCTTTCTTGTAGCCGAACTTGTCGAGCAAGCCGTTGGCGGCAGCCGGGTCGAACTGGATCGAACTGCGGTAGGCCGGATCGTGCCCGACCACGCCGGGCGGAATCGGATATTGCAACGCGATCGCTTCGCCATTCCAGACCAGCCGGATTTCTTCGTCGACGTTGTGCGCCATGGCGATGGCCCGGCGCAACGCAATCTTGTGCTTTTCGAAACCGCCCAGTACCGGGTCCTGCATGTTCCAGTAGTAGTAACTGGATTCGGGGTCGACGATACGCGAGAGCTGGTAGCCTTTTTTGGCGAACTCGGGTTTCAGTTTGCCGCCACTGAGCAGTTGCGGCGCGAGCGGTCCCTGCAATTCGAACAAGTCGACTTCATCGTTCTGGAAGGCCAGCAAGCGCGACTGGTCTTCGATCATCACGGCAATTTCGACGCGGCCGATCTGCGGCATGCGCTTGCCTTTCAGCTTGGCGACGATGGCCTGATCTTCGGGGTCGCTGCCGGCCTTGAAGTCCCAGATCGAGCCGCGATAATCCGGGCTGGCCTCGAGCACCATGCGCGACGAACGCACCCATTCGGTCAAATGATACGGTCCGGTGCCAACCGGATTGGCCATCACCTGCCCGGCGCCGTCGCGGTATTTTTCAATCACTTCGCGTGCCACCGCGCTGGTCGGCTCGTGCGCCAGGATCATGCCGAGATTGAAGTCGGGCTGGGTCAGGTGGATGCGCAAGGTGTACGGATCAAGGATCTCGAAACCGGCGATCTTGCTGTCGTAATCGAACTTGCCGGTTTTCTTGGCCTCGGCGGCGAGCGCGTCAAGACCGACGATCTTGCCTTCGAATAACCAGGTGTGCGGCGAAGCCAGTTTCGGGTCGAACAGGCGACGGTACGAATACACGTAATCAGCCATGGTCAGTTCGCGCTTCTTGCCGTTGAAGGCCGCATCAGGATAGAAGGTGATGCCCTTCTTCAGGCGGATCGTGTAGGTCTTGCCTTCGTCGGTGACCTCGGGCATGCCATCGGCAGTCAGCGGGATCAGTTTGGCAGGACGGGCCAGGTAATCGTAGGTGTACAGGGCTTCAAAGACCGACTGCACGACCTTGGCGGAATACAGGTCGCGGCCAATGGCGGGGTCGAACCCGGTTTCGGCGGCGACAAAGACGTAGCGCAGCACCTTGTCGGGATCGGCTGCACCGGCGGCATGCGCGGCCAGCGAAAACGGCAGCGCCAGCATGCCAGCCATGGCCGCCAGCAGCGGTGCGCGTAACCAGAGTGATTTCATTGATGTCCTAGCGTGTCGGTGCTGTGTGGTGGAATAAAAATGGTGGGCAAACGCGGTGGAAAAAGACGCGACCGGTACGGTATGTTGCCGACCAGCCGGTGCCCGCGTAGCGATGCACGGCAAACTCAGCGCGCCTCGCTAGCCATGCGCTTGTCCACATCCAGGTATTCCCATCCTGCATGTATCAGCGGGTGTTTCTTGAAGCCTTGCACCCACGGCCGCGAGACCCAGTTGCGGATACGCAGTACCTGCAATACCCAGGCCGTGTCGGCTTCCATTTGCCGGTTCATCTGCGCATACAGCCCGGTGCGTTCCGGGCCTGGCGGCAGCGAGATCGCCTTTCTGTAGAGCGCATCGTAGGCAGGCGATTCGTAGCAACCGTTATTGCCCTGGTGCGCATTCGGTCCGTACAGCAGCTGCATGAAATTTTCGCCATCCGGATAGTCCACGCTCCACGCCCCGCCCCACATCATCAGCTCGCACTTGGTGGCGCTTTTCAGGTTGTCGGCAAAATTGCTGACCGGATGCTCGGCACGGATGCCGATGGTGTCGAGGCCACGCTTCCAGAGTTCGGCCAGTTCCTGATAAATCACTGACGCTTCGCGGTTGATGCGCAGGACCAGTGGTTTGCCATCGGGCAGCGTGCGGTAGCCGTCAGCACCGCGTTTGTAGCCGTACCGGTCCAGCAATTTGTTGGCCAGCACCGGATCGTAGCCAATGCTGCTGCGGTACGCCGGATCGTAACCGACCACGCCGGGCGGCATCACCATCTGGGCGCGCACTGCCTGATCCTGGCGAATGATGCTGACATCTTCGGCGGTGTTGTACGACATGGCGATCGCGCGGCGCAGTGCATTTTTTTCGATGGTGTAACCGCCGACGATCGGGTCATGCATGTTGAAGAAGGTGTAGCTGATGGCCGGCTCGATGAAGCGCTGCAGGCGAATGTTCTGGGCCGCGAAGGCCGGCTTGAGCTTGTCGCCATCAAGTGCGGTACGCGAGGCCAATTGCGGAATCCAGTCGATGTCGATCTGCTTGTCCTGGAAGGCCAGCCAGCGTGCCTGCTCTTCCTCGATCACGCTGATTTCGACGCGTCCGACCTGTGGCATTTTTTTGCCCTTCATGTCGCGGATCAGTTGCAGGTCGGTCGGATCGGCCGACGGCTGGAAATCCCAGATTGAACCACGATAGTCCGGATTGGCGACCAGAATGACTTTGCTGCGCGGCACGTACTTGTCCAGCATGTACGCACCGGTGCCGACCGGATGCTGGCCGCTCTGTGCGCCATAGGCATCGATGACTTCACGGGCGCTGCCGGCCATCGCACCGTAGGCGATCACGTACAAAAAATTGTAATCAGGTGCAGTCAGCTGAATCTGCAAGGTATAGCGGTCGGGCGTTTGCAGGCCGGCGACCGGGGCGTCGTAATCGAACTTGCCGGATTTCTTGGCGGCCGCGACCACGCTATCCATGCCGAGGATTTTTCCTTGCAGCAGGCCGGCTGACGGCGAGCGGTTGGCCGGATCGAGCAGGCGGCGAAACGAGTAGGCGAAATCCATCGCCGTCAGTTCACGCTTCTTGCCCTTGAAGGCAGGATCGTCGCTGAAATGGATACCTTTTTTCAGACGGAAGACGTAGGTCTTGCCTTCATTCGTTACCTCGGGCATCGCCTCGGCCACCTTGGGCACCAGTTTGGCCGGGCTGGCCAGGTAATCGTAGGTCAGCAGGGTTTCGTAGATCGTCTCGGCAATGAAGCCCGAGTAGTAGTTCTGGGTGCGCACCATGTCGAAGCCGTCATCGGCTGCCGGAAACGCCACCCGAATCACTTTGTCCGGATCAGCCGGACTGACCGCCTGGGCGGCGCTGCTGACCAGCAATGCGGCGATACAACCTTGCAATACAAACTTCCACATCGTTCGACATCCTTTATACGCTGCCGCCCTGGGGGCCGTGCCTGAAACGGGAACCGGATCCGGTTCGCATCCGATCTGGCCCGATGGGTTGTGGGACCATCGCGAACCTGCATGATGGCAGGTCGCAAAAGGCCATAAACATAGCCTAACCAGAGCAATTCCGGGAGCAGGATATTTTATTTTTCATGCTGCTTCGCACCATATTCGAAAGCAAAAGCGACCGTGCGGCAAGAGATAAATGCACCGCCTGAAGTGGTTCTCTGCAGCAATCCTCAGATCAATTCATAAAGTTTCGCCGGATTTACTTTTTGCCATACAAACACGCTGTTAATTGCGCTCAAGAAACAGTCGTCTCGCTATTTGCCCTGTTTACAGCACGGTTATTGTCCGTTGTTTTTTTGCACGGACGTTCTTTTTTTGCGTTGACACCCCTGTATTTCAAATGGTTCCATCTGAGCCACAAATTTACTTTCCAGAAGAAAGTAGTTGGCGACCCGAAAAAAAATCGGTGCGTAAAGATGGCTTTTAAAAAACATATTTATTCCCCAAAGGAGTTTGGCAATGATGAAGGAAACAGTTTTGTCGCGATCGATGCGCCTGATGTTCTCGGGTGGTGTCGCTGTTGGTATTGGCATGATCGCCATGCCAGCCCTTGCCCAGGAAGCCGTTTCAACGCAGCGCGTGGAAGTGACGGGCTCGAACATCCGCCGCGCACAGTCGGAAACAGCCTCCGCTGTCCAGACTCTCAGCCGCGCCGATATTGAAAAATCCGGTAAAGCCAGTGTTGCCGAATTGCTCCAGTCACTCGCTGTCGACAATCAAGGTTCGGTGCCAACGACCTTCGGCAATGGCTTCGCTGCCGGCGCATCGGGTATCTCGTTGCGTGGCCTGGGTACCGCATCGACGCTGGTGCTGGTCAATGGACGCCGGGTTGCGCCATATGGCCTGGCCGATGATGGTCAAAAAGTCTTTGCCGACTTGAACCTGATTCCACTGGAAGCCGTTGAGCGCGTGGAAATCCTGAAAGACGGCGCATCGGCAATTTATGGCTCGGACGCCATCGCCGGCGTGGTCAACGTGATCTTGCGCAAGGACTACAAAGGCACGACCGCCAAAGTCAGCTACGGTCAGACCACCGGCTACAACGACGGTAAAGATGTGCGCGCGACGATTACGCACGGCTTCGGCGATATCGATACCGACAAATACAATGTCTTGTTGAACTTTGAATACGGCAACAAAGGCAAAGCCAATTACCGTGATCGCGATGATCGTCGTCAGGTCGGTAAATCCGACCTGCGTCCGTACGGTTTCAGCGCACAGGAAAGCCTGAGTGGCGCCGGTGCGATCGTTGACAACAACCTCGCCGGTAGCGCAGTCAACGGCAACGTCCGCAATCCGACCACGCTGGATTATTACAACCGTGGCAATCTTGCGGGCACCGGTTTCACCCGCCTCTTTCCGGGCGCCGCCTGCGGTAATTTCACGACGCATCCGCAGGGCGATCCACTCGGTGGCTGCCTGACCGATGCAGCGCAGCAGTACAACGAAATCCAGCCGAAGCAAGAGACCTTCAACTTCTTCGGCCGCGGCACCCGTCAGATCACGCCGGATCTGCAGGCCTACGTGGAATACAACCTGTACAAAAGCAACTCGGTGTCATCAACGACTCCGTCTACCGTCAGCGGCAGCGTTGGTTATCCGGGCGGACCAGTCAGCAATGCGGGTGTTGCTCTTGGCGCAGGTCATCCGGACAATCCATACTTCGGTACTGCAGCACGCTTGCGTTACATCGCCACCGATGTCGGACAGCGTGTGAGCACGATTGACTCGACGTTCACGCGTCTGGTTGCAGGTCTGAAAGGTACTCAGGGCGCCTGGGATTTCGACACCGCGTTCCTTTACTCGGAAAACACGGTATCGAATTCGCGTACTGGCTATCTGGCGCGTGCAGCGACATTTGCCCTGTTGAATCCGACTGTCACTAACGTGGCCAATGCCCGTGCAAAAAGTGCTGCCTATGCAGCTCTGCCAGCAGGCACTTACTGGCGTATCGCTGAAAACGCTGGCCTGAATTCGGCTGCGGTCTATGCCGCATTGTCGCCAACGGTCAGCAACGATGCCAAGACCAAGGTCACGCAAATCGACTTCAAGGCGTCCCGCGAACTCGGCAAACTCGACGGTGGCAATATCGGCCTGGCCATCGGCGGTGAATTCCGTCGCGAGACAGTCAACCTCGATCCGTCCAGCGGCACCGAAACCGGTGACGTCATCGGACTGGGTTACTCCGCATACAAAGGCAGCCGCAATGTCGGCGCCCTGTATGCAGAGGTGCTGGCGCCGGTTGCGAAATCGCTGGAATTGTCAGCGGCAGTTCGTGCTGACCATTACACCGATGTCGGCAATGCCTTCACACCAAAACTCGGAGCGAAATGGACACCGGTCAAGGAATTCGCTGTCCGCGGTACCGTGGCGCGCGGCTTCCGTGCACCAAGTGCAGCTGAAAACGGCGAAGGCGGCCTGGCTGCCTTCTCGAGCGCGATCGATCCTACCCGCTGCGCATTGGGTGTGACCTCGGCTTGTTCGCCAGCCAGCGTCGCCGTCATCACATCGCCAAACAAAGACCTGCGGCCAGAAAAATCCGAAAGCACCACCCTCGGTTTCGTCTGGGATCCACTGCCGAAGACCAGCATGTCCCTCGATTTCTTCCAGATCAAACGGAACAATGAAATCAACCAGGAACAGACCTCGGCATCGATCGCCGCAGGCCAGGTATCCCGTGATCCAACGACAGCCACCGCCATTCCGGGTGACCCGGGTGGTATCACTGCCGTACTGGCGAAGTATGTCAATTCGGCATCAACCACCGTTCAGGGCGCCGACCTCGACTTCCGTCAGGGCTTCGATCTGGGTACTGGCTACGGCAAGTTGACCGTCGATGCGAAATGGACTCACCTGTTCAAATTCCTGCGCAAGGAAAAAGACGGCTCCGAGTTTGATTTCGCCGGCACGCACGGCAACTGTGACGTCACCAACTGTATCGGTACGCCAGCAGATCGCGTCAACCTGGGTGCTACCTGGGAACGTGATGCCTTCCGCGTATCGACCATCGTCAACTACCGCGGCAAGCTCGACAACAAGTTATTCAAGAACGATCCGGCCGGTTGCGCCAGCTTCTTTGCTGACGGTACCGATGCACCTAACGGCTGCAAACTGGCGTCCTTCACCACCGTCGACATGAGCTTCCGCTGGTTGGCCAACAAGAACGTCGAAGTCTTTGGCACGATCCAGAACCTGTTCGACCGGATCCCGCCACTTGATCCATTGACCTACGGTGCACAGTCCTACAATCCGCTGGACTACAGCGGTGCGCTTGGCCGTTACCTGAACGTTGGTGTCAAATACAAGTTCTGATTCAGAACAATCACTAAGTCAGCAACCCTGCCGGTAACGGCAGGAATCTGACAATAGCAGCACATTAGCCCGGGACGTGTTCCCGGGTTTTTTTATGCCTGATCATGACGTTCAATTGTGTGCAATAAAATCATGCACCTGAGACCCGAATTAGAAGGATTGCTTTAATTTTTAACCGCGCTGACTGATAGCCAAACACGCCCGGATTGCCTGCACGATCATTGCCCCCGCACAGATTTCACGTCGCCTAAAATTCGCTTTCGACCCGCATCGCGGCCGCAAGCGCCGCCGATGCATGCATTCCACAAAATTTTCTTCAGGAATAATTTCTTTTATGAAAAAATTGTTTTGTCGGAGTGGTAGCGCACATACAAAAACTGCGCTATCCCCTTGATTAATCAGGGATTATATTTTCGTTGCTGCTCGGATCGTTCTATGTATAATCCTCGCTTGGTTAAATTTCAAAATGCCTGCAGCCCGTGTTTTTCAACAGGGTTCGTCTCAGAAAAATGTATTGGTAATGGAGGAGTGAAGGCATGGATTTCTCGCAGAAAGAACGAAACCCCGCGAAAAAATTTGGTGGCCTCGCGGCTGTCATACTTCTGCATGTATTTATCGTGTACGCCCTCGTCTCAGGACTTGCCCGCAAAGCCGTTGAAGTCATCACGGAGCCGGTAGAAACCAAACTGATCGAAGAAGTCAAGGTGACGCCACCGCCACCGGATTTGCCACAACCACCGCCGCCACCGAAGATGGTCGCACCGCCTCCACCGTTTATCCCGCCACCAGAAATCCAGGTCAACACGCCGCCGCCAGTCAATGCGATTGCTGCTGTGACGAACGTGCAGCCAGTCAATCCGGTCATGCCAGCGCCTAGCGTACCGATGGCTGCTGTCGCTGCACCGGTAGCGCCTGGCCCGTCAGCACCGCCGGTCGTGGTGGCTGGTATCAATGATCTCAACAGCTGCAAGCCGGATTATCCGCGGGCCTCGCTGATTGCCGAAGAAACAGGCGTGACCCGGGTTGAATTTACGGTGTCGGCAAGCGGTCAGATGATGGATGCCAAGATCAAGAAAACCAGCGGATCACGCAACCTGGACCGGGCTGCGGTATCAGGTCTGAGCAAGTGCAAGTTCAACCCGGGCACGCAGGATGGCAAGCCTGTACAGTCGACCTTCTCGGTCGAATATGTCTGGAAACTGGATAATTAACACGGCAATGCCGGCGCTGCACTGACCCGTGCAGCGCCGGTTCAATTAGATCAGACCGGCTAGCCGGTTTCATTTTTACCCGGTATTCGTACCCATTTATTCGTACCTGTTTAATTCATTGGAGGAAGCATGTTTTTACCTAACCGTTTGTCCGCAATCGCTGCCGCGCTACTGATTTCTGTCTCTTCCGCCGCCGCGTTGCTGGCGCCGCAAACGGCTTCCGCCGCTGACACGGCTCCGATCATGATTGCGCAGGCCACGACCGAAACCGCTGCACCAGCAGCCGCTGCGCCTGCGATCGATTCTGCTGCCGGCACCGCCACCGCGTCGATGGAGCCGGCCAAAGAGCAAGTCTCCAATCCGTACGGTCTCGACGCACTCTGGAAAGGCGGCGACTTCGTTGCCCGCGGCACGCTGATCATTCTGGTGCTGATGTCGATGAGCAGCTGGTACGTGATCATCACCAAGGTGATCGACCAGCTCAAACTGGGTGGCCAGGCAGCTGACGCCAACAAGAAGTTCTGGAGCGCCAATTCGGTTGACGCTGGTATCGCCACACTGAAAGACGGCAGCCCGTTCCGCTACATCGCCGAAACCGGCGTCAAGTCGACCGTGCATAACGATGGCGCCCTGCTGGAGCATATCGACCTCAATACCTGGGTCACGATGTCGATCCAGCGCGCAGTCGAAAAAGTGCAGTCACGCCTGCAAGATGGCCTGGCATTGCTGGCGACCGTCGGTTCGACCGCACCGTTCGTTGGTCTGTTCGGTACCGTCTGGGGTATTTACCATGCACTGACCGCCATCGGTATCGCTGGTCAGGCCTCGATCGACAAAGTCGCAGGCCCGGTTGGCGAAGCGCTGATCATGACCGCCATTGGTCTGGCTGTCGCGGTACCGGCTGTGCTGGGTTACAACTTCCTGGTCCGTCGCAACAAGACCGCCATGGAAAACGTCCGCGCCTTCAGCTCCGACCTGCATTCGGTCCTGCTGTCGGGCGTGATGTCGACCGCCAATAAAAAGGGCTGATCCATGGCGATGAATCTCGGCTCTCCGGATAGCGATGAGGACGAGGTGATCGCCACGATCAACACGACGCCATTGGTCGACGTCATGCTGGTCTTGCTGATCATTTTCCTGATCACGATTCCCGTGGTAACGCATACCGTGCCGGTGAAATTGCCGAGCGAAGTCAACCAGCCTTACAAGACCAAGCCGGACAACATCAACCTGGCCGTCAACAAGGATGGCGACATGTTCTGGAACGAGCAACCGGTGGCCGATACGACCGCCCTGCTGGCCCGACTGAAAACCGTCGCAGTGATGACACCGCAACCCGAACTGCATATTCGCGGCGACCAGAACACCCGCTACGAATTCATCGGTAAGGTCATCCTGACGGCGCAACGCGCTGGCATCGTGAAGGTGGGTTTCATTACCGAACCCCCTGCACGCGGCGGTTGAGACCTCAGGTAAGTACAAGGACAAGGAGCATGCGATGGGAATGAATATAGGATCAGGCGGCGGTGACGACGAGCCGATGATCGAAATGAACATGACGCCTTTGATTGACGTGATGCTGGTGCTGATCATCATGCTGATCATCACGATTCCAATCCAGAATCACGCCATCAATCTGAATATGCCGGCCGGCAATCCACCGCCACCGACGGCACCGCCAGTGGTGGTGACGGTCGATGTCGATTTCGATGGCACCGTGATATGGGATGGCATCATCGTTCCGGACCGCGCCACCCTCGAAGCGAAGCTGCAGGCAGTCGCTGCAACACCAACCCAGCCGGAAGTGCATTTGCGTCCGAACAAGCTGGTGGCGTACAAATCGGTGGCTGCCGTGATGGCGTCAGCCCAGCGATTGGGCGTGACCAAGATCGGCATGGTCGGTAATGAGCAGTTTCTCAAGTAACCGGTTGTTGGCGATTTGATTGCACGGCAGGGGGCTTTCCTCTGCCGTTTTCATTTGCAGAAGTCCACGCTGAAGAGTCGCCTCGCAGAGAACCGCAATGCACTACGGCAGTCGATGCGCAGTGAAGAATCGTCAGCTGTGTCGGGCCAGATTTGGTCGCGACGGACTTGTCCCTTGTACGTTTAATTGAAAGAGCATCATGTCCAGATTCCAGATAGCCCGCCTTACCCTCCTGCTCGTCGCCATCAGTGTCGGCGGTGCCGCGTACGCGCAGGAATCGGTGCGTGCCGAACTCGGCAAACCACTGCAGCAAGCACAGGAAATGATGCGCGCGCAGCGCTACAAGGAAGCGCTTGCCAAGGTGCGTGATGCCGACCGCGTCGGTGCCAAAAATCCGACCGAGCAATTGACGCTGGACCGCATGCGGGGTGCTGCCGCACAGGGTGCCGGCGACAATGCCACTGCTGCCAAATCCTACGAATCGGCGATCAATTCGGGCCGCATGCCGGCCACCGACAACGTCAAGCTGATGCAGGCGCTGGCCATCCTGTATTACCGCGCCCAGGATTATGCCAAGGCACAGACCTGGATCCAGCGCTACATCAAGGAAGGCGGCACCGACCCGCAAGTGCGCGCACTGCTGGCCCAGACCTACTTCCTGAATAACGATTTCACGAAGGCACAAAAGGAGTTGCAGTCATCGATACAGGCCGACGAAAAGGCCGGCCGCACACCAAGCGAAGAATCGCTCCAGCTGCTGGTGAGCTGCGCACTGAAACTGAATGACAACAGTGCCTATGTCCAGGCCATGGAGAAACTGGTCGGGGCGTATCCGAAGAAGCAATACTGGGCTGACCTGGTCAACCGCATCTCCAGCAAGAAAGGCTTTTCGGATCGCTATGCGCTGGATGTATTCCGCCTGCGTCTGGCGAGTGGCTTGCTGAAATCGGCCGGTGACTATATGGAAATGTCGCAACTGGCGCTGCAAGCCGGTTTCGGCGCGGAAGGCAAGAAAATTGCCGACATGGGATTCAAGGCAGGCGTGCTCGGTGTCGGTGCAGAAGGTCCTCGTCAGAAGCGCTTGCAGGACCTGGCGAACAAGAACGCGGCTGAGGAAAAGACCGGCTTTGCGGCGGCAGAGAGCGCGGCCCTGGCCAGCAAGGATGGTACTGATCTGGTCAATCTTGGCTATAGCCTGGTGGCTGCAGGACAGGCCGAGAAGGGTCTGGCACTGATGGAGCAAGGGATCAAAAAAGGTGGCTTGAAACGGCTTGATGAAGCCCGTCTGCATCTGGGCGTGGCGTATGCGAGTGCCGGGAAGAAGGACAGTGCGATCAAGGCATTCAAGACGGTGCAGGGGACCGATGGCGCGGCTGATCTGGCGCGACTGTGGGTGGTGCAGACTGGTACGCCAATGAATTAGGCGTTGTGTCGCGCGGTAAGGTGCGGCAGCTGTGCCGCAAGTTGGCGCAGGCCGGACTTCGCAGCCAGCCCTTTCAAAGTGGACTTTACGTGCAAATTTCACCATGAAAACTACCGACTGTAGGTTGGACTGCGAAGCCCAACCTGTGTCAAATTCCCGATGGGGCCGGTGCTAATGGAAGCGATTTTGCTCCGTCGGGCAGCTCCGGGCTTGTCGCTTTGGCGTAGTCACCACGTCAGCAACCTACGACCGCGCAACGACCTGACAGGAAGCTTGACCCGTGTTGGGCTTTGCAGCCCAAGCTACGATTCGGCGCTGTGTTGGCGGTCCGAGGACTAGCTTGAAATGACAGACTTCGCAGTCCGGCCTGCGCGTTGATGTTGAGACCATAGTTGGTATCCGCTGAAATCACGGCACATCGCGCCGCACGTTCTATCTGCACAGATCCCGGCCGTGCTGTGTCAGAAATTCACACCCTTTGGTGTACACTCGCAAATCGTTCAGACTGCAGCCCCGAGACTCGCCACGGCAAGCACGACAGGCCCCTGAAGCGCAACCAGGCTATCCCGTTTCATCCGCACCGCGCAGCTCCCTGCGCCTTGCCCGAACACCATCGACAGCCATCAACACGGAGACCGCCATGCGTTTTCACCGAATCCTGAATTGCCTGGTGCTTGCAAGCATTGCCTTCCTGACCCTGCCAGCGCACGCCTTCGATCGGCCGTTTCCGGCGAACGCCAAACGCGGCATATTCGCCATTACCGACTATCCGCAAGTCAGTCTGGATGGCAAGGCACGCAGCCTCGCACAAGGCGCACGCATCTGGAGCACCGACAACCTGACCGTGATTCCTAACGCACTCGGCAGCAATGCCCATACCGTCAATTACACCACCGACCTGAACGGCACGATCGACCGGGTCTGGCTGCTCAGTGAACAAGAAGCAGCGATCCGCCGCCCTGCCAACACCACCTCTTCAAACCAGACTCAATAATGCAGAAAAAAGTATTCATCAAAACCTTCGGCTGTCAGATGAACGAGTACGACTCGGACAAGATGGCCGATGTACTCAACGCGACCCACGGCATGGTGAAAACCGACACGCCCGAAGACGCCGACGTGATCCTGCTGAACACCTGTTCGGTGCGTGAAAAAGCTCAGGAAAAAGTCTTTTCCGACCTCGGTCGTATCCGCGAACTCAAGCTGCTCAAGCCGGACCTGGTCATCGGCGTCGGCGGCTGCGTGGCGTCGCAGGAAGGCGCTGCCATCATCAAGCGCGCGCCGTATGTCGATGTGGTCTTTGGCCCGCAAACACTGCACCGCTTGCCAGCCCTGATCGACGCACGCCGCAGTTCGGGCAAGGCGCAAGTCGACATCAGTTTTCCGGAAATCGAAAAATTCGACCACCTGCCACCGGCCCGGGTCGACGGCGCCACCGCGTTCGTGTCGATCATGGAAGGCTGCAGCAAATACTGCAGTTATTGCGTGGTGCCGTACACACGGGGCGAAGAAGTCTCGCGCCGCTTCGATGACGTGCTGGCCGAAGTGGCCGGACTGGCGGCGCAGGGCGTCAAGGAAATCACGCTGCTGGGCCAGAACGTCAATGCCTTTCGCGGCGTCATGGCCGATGGCGAGATCGCCGACTTTGCGCTGCTCATCGAGTACATCGCCGAGATCGACGGTATCGAACGCATCCGCTTCGTCACCAGTCATCCGAAAGAATTCAGCCAGCGCCTCATCGACGCCTATGCCAAAGTACCGAAGCTGGTCGACCATCTGTACCTGCCGGCGCAGCACGGCTCGGACCGTGTGCTGATGGCCATGAAGCGCGGCTACACCGCACTTGAATACAAGTCGATCATCCGCCGCCTGCGCGAAGTGCGGCCGAACATTGCGATCTCGTCGGATTTCATCGTCGGCTTTCCGGGCGAGACCGAAGCCGATTTCGCGGCGATGATGAAGTTGATCGACGACATCGGTTACGACAACAGTTTCAGCTTCATTTTCAGCCCGCGTCCCGGTACCCCGGCCGCCACGCTGGAGGATGACACGCCGTACGCCGTGAAGCTCGAACGTCTGCAACGACTGCAGGCCGTCATCGATGCCAACACGCGGCGCTACAGCGACGCGATGGTTGGCCAGGTGTTCCGCGTGCTGGTCGAAGGCGCGTCCAAAAAGGATGCCAGCGAACTGCAGGGCCGCACCGAAAACAACCGGGTGGTCAATTTTGATGGTGGCCCGAACGGTGCGCGCCTGGTCGGGCAATTGATCGACCTGACCATCACCCAGAGTTTCGGCTATTCGCTGCGCGGCGAAGTAGTCCTCCCACATTGATTGGCGACTTTTGAAAACACGCTCCCCCGCTGAACCACTGTACTTCGTCCCCGAACCGCTCGACAACAAGCGGCTGGCCCATCTGTGCGGCCCGATGGATGAAAACCTGCGGCAGATTTCTGCTGCGCTCGACGTCACCATCTTCCGGCGCGGCGAGCGCTTCATTGTTGGCGGCAGCAACGCCGAACGCGCCACCGCGCTGCTGGAAAAGTTCTACGCGATTGCCGACCAGGTCGTGTCGATCGAAGAAGTCCAGCTGGCACTGGTCGAGCAACGCGCCGGCATGGCGTATGCCGAAACGCCACCGGCCACGCTCAAGCCATTGCGTGGCGCCGCCAAACGCAAGGCGGCCGAAGAATTCGAACTGCCCGCACCGACAGAACCGGACGGCCCGGTCCTGAAAACCCGGCGCCATGACTTGCGCGGCCGCACGCCGCACCAGCTGGAATACCTCAAAGCCATTCTCGACCATGACGTCACGTTTGGCGTCGGTCCGGCCGGCACCGGCAAAACCTACCTCGCGGTAGCCTGCGCGGTCGATGCGCTGGAACGCGATGCGGTCAAGCGCATCGTACTCACGCGCCCGGCAGTCGAAGCCGGTGAGCGCCTGGGATTCCTGCCGGGCGACCTCGCGCAAAAAGTCGACCCGTACCTGCGCCCGCTGTACGACGCGCTGTACGACCTGCTCGGTTTTGACCGTACCCAAAAAATGTTCGAGAAGCAGGCCATCGAAATCGCGCCACTGGCCTACATGCGTGGCCGCACGCTGAATCATGCCTTCGTGATCCTCGACGAAGCGCAAAACACCACGCCGGAACAGATGAAGATGTTCCTCACGCGGATCGGTTTTGGCAGCAAGGCCGTCATCACCGGCGACATCACGCAGATCGATTTGCAGCGTAGCCAGAAGAGCGGTCTGATCGACGCGATCGATGTGCTCGATGACGTTCGCGGCATCGCCTTCACCCGATTCACCAGCGCCGACGTGGTCCGTCATCCACTGGTGGCACGCATCGTCGATGCCTATGAAGCCTCTGCACTGGATGCAGAAGGACTTGGCCAGAAACCCGCAGCGAGCCGCCGTGTCACCAAAAAATAAACTCTCGCTGGCGGTGCAGTATCCCGATGCGCGCCTGGCCACGCTGATCACCCGTCCTCTGCTGCGGCGCTGGGTGCAGGCAGCGCTGTTTGCGCCAGCCGAACTGACCATCCGTTTCGTCGATGCCGAGGAAGGCCGCACCCTGAACCGGGAATATCGCAGCAAGGATTACGCGACCAATGTGTTGACGTTTGCCTACAGCGAAGACGAGTCGGAAGACGTCACCCGGGCTGACCTGATCCTGTGTACCGATGTGCTGGAGACCGAGGCTGCCGCGCAGGGCAAACCCTTGCTGGCCCATGCCGCGCATCTGGTGGTGCACGGGGTGATGCATGCGCAGGGGTATGACCATGAGACGGATGTCGAGGCGGATGAGATGGAGGCGCTGGAGATTGAGGTGCTGGGGAAGCTGGGGTTTGGGAATCCGTACCTCGAGCCGGTATAGGCTGTCCTTTCAAGGTGAGCCTTGGGCTGCGAACAAAACTCTGTTGGGCTGCGAACAAAACTCTGTAGGTTGGGCTGCGAAGCCCAACGTGCGTCAGGTTGCTTTGCGGGTCGACACTACGGGCGGGCTGCGGGCTGCGGGCTGCGGTAGCTAAAACGGCTTGCGCTCCGTGGAGCCAAGCCGGGTGCGGCCCGGCAGCCGCTCACTTTTTTGCTTCGCCAAATAAAGTAAGCAAAAAAAGGCGACCGCTAGACCGCTGCCCTGCGGGTTCCCAAATACCGTGCCCGGTCAGGGGGAGACCCGCAAACTCGCTGCGCTCAGACAGTGCGGGCCTCTTATCCCCTGCCCGGGCACGGTATTTGGCAGCGGCCTTTTATGCGGAATTCAAAGTCAAGACCAAGCCCAGCCTTGGTATTTGAATGATGGTCGTGCTCGCTTTGCGCGAGGAGGACTGCTGGTAAAAGCTTTGTAGGTTTTGGTTTTGGTTTTGGTTTTGGTTTTGGTTTTGGTTTTGGTTTTGGTTTTGGTTTTGGTTTTGAATTTGATTTTGACGAGCTAGCGTTCTCGCGCAAAGCGAGCCTCGCCATCAATCAATTACCAAGGCTGGGCTTGGTCTTGATCTTGAATTCCGCGTAAAAAGGCCGCTGCCAAAAACGGGGTACGGCAAGAGGATCAGAAGCCCGCACTGTCTGAGCGCAGCGAGTTTGCGGGCTTCCCTCTTGCCGTACCCGGTTTTTGGGAACCCGCAGGGCAGCGGTCTTGCGGTCGCCTTTTTCTTGGTTACTGCTTTTTGGCGAAGCAAAAAGAAGTGACCGGCTGCCGGGCCGCACCCGGCTTGGTCATGACGGAGCACATAACATTTCAGTTACCGAAGGCCTCGACGCCGTGGTGACCCGCACCGCAACTTGACGCATGTTGGGCTTCGCAGCCCAACCTACGGACAGCGAAGCAAAAAGAAGTGACCGGCTGCCAGGCCGCCCCCGGCTTGGTCATGACGGAGCACATAACATTTCAGTTACCGAAGGCCTCGACGCCGTGGCGACCCGCACCGCAACCTGACGTAGGTTGGGCTTCGCAGCCCAACCTACGGACGGTGGCCGGGTTGACAGGCTGCCGGCCGCCCCCGGCTTGGTCGCGACGACGGCAAAGCGGCCGCGGCCAAGACCGCAACCACACCAGAATGCCAAAAACCCGGTTCTTATGGTGTATCCTGATCCCCTTCAAAACCACACCGAACCCACGGCTCTCCGCCCAATGCAAGATCACCCTACTGGCGCGAAACTCCCCGACGCCAAACCGCATCGTTCGTTGTTCGAACGACTCACCGCCCTGATTTCACCCGAGCCGGAAAACCGCGCCGAGTTGCTCGAAATCCTGCAAGACGCCCATGAACGCAGCCTGATCGATGCCGATGCGCTATCGATGATCGAAGGCGTGTTTCAGGTGTCCGACCTGTCCGCCCGCGACATCATGATTCCGCGCTCGCAGATGGATATGGTCGATATCGCGAAGCCGATCGAGGAATGGTTGCCGATGGTGCTGGATACCGCCCACTCGCGCTTCCCCGCGGTCGAGGGAGAACGCGACAAGGTGGTCGGGATCCTGCTGGCCAAAGACCTGCTGCGCTACTACGCAGAAGAATCGTTCGACGTGCGCCACATGCTGCGCCCGGCGATCTTCATTCCGGAATCGAAACGCCTCAATGTCCTGCTGCGCGACTTTCGCGCCAACCGCAATCACATGGCCGTCGTGGTCGACGAATACGGCGGTGTCGCCGGCCTGATCACGATCGAAGACGTGCTGGAGCAGATCGTTGGCGACATCGAAGACGAATACGATTTCGATGAAGAAGAAGACAACGTGCTGGCGATCAAGGATGGGCAGTTCGGCGCCAAATGGCGGGTCAAGGCACTGACCGAAATTACCCAGTTCAATGAGGCGCTCGGCGTGAATCTCCCAGACGACGACGTCGACACCATCGGCGGACTGGTCGCCAATCATCTGGCCCGCGTCCCGCACAAGGGCGATGTGTTCGATATCGACCAGTTGCGTTTCGAAGTCCTGCGTGCCGATGCCCGCCAGGTCCACGTGCTGCTGGTCGAAAAGCTGGGCGAGCCTGCGGCAGAGTCGGTTGCGTAATCGCGCTACCGGCAGTACGCCGGAGCGATTTGCCGTCCCGCTGGCGTTTTGCGCCGGCGCAGTGAACGTCCTGGCTTTCGCGCCATACGGCTTGTGGCCGCTGCAAATCCTTTCTTTGAGTGCGCTGTTCTGGCTGCTGATGCGTACCGATGGCGTGCGTCGCAGCGCGCTGTTGGGCTGGATGTATGGATTTGGCTGGCTGCTGTTCGGTACCTGCTGGCTGTATGTCAGCCTGCATGATTACGGCGCCCTGCCGGCACCGGTAACGGTGATTGCCGTGGCCGGACTGGCGCTGTTCCTGGCCGGACTGATGGCCGGCGCCACCGGACTGGCCGCCGCGCTGCGGCAACGCTGGGACAGTGCCCCCCGGGTATTGCTACTGCTGTTACTGCCGGCTCTGTTCATGCTGGCCGAATGGACGCGGGCGTGGATATTTACCGGATTCCCGTGGCTTGCGGCTGGCTATGCCCACCAGAGCGGACCGCTGGCGGGCTTTGCGCCGGTCATTGGCGTGTACGGTATCGGCTTGCTCAGCGCAGTGATTGCCGGTGCACTGGTCCTGCTGCCGAGACACAAATGGCTGGCACTGTTGCCGGCCGTGCTATTTATTGGCGGCGCGGTCCTGCAGCAGATCAACTGGACTGCGCCCTTCGGCAAACCGATCACGGTGCGTCTGCTGCAAGGCAACGTGCCGCAGGAAATGAAGTTCAACCCGGACCGCATACCCGACACGTTGATCAATTATTACGACCTGATCACGGCCAAACCCGCCGACCTGATCGTGACACCCGAAACCGCCCTGCCACTGCTGGCAAACCAGTTGCCGCCAGATTATCTGCCGCGCCTGGGCACATTTGCGCGCAACACCGGCAGCCATTTGCTCGTCGGCGTACCGATCGCCGACAGTGCGCAGCATTACACCAACAGCGTGCTCGGCATCGGCAGCGGCGGCCTGGTGTCCTACCGCTACGACAAACATCATCTGGTGCCATTTGGCGAATTCATTCCGCTGGGTTTTCGCTGGTTCATCGACATGATGCAGATGCCGCTGGGCGACTTTAGCCGTGGCGCGGTGCAACAGGTGCCAATGCCCGTCAAGGATCAGTGGGTCTTGCCGAACATCTGCTACGAAGATCTGTTTGGCGAAGAGATCGCCGACCAGCTCAGCGGCAATGGCGCGCAAGCCACGCTGCTGCTCAATGTCTCGAACATTGCCTGGTTCGGCAACTCGATCGCGCTGCCGCAGCATCTGCAGATCTCGCAAATGCGCTCGCTCGAAACTGGCCGGCCGATGCTGCGTGCCACCAATACGGGCGCGACCGCCGTGATCGACCAGAAGGGCCGCGTGCTGCACAGCCTGCAGCCACTCACCGCTGGCGTGCTGGACGCCTCGGTACAAGGTTATCGCGGTACCACGCCGTATATTTTGCTGGGCAACCGGCTGATCCTGGCGATTGCCGCCGCAATGCTGCTGCTGGCAGGCGTGCTTGGCCGCAAAAAGGTGGCCGGGCGCGTGCCCGGCTCACCCGAAAACCGCTAAAATCCCTCTCTTTGCTGTGATCCTGTCGGGATCAGGCACGACAACCCCTACTTCCGCTGCGATCCGAACCAGATGCTCACATTCCAACAAGTCATTCTCAAACTGCAAGAATACTGGGCTGCCCAGGGCTGTGCCTTGCTGCAACCGTACGACATGGAAGTCGGCGCCGGCACCTCGCATACCGCGACCTTCCTGCGCGCAATCGGCCCGGAGCCATGGCGCGCTGCCTACGTGCAGCCTTCGCGCCGTCCGAAAGATGGTCGCTACGGTGAAAATCCGAACCGCATGCAGCACTATTACCAATACCAGGTAGTCCTGAAGCCCGCGCCGGAAAACATCCTGGAACTGTACCTCGGCTCGCTCGAAGCGCTCGGCCTGGATCTCAAGCAAAACGATGTGCGCTTCGTTGAAGATGACTGGGAAAACCCGACGCTGGGCGCCTGGGGCCTGGGCTGGGAAGTCTGGCTCAATGGCATGGAAGTCACGCAATTCACGTATTTCCAGCAGGTCGGCGGGCTCGATTGCAAACCGGTGCTGGGTGAAATCACCTACGGCATCGAGCGCCTGGCGATGTATTTGCAAGGTGTGGAAAATGTCTATGACCTGGTCTGGACCGAACGCAGCGACCACGGCGTGACACGCAACCTGACTTACGGCGACGTGTTCCACCAGAACGAAGTCGAGCAATCGACCTACAACTTCGAACACGCGAATACCGATTTCCTGTTTTCTCAATTCACCAGTTTCGAGTCCGAAGCCAAGCGCCTGATGGAGTTGTCGCTGACACTGCCGGCCTACGAAATGATCCTGAAGGCAGCGCACAGTTTCAACATGCTCGACGCCCGTGGCGCGATTTCGGTGACCGAACGCGCCGCCTATATCGGCCGTATCCGCACGCTGTCGCGCGCGGTCGCAGCGGCCTATCTGGCATCGCGTGAAAAACTCGGGTTCCCGATGTGCGGTGACCCGCGCCAGGTCGCCTGAAACAGGGTGATGCACACCCTGGCCTCTCCCTTTTCACTATGTGCTGCCGGCCGTCGGCAGCCTGCTCCGGAATGACTGCTTAAACATGAATCAAACGCTACTGGTCGAACTGCTTACCGAAGAACTGCCGCCCAAGGCGCTTGCCAAACTGGGCGAGGCCTTCGCCCAAGGCGTGGCGCAGGGATTGGCATCGCGCCATTTTCTGGAGACAGCGTCGGTCACCACGACCTATGCCTCGCCACGCCGACTGGCCGTGACGATCACGCAAGTGCGTGCGGTCTCGCCCACCAAAACCATGCGCGACAAGGTCCTGCCGGTCTCGGTGGCACTGGATGCGGAAGGCAACCCGAGCGCACCGCTGCTGAAAAAACTGGCAGCGATGGCCGTGGCGATTCCCGGCGCGACACCGACGCTGGCCGATCTGGAGCGTGCTGCCGATGGCAAGGCCGAGAGTTTTTTCTACAATTACAGCGCGCCGGGTGCCTCGCTGCGCGATGGCCTGCAACAGGTACTGGAAGAAGCCATCGCCAAATTGCCGATCCCGAAGCTGATGAGCTACCAGCGTCCCGATGGCAGTACCGTACAATTCGTGCGTCCGGTGCATCGGCTGATCGCGCTGTTCGGCGATGAATTGCTGCCGCTGTCGCTGCTGGGACTCCACGCCGGGCGGGTCACGCTGGGCCACCGCTTTCTGTCGGAGGGCGAATTACGCATCACCGACGCCGACAGCTACGGCACGATCCTCGAACAGCAGGGCAGCGTCATTGCCGATCCGGTGGCCCGCAAGGAAACCATCCGCGCGGCGCTGCTGGCAGCGGCCGGTGACGACAAGGTGCTGATGCCCGAAGCGCTGCTCGACGAAGTCGCCGCACTGGTCGAATGGCCGGTGGTGTATGCCTGCCATTTCGAGGAAGAATTCCTGGCGGTGCCGCAGGAATGCCTGATCCTGACGATGCAGACCAACCAGAAATATTTTGCGCTGACCGACAACGATGGCAAGCTGCGCTCACGGTTCCTGATCGTCTCGAACATCGCCACCGCCGATCCGCAGCACATCATCGGCGGCAACGAGCGCGTGGTGCGGCCGCGCCTGTCGGATGCAAAATTCTTTTTCGAGCAGGACAAGAAAAAATCACTGGCGGACCGCTTGCCCGGCCTGTCGAGCGTGGTGTACCACAACAAACTCGGCACGCAAGCACAACGCACCGAACGCGTCGCCACACTGGCAGGCAAGATCGCGCTGGCGCTGGGTGCCGATGTGGCACTGGCTGAACGCGGCGCGTTGCTGGCAAAGACCGATCTGATCACTGACATGGTCGGTGAATTCCCTGAGCTGCAAGGCATCATGGGTGCGTATTACGCCCGTCACGATGGCGAACCGGCCGAAGTCGCGCTGGCCATTTCCGAGCACTACCAGCCGCGTTTTGCCGGCGATGCGTTGCCGTCCAGCGTGACCGGCACCACCGTGGCGCTGGCCGACAAGCTCGAAACCCTGGTCGGCATCTGGGGCATCGGCCTGCAACCGACCGGCGACAAGGACCCGTTTGCGCTGCGCCGCCATGCACTGGGCGTGCTGCGGATGATGATCGAAAAGCGCCTGCCGCTGTCGCTGTCGGGCGTGCTGGCCGATACCGCGAATCTGTTTGCCGGCAATCCGGCCTTCACCGTGCCCGGCCCCGCGCTGCTGGCATTCATGTTCGACCGGTTGCGCGGTCTGCTGCGCGAACGCGGCTTTACGCCGAATGAAATCGAAGCGGTCGTGGCGCAGCAACCCGATGTACTCGACAACATCATCGACCGGCTCGATGCAGTGCATGCCTTCGCCGCCCTGCCCGAAGCCGAGTCGCTGGCCGCCGCCAACAAGCGCATCACGAATATCCTGAAAAAGACCGACATCGTTCCCGGCGTCGTCCACAACGGCCTGCTGCGTGAAGTGGCCGAAGAAGCGCTGTATGGCGCGATGACGCTGTTGCAGCCGCACGTCGACGCAGCCTTTGCGGCCGGTGACTTCAGCGGCACGCTGCTGTCGCTGGCGCGTTTGCGTCACAACGTCGATGCGTTTTTCAAGGATGTGATGGTGATGGCCGAGGATGAACAACTGCGCGCCAACCGGATCGCCCTGCTGTCGCAATTGCACACGATGATGAACCGGGTGGCCGACATCTCGACCCTGGCCACATGAGCGAGCGCACCCCTCCGGTCAAGCTGATCATCCTCGACCGCGATGGCGTGATCAATCTCGACTCCGACGCGTTCATCAAGTCGCCGGAGGAATGGATTCCGATTCCCGGTTCGATGGAAGCGATCGCCCGCCTGAACCAGGCAGCTTATCGCGTGGTGGTGGCGACCAACCAGTCGGGAATAGCCCGCGGATTATTTTCGATGCACGCGCTCAATGCGATCCACCAGAAAATGCACGATGCCGCCCAACAGGCCGGCGCCGACATCGATGCAGTGTTCTTTTGCCCGCATGCGGCGGACGCCAATTGCGATTGCCGCAAACCCAAACCGGGACTGCTGCATGAAATCGCCAGTCGCTATGAAGTCAGCATGAAAGGTGTACCGACCGTCGGTGATTCGCTGCGCGACCTGCAGGCCGGTTATGTGGTGGGTTGCGTGCCGTTCCTGGTTCGCACCGGCAAGGGAATCGTGACCGAAGCCAAGGGCGGCCTGCCGCCGGGCACGACGGTCTTCGACACGCTGAGCGCCGTGGTTGACCATTTGCTGACACCCGCCTGACCCTTCTTTTTTCCTGTTCCGGAGTTTCGATGTCTCGTTTTATCCTGCTGTTGCGCTCGCTGCTTTTTCTGGTTGTCATGGTGCTGGTCACGATTCCGTGGGCCTGTATCTGCTTCGTGGCCTTGCCGTTGCCCTACGGCGCGCGTTATTTCATTACCTCACGCTGGAACGTGTTCGTGATCTGGCTGGCAAAGATAGTGTGCGGGATTCGCTATGAGGTGCGTGGCGTGACGAACCTGCCGGATGCGCCGGTGATCCTGTTGTGCAAGCATCAGTCCGCTTGGGAAACGATTTTCCTGTTGTCGGAAATGCCGCGCCCGTTGATTTTCGTGCTGAAAAAAGAATTGCTGTACGTACCGTTTTTTGGCTGGGCGCTGGCGCTGCTGCGCATGATCCCGATTGATCGCAGCAATGGCCGCGACGCCTTTGCCCAGGTCGTGGTACAGGGCCGCAAGCGCCTGGCCGATGGCCAGTGGGTCATCATGTTCCCGGAAGGCACCCGTACTGCAGTCGGTGGTCAGGGCAAGTACAAGGGTGGCGGTGCACGGCTGGCGGTCGAAACCAATACCGTGGTGGTACCGATCGCGGTCAATTCCGGCGAATGCTGGCCCAAGAATTCCTTCATCAAGAAGCCGGGTCTGGTGACCGTATCGATAGGGGCGCCCATTTCATCCGAGGGCAAGACACCCGCCGAACTGATGCAGGCGGTCGAAAACTGGATCGAGTCCGAAATGCGGGTGATTTCGCCGACCATGTATGCGACGCCGTTCGTGCCCAAATAGCGGAATCTCCCTGCCGTGACCCAGCCGCGCAATCTTTCTGCCGATGCGAACCTGCTGAGCACACAGCAGGATCTGTTTGCGGCGGAACTGACGCCACTGTCCGCACAGGGCACTGGCAGCGCGACAAGCCCGAAACGTCGCCTGCATATCGGCAACCACATCCTCGAATTCAGTCTGAAGCGCTCGACGCGGCGCACCATCGGTTTCCTGATTAATGATGACGGGCTGCGGGTGACGGCGCCACGCTGGGTCTCGGTGGCCGAAATCGATAATGTGGTGCGCGACAAGCAACGCTGGATTTTTGCCAAGCTCAATGAACGCCGCGACCGCAAGGCGCGCCAGTTGCCGGCGGCCATGCAGTGGAGCGATGGCGCTGCGGTACCGTATCTGGGCGGCACGCTGACATTGCGGATCGTGGCGCATCAGCGCAGTACCATTTCGTGCAATCTGGAATTGGCAGAACTGATGGTTTGCCTGCCGGTCGATGCCAGCGAACAGCAGCGCAAGGAATGTGTGCAAGCGTGGCTGCAACTGGAAGCAAAACGGATCTTTGGCGAACGCCTGCCGCTGTACGCCGACAAGCTGGGTGTGCGCTACCAGTCGTATGCGCTGTCCTCGGCGACGCGCCAATGGGGCTCGTGTACCGCCGATGGCCGTATCCGGCTGAACTGGCGATTGATCCATTTTTCATTGCCATTAATCGATTATGTTGTTGCTCACGAGTTATCACACTTGCTTGAAATGAACCATGGCCCGCGATTCTGGTCTACCGTGCAATCGATCTTTCCGGAGTTCGAGGTAGCACGAAAAACTTTAAGGCAACAAGCTCCGGCGACCTTGCCCGCCTTTTGATGCACCGCTGGCCGCACTCCTGCGGCAGTTTTATTTTTCGGAGAAATGCTTTGCGTCTACTTCACACCATGTTGCGCGTCGGCAACTTGCAACGCTCGATTGATTTTTATACCAACGTCATGGGCATGACCCTGTTGCGTACCAGTGATAATCCATCCCAGAAATACACGCTCGCCTTTGTCGGTTACGGCAAAAACCCGGAACATGCCGAACTCGAACTGACCTGGAATTATGGTGTCGAGAGCTATGACCAGGGCACTGCCTACGGCCACATTGCGATCGCCGTGGAAGACGCTGCACAGACCTGCGCCGCGATCAAGCAAAGCGGCGGCACAGTCACCCGCGACGCCGGCCCTGTCAAAGGCGGCAGCACCGTCATCGCCTTCGTGCAAGATCCGGATGGCTACAAAATCGAACTCATTGAGCGCAAGCCGATGTGATTTGCCAACAGTTGCCAGCCCAGATGATCTGGCCAGGCAACTAGATGTCGTGTTGCAATTTTCTCAAAAGAAAGTACAGTGGCTATGTTTTCAAGCCATGCCACGCACTTATCTGACATCGATAGACAAGAACACGTCTGACATGGGTTCGCCGGAACAGTACAACAGCAGGGATAAACAAGACAACGAAATAGCGTTACCTCTTCATGGGCCTGGTGATCATTTCCAGTGCACGACAAAGTTAACAACGATTAACTGGTGTTGAGTACCGCGCTGTCATTTATTTGCTAATTGGCAAACTCATTGAAAAATGGGGACGCAAAGCCTCCGGCCTACGGTCTGCAAAGATCACGGTAGCGGGGCTGCATGAAAAAATGATCCTGCCAGATGGACAGGATGATTCTTTCTTCGTCCGCGCCAACCCCTTGTTTGTATCTCATCCTTACAAGGGAATTCAATGAAGCAACCTGTATCGCGGAAGGTGGTCGTCCGCACCCTGATCACCACCGCTACCCTCGCAGTCACCGGCCTCGGTATCGATGCCGTCACCACCCCGAATAACCAGACAGTTGCGCCGGTCGCCACTGCCACGGCCGCTACGACAGGCAATCGATGGAATGCCCATCCGATGCTGCTGGCGCAATCGATGCTGGTCAGCGCCGGCACTGCCGATTCGGTCAGCCCGCAGGAGATGCCGCTTGCCCCCGCAGCACCGTCAACTCTCAGCCAGGAAACGATGGCATCCATGGAAATGCCGGCGGACTTTGTGCCCGCCAGCGCTACCGGTGTCACCGGCAATGCCCCATTCGCCCGGATCGCACTGAATGGCTTTTCATCCGGCAGCGCGGCGATCGCCCAACTGGGTGGTCATCTCGACGCGGTGGCGCAGTGGTACGGCATGAGCAATACCGAATTCCGCCAGATGCTGCTTACGGACAGCAGCGTACACATCGATCGCAAGGGCCGTGTACTGCATATCGATCAAGAACTCGCAGTTGGCCTGAAGAACGGATCTGTGATGGCCACCACGACTGTCTCGACATCGGTGGCGGCAGCTGGCGGCGCCAGCCCGTTTCCGCTATCGGAAACTTTCCTGCTGCACAGCAAGCCGGGTTCGACCCGTGTGCTATACCTCGACTTCACAGGCCAAGGTAGCTATCCGGCATTTGACATGGATGGCGTACCGTCGACCTTCAGTACCGCCGAACGTCTGGTGATCCAGCGCGTGATGTTGCGCGTAGCGGAAGATTATTCAGCCTTCGATGTCGACGTCACGACCGAGCCGCCCGTGAACGTCAGTGGCAAAATCGGCGCGACGATATTAATCACACCGCGCTCGATCAATGCAGGTGGCTACACGTACATGAATTCGTTCAGGACGTTCACGCCCGGTAACGCTTCATCCTTTTGCTACCCGAATAATCTGGCCTATGTCGAAAAATACATTGCCGAATGTGTTTCGCACGAGCTCGGTCATACGCTGGGCCTGACCCATCAGGGTGTGTCGCCGTCAACGTCTTACTACAGCGGTCAGGGCTCCGGCGATACGGGTTGGGCCCCGATCATGGGCGTAGGCTATTACAAGAACCTGACGCAATGGTCGAAAGGCGAGTACCTGAACGCCAACAACCAGCAGGACCCGTATGCGACGATGGCCAAATTGGGGTTGCTGCCACGTGCCGATGACCATGGCGACACGATTGCCAAGGCCGACGCATTGATATCGAGAAGTGCCAATGGCCTGAACAATCTGAGCGGTTTTGGTCGCATCGAAACGCCAGGCAGCGTCGATATGTTCAAGTTCGCAGCAGGCGCCGGACCCGTCAGCCTGACCGTGGCCGGCTCGATGCTTGGCAGCGATCTGGACGTTGCCGTCCAACTGCTGGATGGCAATGGCAGGGTACTGGCTGCCAGTACCAGCGCCACCACCACGCTGACCAAGACGCTCAGTCTGAACTTGCCAGCCAAAAGTACTTATTACTTGAAAGTAACTGGTGCCGGCCGCGGTGATCCAAAGGCTACCGGGTACAGCAACTACGGCAATCTTGGTGAGTACAAGATCACAGGGAGCGCTGCACTGGCGAACTGAGCATTGATGCCAGCCAGGTATACGGCCGTCGCGAACGATTGAAGGCCGACGTTCACATAGTGATGCCAGACACGGCACGCGAACTTGGCGTCACTTCCAAGGAGAGCGACAAAGCCGGCAAGCGCTTCCGACAAGGATGTGCTTGCCGGCTTTTTTGTGGCCGGGCGATTCGCCTGAACGGAGGATGGTCACACCGTCACTCGCCAAATGGAGGAGAGACCGCGTGGTTTATCCGCGATTTTTGCAACGTACCTCATCAGCAACCGTCACCATCAAATGAATTAACCATAAATAAAATCAAAATAATCGAATAAAACAGAATTTCTGTATGTTTTTTTCCAAAATTAATACCATTAAAAAATGTTTCACTCAGTTCACATTTTTTAGTTGACGCAAGGAAACATTAAGAAGAGTATCTGCACATGGGCAAACTTATCGAAAGATAAGGACGCAAAGCCTCCGGCCTAATATCTGAAAAGATCATGGTAGCGGGGTTGCCGAGAAGAGGGATCCCTGTTCCATGACAGGACGATGATCTTCCCGACCGCGCCAGCCCCTTGTTCGTACTTTCTATCCATAACAGGGGAATTCAATGAATCAGCCAGCTTCGCGGAAACCAGTTGTCCGCACACTCATCGCCGCCATCACCGTCGCCTTCACCGGACTCGGTATCTATACTGTCACCACGCCGAACGACCAGGTCATTGCGCCTGTCGGCACTACCAGCGCAGCCACAACGAACGCCGCATCGACCGCCGCATCCAATCCATGGAATGCCAATCCGATGCTGCTGGCCCAGTCGACTCTGGTCAACGCCAACGCCACTGAAATTGCAACTGCCACCGTGGATACCGCAGAAGTCCACGACCATGCTGCAGCCGCACCGTCCACCCTAAGCCAGGACACGATGGCAAAAATGGAAATGCCGGCTGACTATGTGCCCGCCAGCGCCAACGGCGCCACCGACAATGCCCCGTTTGCCCGGATTGCCCTGAACGGCTTTTCATCTGGTAGCGACGCGATCGCTGCGCTGGGTGGCCATCTCGACGCAGTCGCACAGTGGTATGGCATGAGCAACACCGAATTCCGCCAAATGCTGCTGACCGACAATAGCGTGCACCTCGACCGCAAGGGCCGTGTGCTGCATATCGATGAAGAACTGGTCAAAGGTCAGGCCAATGGCACCACGATGGCAACCACGACGGTGAACGCATCGATCGCAACCACCACTGGCACCAGCCCGTTCCCGTTGTCGGAAACCTTCCTGCTGCACAGCAAGCCGGGTTCGAGCCGTGTGCTGTACCTCAATTTCCTGGGCAAAGGGACCGATCCGGCCTTTGATACCGATAAAGTGCCAAGCACGTTCAGCACCTCCGAACGGCTCGTGATCCAGCGCGTGATGTTGCGTGTAGCAGAAGATTATGCTGCCTTCGATGTCGATGTGACGACCGAACCACCGGTGGCCGCTGCCGGCAAGCTCGGCGCGACAATGCTGATCACGCCGCGCGTCATTTCGGCTGGCGGTTATGCCTACCTGAATTCGTTCACGACGTTTGTGGCTGGTAGCGTAACGTCGTACTGCTTCCCGAACAATCTGGCGAACACCGAAAAATACATCGGCGAGTGTATCGCCCATGAACTCGGCCACACATTGGGACTGACCCATCAGGGCGTGCTGCCATCGACCGGGTATTACGCGGGCCAGGGTGCGGGCGATACCGGCTGGGCCCCGATCATGGGCGTGGGCTACTACAAGAACCTGACGCAATGGTCGAAAGGCGAGTACCGCAACGCCAACAACAAGCAGGATACCTACGCCACGATGGCAAAACTTGGCCTGAAACCACGTGCCGACGACCATGGCAACACGATCGCCCTCGCTGATGCCCTGATCGCCACCAGCGCCAATGGCCTCAGCAATCTGAGTGGGTTCGGTCGGATCGAAACTCCGGGCGACATCGACATGTTCAAGTTCACGGCCGGTGCCGGTGCCGTCAGCCTGAAAGTGTCCGGCTCGATGCTCGGCAGCGACCTGGATGTGGCAGTGCAACTGCTGGATGTCACTGGTAAGGTACTCGCAACCAGCACAACCGCCACGACCACCCTGGCCAAGTCGCTCAGTCTGAGCTTGCCAGCCCAGGGTACCTACTACCTGAAAGTGTCGGGCGCTGGTCGCGGCGATCCACTCTCGACCGGGTACAGCAACTACGGCAACATTGGCGAGTACAAAATCACCGGTACTTCCGCACTGGCAACCAGGTAAGGCTTCACTGGCACGCGCTGCGTGCCGTCCGGATCAGGAATGACAAAGCCGGCAAGGGCTTCCGCAAGGAAGTGCTTGCCGGCTTTTTTATGCACCGGAATGACAGTTGAACCGGGAAGGCTAAACAGCCACCGGCAGGCGATTGGCCAAGCCAACATACTGCTCCAGCGATACCGTCTCTGGCCGCAAGGTCGGGTCGATACCGGCATCGATCAGTTGATTTTCGGTGAACATGCCGGCCAGGCAATTGCGCAATACCTTGCGACGCATCGAGAACGCTTTGAGCACGACTTGTTCGAGCGCTTGCTGATTGCAGGCCAGTGGCGCTTCCAGCGGGATCATGCGCACGATCGCCGATTCGACCCGTGGTGGCGGATCAAACGCTGTCGGCGGCACGATGAAGCGCAATGACATCGCATAGCGCCACTGCAGCATGACCGAGAGCCGGCCATAACTTTTGCCGCCGGGCGGCGCGACCATCCGCTCAACCACCTCCTTTTGCAGCATGAAATGCTGGTCTTGCACCAGTGCCGTAAAACTCGCCAGATGAAACAGCAGCGGACTGGAGATGTTGTACGGCAGGTTCCCCACCACCCGCAGTTTTTTTCCGGCCGGCACAGGCAGGACGCCGAAATCGAATTGCAGCGCATCGCCGGAATGGATCAACAGCTTTTTCTGGTCGAAGGTCTTTTGCAGGCGCACGACCAGGTCGCGGTCCAGCTCGACGACGTGCAACTGGTCGAGATCGTCCATCAGCAAGCGCGTCATCGCGCCAAGGCCGGGGCCGATTTCGACCATCGTATCGCCGGATACAGGAGCGATGGTCTGGATAATGTCTTGCAGGACTTGCTTGTCGGTCAGGAAATTCTGGCCGAAGCGTTTGCGGGCGATGTGTTTCATGTGCTGTGCTTCATAAGCTGTGTTTCATAAGCTGTGTTTCATAAGCTGTATTTCATGTGCTGTGCTTCATGTACTGGATGCCGTCGAATGCGCCACCATCTTTGCCGCCATGCGGATCGCCTCGACCATGCTGCCGTGATCGGCATGTCCGACGCCCTGTTCGGCGAGGTCCAGCGCGGTGCCGTGATCCACCGACGTGCGGATCAGCGGCAGGCCAAGCGTGATGTTGATGCCGTGGCCAAAGCTGGCGAACTTCAGCACCGGCAAGCCCTGGTCGTGATACATCGCCAGCACGCAATCGGCGTCTTTCAGGTACTTCGGCTGGAACAGCGTATCCGCCGGATACGGTCCGGCCACATTGATGCCGCGCGCGCGGGCCGCCTGCAGCGCCGGAATCAGGATATCGATTTCTTCACGTCCGAGATAACCGCCCTCGCCCGCATGCGGATTCAGGCCAGCCACCAGGATGCGCGGGCGATCCAGCCCGAAGCGACTTTGCAAGTCGTGTTGCAGCACATCCAGCGTCTGTCCGAGACTCTCGGCAGTGATCGCTGCCGGCACATCCTTGAGTGCCAGATGGATCGTCGCCAACGCCACCCGTAGCGGATGATCTCCGCTGGCGGCGAGCATCATGACCACATGCGGCGCAGCGGTTTTTTCGGCGAGGTATTCGGTATGGCCGGTGAACGGCACGCCGGCATCGTTGATCGTGCTCTTTTGCAGCGGCGCCGTGACCATCGCGTCAAACCAGCCGGCACGGGTGCCTTCGATGGCCATGTCCAACATCTGCAGCACACTGCGACCGTTACGCGGATCGAGCTTGCCGGGCACCACGTGTTCGGCCAGCGGACAATCCAGCACGACCAGGCGCGAGGCCGGAAAATTCGGCAACCCGTCATTGCGTACGGCCAGTAGCGACACCGCAGCCAGGGCGATGTCCGGATCGATCTGGTCGGCAATGATGGCCAGAAAAGGCGCATCACCGATCAGCACGCAATTGATTTCATCACGTAGTTCCCATGCTGCACGCAACGCGATTTCCGGACCGATGCCGGCTGGTTCGCCGCAGGTGATGGCGATGCTTGGCCGCACCGTCGCGCTGCTGGCAGCCGTCATTATTTTTCTTCCAGACGATATTCAACGTAAGCGCGGTCGCGCAATTGACGCACCCAATCCTGGCTCGCTTCTTCGAGCTTGCGTTCGCGGATGGCCTGACGGGCGGTCAGGCGCTGACGTTCCTGCGAGACGTCCTGGTTCTTGCGTTCGATCACTTGGATCAGGTGATAGCCGAACGGCGTTTCGATCGGCGCGCTGACCTCACCCGGCTTCAGCAAATTCATGGCGCGTTCGAATTCCGGCACGGTGTCGCCCGGATAGATCCAGCCGAGATCGCCCCCCTTGGAAGCCGACAGGTCGTTTGAATACAGCTTGGCCAGTTCCTCGAACGTGGCCGCCTTGTTATCCAAACGCTGCTTCAGGTCGGTTAGCTTGCGCAATGCTTCGGCAGAAGTGACGATCGTATTGACCTTGATCAGAATATGGCGTGCGTGGGTTTGCTCGACGGCCGGTGCGGCAGCGGTCGAGGTTCCCTTGAGGACGCTCTGGGTGCGCTTGCCCACTACTTTCAGGATATGGAAACCGCTGGCGCTCTTGACCACCGCCGACAGGTCACCCTGGTTTAGCTGCGCAACGGCATCCACAAAAAGTTGCGGCAACCGGTCCGTGGTACGCCAGCCCAGTTCGCCGCCTTTGAGTGCATCGATCGAGTCGGAATACGACGCCGCCAGCTTGGCAAAATCGGCACCGCTGCGCAACTGCTGGGCGACTTCATCGGCGCGGGCACGGCGCGCGGCAATTTGCTCGGCCGAGGCGTTTTCAGGAATGCGCACCAGGATCTGGGCCAGATTGTATTCAGGCTGGCTTTGTGGCGCGTTCTTTTGCGCTTCGATGTAGTTGTCGACTTCGGATTCGGTGATCTGCAGCTTGTTGTCGACTTCGCGTTCACGGATGCGCTGCATCGTGATCTCTTCGCGGATTTCTTCACGGAAGCGGGCGTACGGCGTGCCTTCGCGCTCCAGCTGGTTACGGAAATCCTGCATCGATAATTTGTTCTGTTCGGCCAGGCGCGCCATGGCGCGATCCAGCATCACGTCATCGATCTTGATACCGCTGTCGGCTGCCAGTTGCAGCTGTGCGCGGTCGACGATCATCCGTTCGAGAATCTGTTTTTCCAGCAGTGAGCGCAATGGCATCGCCGCGCCTTGCTGGCGCATGCGCGCCTCGACCAAGGCAACCCGGGCATCGAGTTCCTGGCGGGTAATGACGTCGGTGTTGACCACGGCGACGATCGAATCGATCACTCTCGGCTCGGCCTTGCGGGGTGCTGCCGTTAAGGACGACGGCGCAAGCTTGTCGGCCAGCTTGACCTGGGCGCTGGCTTGCTGCATGCCGCCGCAGGCGACGCCGAGCACGACGACAGCAATTTTCAGGAGGTGTAAAGGTGCAATGACTTGTCGCATGGTGTGATCCGTAGTCCTGGAAAAATTCGTGGTCATGGTCGGTTGGTATTCGACTGATTGATGTTCTGGTAGCCCGGCACACTGGCGCGCAAGGCTTGCAACGGGTTCGACCCGAGCTTGGACAAACCGTTTAATTCAAGCTGGAAATACAGTGCCGACGTGGCCTGCAGCGTCGAGGTCGGCGTACGCTGGCCGACGATACGGAAGACCCAGCAATCAGCCTTGTATTCGACCCCGAGCAAGCCTTCGGCAACCTTGCTGGTCGTCAGCGAGTAATTGACCCGGCCCACACCGTACCACCTTTGTGCAAACGGCCACTGCCCCGACACGTCGAACGACTTTTCGAGATTGTTCGGCAAGTCCTGCCGGTACTGCAGGTTCAACACCCGCATCGGCGCCGGCTGGTAGCGCACGCCGATATTGGCGCGATTGAGTACGTGCTGGGTCTGGCTGTATTGCAGATTGGTTTCTGCCGACAGCGCCTGGTTCAGGCGCCCGTTAGCCGACAACAGCAGATCGGAACGGCTGTCGTTGGCAAGCGGACCGAGCGTGACACGCTGTTCGGAAAAATAATAGCGCTGGCCGATGGCGATGCGTGCCCGTTCTTCGCCGGACGCCTCCAGGAAGCGCGACGTGACGGCCGCCGTGACCTGGTTGGCGTCGCTGATACGGTCATTGCCGACGAAACGGTTTTCGCTGAACAGCTGGGTAAAACTCAGGTCAGCTAACGCGCTGTCGAAATTCGGCAACAGCGACTGGTCGCGGTACGGCGTGTAGACATAGAACAGGCGCGGTTCCAGTGTCTGCGTCAAGGCCTTGCCCAGCAGGCTGGTATCGCGTTCGAACACCATGCCGCCATCGAGCGATGCGGTCGGCAAAGCGCGTGACGGTGCCCCGTTGACACCAGTGACCGTGTTGTCAAGCTGGTAGCGGGTGGCGTGGAACGCCAGTTTGGGCGTGATGAAGAAGCCGGGTTCGATGATCGGATACGACACCTTCGGATTGACGAACAGCCGGTCGCCGCGCTGCAAGGTCGGATGCCAGAAACGGGTCAGATCGGCATCGGCCGCGAGGTCAAAGCCGGCGACATCCGGTCGCGCCGTCGTCAGTGTCAATTGCGGCAAGCGGTCATACGGCCGCGCGATCGGTGCTACCGGATCCTGCAGCACCTGATAATTGGTGGTGCGCGCCGTCGCACTCCAGTACGCAGCGCCATAGGTCAGGCTCAGGTCGCGCAGCAACAGGCGCTGGGTAGCCGTAGTCAGCGTGCGCGAAAAATCGGTCGGGTAATCATCATCGGAGGCTGCATTGATATTCCAGTTCAGCGTCAGTCCCGGTCGCAGTGTTTGCGTGTGGATCGACGACAGCGCCCAGCGGTCGGTACCGGTCAGCTTGTCCTTGAGCAGGCCTTCGATCTTGGTCTCGCCGGCGTACATCGGATCGAGATACCGTGCCCACGCACCAAGCTGCAGGCCGCGCTGTGCAATGACTTTGGGATACAGCGTCAGGTCGCGATTGGGCGCGATATTGAAGTAGTACGGCACCGTGACTTCGAGCCCGCCGCGGTTGGTGGCGCCGATGGTCGGTGGCAATACGCCCGACTTGCGCGCGTCCGACAACGGAAACGACATCGCCGGCGCCGCCAGGATCGGCACGCCCTTGAAATACACCACAGTACTTTTGGCCAGGCCGATATCGCGCGCGGTATCGAGATTGAGCGTGCCGGACTTCAGATACCAGTCGGGGTTCGGCCCTTCGCAGGTGCTGTACGTCCCATCGACCACGGTCGCGCGATCTTCGGATTCAAAATCGATGCGGGTTGCCTTGCCCTGGCCATTGTTGCGCTCAAGCCGGTAAGTCGGATTGGTGACGAAACCTTCACCGGCATCCATGTTGAGCTTGAGCTTGTCGCCGGTATAGATGTCGTCGATGCGCTTCATGCGGACATTGCCGGTGGCTTCGATTTCATCTTCGACGATGCGGTATTTGGCATGGTCGGACGTGACGGTGGTCGTGCCGCGGACGATCTCGACCTTGCTGTCGAGTTCCAGTTCACGATCGGGCCGACCGGTCATTTTTTCGGCGCTGACTTCGGCGGGTGCTTCACGATCGTTGACTTTGGCGGGCCGGGGCGGGGGCGCGGATTGCGCGAGCACGTAGTTCGGCAAGGTCGCTGCCGCGACGACGGCGGTCAGGATACGGAGCAGGCGCTGCGCCGAGGACTGGGGCGATGACGAGGTCGAGGGCGAGGACGGGACAGAAAACCGGATCATGAATTTGGATGGTCACCACCGTCGCAGGCGATTTTTTGAATTGAATCCCTTATTATAGGGGAACTCATTCCACCTCGACCGGAAACCCCGGGACGCTTCATGTCTTTGCATACACCACTTGATCTTCGTTTGACCAATTTAAAAGATTGGCTCGCTTCCCTTCCTGCACTGCCGGTCAATCCGGACAGCTTGCGTCCGGCCTCGGCCGATGCCAGTTTCCGGCGCTACTTTCGGGTTGATACCAGTGACGGCGGCACCGCCATCGTCATGGATGCACCACCACCGCTGGAAGATGTCCGTCCCTTCATCGCTGTCGCCAAACTGTTTGGCGACACCGGCGTGACCGTGCCCGAGGTACTGGCACAGGACACCGAGCAGGGTTTTTTGCTGCTCAGCGACCTCGGCTCGACCACCTATTTGCAGCAGCTGGCACCGGACTCGGCCCATGCGCTGTACCTCGATGCCATCGATGCGCTGGTCCTGCTGCAGGTGCATAGCCAGCCCGGCATCCTGCCCGAGTACAACCGCGAGCTGCTGCACCGCGAGCTGATGCTGTTTCCGGACTGGTATGTCAACAAGCACCTCGGCGTCACCCTGGACGCGGCCCAGGAAGCCGAACTGAACGGCGTGTTCGAGGCCCTGCTGGCGAACAATCTGGCGCAACCCCAGGTCTATGTACATCGTGATTACCATGCCCGCAATTTGATGGTTCTGCCAAAAGGCAATCCCGGCATTCTCGACTTTCAGGATGCGGTATACGGCCCGATCACCTACGATCTGGTCTCGCTGCTGCGGGATGCGTATGTCGAGTGGGATGAAGAAATCGTGCTGGACTGGGCGATCCGGTATTGGGAACGGGCCCGCCGCGCCGGCTTGCCGGTCAATCCGGATATCGATGCGTTCTATCGCGACTTCGAATTCATGGGCCTGCAACGCCACCTGAAAATTCTCGGTATCTTTGCCCGTCTCTATCATCGCGACGGCAAGGATGCGTACCTGAAAGACCTGCCACTGGTCATGCAATACACCCGCAAGGTGGCGGGCCGCTACAAGGTCCTGTCGCCGCTCATCCGGCTGCTCGATGCGCTGGAAGACAAGGCACCGTCAGTCGGCTATACCTTCTGACCGATGACCTCTTTGCACTGGAACTGACAAGCATGAAAGCCATGATCCTCGCTGCAGGTCGCGGCGAGCGGATGCGTCCGCTCACCGATACCTGCCCGAAACCCCTGCTGAAGGTCCGCGGCCGTCCGCTGATCGTCTGGCACATCCTCAATCTGGTCCGTGCCGGCATCACCGAAATCGTCATCAACCATGCCCATCTGGGCGCCCAGATCGAGGCCACCCTGGGCGATGGCAGCCACTTCGGCGCCACGCTGCACTATTCTGCAGAATCGACCGCGCTGGAAACCGCCGGCGGCATTGCGCAGGCACGCGTGCTGCTGGGGAGCGAACCGTTCGTGGTGGTGAATGGCGATATTTTTTGCCCGCACTTCGATTTCGAGCAAGTCAAATCGGCACTGGTCGACGCCGACATGTGGGGCAATCCCTACCCGCCGGACAAGCGCGATATGGCCTGGCTGTACCTGGTCAAAAATCCGCCGCACGTGCCCGACGGCGACTTCGGCCTGACGACGTTTTCGGTCACCAACGAGGGCCAGCCGCGCTTCACGTTCTCGGGAATCGGCGTTTATCGCCCCGAGCTGTTCGATGCTATTGTTAGCGGCGCGCCAGCCAGGCTGGCGCCACTGCTGCGCGAGCATGCCGCGCGCGGCCAGATCGGCGGCGAAGTCTACCGGGGTGACTGGACTGACGTCGGCACACCGGAACGGCTGGCCCAGCTGAACCGCCCACTTTCAGAAAGCAACCGACCATGATTTCCTATGCCGCCCGCCGCGCCCGCCTGATGACGCAGATGCAGGCCAAAGGTGGTGGCGTCGCCATCATTGCGACTGCGCCGGAAGTCCATCGCAACAGCGATGTCGAATATCCGTACCGGCATGACAGCAGCTTTTACTACCTGTCCGGCTTTGGCGAACCGGAGGCGGTGATCGTGCTGGTGGCGGGTAAAAATCCGCAGTCCATCCTTTTTTGCCGGGAAAAAAATACCGAACGCGAAATCTGGGAAGGCTTTCGTCATGGTCCCGACGGCGCGCGTGTGGCCTTTGGTTTCGATGCGGCGTTTCCGATCGATGCCCTCGATGCGATTCTGCCAAAACTGCTGGCCGACCAGCCTGCACTGTTTTATGCGCTGGGCAGTCATGCCGCGCTGGACGCGCAGGTGCAACGCTGGCTGGCCAAGGTCCGCACGCAATCGCGCGCCGGCATCGCGGCGCCCTCGACTGCCCACGATATCAGCGGTCTGCTCAACGAAATGCGCCTGACCAAGGACGATACCGAAATCGCCATCATGCGCCGCGCCGCCGAGGTCTCCGGTGTCGCGCATGCGCGCGCGATGGCCATGGCCAGGCCGGGTTTGCGCGAGTATGAAATCGACGCCGAACTGCTGCATGAATTCCGCCGCCACGGCTCGGATTTTCCGGCCTACACCTCGATCGTCGCTACCGGCGCAAATGCCTGCGTGCTGCATTACCGCGCCGGTGCCGCGATCCTGCAGGCCGATGACCTGGTGCTGATCGATGCGGGTTGCGAGCTCGATGGTTACGCCTCCGACATTACCCGTACATTCCCGGCCAGCGGGCGCTTCTCGCCGGCGCAGGCCCGGCTGTACGAACTGGTGCTCGCAGCGCAAGCCGCAGCGATTGCCGAAATCCGGCCCGGCCAGCGCTTCATGGATGGTCATGATGCCGCCGTACGGGTACTGTCGCAGGGCATGCTGGATACCGGCCTGCTCGATGCCAACAAGGTGGGCAAGCTCGATGATGTGATCACCAACGGCGACTACCGCCAGTTTTACATGCATCGCACTGGTCACTGGATCGGCATGGACGTGCATGACGTCGGCGACTATCGCGAAGTCGGCGAGGCACCCACTGCCGGCGGCGAAAAGCCCTGGCGCATCCTGCGGCCGGGCATGACGCTCACCGTCGAGCCGGGCATTTATGTGCGGCCGTCAGCCGGCGTGCCGGAGCAATACTGGAACATCGGCATCCGCATCGAAGACGATGTGCTGGTGACAGCGAACGGTGCCGATGTCATGAGCCTGGCGGCACCAAAAACCATCGCCGACATCGAAGCCGCAATGCGCGGCGGGTGAACCGGGGACGAATCGAATGACTACGCAAACAAGCACGGATATCGATATCGCGATCTGCGGCGCAGGACCGGTCGGACTGACGCTGGCCGGGCTGCTGGTGCAGCGTGGCGTCGCGCCATCGCGCATCCTGCTGCTCGACGCCAGGACCGCCGAACAGTCGCGCAGCGATCCGCGCTCGATCGCCCTGTCCTACGGCAGCCGCCAGATTCTCGACCAGGTCGGTGCCTGGCCGATACCGGCGCAAGCCATCGACCAGATCCATGTATCGCGACGCGGCCACTTCGGCCGCACGCTGATCGATCGGGCCGACTATGGCGTTCCGGCGCTGGGATACGTGACACGGTATGGCGCACTGGTGAGTGCCCTCTCGGATGCGGTTGCCCGGATGGCCGTCGAGGTAAGACGGCCGTGCCAGATCACTGCCGCTGACGACACTGCCGAAGGGGTCACGCTGCGCCTCGCCGACGGCAGCTGTTGCCGTGCCGCGGTGCTGATCCAGGCCGAAGGCGGCGTCTTCGCCCGGCAACCGGCACGCGCGCTGCATCGGGATTATCAGCAGAGCGCAATCGTGACCCATGTCACCACCAGCAACCCGCTGATGCAGCGCGCCTACGAGCGCTTTACTGCCGAAGGCCCGCTCGCCTTGCTGCCGCAGGATGGTGGCTATGCGGTGGTCTGGTGTACGCAAACGGATACTGCCACGCAGTTGATGGCACTGGATGACGCGGCGTTCCTGGATGCTCTCGGGAACGCATTCGGCACGCGGGTCGGACAATTCCTCGGCGTCGCACAACGCTACGCCTATCCGCTTGGGCTCAACGCCCATGTCACGCCCACCGCGCGTACGGTCGCCATCGGCAATGCCGCGCAGACGCTGCATCCGGTGGCAGGACAGGGCTTGAATCTCGGCTTGCGCGATGCGAAGGTGCTGGCGCGGTTACTGGCGCAGAAGGCCAACCCGGCTGCACTGGCCAGTTTTGCCAAAGAGCGCAGCAAGGATAGAGACATCGTAATCCGGGTCACGGATGCGATGGCGCGGGTGTTTTCCAGCGCGCCCGATGGCGCCCTGTCACAGAGTGTGCTGGGCTTGTCGCTGGGACTGCTGGATGCAATTCCGCCGGTGCGCCGGATACTGGCCGAGCAGATGATGTTCGGACAGCGCACGTAATAGTTGCCGTCCGGCTCGCCGGATTCGATTCCGGGGCGTAAAAAAACCCGTCATGCCGCAACCGGCCATGACGGGTTTTTTAGTTGAAGCGCCATCGCGCTATGGCATCGATTACTCGACCGCCTTCACCATCTCTTCAATGACCTTCTTGGCATCGCCGAACACCATCATCGTCTTGTCCATGTAGAACAATTCATTGTCCAGGCCGGCGTAACCCGAGGCCATCGACCGCTTGTTGACGATGACCGTCTTGGCCTTGTAGACCTCAAGAATCGGCATGCCCGCAATCGACGATGTCGGATCTTTTGCTGCCGGGTTGACCACGTCGTTCGCACCCAGCACCAGCACCACGTCGGCTTGCGCGAATTCGCCATTGATGTCTTCCATCTCGAAGACCTGGTCGTACGGCACTTCGGCTTCGGCCAGCAACACGTTCATGTGGCCTGGCATCCGTCCCGCCACCGGATGGATCGCGTATTTCACGATCACACCCTTGTGGGTCAGCTTTTCGGTCAGCTCCTTGAGTGCATGCTGCGCCCGCGCCACCGCCAGGCCATAGCCCGGAACGATGATGACGGTTTCGGCATTGCTCATCAGGAAAGCGGCGTCATCGGCCGAACCGGATTTGACCGGCCGCGCCGCCTGCGCACCACCTGCCACGGCCACCGTCGGATCGCCACCGAAGCCGCCAAGAATCACGTTGAAGAACGAGCGGTTCATCGCCTTGCACATGATGTACGACAGGATCGCACCGCTCGAACCGACCAGCGAACCGGCAATGATCAGCATCGAATTGTTGAGCGAAAAACCAATCCCGGCCGCGGCCCAGCCCGAATAACTGTTGAGCATCGACACCACGACCGGCATGTCGGCGCCACCAATCGGGATGATGATCAGCACACCCAGTACGAAGGCGATGATCGCCATCAGCACGAACGCGGTCCAGGCCGGTTCGATGCCTGGTGCGAAGCAGAAGATCAGCCCGAAGCCGACCATCAGAATCGCCAGCGCCAGATTCAGGAAATGCTGCCCCTGGAAGCTGACCGGTTGTCCCTGGAACAAACGGAACTTGTATTTCCCCGACAGTTTGCCGAATGCAATGACCGACCCCGAGAACGTGATCGCACCAACGAAGGTGCCGATGAACAGTTCGAGGCGATTGCCGAACGGAATCGCGATGTCATGCGCAGCGATGTTGAAGGCCCATGGCTCCGAGACGGCAGCGACCGCAATACAGACCGCCGCAAGGCCGATCAGCGAATGCATCGCGGCGACCAGTTCCGGCATCTTCGTCATCTCGACAGTGCGTGCCAGGTAGGCACCAATGCCGCCACCAACCACCACGCCGAGGATCACGAGGCCGTAGCCGAGCGGTGCGCCCATGGCTTCGGATTTCAGTTTGATGATCAGTGCAATGGTGGTAACGATCGCCAGCGCCATGCCGCCCATGCCGAAGGCATTGCCGCGCCGCGCCGTCGACGGATGCGACAGGCCTTTCAATGCCTGAATGAAGCAGACCGATGCAATCAGGTACAGCAATGTAACGAGGTTCATGCTCATGGCTGCTTTCCTTCCGCGACGACCTTGGCGGCCTTCGGTTCTTTCTTCTTGAACATCTCCAGCATGCGCTGGGTGACCAGGAATCCGCCGAAGACATTGACCGCAGCCAATGCCACGGCCAGGGTGCCCATGACCTGGCCGAGACGACCTTCGGTGAGGCCAGCGGCGAGCATGGCACCGACGATGATGATGGCCGAGATCGCATTGGTGACGGCCATCAGTGGCGTATGCAACGCCGGGGTGACGGTCCAGACCACGTGGTAGCCGACGTAAATCGCCAGTACGAAAATGATCAGGTTGATGATGGTGTGACTGACTTCCATGGTGTCCTCGATTCTTGTTGGTTTATTGACGCACGGTTTATTTGCGCAGCACTTCGCCACCGGCACACAGCAGCGTGGCAGCGACAATCTCGTCGTCACGGTTGATGGCCAGCGCGCCGTCCGGGTCGACGATGAGCTTGAGGAAATCGAGCACGTTGCGCGCATACAGTGCCGATGCGTCGGCCGCCAGCAGCGTGGCCAGATTCGGCTCGCCGATGATGTGCACGCCGTATTTCGTGACGGTCTTGCCGAGTTCGGACAGGGGGCAATTGCCGCCCTGCTCGACGGCCATGTCGACGATGACCGAACCCGGCTTCATGGCTTTCACGGTGTCTTCGCTGATCAGGATCGGCGCCTTGCGGCCGGGGATCAGTGCCGTCGTGATGATGATGTCGGCCAGCTTGGCGCGCTCGTGGACCAGTTCGGCCTGACGGCGCATCCAGTCGGGCGGCATCGCGCGGGCGTAACCGCCGGCACCTTGGGCGATTTCTCTTTCTTCATCGGTGATGTACGGCACATCCAGGAATTTCGCGCCGAGCGACTCGACCTGTTCCTTGACGGGAGGCCGCACATCGGACGCTTCGATCACCGCACCAAGGCGCTTCGCAGTCGCGATTGCCTGCAGGCCGGCAACACCGACCCCCATGATCAGCATGCGTGCGGCCTTGACGGTACCGGCCGCCGTCATCAACATCGGCATGAAACGCTGATACGTATTGGCAGCCAGCAGCACGGCCTTGTAACCGGCGATGTTGGCCTGCGAGGACAGCACATCCATCGATTGCGCGCGCGTGATGCGCGGCGCGGCTTCGAGCGCGAAGGCGACCAGTCCGTGCGCAGCCATGGCGGCGGTGTTGTCGGCATCGAACGGATTGAGCATGCCGATGACGACCGTGCCGGTCTTGAGCAACGGCAGTTCGGTGGCAGATGGCGCACGCACTTTCAGGACCATCTCGGCCGCGAACGCATCAACGGCGGTGCCGATGGTAGCGCCAGCGGTCAGGTAGGCGTCATCGGTGACGCTGGCATTGATACCGGCGCCAGCTTGCACGACGACGGTATGTTTGGCGGCGATCAATTTCTTGACGGTCTCGGGGGTGGCGGCAACGCGGGTTTCTCCCTGCCGCGTTTCGGCGGGTATGCCGATTCTCATGAGCTTCTCCAAAGAAATTAACTAACTGAATTTGAGTTGCAGGATAACCCAGCCGAAGAAAATTCAACCTCTGCTGTTTTTCCTTGCTAAAAACGCTGTGACCGATGGAAGACCAGCGCCGGACAATACCGCCTGAAAAAATCTGTGCTCAACGATTCGCCGGCACGGACTTGCAAAAAAGGTAGCTGATTCTGCCGTTTTTTTCATGAATCGCCAAATGCTTGCTAAAAAAAACTTGTGCGCGAATAAACCCGCTGGAATTCCGTATAAGCAACATACCTCCATGCAAAACCATAAGTTAACCGGATCAGGCACCAACAGGCTTTTGCCGCACGGTAGAATGTTGCCACTTTGAAGGGAAGACCTATGTCCGATATCTGGAAACCATCCGTGACTGTCGCTGCAATTATTGAGCGCAATGGCCAGTTCCTGATGGTCGAAGAAGAGACCAGCGACGGCATCCGCTTCAACCAGCCGGCCGGCCATCTCGACCAGCACGAATCCCTCGCGCAGGCTGTAGTAAGAGAGACCCTCGAAGAAACCGCCCACGATTTCACGCCCACCGCTCTGGTGGGCTTTTACATGGCGCGCTACCTGTCGGTACGCACCAATATCGATGTCACCTACTTGCGCTTTACCTTCTGCGGGGACGTCGGGGCGTCCTATGACCAGCCGCTGGATCACGGCATCATCCGTACGCTATGGATGACTTATGACGAACTGGTTGCCACCCGCGACCTGCATCGCAGCGATATCGTGCTGCGCTGCGTCGATGATTATCTGGCAGGCAAGCGCATACCGCTGTCATTGCTGTACAGTGCTCCCTCGATTTTCGGAGAACTGAATGGGTAAGAAAAAAGTAGTGATCGGCTTGTCCGGCGGCGTCGACTCCTCGGTCTCGGCCGCGTTGCTCAAAGAACAGGGCTATGAAGTGATCGGCCTGTTCATGAAAAACTGGGAAGACGACGACGATTCCGAGTATTGCTCGACCCGCCAGGACTGGATCGACGCGGTCAGCGTGGCTGACGTCCTGGGCATCGATATCGAAGCCGTCAATTTTGCGGCTGAGTACAAGGACCGGGTGTTTGCCGAATTCCTGCGCGAATACCAGGCCGGCCGTACGCCGAATCCGGATGTGCTGTGCAACGCCGAGATCAAGTTCAAGGCATTTCTCGACCATGCGATGCATCTCGGTGCCGACCTGATCGCCACCGGTCATTACGCCCGCGTACGCCCGTCCGCCAGCGCAGAAGGTCGCTTTGAATTGCTCAAAGCGATCGATCACACCAAGGACCAGAGCTACTTCCTGCATCGCCTGAACCAGGCGCAGCTGTCAAAGACGCTGTTCCCGCTCGGCGAGATTCGCAAGACCGAGGTCCGCAAAATTGCCGAACAGCTGGGCTTGCCGAACGCGACCAAAAAGGATTCGACCGGCATCTGCTTCATCGGAGAGCGCCCTTTCCGCGAATTCCTGAACGGCTACCTGTCATACCAGCCAGGGCCAATGAAAACACCGGAAGGCGATATCGTCGGCGAGCACGTGGGCCTGAGTTTTTATACGCTGGGCCAGCGCAAGGGCATTGGTATCGGCGGCAAGAAAGCCCACCAGAATGTCGATGGCAACAGCGACGCCTGGTATGTCGCCCGCAAGGACATGACGAACAATATTTTGTATGTGGTGCAGGGGCATGACCATCCGTGGCTGCTGTCGTCGGGGCTGGAGGCGTCGCAGTTGAGCTGGATCGCGGGTGACGCACCGGGTGATGGCGCGCTGACTGCCAAGACGCGCTATCGGCAAGCGGATGTTGATTGCGCGTTGGCGATGCTGGACGTGCAACGGATGCAGGTGGGATTTACAGCGCATCAGTGGGCTGTGACACCGGGACAGTCGGCGGTGCTGTATCAGGGGGACGTTTGTTTGGGGGGGGGAATCATTACGGTTCCGCTGGGTGAGGCGGCGGTCACCTGATGGTGGTTAAAGTCTGATTGCGATACCGGATGCTGCTGCGAGGGTTTGATAATTTTGGAACGCAGGACACTACCTTGCCACCCAATTAATGTTCGCTGTTAGAACACCTTCATACCACTGGCACAATTCAGGAGAAAAATCATGAGCGCACCCAAAATACCACCAGGCAAAAAAACCCACACCGATAACGATCCACCACCCCCAAAGAAGCAAGACAAGCCTGACGGCGACCCAACTGCAACAAAGCCTGATACAAGCTCGTCGTCAACATCAACCACTTCTTTGATGGATAGCGTGAATTCCGCGATTGCGAATGCGCCGGACGATACTATTCGCCAAAATCTCATGAATTATCAAAATCGGGTCCTTGATCAATACAATAATCATCAGATCTCGGAGTCGCAATTCCGAGCAGAGGAAGCGAGGATACTCGACCAATTCTCGAAAGATGGCGATAGTAGCCGTGACATTGGTGGTTAAATCAGAAAGTAAATACCCTCAGCCGGTAATGGATCCGCACACCGGACACTGACCGCACAGGCGTGGCCCGTCACGGACCACGCCGGCAAACATCTGTTTGACGTTACCGAAGTTCAGCCGGAAACCAAGCGCCGGCGACACTACAACGATTAAACTTCCCTCGCCAATTTCTCTGCAATCCCGATGTAATTCGACGGCGTCATTGCCAGCAACAGCTCTTTCGCCTCCTGCGGAATCGCCAGCCCGATGATGAACTCGCGCAGCGCGTCCTTCGAAATACCCTTGCCGCGCGTGAGCTCCTTCAACTGCTCATACGCATTCTCGACCGCATAGCGCCGCATCACGGTCTGCACCGGCTCGGCCAGCACTTCCCAGGTGGCTTCCAGATCTTCGGCCAGCCGTGCCGGATTGACTTCCAGCTTGTTCAGTCCGCGCAGGCAGCTGTCGTAGGCCAGTATCGTGTAGCCGAATGCGACACCGATATTGCGCAGTACGGTCGAATCGGTCAGGTCGCGCTGGAAGCGCGAGATCGGCAGTTTTTCCGACATGTGTTTCAGCATCGCATTGGCCAGGCCAAGGTTGCCTTCGGAGTTTTCGAAATCGATCGGATTGACCTTGTGCGGCATCGTCGACGAACCGATCTCGCCGGCTTTCAGGCGCTGCTTGAAGTAGCCGACCGAAATGTAGCCCCACAGGTCGCGATTCAGGTCCAGCAGGATGGTGTTGGTACGGCTAATGGCATCGAACAGTTCGGCCATGTAGTCGTGCGGTTCGATCTGGATCGTGTACGGGTTGTACGTCAGGCCGAGGCGCTGCTCGATGACGTTGCGCGAAAAGTTTTCCCAGTCAAAATCCGGATAGGCCGACAGATGCGCATTGTAGTTACCGACCGCACCATTCATCTTGCCCAGGATCTCGACCGCAGCAATGCGCTGTTCCGCGCGACGCAGACGGGCCACGACATTGGCGATTTCCTTGCCGAGCGTGGTCGGGCTGGCGGGCTGGCCGTGGGTGCGCGAGAGCATCGGCAGCGCCGCATTCTGATGTGCCAACTCGGTCAATTTGGCGATCACTGCCTGCAGCGCAGGCAACACCACTTCATTGCGCGCGGCCTTGAGCATCATGCCGTGCGAGGTATTGTTGATGTCTTCCGAGGTGCAGGCAAAGTGAATGAATTCGGACGCCGTGACCAGTTCCGGCACATCCTTGACCTGCTCCTTGAGCCAGTATTCGACCGCTTTCACATCGTGGTTGGTGACCGCTTCGATGGCCTTGATACGGGCGGCATCGGTCTCGCTGAAGTCGCTGGCGAGCTTGTCGAGCAAGGCGCTGGCCGCTGGCGAGAACGGCGTGATTTCACTGAAACCAGCTTGCGCCAGCGCCTGTAACCATGAGATCTCGACTTTCACGCGGTGATGCATGAAACCGGTTTCCGACAGGATTGGGCGGAGTGCATCGGTTTTGGTGGCGTAGCGACCATCGAGCGGGGACAGTGCGGAAAGTGGGGACAAAGGCATGATGGACGCTCGGCTGACAAAAATGGGAAGGCCGGATTTTACCATCCGTGGCGTGCGACTTCGTCATAAAGCAAGACTCTCGGCTTGCTATCGTTGAGAACAAGCGGCGCCATGCGCGAGGCTGATTGACGCCCAGCGACGCGGATTGACGTGCCGGCATCCAGGCGATAACTTCCACCATTTTTGTCGCCTGGACTACAAAGTCCAACCTGCATCACCATTGACAACCCCGTTCTTCCGGCCAAAAAGCCGATGCTATAATCCGCCAAAATTCACCCGCAAAGTCACCATGAAACTCATCGGCTCCACCACCAGTCCCTACGTTAGAAAAGTCCGTGTCGTCATGACGGAAAAGAAGCTCGATTACACGCTGGTGCTGGAGGATGTCTGGGCTGCCGACAGCACCATCCTTGCCAGCAATCCGCTGGGCAAAGTCCCTTGCCTGATGATGGAAGATGGCGGTGCGATGTTCGATTCGCGCGTTATCGTCGAATACATCGACACGCTCACGCCGGTATGCAAGCTGATTCCGGCGCAGGGCCGTGAGCGTGCCGAGGTCAAATGCTGGGAAGCGCTGGCCGATGGCGTCTGCGATGCGGCGATACTGGTGCGGCTGGAAAAATTGCTGCGCCCGGAAGCCCGGCAAAGCCAGGACTGGATAGACCGGCAATGGCTGAAGGTCCACGCGGGATTGAAAGCGATGTCGACCGGTCTGGCCGAGACGGCGTTTTGTAACGGCAACCAGTACACGCTGGCCGATGTGGCGGTGTGCTGCACGCTGGGCTGGCTGCTGTTCCGCTTTCCCGAACTCGACTGGCGAACTGACTATGCCAATCTGGCAAAACTGTATGACAAGGTGGCCGAGCGGCCTTCGTTCAAAGAAACACAGCCGCAATAGCACCCTGCCAACTAACCAGCGCACGTAAAAAATCCTCCGGAACCGCAAGGTCCCGGAGGATTTTTTCATGCTGCATGCAAGTTGCGCGGTCAGACCACCGCGCCACCCGTTTCATCTTTTTCCTTGATCGGCTTGATCAGGTCTTCGCGCTTGATACCGAGCCACATGGCGACCGCAGCCGCCACGAACACCGACGAATAAATACCGAAACAAATACCAATCGTCAGCGCCACCGCAAAGTAGTGCAGCGACGGACCGCCAAATACCAGCATCGACAGCACCATCAACTGGGTCGAGCCGTGCGTGATGACGGTACGCGAGATCGTGCTGGTGATCGCGCTGTCGATGACCTCGACTACCGAGGTCTTGCGCTGCGAACGGAAGTTTTCACGGATACGGTCAAACACCACCACCGATTCATTCACCGAATACCCCAGTACGGCCAGCACGGCTGCCAGCACCGTCAGTGAAAACTCCCACTGGAAGAACGCAAAGAAGCCCAGGATGATGATCACGTCATGCAGGTTGGCGATGATCGCCGAGACGGCGTATTTCCACTCGAACCGGATCGCCAGGTAAATCATGATCCCGAGGATCACCATGCCCAGCGCGGTCAGGCCGTTCTGCGCCAGTTCCTCACCCACCTGCGGTCCGACATACTCGACGCGGCGCAGCTCGACGGTAGCATCCCGTGCTTTCAGCGCTTCCAGCACCTTGCCGCTTTGCTGCGCCGTATTGACACCCTTTTGCGCCGGCAAGCGGATCATCACATCCTGCGCCGTGCCGAAGTTCTGGATCTGGTTGTCGGTATAACCGAGGCCTTCAACGGTCTTGCGGATATCTTCGATATTGGCCGGATTCTTGTACGACACTTCGATCAGCGTGCCGCCCTTGAACTCGATCGAAAAATGCAGGCCGTTATAGAACAGGAAGAACACGGCAGCGACAAACGTCAATGCCGAGATCGCGTTGAAAACCAACGCATGCCGCATGAACGGAATGGTTTTCTTGATGCGGAATAATTCCATTACAGCTCCTTCTTTTCTGGGGTCGGCTTCCAGATCTGGCCGATCGACAGGCTGGTGAGTTTTTTGCGACGACCGTACCAGAGGTTGGCCAGCCCGCGCGAGACGAACACGGACGAGAAGATCGAGGTCATGATGCCCAGGCAATGCACCACAGCGAACCCGCGGATCGGACCGGAACCAAAAATCAGCAAGGCCAGTCCGGCGATCATGGTCGTCACGTTCGAGTCGATGATGGTGGCCCAGGCCCGATCGAAACCGATCGTGATGGCCGCCTGCGGCGAGTTGCCGGCGCGAAGTTCTTCACGAATACGCTCATTGATCAGCACGTTGGCATCGATCGCCATACCCAGCGTCAGGGCGATGGCGGCAATGCCCGGCAGCGTCAGTGTGGCTTGCAGCGTCGACAGCATCGCGACCAGCAGCAACAGGTTGACCGACAAGGCCACCACGCTGAAGACGCCGAACAGCATGTAATAAATGATCATGAACACTGCGATCGCGGCAAAACCGTACTGGGTCGAATGGAAACCTTTGGCGATGTTCTCGGCCCCGAGTTGCGGCCCGATCGTGCGTTCTTCGACAAAGTCCATCGGTGCGGCCAGCGAACCGGCGCGCAACAGCAGTGACAGGTCGCCGGCAGCTTCGGGCGAACCCATGCCGGTAATCTGGAAGCGCGCGCCGAGTTCATCGCGAATGGTAGCCACGGTCAGGACTTCGCCCTTGCCTTTTTCAAACAGGACGATGGCCATCGACTTGCCGACCCGGTCGCGGGTGGCGTCGCGCATCTTGCGACCACCGTCACCATTGAGGTCGATCCCGACCGCTGGTTGCTGGTTCTGGTCGAAGCTGGCGCTGGCGCTGGAAATATAGTCACCGGTGATGATCGGATCTTTGTACAGCACCACGGGCACGCCCTTGCCGACCTTGAACAGCTCGGAATTGAACGGGATGGCGGCAGTTTCTTCGGTGCCGCGACTGATCGATTCGTCGACCATGCGCACTTCCAGCGTGGCCTGGCGGCCGATGATGTCCTTGGCCCGGCTGACGTCCTGCACACCCGGCAATTGCACCACGATGCGGTCGGCACCCTGGCGCTGAATGATCGGTTCGGCTACGCCCAGTTCATTCACGCGACGGCCGAGGGTGGCGATGTTCTGGTTGACCGCATCGTCCTGCGCGGTTTTCAATGCGGCTTCTTTCAGCGTGATGACCAGCTTCGGGTCGGTGCCCTCGACGCCATCCGTGAGCAGGATGTCCGGCAATTGCGACGCCAGGATTTCCCTGGATTTTTCACGTGAGTCGACATCGCGATACAGCACTTCGATGGCGTTACCATTGCGGCTGATGCCGGCATGGCGGATGCCCTTGTCGCGCAGCAGGCTGCGCACGCCACTCTGCAATCCCTGCAGGCGCTTGGTCAGCACCGCGCGGGTATCGACCTGCAACAGGAAATGCACGCCACCGCGCAGGTCGAGCCCGAGATACATCGGGAACGCATGCAGGCTTTGCAGCCATTGCGGCGTGTTGTGCAGCAGGTTGAAGGCGACCAGGTAGGTCGGGTCAGTCGGATCGGTGTTGAGTTCCTTTTCCAGCAGTGCCTTGGCCTTGAACTGGGTGTCGGGGTCCTTGAAGCGGGCCCGCACCGAGCCATGCGCGCCATTGACTTCGTAGTACAGGCCGGTCGATGGCAGGCCGCCTTTTTGCAGCACGTCCTGGACGCGCGCGAGCACACCGGCTTCGAGCTTGACGGTGGCCTTGCCGCTGCTGATTTGTACGGCCGGTGATTCACCGAAGAAGTTCGGCACCGTGTAGATCACGCCGAAAACCAGCGCGACCACGATGATGATGTATTTCCAGAGAGGATAGCGATTCATGGTTATGCGTTCGACTGCGTTCGAGAGTGGGCGGCATGCGCCGGGGAATGCCAGGTGGGCGTGCAAACGGCGCCGTTGAAGGCGCCGTTGCGAACCTGCTTACATCGCCTTGATGGTGCCTTTTGGCAGCAGCGTGGTAATCGCTGCTTTCTGGACCATGATTTCGGTACCGTTGGCGATTTCGACGGTGACATACGCTTCGGAGACTTTGGTGATCTTGCCGAGGATGCCGCCGGAGGTCACGACTTCATCGTTCTTGGCCAGAGCGTCCATCATCGATTTCTGTTCTTTCTGACGCTTCATCTGTGGACGAATCATCAGGAAATACAGCACCACGAACATCAGGATGATCGGCAGGAAGCTGGTCAGGTTGCTGCTCAGGCCGAGGCCGTCCAGCGGGCTTTGCGCGTAAGCGTTGGTAATGAACAAGGTGAACTCCAGAGGATTGATAAATTGAACGGCATTCTAGCATCGGGGCCGCACGCTTCAGGTGCCGCGTGCACGCCCGGCGTGAAATTGCGCAACGAAGGCCTGAAAGGTGCCCGCGTCGATCGCATCGCGCATGTACTGCATCAGTTGCAGGTAGTAGTGCAGGTTGTGGACCGTGTTCATCCGCGCACCGAGGATTTCGCCGGTGCGCTGCAGGTGATGCAGGTAAGCGCGCGAGAAATTGCGGCAGGCGTAGCAGCTGCAGGTCTCGTCCAGCGGACGGGTATCGTCCTTGTGCTTGGCGTTGCGGATCTTGATGTCGCCGAAGCGCGTGAACAGCCAGCCATTGCGCGCATTGCGGGTAGGCATGACGCAATCGAACATGTCGATGCCGTTGGCCACGCCGGCGACCAGGTCTTCCGGCGTGCCGACGCCCATCAGGTAATGCGGCTTGTTGGCCGGCAGTTTCGGGCCAACGTGTGCCAGTACCCGCATCATGTCTTCCTTCGGCTCACCCACCGACAGGCCGCCGATGGCGATGCCGCCAAAATCGATTTCATTGAGACCGGCCAGCGACTCGTCACGCAGGTGCTCGAACATGCCGCCCTGAACGATGCCGAACAGCGCGTTGGGGTTCTCGCCGTCGACGAATTCATTGTGCGAACGCCTGGCCCAGCGCAGCGACATGCGCATCGACGCTGCCGCTTCCGCATCGGTAGCCGGACGACCGTCGATTTCGTAAGGCGTGCATTCGTCGAACTGCATGACGATGTCCGAATTCAGGGCGCGCTGGATCTGCATCGAGATTTCCGGCGACAGGAACAATTTATCGCCATTGATCGGCGACGAGAATTTGACGCCCTCTTCGCTGATCTTGCGCATCGCGCCCAGTGAGAAGACCTGGAAACCGCCGGAGTCGGTCAGGATGGGTTTGTCCCAGCCCATGAACTTGTGCAGCCCGCCAAACTTGGCGATGACCTCGATACCGGGACGCAGCCACAGGTGGAAGGTATTGCCGAGGATAACCTGGGCATTGATCTCCAGCAGCTCCAGCGGCGACATCGCCTTGACCGAGCCGTAGGTACCGACCGGCATGAATATCGGGGTTTCGATCACGCCATGGTTGAGCGTGATCTGGCCGCGTCGTGCATGGCCATCGGTTTTCAGGAGTTTGAAATCAATCATGATCGGTACAGGTAAGGAACATCGCGTCGCCGTAACTGAAGAACCGGTACTGCTGCGCAATCGCGTGGGCATACGCAGCACGAATCGCCGCATAACCGGCGAAGGCAGAGACCAGCATCAGCAGGGTCGACTTGGGTAAATGGAAATTGGTGATCAGTCGCGTGACGGTCTTGAAGCGATAGCCGGGCGTGATGAACAGGCGGGTATCGGCACTGCCGGCGACCAGTTCGCCCGATTGCGAGGCGGACTCCAGTGCCCGCATGCTGGTGGTACCAACGGCGACCACGTCGCGTCCGGCGGCACGGGTTTCGCGCACCGCATCGACGGTCGCCGCCGGCAGCGTGTACCACTCGCTGTGCATCGCGTGTTCGGCCAGCACTTCGGTGCGTACCGGCTGGAAGGTGCCGGCACCGACATGCAGCGTGACGAAGGCAAAACGGATACCGCGTGCGCTCAGCTGATCCAGCAGCGCCTGATCGAAATGCAGTCCGGCAGTGGGCGCGGCGACAGCGCCGGGTTCGCGCGCATAGACGGTCTGGTAGCGGGTTTCGTCGAAGGCATCGGCGGCATGGTCGATGTACGGCGGCAGCGGCAGGCGGCCGTAGGTCTCGATCAGTTCGAACACATCGCTCGGAAACGTCAGCGTAAAAAATTCGCCGGCACGCGGGCCGACCGTGACATCGAATGCATCGGCAAGCCGCACCACACTGCCGGCCACTGGCGACTTCGACGAGCGGATTTGCGCATGGACAGTGTGTGCATCAAGCACGCGTTCGATCAGCACCTCGACTTTGCCGCCGCTGTGCTTGTGCCCGAAAAAGCGTGCCTTCAGCACGCGCGTGTCATTGAACACCAGCAGGTCGCCGGGTGTGAGAAGGTCAATCAGGTCGGTAAAATGACGGTCCACCAGAGCGTCGCCATCAAGATGCAAAAGACGTGAGGCACTGCGCTGGACCAGCGGATGCTGCGCGATCAGGGCTTGCGGAAGATCAAAATCAAAATCGGAAAGTGAATACATGCGTGGAAGTGGTTTCGAATCGGGTCGGGAACTGCTAAGGTTGCGGAGATTTCCTGCGATCACCGCAGGCGAGCAACCCGCCATTTTACGCTGAGCCGACTCTTTGACGCCTGATCTACCTGCTCCATTGCAAAAGCCTGCCGCAACCACCGTTGCCAGCCGCGCTGCCGCCAAAACGCCTGCCAAAAAAATCGAAGACAAACTGGCACGACTTGGACTGCGCACCGACATGGATCTGGTGCTGCACCTGCCGATGCGCTACGAAGACGAAACCTTTGTCGTGCCGATCCGCGATGCCTCGTTCATGGGCGGCCAGTCGGTCCAGATCGAAGGACTGGTCACCGCCTGTGAAGTGCAATACAAACCGCGCCGCCAGCTCGTTGTCACCCTGGCCGATGACACCGGTCAGGCCACCCTGCGCTTCCTGAATTTTTATGGCAGCCAGTTAAAGCAGATGGCCGAGGGCAACCGGGTCCGCGCACGCGGGGAATTGCGGCATGGATTTTTCGGACCGGAGATGGTCCACCCGATTTACAAGATGGTACTGGAAGGTGCGCCCTTGCCGGTCGCGCTGACGCCGGTGTATCCCAGCGGCGAAGGCTTGCCGCAAACGTATTTGCGCAAGGCGATTGCCAGTGCGCTGGGGCGACTCGCCTGGCGCGATACCTTGTCGCCGGCATTGCGGGACACGTATTCCCTGATGCCGTTTGAAGACGCCGTCCGCCTGCTGCACAACCCGCCGCCGGAGACCGACGAAGGCGCCCTCGCCGACCGCTCGCATCCGGCCTGGGTGCGCATGAAATTCGATGAGTTGCTGGCCCAGCAGTTATCCTTGAAACGCGCGCAAGTGGCACGCCGCGCCAAGGGTGCCGCGGCGTTGCCGGTGATCGGTGCGTTGTCGCAGGCGTTCCAGCAAGGCCTGCCGTTTGCGCTGACCGGCGCGCAGCAACGCGTGCTGGATGAGGTGCGGCGTGACTTGCTGGCCGGCTTTCCGATGCAGCGCCTGCTGCAAGGTGACGTCGGCAGCGGCAAGACCGTGGTCGCGGCACTGGCGGCAGCGCAGGCCATCGACAGCGGTTTCCAGGCAGTGCTGATGGCGCCGACCGAAATCCTGGCCGACCAGCATTTCCGCAAGATCGCGGGCTGGATGGAACCGCTCGGCATCGAGGTCGTGTGGCTGACTGGCAGTCTGAAGAAAAAAGACAAGCTCGACGCCAAGCAGCGCATCGAATCCGGTGCGGCACAACTGATCATCGGCACCCACGCGCTGATTCAGGACGATGTCGTGTTTGCCAGACTCGGGCTGGTGATCGTCGACGAGCAGCACCGCTTCGGCGTCGGTCAACGCCTGACGCTGCGCAACAAGGGACTCGGATTGAGCGATGGCATCGACCCGACGCAGATCGTGCCGCATCAACTGATGATGTCAGCCACGCCGATTCCGCGCACGCTGGCGATGACCTATTACGCCGACCTCGAAGTCTCGGTGATCGACGAACTGCCGCCGGGCCGCACACCGATCGTGACCCGCGTGATCGACCAGAACCGCCGCGACGAAGTCATCGGGCGGGTCCATGCCGCGACGCTGGAAGGACGCCAGGCCTACTGGGTCTGCCCGCTGATCGAAGAATCCGAAGCACTGCAATTGCAGACCGCCACCGACACCCACGCCACCCTCTCGGCCGCCCTGCCCGACTTGCAGGTCGGCCTGGTCCACGGTCGCCTCAAACCACAGGAAAAACAGGCCGTGATGGACGCCTTCACCCGCGCCGAGATCCAGGTGCTGGTTGCCACCACCGTCATCGAAGTCGGGGTCGATGTGCCGAATGCGTCGCTGATGGTGATCGAACATGCGGAGCGTTTCGGGCTGTCGCAGCTGCACCAGCTGCGCGGCCGGGTCGGACGCGGCAGTGCTGCCAGCGTCTGCCTGCTGCTATACCAGAGCCCGCTCGGCCAGATCGCCAAACAGCGCCTGGCCATCATGCGCGAAACCACCGACGGTTTTGAAATCGCTCGCCGGGATTTACAGATTCGCGGGCCGGGCGAGTTTCTGGGGGCGCGGCAATCTGGGCAGGCGATGCTGCGGTTTGCGGATCTGGAGACGGATCAGTGGCTGGTGGAGCAGGCGCGGACGGTGGCGCTGGCGTTGCTGCGGGATGATGCGGTGACGGTGGAGATGCATCTGGCGCGGTGGTTGGGGGCGAAGGAGGAATTTTTGAAAGTGTAGTGGCGGGGAGATGTGAGAGACTGTTGCGCGGATGCTGTGGCGCGAACCAGGTGTCGTAGGTTGGGCTGCGAAGCCCAACGTGCGTTGAGCTTCCTGTGCGGTTGGAGGTGCGCCGTCTGCGTTCTGCGGTAACTAAAACGGGTTGTGCTCCGATGAGGCAAGCCGGGTGCGGCCCGGCAGTGTCGTAGGTTGGGCTGCGAAGCCCAACGTGCGTCAAGCTGCCTGTGCGGTTGGAGGTGCACCGTCTGCGTTCTGCGGTAGCTAAAACGGGTTGCGCTCCGTTGAGGCAAGCCGGGTGCGGCCCGGCAGTGTCGTAGGTTGGGCTGCGAAGCCCAACGTGCGTCAAGCTTCCTGCGCGGTTGGAGGTGCGCCGTCTGCGTTCTGCGGTAGCTAAAACGGTTGCGCTCCGTGGAGCCAAGCCGGGTGCGGCCCGGCAGCCGCTCACTTTTTTTGCTTCGCCAAATAAAGTAAGCAAAAAAAGGCGACCGCTAGACCGCTGCCCTGCGGGTTCCCAAATACCGCGCCCGGTCAGGGGGAGACCCGCAAACTCGCTGCGCTCAGACAGTGCGGGCCTCTGATCCCCTGCCCGGACACGGTATTTGGCAGCGGCCTTTTATGCGGAATTCAAGGTCAAGACCAAGCCCAGCCTTGGTATTTGAATGATGGTCTTGCTCGCTTTGCGCGAGGAGGACTGCTGGTAAAAGCTTTGTAGGTTTTGGTTTTGGTTTTGAACTTGATATTGGCGAGCAAGCGTTCTCGCGCAAAGCGAGCCTGACCATCAACTAATTACCAAGGCTGGGCTTGGTCTTGACCTTGAATTCCGCGTAAAAAGGCCGCTGCCAAAAACGGGGTACGGCAAGAGGATAAGAGGCCCGCACTGTCTGAGGTGTAGCAGGGGTTTCGGATCGCATGCGATCCGCCTGCGGAACGGGATCCGCTTGCAAGCGGATCTGCGCCCTGCAAGGGCAGCGAGTTTGCGGGCCTCCCTCTTGACGTATCCCGTTTTTGGGAACCCGAAGGGCAGCGGTCTTGCGGTCGCCTTTTTCTTGGTTACTGCTTTTTGGCGAAGCAAAAAGAAGTGACCGGCTGCCGGGCCGCCCCCGGCTTGCATCAACGGAGCGCAACCCGTTTTAGCTACCGACGACCGCACGCCGTGGCGACCTACAAGGCAGCTTGACGCATGTTGGGCTTCGCAGCCCAACCTACAAAACTGCTTTTTGGCGAAGCAAAAAAAGTGAGCGGCTGCCGGGCCGCACCCGGCTTGCATCAACGGAGCGCACCCCGTTTTAGCTACCGCAGAAGGCAGACGGCAGCCGGCGGACGGCCAACCGCCAAGGAAACTTGACGCATGTTGGGCTTCGCAGCCCAACCTACAACCCGTGCAGCACGATCACATGCAACCGATAACCCTCCGCGACGAGAATAAACCCGACCCTATGACCCTCACCGAACTCAAATACATCGTCGCCGTATCCCGCCAAAAGCACTTCGGCCACGCCGCCGAAGCCTGCTTCGTGGCCCAACCCACGCTCTCGGTCGCCATCAAGAAGCTCGAAGACGAGCTCGGCGTGATCATCTTCGAGCGCGGCGGCAGCGAGATTTCCATGACGCCACTAGGCGCACAAATTTGCGCACAAGCAGAGCACGTGCTGGAACAAACCGCCGCCATCAAGGAAATCGCCAAGCAGAACAAGGACCCGCTAGCTGGTCCGTTCCGGCTCGGGATCATCTACACGATCGCGCCGTATCTGTTGCCATCACTGGTACGCACCATGATCGAAACCGTGCCGCAGATGCCGCTGATCCTGCAGGAGCAGTTCACGGTGCGCCTGCTGGAAATGATCCGTCAGGGCGAACTCGATGCGGCGATCATTGCGCTGCCATTCAACGAGAGCGGCCTGACCGTGCAACCGCTGTACGACGAACCGTTCGTGGTGGCACTGCCAGCCCATCATCCGTGGGCCGAACGCAGCGCCATTTCAGCCGAAGAGCTGAAGACCGAGAACATGCTGCTGCTCGGTAGCGGCCATTGCTTTCGCGATCAGGTGCTGGAAGTCTGTCCCGAGATGGCGCGCTTTTCGACCGGCAGCGATGGCATTGCCCGCACCTTCGAAGGCTCGTCGCTCGAAACCATCCGCCACATGGTCGCCTCGGGGATCGGCATCACAGTCTTGCCGAAAGCGTCGGTACCCGACATGCAGGCCGCCGATGGCATGCTGCGCTATGTGCCGCTGGCCCCTCCGGTGCCGTCGCGCCGGGTCGTGATCGCCTGGCGCAAGAGCTTCACGCGACCTGCCGCCATCGAGGCCATCTGCGCCGCCGTGTTGCGCTGCGACTTGCATGGCGTGACGATGCTGCCCAACGAGCCCACTACCGAAAGCTGAACCGTGAACCGATTGACGCTGTACGTTCGCCTGGTCCGGCTCGACAAGCCGATCGGCATTCTGCTGTTGCTATGGCCGACGCTGGCGGCGTTGTGGCTCGCATCGGAAGGCACACCGGACTGGTCGCTGGTGCTGATCTTTACGCTCGGTACCGTGCTGATGCGCTCGGCCGGTTGCGCAATCAATGACTATGCCGATCGCGATATCGACAAGCACGTCAAGCGCACCGCGCAGCGACCGATCACCAGCGGCCAGATCACACCGCGCGAAGCGCTGGTGGTCGCGGCCGTGCTGGCGCTGCTGTCCTTCGCCTTGATCCTGCCGTTGAATGCGCTGACCCGACAGCTCTCGATCGCCGCCGTGCTGATCGCCGGCAGCTATCCGTACTTCAAGCGCTTCTTTGCGATTCCGCAGGCGTATCTGGGGATTGCATTCGGTTTCGGGATTCCGATGGCGTATGCGGCCACCCTCAATACCGTGCCGACGGAAGCCTGGGTGCTGCTGATCGGGAATGTGTTCTGGGCGGTGGCGTACGACACCGAATATGCGATGGTCGACCGCGATGATGATCTGAAAATTGGTATCCGCACCTCGGCGATTACCTTCGGGCACTTCGATGTCGCAGCGGTCATGTTGTGCTACGCGGTGAGCCTGTTGCTGTTTTTTGCGGTCGGCTGGCAGCACGGATTGCGCGGCTGGTTCAGCGCCGGCGTGCTGGTCGCAGCCGCATGCGCCGTGTATCACTACACGCTGATCCGCGAGCGCGAGCGGATGCGCTGCTTTGCGGCATTTCGTCATAACAACTGGCTGGGCGCCGCGCTGTTTGCCGGACTGGCGCTGGATTACCTGCTGGCGTGATGCCTGATCAGACTGCTCCCAGCTCCTCGCCCAAGGCCTTGCCACGCGCTGCCGCAGCGGTCATGCCGTCGATGATGGCCTGCTTGACGCCATCGGCTTCCATGCTGGTCAGCGCGGCGTAAGTGGTGCCGCCCTTGGAGGTGACTTTTTCACGTAGCAGGCCGATCGGGTCGGGCGATTGCGCGGCCAGTTGCGTGGCACCTGCGAAGGTGGCCAGCGCCAGCGTCTTGCCCTGCTCGGCGGTCAGGCCGAGTTGTTCTGCGGCCTGCTGCATCGCTTCCAGAAAATAAAACACGTATGCCGGTCCGCTGCCCGACACCGCAGTGACCGCATCGATCAATGCTTCGTCGTCGAGCCAGAGCGTGGCACCGACCGCCTTCAGGATCGCGTCGGCGGCGTCGCGCTGCTCGGGTGACACGCCCGCACTGGCCACCATCCCGGTAATGCCCCGGGCAATCAGCGCCGGGGTGTTGGGCATGCAGCGCACGATGGCGCCGTGGCCGTTCAACCAACGCGACAGATCGGCCGAGCGGATACCGGCAGCGATCGAGATGACCAGCTGACCATTCAGGTGCGGCGCCAGCTGGGCTGCGACTTCCTTCATCTGCTGCGGCTTGACTGCCAGCAGGATCACGTTGCTGGCAGCCAGCCGGGCGTCGATCTGCGTGGCGGTGGTGACGCCGAATTGTTGCGCCAGTTGCTGTAGCGCGGCCGGGTTCGGGTCGACTACATGGATAGTGGCTGAAGCTGCAGCGCCTGCGGTCAATCCACCAATCAGGGCCATGGCCATATTACCGCCACCAATAAAGCTCAGTCTAAGGTCATTCTGCATAAGTTCTTGTTCCAAAAATGGCGGTGCCTACCCGCACGATGGTGGCGCCTTCGGCGATCGCCGCCGGCAAATCGGACGACATGCCCATGGACAACGTATCGAGGTCCAGGCCAGCGGCACGGCATTGATCGAACAGGTCGTGCAACTGGCGAAATGCCAGGCGCTGCTCGGCGACCACGGAGGTCGGCTCCGGAATCGCCATCAAGCCGCGCAGGCGCAGCCGGGGCATCGCGGCGATGGCATGCGCTACGGCGAGCGCTTCGCTGGCCGGCACACCGCTCTTGCTGGCTTCGCCGCTGATATTGACTTGCAGGCAGATGTTGAGCGGGGGCAACTTCTCAGGACGCTGGTCGGAAAGACGACGGGCAATTTTTTCACGTTCGACCGAATGGACCCAATCGAAGGATTCGGCGATCGGCCGCGTCTTGTTGCTCTGGATCGGGCCGATGAAGTGCCATTCGAGCGCCAGGTCGGGCCGGGTCGCGCGCACCACGGCGATCTTGTCGAGCGCTTCCTGCAGGTAGTTTTCACCGAAAGCGCGTTGCCCGGCAGCGGCGGCCTCCAGCACGGCAGAAACCGCGAAAGTCTTGGAGACAGCCAGCAGCGACACCGCGTGTGGCTGCCGCGACACGGCCTGCGCGGCAGCGTCGATCGCGCCATGCACGGCTTGCAAGTTGCGGGAAATTAAGGACATAATCAAAACTCTAAAAACGATGCCTTGCAGGAACGTTCTGCAAAAACCTGACCGACCTCACGCGCATCGTTGTCGACGCCACCTGCTCCCTTTTCCGGGTTGGCCAACCAGCAGGATCAAGGATTATAAATGGACATTTCCGAACTGCTCGCGTTCTCCGTGAAGAATAACGCTTCCGACCTGCATCTCTCCGCGGGCCTGCCACCGATGATCCGGGTACACGGCGACGTCCGCCGCATCAACCTGCCACCGCTGGAGCACAAGGAGGTGCACGCGATGATCTACGACATCATGAACGATGGGCAGCGCAAGGCCTACGAAGAGAAGCTGGAAGTCGACTTTTCGTTTGCGATTCCCGGCCTGGCGCGCTTTCGCGTCAACGCCTTCAACCAGGATCGTGGTGCTGCCGCCGTGCTGCGAACGATTCCTTCCAAAATTCTCAGCCTCGAACAACTCAATGCACCGCGCATTTTTGCCGATCTGGCCCTGAAACCGCGTGGCCTGGTGCTGGTCACCGGTCCGACCGGCTCCGGCAAATCGACCACGCTGGCAGCCATGGTGAACCACGTCAATGAAAACGAATACGCCCATATCCTGACGATCGAAGATCCGATCGAATTTGTCCACGAATCCAAAAAATGCCTGATCAACCAGCGCGAAGTCGGCCCGCACACGCACAGCTTCACGGCCGCGTTGCGCTCGGCGCTGCGCGAAGATCCGGATGTGGTGCTGGTGGGCGAATTGCGTGACCTGGAAACGATCCGGCTGGCGTTGTCGGCCGCCGAGACCGGCCATCTGGTCTTCGGTACACTGCACACCTCGTCCGCAGCCAAGACGATCGACCGGATCGTGGATGTTTTCCCGGGCGATGAAAAAGAGATGGTACGGGCGATGTTGTCGGAGTCACTGCAGGCGGTGATTTCGCAAACCCTGCTCAAGACCAAGGATGGCTCGGGCCGGGTAGCAGCGCACGAAATCATGCTTGGTACGCCCGCCATCCGCAACCTGATTCGAGAATCCAAGATCGCGCAGATGTACTCGGCGATCCAGACCGGCATGAGCATGGGCATGCAAACGCTGGACCACAACCTGACCGATCTGGTCCGCCGCAACGTGATCTCGGCACAGGCGGCGCGCTCGGCTGCCAAGACGCCGGAAAACTTTCCCGGATAAGCTGCGCCCACCCACCTGAACACCGAGGACACTTCATGGAACGCGAACAAGCCACCAAATTCATGCACGACCTGTTGCGGCTGATGGTCAGCAAAAATGGTTCCGACCTATTCATCACCACCGACTTCCCGCCGGCATTCAAGATCGACGGCAAGATCACACCGGTGTCGAACCAGCTACTCAGCAGCGCCCATACTCTGGAACTGGCGCGCGCCATCATGAGCGACAAGCAGGCTGCCGAGTTCGAATCCAGCAAGGAATGCAACTTCGCCATCAGTCCGGGCGGACTGGGGCGATTCCGCGTGTCGGCGTTTGTACAGCAGCAAAAAGTCGGCATGGTGTTGCGCACGATCAGCACCCGTATTCCGGGCATCGACGAGCTGGGACTGCCACCGCAACTCAAGGATATCGTGATGACCAAGCGCGGCCTGGTCATCATGGTCGGTGCGACCGGCTCCGGCAAATCCACCACGCTGGCAGCGATGCTCGGCCACCGCAACGAGCACAGCCACGGCCACATCATCACGATCGAAGACCCGGTGGAATACATTCATCCGCACCGCAACTGCATCGTTACGCAGCGCGATATCGGGCTCGATACCGATGGCTGGGGCGTGGCGCTAAAGAACGCATTGCGGCAAGCGCCGGACGTCATCCAGATCGGCGAAATCCGTGACCGCGAAACCATGGATCACGCCATTGCCTTCGCCGAAACCGGTCATCTGTGCCTGGCCACGCTGCACGCCAACAGCGCCAATCAGGCGCTCGACCGGATCATCAATTTTTTCCCGGAAGAGCGCCGTCAGCAATTGCTGATGGATTTGTCACTCAATCTGAAAGGCATGATTTCGCAACGCCTGATTCCGTTGCGCGACACCACCGGCCGCTGCGTCGCCATCGAGATCATGCTGAACTCGCCACTGATATCGGACCTGATCTTCAAGGGCGACGTGCACGAGATCAAGGAGATCATGAAAAAGTCACGCGAACTGGGCATGCAGACGTTCGATCAGGCGCTATTCGATTTGTATGAAGCGGACAAGATTTCGTACGAGAACGCTCTGCGCAATGCCGATTCGGTCAATGACTTGCGGTTGTCCATCAAGCTGCGTGGCAAAGAAGCCAATAACAGGGATTTGTCGAAGGGTACCGAGCATCTCGGGATCGTTTAGACCGATTTTCCTGACGGCGGCGCGCAGCCGTTTCAACGTAGGCGTCGGACAGCAAAAACAGCGGCGGTGACGTTGCCGAATCGTTGGGCTGCGAAGCCCAACATGCGTCAAGCTTCCTGGGCGGTTGGCGGCTTGCCGTTCGACGGCTGCCGGCTGCGGTAGCTAAAACGGGTTGTGCTCCGTCGCGATCAAGCCGGGGGCGGCCCGGCAGCCGGTCACTTCTTTTTGCTTCGCCAAAAAGCAGTAACCAAGAAAAAGGCGACCGCTAGACCGCTGCCCTGCGGGTTCCCAAAACCGGGTACGGCAAGAGGGAAGCCCGCAAACTCGCTGCGCTCAGACAGTGCGGGCTTCTTATCCTCTTGCCGTACCCGGTTTTTGGCAGCGATCTTTTTACGCGGAATTCAAGGTCAAAACCAAGCCCAGCCTTGGTGATCGATTGATGGCCAGGCTCGCTTTGCGCGAGAAAACTTCCTCGTCGTGATCGACATCGATTTCCAAACCAACGTCGAAATCAACGTCAAAACCAACGTCAAAACTAAAACCTACAAGGCTTTTACAAGCCATCTTTCTCGCGCAAAGCGAGCCCAACCATGATCGATTCACCAAGGCTGGGCTTGGTCTTGACGTTGAATTCCGCATAAAAGGCCGCTGCCAAATACCGTGTCCGGGCAGGGGATCAGAGGGCCGCACTGTCTGAGCGCAGCGAGTTTGCGGCCCTCCCCCTGACCGGGCACGGTATTTGGGAACCCGCAGGGCAGCGGTCTAGCGGTCGCCTTTTTTTGCTTACTTTATTTGGCGAAGCAAAAAAAGTGAGCGGCTGCCGGGCCGCACCCGGCTTGCATCAACGGAGCGCAACCCGTTTTAGCTACCGCAGACCGCGCGTCGCGGCGCCCCGCAACGCAACCTGACGCATGTTGGGCTTCGCAGCCCAACAGACTTGGCTCTGAAGCACTGATGGCGCGCGATAACTCTCTCAAGGAGCGCCAGCTAAAACAGCTTGACCCAGTGTTGAGCTGTGGCTATTGCTGCACTTCGAGGACATCCAGTCCTCATTGCACAAAGACGTTGTGATGCATCGCCTGAAACTGCATGTTCCTGGCGACGACAAAGGCGCGGAGGATGCATTTTCCGTAACCCGCAAGCGCATGGACATTGCCACAGAACGCGCAGAACGCCTGGCAGCGCGATTTTCCGCACACACGGCTCCACAGCCATTCACCGCCATTGTCGAATTGGTGAGACTGCTGACGACGCTACGCCGCTGATGCTTTCGGCCACCCTCTCAATGCACCCGGCATGTTGACCCCGTAAGCGTGATGTATGACGCTAACAGTCATCAAAACACCGACAGCCGGTTCAGGTCGTGGACTCGATTACCGACGACGGTGAAGCACCACATCGCACACAAACGTTGTACTCCGCCCCGTCAATGCGCCGCAGTCAACGCACTGTCAATCAACTCGATCCAGTGCCGCACCGGCGTATCGGTCCCGGACTGCAAATGCGTCAGACAGCCGATATTGGCCGAGACGATCGTTTGCGGCTTGGTTGCCTGCAATTTCGCCAGCTTGTTATCGCGCAGCTGATACGACAGCTCAGGCTGCGTGACCGAATAGGTGCCGGCCGAACCGCAGCACAAATGACTGTCACCGCACAACTGCACATCGACCCCGATGGCGCGCAGGACACCTTCGACCTTGCCGCGAATTTGCTGGCCATGTTGCAAGGTGCACGGCGGATGGTAGGCGACGCGCTGGCTGATCTTGCCGCTGAGTTTTTGCTGCAGTTCGGCTTCGAAGGCCGGCATGATTTCACTCAGGTCGCGGGTCAGCGCCGAGATGCGTTCGGCCTTGGCGGCGTAGGCGCTGTCGTTGCGCAGCAGGTGACCGTAATCCTTGACCATGCTGCCGCAACCCGATGCGGTCATGACGATGGCTTCAGCACCGGCTTCGACCAACGGCCACCATGCGTCGATGTTGGCGCGCATGTCATTGAGACCGCCATCCTGGTCATTCAAATGAAAACGGATCGCGCCGCAGCAGCCTGCCTTCGGAGCAACCACCAGCTGCACGCCGAGCGCATCGAGTACGCGCGCCGTGGCGGCATTGATGTTCGGTGCCATCGCCGGTTGTACGCAGCCGTCGAGCAGCAACATCTTGCGGGCGTGCTGGCGGGTCGGGATGACGCCAGCCGGCAGCGCTACCGGCACCTTGTTGCGCAAGGCTTTCGGCAGCAGCGGACGCAGCAGCTGGCCGGCCTTCATGGCGGGTGTGAACAACCACTTGCGCGGCAAGGCTTCCTTCAATGCAGTGCGGATCAATTGCTGGAGCAGCGGACGCTCGACCTGCGCATCGACTGCCTTGCGGCCGATTTCCAGCAGGCGGCCGTAATGGACGCCCGACGGACAGGTGGTTTCGCAATTGCGACAGCTCAGGCAGCGGTCCAGATGGAGCTGGGTCTTGCTGGTCGGCTTGGCACCTTCCAGCACTTGCTTGATCAAATAGATGCGACCACGCGGGCCGTCGAGCTCATCGCCGAGCAGCTGGTAAGTCGGACAGGTCGCCGTACAGAATCCGCAATGCACGCAAGCGCGCAGGATGGCCTCGGCTTCGTCGCCATCGGGCGTGTTCTTGATGAAATCGGCAAGATTGGTTTGCATGGATCAGAGCTCCGGATACAGACGGCCCGGATTGAAGATACCGGAAGGATCGAAAGACGTTTTGAGGCGGCGATGGATGGCCGCGACTGCTGGCGCAAGCGGCTGGAACACCCCAATCGCCCGGTCACCGCCGCCGTAGAGAGTGGCATGGCCACCGGCAGCCGTGGCGACCGCGCGAATCTCTGCTGCGGCAGCGGTGGTTTGCAGCCAGCGTTGCGCGCCGCCCCATTCGATCAACTGGTTACCCGGCAGCGCCAGCGGAGCTGCCGTCGACGGTACCGACAAGCGCCACAGCGCGGTATGTTCGGACGCAAAAAACGCGTGGCTTTGCTCGCGCAAATCACGCCAGAATGCGTCGGCGTCGCTCACCTGATCGCCACCGATTTTCAGGTCGGCAGCAGCGACTGCGGCGCGCGCACCGGACAGGCGCACCGTCAGGACACCATCGCACCAGGCGCTGGCCGAAATCGGCAGCGGCTGACCACCCCAGGCATTGAGTTGCGCAATGGCTGCAGTCTGGTTCATTGCCAGCCGCCGGGTGGATTCGGCGAACGGCTTGGGCAGTACCTTGACCGACATGTCGAGGATCAGCCCGAGCGTGCCTAGCGACCCGGCCAGCAGGCGCGAGACGTCATAGCCGGCCACGTTCTTCATGACCTGACCACCGAAGTGCAGCACCTCGCCGTGACCATCCATCAATACTGCACCGAGCATGAAATCGCGCACCGCACCAGCGGCAGCGCGGCGCGGACCGGACAGCCCGCTGGCCACCACACCACCGATGGTGGCACCGTCACCGAAGTACGGCGGCTCGAAGGCCAGCATCTGGTTTTTTTCCGATAATGCCGCTTCGATTTCGGCCAGTGGCGTGCCGCAGCGGGCCGTGATCACCAACTCGGTCGGATCGTAATCGATGATCCCGGCGTAGTCCCGCGTGTCGAGGATGCTGCCGCGCGGCACCTGGCCGTACCAGTCCTTGGTGCCACCGCCGCGCAGTTGCAGCGGCGTGCCCTGGGCACTGGCGTCGAGCACGCGCTGGCGTAGTTGTTCAAGTACCTGGGTCATGATGACTTTCCGATTGGTCTCACTATGTTCTTGGTATGGCGACGTTAAAAGCGCGGCAGATCCGGAAACTTCAGCTGGCCGCGCTGAACGTGCATTTTTCCGTATTCGGCGCAGCGGTGCAGCGAGGGAATCGCCTTGTCGGGATTGAGCAGGAAGGCGGTGTCGAAGGCACGCTTGACGGCGAAAAATGCCTCGCGCTCCTGCGGCGAATACTGCACGCACATCGAATTGATTTTTTCGATACCGACACCGTGTTCCCCGGTGATGGTGCCGCCGACTTCGACGCACAGTTCCAGAATCTCGGCACCAAATGCTTCGGCCTGATGGAATTCACCGGGCTTGTTGGCATCGAACAGAATCAGCGGGTGCAAATTGCCGTCGCCGGCATGGAATACATTGGCACAGCGCAGGCCGTACTTGGATTCCATCGCTTCGATGCGCAGCAGCACGTCGGCCAGCCGCTTGCGCGGGATGGTGCCATCCATGCAGTAATAATCGGGCGAGATACGACCGGCAGCAGGGAATGCATTCTTGCGGCCGGACCAGAAGCGCAGGCGCTCTTCGTCGGAACCGGAAACTGAAATTTTCGTGGCGCCGCTGGCGGTCAGGATCGCGGTCATGTGGGCGATTTCTTCGCTGACTTCTTCCGGCGTACCGTCGGATTCGCATAGCAGGATGGCAGCGGCGTCGATGTCGTAGCCGGCCTTGACGAACGGTTCGACCATGCGTGAGCTGGTGCGGTCCATCATCTCCAGCCCGGCGGGAATGATGCCGGCGCCGATCACGTCGGCCACGGCGTTACCGCCCTTCACGACATCATCGAACGAGGCCATGATCACGCAGGCGCGTTGCGGTTTCGGAATCAGCCGCACCGTGACTTCGGTGACGATGCCAAGCATGCCTTCGGAGCCGATGAACACGGCCAGCAAATCCAGCCCCGGCGCATCGAGCGCGGCACCACCCAGTTCGATGATGTCGCCGTCGATGGTCACGACGCGCACGCGCATGACGTTGTGCACGGTCAAACCGTATTTCAGGCAATGCACGCCGCCGGAATTTTCGGCGACGTTGCCGCCGATGGTGCAGGCAATTTGCGACGACGGATCGGGCGCGTAATACAGGTTATGCGGTGCTGCGGCATCCGAGATCGCCAGGTTGCGCACACCCGGCTGGACCACCGCGGTGCGGGCCACCGGATCGACCTTGATGATGCGGTTGAGCTTGGCCGTCGACAGTACCAGGCCGTCGGCAATCGGCATGGCGCCGCCGGACAATCCGGTGCCGGCGCCACGCGGCACGATCGGCAGTTGCATGTCGCGGCACAGTTGCAGGATCTGCACCAGTTGCGCTTCGGTATCCGGCAGCGCCACCACCATCGGCATTTGCCGGTAGGCCGCCAGGCCATCGCATTCGTAAGGGCGAATGTCTTCGTCGTTGAACAGGACGCAGCGTTCGGGGAGTAATTTGCGCAAGGCGTCGACGACGTCGCGCTGGCGGGTAACGGTGTAGGGCAGATCGGTGATGGCGTTCATGATCGGTTCCGGTCGGATGGCAGTCTTGCAGTTTAACCGGATCGACGGAATGACGCGTTTGAAATGCGTGAGGGGCAGCGGTGAAATGTTTTCAGGGTCGGTAGGCGGCATGTTTTGGTGCAACCACCGAGGGCCGCGCCCCGACTCAGTGCTCCTGGCCGGTTCCCATCAGCGCAGTCCATGGCGCGCTTTATGCCAGATCGATATCCGCCAGCGCGCCGTGCCGGTCCGAGAATTTTTCTTTGACCAGGATCATCTCGGGCAAGGCCGCACGAAAGGCCGGTAGCAGCGCCGGGTCGAAGTGCCGGCCTGACTGTTCCTCGACATGGCGGATCGCCGCCTCGACCGGCCAGGCCTGCTTGTACGGACGCTCCGACATCAGTGCATCGAACACGTCGGCCAGCGCAACGATACGCGCCATCAGCGGAATCTCCTCGCCTTTCAAACCGCGTGGATAACCGCTGCCATCCCATTTTTCGTGATGACACAGCGCCAGCATGTGCGCGGTGCCGAGCAAGTCGTCGCTGTGCGTGCCGATGATCTTGGCACCGATCTCGGCATGGGTGCGCATGATGGCCCATTCGTCCCGGTCCAGTTTGCCGGTTTTGAGCAGGATGTTGTCGGGGATACCGATCTTGCCGACATCGTGCATCGGCGCGGCATTGAACAGGATGTCTACCGATTCGGGACCCATCCCCGCAGCGCGCGCAATGGCGCGACAATAATGACTCATGCGGATGACGTGATTGCCGGTTTCATTGTCCTTGAATTCGGCGGCGCGGCCGAGCCGCCGGATGATTTGCTGGCGGGTTTTGACCAGCTCGGCGGTGCGCAGCGCGACTTGTTGTGTCAGTTCGCGCGATTGGTCGTACAAGGCAAGATGTGTCTTCACGCGCGCCAGCACGATGGCCGGGTTGATGGGCTTGGTGATGTAATCCACCGCCCCCAGTTCGAGGCCTTTTTTTTCATCGTCGACTTCGCCCATCGCGGTCACGAAGATCACCGGAATCGTGCGCGTATCGGGATTGCCTTTGAGCGTTTCACACACCTGATACCCGTCCAGGCCGGGCATCATGATGTCGAGCAGGATCAGGTCTGGCGGTGCCGCGGCCTGAATGATCTTCAGCGCTTTTTTACCGCTAAGTGCAACTTTGGTCCGGTAGAACGGCGCCAGTACGTACACCAGGATGTCAATATTCTCCGGGGTGTCATCGACGATCAGTATCGTGCGGGGTATCGGGTCAGAGACCATGTTTTATCCTGATGTCAGAGCAATGAGGCGCGGGCAGTCGACTAGAGAATGCTGATCCATGCATCAGACCGATCCGGCCGGCAAGCCCAGCGAGGTTGCCACATCCTCAAGCATCGTCATTGCTTGTTCGTAGTCATAGCGGGCGACCAGCTTGTTCAATTCGCGGGCCTCGGTCACATGCCCCAGCAGCATGAGCTGTTCGACCAGTACGTTGGCAGGTTGTGCCGCGCCAGCGTCATCGTTTTTCAGGCACGTCGCCAGGTCGGCCACCACACGGGCCAGCGCTGCCACATCAAGCGGCGCAGCCAGCGGCATGATGTCATCGATAGCCGGTACGTCGTGCTGCGTTTCCGGCATCGCCGCACGTAGTCGCGCCATCACATTCGCCAGCGCATCGGCCAGCAACGCGAGGGCAGCCGCCACGTCGTCGTCCGCATTTTGTCTGATGCCGGCCTCAAATTGGGCCGCCAGCGCTGCCAGCGAGCTGGCGCCGATATTGGCGGCCAATCCTTTCAGGGTATGTGCATGGCGCAGCGCATCGTCGTTCAGGCCATCGGCCAAAGCCCGCGTAATCCGCGCGGAAGCGTCGTATTGATTGTCCATGAATCGCCTGATCAGATGGTGCAGCAGGCGGGTATTGCCATCGAGCTGGCGCAATGCGGTCACCAGATCGAGTCCCTCGATCTCGGGCAATACAGGCGCGCTGACCGACCAGGGACGCGCTGTCATGCGACGTCCGCCGTCCCGTGCCGGCACGATCCACTGGTGCAATTTGATAAACAGCTGCATGACATCGATGGGCTTGGCGATATGGTCGTTCATCCCTGCATCACGACAGCGCTGCCTGTCACCGGCCATGGCGTTGGCCGTCATGGCCAGGATCGGCAAATCGGCGTATCCCGCCAGCGCCCGGATTTGCCGGGTCGCCTCGAAACCGTCCATGACCGGCATCTGGCAATCCATCAGCACGCCGTCATAAGTGGTCTGCGTGACCATCGTCAGCGCCTCGGCACCGTTGCTGGCAATGTCTACCTGGATGCCCGCAGTGGCAAAAATATCCACCACCATTTCCTGATTCACCAGGTTGTCTTCCACCAGCAGCAGATGGGCACCGCGCACCGCGTCCTGCGCCTGCAGGTAATCGGTGCGCAGGGCTTTTTTGCGCGGGCTTGCGATGACGTGTTTGCCGAAGGCGTCGAGCACCGCATCGAACAGGCCGGATGGCGTGACCGGCTTGACCAGCACCCCATCGACGCGGCAGTCGGCCAACCGGTGCAGCAATTCATCGCGACTATAGGCGGTCACCATGACGCACAACGGAATGTCCGGCATCGACGTGTCGTTGCGTATGCGCCGTATGGTTTCCACGCCATCCATGCCCGGCATCATCCAGTCCATCAGAACCAGCCGATACGCAGCGCCTGCGGCATGCGCTTGCCGTAACGCGGCGATGGCTTCCGGCCCGCTACCGACGGCAGTGACCGCGAATTTCAAGGTATTCAGCAAGCTACTGAAAATGTCGCGCGCACTCGGGTTGTCGTCGACCACCAGCACGCGCGTGCCCAGCATCTCGTTGTCGTCAGCGATGACCCGCTCGCGCTGTTCTGCACCCAGACCAAACTGCGCCGTGAAGGTGAACGTGCTGCCGATGCCCGGCTCGGATGCGACGCTGATGTCGCCGCCCATCATGCCGACCAGACTGCGACAGATGGTCAGGCCCAGTCCGGTCCCGCCATATTTTCGCGAGGTGGACGAATCGGCCTGACTAAAGGCATGGAACAGTTTGCTGCGCTGTTCTTCACTGATGCCGATACCGCTGTCGGTGACATCGAAGCGCAGGCACACGGCCTCTGCGCTCATGCCGTGGGTGCGAATGCTGACTCTGACTTCGCCGCTGCCGGTAAATTTGATCGCGTTGCTGACCAGGTTGCTCAGTACCTGTCCGAGCCGCAACGGGTCGCCGATCAGGCCGGCAGGAACATCGGCTGCGATATCGAACAGCAGCTCAAGATTTTTTTCCTGGGCCCGCAGTGTGGCGGTGTCGGCCAGGTTGTCCATCACGTCGTCGAGATCAAACCCGATCTGCTCGAAATGCAGTTTGCCGGCTTCGATCTTTGAAAAATCCAGGATGTCGTTGATCACGCCGAGCAGGTTCCGGGCCGCCGAATGGCACTTGTCGATGTAGTTGCGCTGCTTGTTGTCGAGATCGGTTTCCAGCGCCAGATGCGACATGCCGATGATCACGTTCATCGGCGTGCGGATTTCGTGGCTCATGTTGGCCAGGAAGTCCGACTTCAGGCGGGTTGCTTCTTCGGCCACTTCCCTGGCCTCGGCAAGCGCTGCTTCGGCTTGTTTCTGAAGCGTGAGATCGATGATCGAACCGACCAGGCCGCCACGCGCCCCGTTGCTGTTGCTGAAGGCCGCCAGCGTGTATATCACCGGATGTATCTCGCGGTCGCCGAAGCGGACCATCATCTCGGCAGTGAAACTACCGCCGTCACGTAGCACGCGCTCGTTAAGGCTGCCGAACACGGCGCGCTCCGGCCTGTGCAAGGGAGCAAACTCCATGACGGTCTTGCCGATGATCTCGTCGAGTTGCACGTCGAAGGTATCGAGATACGCCTGATTGACACCCAGCAAGCGCCCATCCGGGCCCTTGATAAAGACCGGATACGTCAGCGTATCGAGCAGTACACGCTGCAACTCGACCTGGTCCGCCACCTGCTTTTCGGCTTGCTTGCGCGTGGTGATATCCCGGGCTGTCACGCACACGCAACTGCCCCACTGGACATTCGGTGGCATTCTCGTCAGACCCAACTCCAGATTGAACTCACGACCCGACTTGTGGAGCCCGCGAAAATAATCGCCAGCGAGACTGTCCATGGGCCGCTCCCGACTGACCTCCATGAAGCGCGCACGCATGGCGGCATGGCGCGGACGAATGTCCGGCGGCGTCAGTTCGTCGAGGCTGGAGCCTACCAGCTCACCATCGGCATACCCAAAAATGGCATGCGCTTTGGGATTGGCAATCAGGATCGTACCCGCTGCGTCGACAACCAGCATGCCGTCAGGCGAACAATTGATGATGTGGCGATTCCACGCTTCAGCCATCTCTGCCTGCATGCGCTGCTCGTGCAATTGTGCGACCGAGTGGTCATAGGCTTTCAGCGCGTGGGCCAGCTCGCCCATTTCGGTCTGGTCGGTCTCGTGACCGAAATCGATATCGCGGTCACCCTGTGCCATATTGCGGGTTTTTTCGGTCAGTACCACCAGCGGCAAAAGGACTTTGCGACGATAAAAAAGCAGCAGCGTCAGTATCACCAGAACGACGCTGAGCAGCAGGGTCACGATGGCAAATGTCATCGCCAGCAGCACTTGCTGATCCAGCGCGCCCAGTCGCCCTTCAAGACGCTGACGGACCTGCTCACCCGCCGCTTCAAGCGGCACCGTGACCGACCGTTGCGCTTGCCGATAAGCTTCGCTGAAGATCAGTGTGATTGCTGCCGCCCTGTCATCAGCCTTGACGGCAGAGATGGCAGCTTCTTCCATGACATCAACGACGCCGGCGCTCTGCCATGACTGCTCGATCAGTGCCCGTTCACCGGGCGACATGCTCGATGGCGGTGCAATCGCAGCAGTTCGTTCACGTGATCGCACACGCTGTTTGCGTTCCCTGAACAAGGCGGCGTAGCGCTCATCGCCACTGGAAACATAATCACCTACAAATCTGGATAGTTGGTCACTTTCGCGAACCAGTGCATGGACTGAATCGCTGGCTGTATGCAGACTTTTCAGGACATCCCTGCGCGCATTGCCAAGGAAGAACGTACTAATCACGCTAATCGATGTCATCCCCAGCAAAACTACGATCACCAGGGTAAACCGATTGCTCAGTTTTCTGAGTTCCACAACACATCCTTCATGCGGACTCGTACTTTGCAAGGTCAGCGACCGGACTCGGCTGGCTGAATATCAGACCATTTTTACCGGAACCCGAACGCAGCTTTTGTAACGTGCGGCAACTGTACCAGTAATTGACAGCGCTCCGAGTGCAACGTCAACGGTTGATCGGGAAGTGCCGGCATCGTCCAGTCCGAAATCGACCAGCCCATGCAGGGCGATCAGTAATCAGTCGATGCAGGAGGTGAAGCAGAAAAAACGGAAAAAGAAGCAGTGACGGCATGTGATGCCGTCACTCGGGCAAGCCGGAGCGCGTTACCCCGGATGATGCGCCGCCCCGTTGGCCCGGGAATCCGGACCGATACGGGACAGCATAGCTACATCGGTACTACACCAGTACTACCGCCATCAACCGCAAGCGCCAATATTGCCACACTGCGTGCAACGCTCGCAACCATCGCTCTTGATGACCGCATGGGCACCGCATTCGGTGCATTTTTTGCCGACCGGGGTGAATGCCATGGCCCGGTTGACGACCGGTTCGGCAACGGTTTCTTCAAACAGATCCAGCGATGGACGGGCGCGTTCGGCCAGTACATGGATCGGGATCTGATTCGCATCGGCGTCCAGAAAGCCACGCTTGATCAGCATGCGCTGCAGCGCGTAGCCGATGGCGGCGACTTCGGAATCATGGTGCATGGCGATTTTCGCGCCGCCCTCTTCCTTGAAAAAGAAACCGCAGCGGATCGGACCCTTGTCCCACACCACTTCGCGCAGGTCGGCCAGTGCCTTGGCCACCGAACCACCGGAACGCGCTGCCATCGATAACAGACGCATCGACGACGTGATCCATTGCTGGTCGGCGGTTTTCTGGCCGGCAGGCATGAAGAATTCGAACGGACGCTCGATCATCACTGGCTTGCCATTGACCACACCAGCGACATTGATGAAGCTGACCGTCAGGTAGACTGTCTTGCGACCTTCGTACGTGAAGTACTCGACCTTCGAGGTGACCGATTGCAGGTCACCGGTAGGACGGCTGTCGAACTGTTTGCGCAGCGGGTCATTGTCCGGCGCGCTGGCTACGGACGAAGTTTCTGCAACCGCGACCGGCTCGGTTGATTTGACCGACAGCACGCTGCCGAGAATCGCATTCGGACGATAGGTTGCCAATCCCTTCAGACCGGCTTTCCAGCCGTCCATATACAGGTTGCGGAAGTCGTCGAAGTTGTAATCGGCCGGCACGTTGACGGTCTTCGAGATCGAGGTGTCGACGAAGGGCTGAACCGATTCCAGCATTTTCATGTGATCGGTGGCAGACATGGTCAGCGCCGAGACGAATTGCTCTGGCAATTTGCTGTCGTCCGAGACATCGAAACCCATGTGGCGATACAAACGCCAGGCGTGGTCGGCGACTTCGAATTCCTGAATCGATCCATCCATCATGCGTTTTTTGCGGGTGTACAGCCACGAGAACGCCGGCTCGATGCCGTTCGAGGCATTGTCGCCAAAGACCAGCGTAATGGTGCCGGTCGGTGCGATCGACAGCAGGTGCGAATTGCGGATACCGAAGGTGGCGATGCCTTCGCGGATATCGGCTGGCAGGCGGCTGATGAACGCGCCGGCCAGGTATTTGCCTGCATCGAACAGCGGGAACGCACCCTTTTCCTTGGCCAGATCGACCGAGGCGCGGTAGGCGGCATTACGCATTTCTTCGGAGACCTGCGCGGCGAAGGCACGGCCTTCGTCCGAATCATAACGGATGCCCAGCATCACCATCGCACTGCCCAGACCCAGAAAACCCAGACCGATGCGGCGCTTGTTCATGGCTTCGATGCGCTGCTCTTCGAGCGGCCACTGTGACGCGTCCAGCACGTTGTCGAGGAAGCGGATACCGATCTGGACCAGCTTGGCGAACTTGTCGAAATCGAAGGTCGGGTTCAGCGTGAAGGCATCGTTGACGCACGCCGTCAGATTGACCGAACCGAGGTCGCAGCAACCGTAGTCCGGCAGCGGCTGTTCGGCGCACGGGTTGGTCGCTTCGATTTTTTCGCAGTAGTACAGGTTGTTTTCCTGGTTCATGCGGTCGATGTACAGAATGCCCGGCTCGGCGAAATCATAGGTCGATTTCATCATCAGGCCCCAGATTTCCTGCGCAGGCAATTCTTTGTAGACCCACATCCCATCGTCACGCCGGAAGGCACCGGCCTGCATCAGTTCGGCGCCAGGCTGGGCACGGTGCACAAGCTGCACGATACCGTTGCTGGCAACCGCTTCCATGAAGGCATCGGTAACACCGACCGACAGATTGAAGTTCGACAGGCTGCCATCGCGCTTGGCCGTGATGAATGACAGTACGTCAGGATGATCGCAGTTCAGCACACCCATCTGGGCGCCGCGCCGCGCACCGGCCGATTCGACCGTCGAGCAGGAGCTGTCAAACACCCGCATGTACGAAATCGGACCGGACGCGCGCGAATTCGTACCCTTGACCAGTGCGCCTTCCGGACGAATTTCGGAGAAGTTGTAACCGACGCCACCACCGCGACGCATGGTTTCAGCGGCCTGTGCAATGGCCGTGTAAATGCCTGGCTTGCCATCGCTCACGCCCGTGACCGAGTCACCGACTGGCTGTACGAAGCAATTCATCAGCGTGGCTTTGAGCGGCAGTCCGGCGGCCGAGTTGATGCGTCCGGCTGGCACCCAGCCGTTTTGCTGGGCCCACAAAAAACTGGTCTGCCAGAGCTTGCGTGCCTTGGCGGTGGTTTCCGGCTCCGCGATTCCTTTGGCGACGCGCAAACGCAGGTCGTCCAGAGTGCGCTCGTCGCCTTTGGCGTACTTCTCAAGCATCGTGTCGGTTGAAATTTCCTGTGGAGCCATGGTGGATGCCAATGAGGACGACTTGACGTGTGCGTTCATGAATAAGTTCCTGAAAATTGAGGTGGTACGGGTGTCTGGGTGGTGCGTGTGCCGGGGTAGTGCGTGTGCTGTACTGGTGCGACTGCGGGGTGACGCCTGCCGGATCGTGGATAAATGCCTGTCCGGCGCTGCAAAAAAGCAGCAAACCGGACGCTACTGCCGGATCAATCTGTACTAAAACTGTATCGAATCTTGCTGCAACCCGGTGTGCGACCCGGGTTGATTTTTTCTGCCGTGACGAAGCATAAACGGTTTTACGCCGTGCGTCCGGCGACCGTCAAATTCTTGTTTTCGACACGAAAAGGCGTGACTACCTTACTTAAATACGCTAAGCAACCAGTCGACAAAGAGCGCGACTTCCGGTCGCTCGATGGCTGACTTTTCATAAACGCAATAGTACGCATGGGGTGGTGAGCGCAGCTCGATCTCGAACAGGCGCACGATCTCGCCACTGGCAATCATGTCCTCGGCAAAATGCTGGCGCGTCAGGCCGATGCCGTGACCATGCTTGATCGACTCCAGCAGCAAGCCGAGATCATCGACCCGCAAACCGGCACTCGGCTCCACCCAATCCAGGCCGGCTGCCTCGAACCAGGGTTGCCAGGGTTCCAGCGCCGAACGCAGCAGGTTGGCTTTTTTCAGATCGGCCGGGCTCGCCACGCCACCGATACTGTCCAGATACGCCGGACTGGCAACGACAAAAGCAGGCTCCTCGAACAATTTGCGTGTCTCGATATTGGCGTAGTTGCCGGCGCCAAAACGGATCTCGATGTCACTTTCGGACAGGCTCAGGTCGTACAGCGGCACCGACAAAAACAGTTCGACGGCGATGTGCGGATACCGCCGGGTGAACTTTGCCAGGTGCGGCACCAGCAGATAGCGTGCAAAGGTCGGCGGCACCGTGATTTTCAGACGCGGTTGGGCGGCTGCACCGCGGTGCGGCATCGGAAAATCATTCAGCGCCCGCAATGCCGAACGCACCACGTCGAGGTAGCGCCGTCCAAACTCGGACACGGTGACACTGCGGCTATCGCGGATGAACAGGCGTTCGCCGACAAAGTCTTCGAGCAGGCGAATGCGGTGCGACAGCGCCGATGGCGTGATGCAGAGCTCGTCGGCCGCCAGGGCAAAGGACTGGAAGCGGGCAGCGGCTTCGAAAGCCGACAGGGCGTGAACCGGAGGTAAGCGTGAGGCCATGACATTTCTTGAAAAAGTAAATCGGTGGTGGCCGGTGACGGGTTCGGGTGTTCTTCGTGAGCGCAGGGAGGCGCATTGATCCAGCCCTTGTATCCCTTACCAGCGAATGATCTTGCCCGGATTCATGATGTTCGTCGGGTCCAGCGCATGCTTGATCGCGCGCATGGTGTCGATCGCCTCCTCACCATGTTCCTCCACCAGAAAATCCATCTTGTGCAGGCCGACCCCGTGTTCACCGGTACAGGTGCCGGCCATCGCCAGCGCCCGCGTCACCATCCGTGCATTGATGGCTTCGGCCTGCGCGATGTCGGCCGGATCGTCCGGGTCGACCATCATCAGCACATGGAAGTTGCCATCGCCGACATGACCAATGATCGAGTAGATCATCTGGTGCGCTTCGCAATCGGCCTTGGTCTCCAGGATGCATTCGGCCAGGCGTGAAATCGGCACGCAGCAATCGGTGGAAATCGAGCGGCAGCCGGGTCGCATTTGCAGCAATGCGAAATACGCATTGTGCCGCGCCGCCCACAGCCGCGAGCGGTCTTCCGGTTTGGTGGCCCATTCGAATCCGGTGGCCTGATGCTCGCCGACGATGTCCCGTACCTGCGCGGCCTGCTCGGCCACCGACGCGGTACTGCCATGGAATTCGAACAGCAGCAACGGTTGTTCCGGCAAACCGAGATGGTCATGCGCGTTGATTGCCCGCACGCCGTTTTCATCGAGGAACTCGACCCGCGCCACCGGAATGCCCATTTGGATGATCTGGATCACCGCATTGACCGCATCGCCGGCGCTGCCAAACGAGCAGACCGCTGCCGAGATCGCTTCCGGTTGCGGATACAGTCGCACCGTGACTTCGGTGATGATGCCCAGCGTGCCTTCGCTGCCGACAAACAGGCGCGTCAGGTCGTAGCCGGCCGAGGATTTGCGGGCGCGGGTACCGGTCCTGATGATGCGGCCATCGGCGGTCACCACGGTCAGCGCCAGCGTGTTTTCACGCATCGTGCCGTAACGCACGGCGTTGGTACCGGAAGCCCGGGTCGCAGCCATGCCGCCCAGCGAGGCATCGGCACCGGGATCGATCGGGAAGAACAGACCGGTGGTGCGGATTTCCTGGTTCAGCTGTTTGCGGGTGACGCCTGCCTGTACGGTGACGGTCAGGTCTTCGGCGTGGATGGCGATGATGGCATTCATCTGCGACACATCGATCGAGATACCGCCCTGCAGCGCCAGCGTATGGCCTTCGAGCGAGGTGCCGGAACCGTACGGAATCACCGGCACGCCATGCGCGCTGCAAGCCGCCACGATCGCCGCGACTTCTGCGGTGGTATGGGCGAACGCCACGGCATCGGGCAACATCGGCCCGTAGGCGGATTCATCGCGGCCATGGTGGTCGCGCATCGCCTGCGTGGTCGATAGACGTTCACCGAGCAAGGTATGGAGCTGTGCCAGTAGCGCCGGCGGCAACGGCTTTTTCAGGGCCGCCAGATTGACGAGATGATTCATACAGGAACTCCTTTGGGAGCCGATTTTACTCTCCGTAAATAGCAAGGGTGGATGTTTTGACGTATCCTCGGACTCCCTTCGACCACCACTGACAACTCATCATGGGCAACCGACTTTCCAAGATAGCCACCCGCACCGGCGACAAAGGCACCACCGGACTGGGCGATGGCAGCCGCATCGACAAGGATGCCTTGCGCGTGCACGCAATGGGCGACGTCGACGAACTCAATTCGCATATCGGCTTGCTGCTGTGCGAGGAATTGCCACCGGCCTTGCGTGAAGAACTGATCTCGATCCAGCACGACCTGTTCGACATGGGCGGCGAGCTGTGCATTCCCGGCTACACGATGGTGACCATCGCCCAGGTCGCGCGGCTCGACGACCTGCTGGAAAAATACAATGCCGACCTGCCGCCGCTGAAAGACTTCATTTTGCCGGCCGGTTCGCGTGCTGCGGCGCAGGCGCATGTCTGCCGTACGGTGTGCCGGCGGGCTGAACGGGTCATTGTCAGTCTTGGCAAGGTCGAGACGCTCAATGACAGTCCGCGGCAGTACATGAATCGGTTGTCGGATTTGCTGTTTGTGTTGTCGCGGGTGCTGAATCGGTTTGGTGGTGGCAGCGATGTGTTGTGGCAGAAGGATCGCTCGCGGGATTTGTGATTGGCGCCAGTGCTTGGTCTGCTGAACCGCGGGTTGAGCTGGGAAGCACTAGGTGCGGCACGCCTCCTGCGGGGTCTGGGGTCTGGGGTCTGGGGTCTGCGGAAGCTAAAACGGGTTGCGCTCCGTGGAGGCAAGCCGGGGGCGGCCCGGCAGCCGCTCACTTTTTTTGCTTCGCCAAATAAAGTAAGCAAAAAAAGGCGACCGCTAGACCGCTGCCCTGCGGGTTCCCAAATACCGTGCCCGGTCAGGGGGAGGGCCGCAAACTCGCTGCGCTCAGACAGTGCGACCCTCTTATCCCCTGCCCAGCCACGGTATTTGGCAGCGGCCTTTTATGCGGAATTCAAGGTCAAAACCAAGCCCAGCCTTGGTGATTGAATGATGGTCAGGCTCGCTTTGCGCGAGAAAGATGGCTTGTAAAAGCCTTGTAGGTTTTGGTTTTGACGTTGATTTTGACGTTGATTTTGACGTTGATTTTGACGTTGATTTTGACGTTGATTTTGACGTTGATTTTGACGTTGATTTTGACGTTGATTTTGAAGTCGATGTCGATATCGACGAGCCAGCCTTCTCGCGCAAAGCGAGCCAGACCATCTCGCAAGTTCAAAGGCTGGGCTTGGTCTTGACCTTGAATTCCGCGTAAAAAGATCGCTGCCAAAAACCGGGTACGGCAAGAGGATCAGAGACCCGCACTGTCTGAGCGCAGCGAGTTTGCGGGTCTCCCTCTTGCCGTACCCGGTTTTTGGGAACCCGAAGGGCAGCGGTCTTGCGGTCGCCTTTTTCTTGGTTACTGCTTTTTGGCGAAGCAAAAAGAAGTGACCGGCTGCCGGGCCGCCCCCGGCTTGCCTCCACGGAGCGCAACCGTTTTAGCTACCGCTAACCGCTAACCGCCAACCGCGTATCGCCCGCCCGAAAACGCTGCAGGATCGCCGCCGCAATCCCACCCGCATCCAACCCGCAATCCGCCAGCAACTGCGCGACATCCCCATGATCGATAAACCGGTCCGGCAATCCGAGATGTAAAACCGGCCGCACGATCCCCGCCGCCGCCAGTGCTTCGGCCACCGCCGACCCGGCACCACCCATGATCGACCCCTCTTCCACCGTCACGATCGCATCGTGCGTCAGCGCGAGCTGCCTGACCAGATCGACATCGAGCGGTTTCACGAAGCGCATGTTGGCTACCGTTGCATTCAGACTCTCGCCGGCAGCCAGGCTCGGCGCCACCATCGTGCCGAACGCGAGGATTGCGATGCGCTCGCCCTGCCGACGCACTTCGCCCTTGCCCATCGGTAGCGCGGTAAGTGCGCTCACGATCTCAGCACCCGTACCGGCACCGCGCGGGTAGCGCACTGCTGCCGGACCGTTGTACTGATAGGCCGTGGTCAGCATCTGCCTGCATTCGTTTTCATCGGAGGCCGCCATCACCACCATGTTCGGAATGCAGCGCAGGAAGGCCATGTCGTAATTGCCGGCATGGGTGGCGCCATCGGCACCGACCAGGCCAGCGCGGTCGAGGGCGAACGTGACATCCAGGTTCTGCAGCGCGACGTCGTGGATCAGCTGGTCGTAACCGCGTTGCAGGAAAGTCGAGTAAATCGCCAGTACGGGTTTCAGGCCTTCGGTCGCCATGCCGGCGGCAAAGGTCACGGCATGTTGTTCGGCAATGCCGACATCAAAATATCGGTCGGCAAACAACTGCTCGAAACGCACCATGCCCGAGCCCTCGCGCATGGCCGGCGTGATGCCGATCAGGCGCTTGTCGTGCGCGGCCATGTCGCACAGCCAGTCGCCGAAGACCTGTGTGTAGGTCATCTTGGCGGGCAGTGCGGCTGGTTTGATACCGACGGCAGGATTGAATTTTCCGGGTCCGTGGTACAGCACCGGATCGGCCTCGGCCAGCTTGTAGCCCTGGCCTTTTTTGGTGACCACGTGCAGGAATTGCGGACCCTTGAGATTCTTCAGGTTCTGCAGCGTCGGGATCAGCGAGTCGAGGTCATGGCCGTCGATCGGGCCGATGTAATTGAAGCCGAATTCTTCGAACATGGTGGCAGGAACCACCATGCCTTTTGCATGTTCTTCAAAACGCTTGGCCAGCTCCAGCACCGGGCCGGGCAGCACCGTCTTGCCGACCTGCTTGGCCGCCGCATAAAACTTGCCCGACATCAGCCGCGCCAGATAGCGGTTCAGCGCGCCCACTGGCGGGGAAATCGACATGTCGTTGTCGTTCAGGATTACCAGCAAATTGATGTCGTCATAAACGCCAGCATTGTTCATGGCCTCGAACACCATGCCAGCCGTCATCGCGCCATCGCCGATGACCGCCACTGCATGACGCGACTCGCCCTTGGTGCGGGCGGCCAGCGCCATGCCGAGCGCAGCTGAAATCGAGGTCGAGGAATGGGCGGTGCCGAAGGTGTCGTACTCGCTTTCGGCGCGGCGCGGAAAACCCGAAATGCCATCGCGCTGGCGCAAGGTATGCATCTGATCGCGCCGTCCGGTCAGGATCTTGTGCGGATACGTCTGATGGCCGACATCCCAGACGATCCGGTCTTCGGGGGTATTGAAGACGTAATGCAACGCGATGGTCAGTTCGACCGTGCCCAGATTGGACGACAGGTGGCCACCGGTTTTCGAGACCGAGTCGATCACGAAGCCGCGCAATTCATCGGCCAGCGCGTTGAGCTGGCTGCGTGGCAAGCGACGCAGATCGGACGGTTGATTGATTTTTTTCAGCAATTCCATACTAGGCTTTCCGCTGCACGATCAGGTCCGCGAGGTCGCGTAAATGTCGTGCCTTGTCTCCGAATGGCAGGACGGCCTGGTGCGCGTCACTGCGTAATTTTTCTGCCAGGGCGCGCGATGGCGCAAGCCCCAGAATCGATACATAAGTGGGTTTGTTATCTGCCGCATCCTTGCCGGCGGTCTTGCCCAGCGTGGCCGAATCGGCGGTGGCGTCGAGCACGTCGTCGATGACCTGGAACGCCAGGCCGATCGCTTGCGCGTAGGCATCAAGCGCGCCGAGTTCGGCGGCGCTCGGCGTTGTTGCGCACCAGGCGCCGAGCAGCACCGAGGCGCGCAACAAGGCCCCGGTTTTCAGGCGATGCATCTGTTCCAGCTGCGGCAAACTCAGGGCCACGCCGACGCTGTCCAGATCGATTGCCTGCCCGCCACACATGCCGGCCGAACCGGACGCCTGCGCCAGCACGGTGACCATCGCTACGGCCCGCACCGGTTCGATCGTCATCCCGGCCAGCAGCATGAAGGCGTGCGATTGCAATGCATCGCCGACCAGCAATGCGGTGGCTTCGTCGTAGGCCACGTGCACCGTTGGCTTGCCGCGTCGCAGCGCATCGTCGTCCATGCAGGGCATGTCGTCGTGGACCAGCGAATAGGCATGGATCATTTCGACTGCCGACGCGGCCCGTGCTGCCCGTTCAACACAGGCCGCATCGGCGTCGAACAGCGCGGCTGCGGCATGTACCAGCAATGGCCGCACCCGCTTGCCGCCATCCAGTACCGCGTAGCGCATCGCCGCGTGTAACCGCGCTGGCAACTGGCCGGCCGCCGGCAGATGGGCGTCGAGCGCGACTTCGGTGGCGGCCTGGGTGGCGCTCATCCAGTGCGCGAATGCGGACGGCTCAGTCACCTCGGGCGCCACTTCAGACAACGCACTCATTCATCAACCTCGCCGGCAAACGGCTTGAGCATCTCGCCCTCCAGCACGTTGACCTGGCTATCGACCTTGTCGAGTTGCACGGCGCAATATTTGACCAGCTCGGAGCCGCGCTTGTAGGCTGCCACCGAGGCTTCCAGCGGCAGTTCGCCGGCTTCCATTTGCGCCACCAGTCTGGCGAGTTCGGCCATGGCTTCTTCGAACGAAGCCGGAGTGTCTGCGGCGGGAAGTTTTTTTGACATGGCGCACGAAGGGGGGAAGTAGAAGAGCGTCATTTTAGAGCAATCCACCGGGCGGGGCCGAAAAGATACCGATCCCGGGATCGCTCTTGAAATGGACGAACCTGACTAGATATGCAAACCGGAGAAACGCACTAACGCGATTGACGACGCTGCGGCAATACCAAACCGATGCAGCCGATCAATTGCCGTCGGGTATAATCGCCGGTTCTGTCCAAAAATTCCCTTTTCAAATTATTTGAACACAGGTTTTTGCGGGTTCTTTCTCTCTTAGGTTGGTGCAAATTAATTTGGGGGTGGGGATGTCCGATCTGGCTTCTAATGCCAAACTGGCGCGCTCCGACGCGCAGCTTCCGGTCAACGTCTACTTCGACGAAAAGTTATACCAGCAGGAAATCCAGCAATTGTTCCAGCAGGGACCGCGTTATGCCGGCCATCAATTGATGGTGCCCGAGGCAGGCGACTACGCGACCCTGCCATGGGAAGACGAAGGTCGCATGCTGGTGCGCAATGCGCACGGCATCGAACTGCTGTCGAACGTCTGCCGCCATCGCCAGGCCAAGATGCTGAATGGCCGCGGCCATGCGGCCAACATTGTCTGTCCGCTGCATCGCTGGACCTACGACCTCAAAGGGGAACTGATCGGCGCGCCGCACTTTGCCGAAACCCCTTGCCTGAACCTGTCCAACACGGCGCTGCAAAACTGGAATGGCCTGCTGTTCGAGAAGAACGGTTTCGACGTCGCTGGCAAACTCGGCCAGCTCGATGTCATGCCGGCCCTGAATTTCGAGGGCTACCAGCTGGACCATGTCGAAGTCCATGACTGCGATTACAACTGGAAAACTTTCATCGAAGTCTATCTGGAGGACTACCACGTCGAACCGTTCCATCCGGGTCTGGGCAGCTTCGTCAGCTGCGATGACCTGACCTGGCAGTTCGGCGAACATTTCAGCGTGCAGACCGTCGGCGTCAACAAGGGCCTGACCAAATCAGGCTCACCCAAATATCGCAAGTGGCAGGAACAGGTCCTGAAATTCCGCAACGGTGCGGTGCCCGACTATGGCGCGATCTGGCTTACGCTGTATCCGAACGTGATGGTCGAGTGGTATCCGCATGTGCTGGTGGTGTCGACGCTGTGGCCCACCGGTCCGCAAAAGACCACCAACGTGGTCGAGTTCTATTACCCCGAAGAGATCGTGCTGTTCGAGCGCGAGTTCATCGAGGCCGAACGTGCCGCCTACATGGAAACCTGTGTGGAGGATGATGAAATCGCCCTGCGCATGGATGCCGGTCGCAAGATACTGCTCAAGCGCGGCGTCAGTGAAGTCGGTCCGTACCAGTCGCCGATGGAAGACGGCATGCAGCATTTCCATGAGTGGTATCGGGCGCAAATTGCGCTCTGAGTCCTGAGCATGCAATCCCTCTGGATGCTGCTGGCGACCTTCGTCTTCGCCATCATGGGCGTTTGCGTCAAGCTGGCCTCTAGCTATTACAGCACCGCCGAAATCGTCATGTATCGGGGCGGCATCGGAGTGCTGTTCATCGGCGCGCTGGTGCTGCTGCGCGGACACTCGTTGCGCACGTCTTTTGCCGGCCAGCACCTGTGGCGCGGCGTGGTTGGCGTCACTGCTTTCTGGATGTGGTTCTATGCGATCGCGCAGTTGCCGCTGTCGATGGCCATGACACTCAATTACACCTCGCCGATCTGGATCGCTGCGATCCTGTTCGTGGTCGGATTGTGGCAAGGGGTGCGCAAACTCGAACTGGGCATGCTGGCCGCGATTCTGGCCAGTTTTATTGGCGTGACGCTGCTGCTGCAGCCGTCGATGCACGCCTCGCAATGGCTGGGCGGCATGATCGGGCTGGCGTCCGGCATGCTGTCGGCGTTTGCGTACATGCAGGTGCGCCAGCTCGGACAACTGGGCGAACCGGAATTTCGGGTGGTGTTTTATTTTTCATTGACCAGCATGCTGGCCGGACTGGGCGGCACCCTGCTCGCTCCCGATGCGCTGCGCAACGCGACGGTCTGGCATACCCATACGATGACCGGCTTGCTGTTGCTGGTGACGATAGGCGTTTGCGCCACCATCGCGCAAATGGCCATGACGCGCGCCTATCGGCTCGGCAAGATGCTGGTGACGGCGAATTTGCAATACACCGGCATCGTTTTTTCCAGTGTCTGGGGCGTGCTGTTGTGGCAGGATGTCTTGGGCTGGATGGGCTGGACCGGTATTGCCGTGATCCTGTCGAGCGGTCTGGTCGCCACTTACTACAACACCCGCAGCATCAAGGCCGCTGGCGTGCGCGGTATCAAAGTGCCCGCCTCCGATCCGATCGCTGCCGAAATCTAGGAGTTCTGCATGTCATACCAAACGTTGATTGCCGCAAACCAGCTGGACCTGTTGGCACCGGACCAGATCGTGATCGATTGCCGGCATGACCTGGCCGATCCCGAAGCCGGTCGCAATGCCTTCGCTGCCGGACATATCGCCGGGGCGCGCATGGCGCATCTGGATGACGATCTGTCAGGCGCAAAGACCGCAGCCGATGGCGCTTTCCGTGGCCGCCATCCGCTGCCGGCGCTGGCCGATTTTGTCGAGACGATGCGCCGGCTTGGCGTCAACGACACCACGCAGGTCATTGCCGTGGATGCGCATGGCGGCATGTTTGCCGCACGCCTGTGGTGGATGTTGCGCTGGGCCGGGCACGGCCGGGTTGCGGTGCTCGATGGTGGCCTGGCGGCATGGGCGGCGGCAGGCGGTCAACTGGTGTCCGAATCAGATCCGGCGGTGCGCGGCAACTTCAGTGCCCGGCCCTCACTGACCCGCTCAGTCGATGTCGATCAGGTCATGACCAATCTCGACAGCGCCGCACTGACCATTGTCGATGCCCGCGCCCCCGACCGCTTTCGCGGCGAGAACGAAACACTGGACCGCGTCGGCGGCCATATTCCTGGCGCGAAGAACCGGTTTTTCAAGGACAACCTGTTACCGAACGGCCGCTTCAAACCCGCCGATCAGTTGCGTGCCGAGTTCAGTGCGTTGATCGGCACCCCGGGCACCAGCGTCATGCAATGCGGCTCTGGCGTGACGGCCTGCCACAATATGCTGGCGATGGAAGTGGCCGGCTTGTCCGGCGCGGCATTGTATCCGGGGTCGTGGAGCGAATGGAGTGCCGTGCCAGCCAGGCCGGTAGCGACCGGAACGTCCGAGAGCTAGAACCTGCCAGCGGTACCTTGGCGGCGTCGCCAGGACACCCCACCCAGTACGACCAGGCCGCCCAGCAGCAATGCCATGCTGGATGGCTCGGGCACTGGCGAGGCGAAGGCGGCCAGCGCCATCGGGCTGCCCGGAATCAGTTGCGAACCGAGGCCGATATTGTAGGCGACTGCATTGCTGTCGACACCGGCAAGGATTTGCATATACGGGCTATTGATTCCGCTAAACACCGACTGAAAACTGAAGATTTGCCCGTAGTCCTGAAACACGGAATCGCGAGCGCTGGTCGAGAAATGCAGGACGCCGCCGCCAACGCCGAACAGATCATTATTTTTCTCGATGCCATACACCCAGTCCTCGGGCGCCTCGATTCTGGTCAGCCCCATGTCCGAAAAATAGGGCAAATAGAAGTCCACCATGTTCAGCACCGGTAGATCGGCCGAGACCGGAAATCCGGCAAAGGTGAACACCCGATAATCGAAGGTACCCGAGAGGTTCTGCTCGACCGATGCAAAACTCTCCGTGCCGGGCCGAAGGTTGTCAGCATTAGCCTGCGACCCCATCATCAGCAGAAACGAAAAGTACAAAAATCCCGACCAGCCGAACATTCGTTTCAATGTCATTCTCTTTTCTGAAAGCATGTTTTTAGAAGCTACAAAGTAGAGAAAATAATAACAGTGAAACCGAAAAAAAAGCAGCAATAACGCAGCATTCACTCAGCAATAACGCAGCAATAACGCAGCACTCAATGCCGCGTCAAAAACAGCACGATCACCACGCCCAGACCGATCAGCATGATCTGCGGAATGGTCTCGCGCAACGTCGCACGACGCTGCATTTGCGGCATCAGATCACTGACGGCAATATAGATGAATCCCGATGACGCAAACACCAGCACGTAGGGGATCCACTCCATCCCGCGCTCCAGCGTAAAGTAGCCGAGCAGGCCGCCCAGCACCGCCATCAAACTGCAGATCAGGTTATAGAAATATGCGCGCTTGCGCGAGAACCCGGCATTCAACAGGACGATAAAATCGCCTATTTCTTGCGGAATCTCATGCGCAATGATCGCCAGGCCCGTCACCAGCCCCAGGCCGGGATCAGCCAGGAACGCAGCAGCGATCAAAATGCCATCGGTAAAGTTATGCAATCCGTCGCCGACCAGGATCATCCACCCGGCCTTGCCGGCTTCGTGCGCATCGTGGCCATGGTGATGCTCGTGACCGTCGCCTTCGTGATGATGCGAGTGGCGCAGGATGGCGGTTTTTTCGAGCAGGAAGAAGGCCAGCAAGCCCGCCAGCAATGTGGCGAACAGGGTGCGCGGATCGGCTTTCGATTCGAAGGCTTCCGGCAACGCATGCAGGAACGACGTCGACAGCATGATCCCGACTGACAGGCTGACCATGCGCTCGACCATCTTGGACAGCAATCCGAATGAAAATATCGCAGCTGCAGAAATGCTGAATACCCCCGCGATGGTAGTGGCGAGCAAAATCGAAAGCAGGGTGGTATTGATGGTAGTCCCAGGTAGTGAGGCGGAAGGGGCCAAATTAGAACACGGCGGGAGTGCTTTGGGCAAACCGGCGCAACCGGGCGGCGGCGCCCAGGCCATTTTCGTCGCAGCGAAAATGGCCTTTTTTAGTTACGCAACGCCGTGTGCCTTGAACCAGGCCAGGCAGTTCTTCCAGCCTTCCTTCGCATCGGCTTCGACATAGCTCGGCCGGTAATCGGCATGAAAGGCATGACCGGAATTGGCGAACACGATGAATTCGGATTTGCTGCTGCCCTTGGCCAGCGCGGCTTTCATGGTCGCGATGCTGTCTTGCGAGATACCGGTGTCCTTGCCGCCATACAGTCCCAGTACCGGCACGGTCAGCGTCGGCGCCAGCTCGGCGGCCGACATCGGATTGAGTTCCGACTTGTTGCCCAGTAGCTGGCCGTACCATGCCACACCGGCCTTGACCTTCGGATTGTGTGCCGAGTACAGCCAGGTGATGCGACCACCCCAGCAGAATCCGGTGATACCGAGTTTGTCGGTATTGCCGCCATTGGCTTTGGCATACGCGACCACGGCATCGAGGTCGGTCATCACCTGCTGGTCGGGCACCTTCGAGACCACTTCCTTGATCAGTTCCGGAATCGAAGAATAGGCCGACGCATCGCCCTGGCGAATGAATAGCTCGGGTGCCAGTGCCAGATAACCGAGTTTGGCAAAACGACGTGCCACATCGGCGATGTGCTCATGCACACCAAAAATTTCCGAAATCACCAGCACCACCGGCAGGTCTTTCTTGCCAGCCGGTTGCGCACGGTACACCGGGACTTCCTTGCCGTTGACGGTAATCTTGATGGTACCGGCGGTCAGGCCGTCGGTATCGGTCTTGATCATGGTCTGTGCTGCGACCGGCAAGGCGGCCGCCGCGATGCCGGTGCCGATCGAGACTTTCATGAACGTGCGGCGGTCGAAACCGTCCGGAAAAGCGCTTGCACCAATCAGGCTTTTGGCATCCTGCTGCATCTGGTCATCCATGGCTATCCTTTATGTGAAGGTGGGGGGCGCTGCGCTACTGTAAAAGTACTGCCGCCAGTGCATTGCTCGACTACACAATTGCAGCGGCAATCATAGCCAGATTGACACTGCTGCGCTTGAACGACTGTGCTTGACCACGTCACCTCAGTGCGCCTCATCCCAGTTCTTGCCGATCCCGACCTCGGCCGTCAGCGGCACCTTCAGCGTCGCCACGCCCGCCATCAGCGCCGGCAGTTTGACGCGTACCAGTTCCAGTTCATCCTGCGGCACTTCCAGCACCAGTTCATCGTGCACCTGCATCACCATCAGTGATTTCAGCTGGTCGGTTTCCAGCCAATTCTGCACTGCCACCATCGACAGCTTGATCAGGTCGGCAGCGGTACCCTGCATCGGCGCATTGATGGCGGCGCGCTCGGCACCCTGGCGACGCGGACCATTGGGCGAATTGATTTCGGGCAGCCAGAGGCGCCGACCGAACACCGTTTCGACGTAGCCATGCGCCTTGGCTTTCAGACGCGTTTCGTCCATGAATTGCTTGACCCCGGCAAAGCGGGCGAAGTACTTGTCGATGTAACTTTGCGCAGCAGCGCGTTCGATACCGAGGTTGCCGGCCAGGCCGAACGCGCTCATGCCGTAGATCAGGCCAAAGTTGATCACCTTGGCATAACGGCGCTGCTCGGTGGTGACCTCGGCCGAGGTAGTGGAAAAAATTTCGGCAGCCGTGGCGCGGTGAATATCGATGCCGTCGGCAAACGCCCGCAACATGCTGGCATCGCCCGACAGATGCGCCATGATGCGCAATTCGATCTGCGAATAATCCGCCGAGACAATCACGCTGCCCGGCGGTGCGACGAAGGCTTCGCGGATGCGGCGGCCTTCGGCGGTGCGGATCGGGATGTTCTGCAGGTTCGGTTCGTTCGAGGCCAGCCGACCGGTCACCGCCACCGTCTGCGCATAATTGGTGTGGACCCGGCCGGTGGTCGGGTCGATCATTTTTGGCAGCTTGTCGGTGTAGGTCGATTTCAGTTTCGACAGGCTGCGGTATTCCAGCAGCACTTTCGGCAACGGATAATCCTCGGCCAGTTTTGCCAGCACTTCTTCATCGGTGGACGGCGCGCCGGACGGGGTTTTCTTGACCACCGGCAGCTGCAGTTTTTCAAAGAAAATCTCGCCGATCTGTTTCGGCGAATTCAGGTTGAACGGCTGACCTGCCAGCTCGTAGGCCGAGGTCTCGATCTCCAGCATGCGCTTGCCCAGTTCATGCGACTGCACCTGCAAGATGCCGGTATCGATCAGCACGCCATTGCGTTCGATCTTTTGCAACACGACGGCGGTGGGCACTTCAATCTGTTCGTAGACGAAAGTCAGCGACTCTTCGCCAGCCACTTGCGGCCACATCGCCTGATGCAACTGCAACGTGATGTCGGCATCCTCGGCGGCGTATTCGGTGGCGCGGCCGAGCTCGACCTGATCAAAACAAATTTGCGACGCGCCCTTGCCGCAGACTTCCTGGAAGGTGATCGTGGTGCGTCCCAGATGGCGCAGCGCCAGGCTATCCATGTCATGGCTGCGGTGCGATTCGAAGACATACGATTCGAGCATGGTGTCGTGCGCAATGCCGCGCAGGGTGATGCCGTGGTTGGCAAAAATATGGCTGTCGTACTTCAGGTTCTGGCCGACCTTGGGCTTGGCAGGATCTTCCAGCCAGGCCTGCAATGTCGCCAGTACCAGCTCGCGTGACAACTGGGCCGGCGCATCCTGGTAGCGGTGCGCAACCGGAATGTAGGCCGCCACACCCGGCTCGCAACACAGCGAGATGCCGACCAGCTGCGCCTGCATTGGCACCAGCGAGGTGGTTTCGGTATCGAGTGAAGTCAATGCGGCCTGGTCGATGACCGCCAGCCAGCGCATCAGGTCGGCTTCGGTCAGGATGGTTTCGTAACGCTGTTCGGCCGGTGCGGCGGGCGCATCGAACAAGCCGCCCTGCGCAATCTCCACTGCTGCCGACGGCGTCGGGCGCGCACTGCCATCATCCCCGGTCGCTTCACGCAACCAGGTCTTGAACCCGAAGCGCGAGTACAAGTCGATCATCCTGGCCGGGTCCTGCTCGGCAGCCTGCAGCGACTCCGGGATCGACACCATGTGCCCGGTCAGGTCGCAATCGGTCTTCACGGTAATGAGCACTTTGGCTTGCGGCAGCCAGTCCAGCGCAGCGCGCAGATTTTCGCCGACGGCACCGCCGATGTTGGCGGCGTTCTCGACGATGCCATCGAGCGTGCCGTATTGGGTGAGCCATTTGACGGCGGTTTTCGGGCCCACCTTGGAGACGCCCGGCACGTTGTCGACGGTGTCGCCGATCAGGGTCAGGTAGTCGACGATGCGCTCGGGCGGCACGCCGAACTTGGCCACCACGCCGGCATGGTCGAGCCGTTCATTGCTCATCGTGTTGATCAGCATGACATCGTCATTGACCAGCTGCGCCAGGTCCTTGTCGCCAGTCGAGATCACCGACTTCATGCCGTGTTTGACCGCTTCTACGGCCAGCGTACCAATCACGTCATCGGCTTCGACGCCATCGACCATGATCAGCGGCCAGCCCATGGCCCGCACCGCTTCATGGATAGGTTCGACCTGGCGCGCCAGGTCTTCCGGCATCGAGGCACGCTGGGCCTTGTACTCGGCATACAGGTCATCGCGAAAGGTCTTGCCCTTGGCATCGAAGACACAGGCAATGTACGCCGCCGGAAAATCGCTGCGCAGGCGGCGCAGCATGTTGATCATGCCGTACAGCGCACCGGTCGGCGCACCCTCCTTGTTGCGCAGGTCAGGCAGCGCATGAAAGGCGCGATACAGGTAGCTGGAACCATCGACTAACAACAGGGTATTTTGCATGGGGACCGGATCGAAAATTGGACATGAACAGTGAAGTCGACGCAGGCGGGCCGCGTCAGGGTGAAGCGGATTATCGCAGAGTTCACGCCGGGCCTGACAGCGCAACGGCACAGCAGCTAGCACCGTGGCACACATGTTGCTGCAGGGAGATTGCATACCGGTTATAGCCAGCCACCTAACTCTGCCGCGCACGCCCCATGACACTCTTTGGTGCGCCGCGCACTGTCATTGGTGCAGCTGGCCTGAGCCGCAAATCAGGAATCATGCCGCCGCATGGTTCCGCCCTGATCTTCACCTACCAAGAGGCTTTCATGTTTGCATCACGCCGTATTCGCTGGATCGCCGCTCTCGTGATGGCGACGTTGTCCGCACCGTCCTTCGCTGAAGACACCAAAATCAAGTTCCAGCTCGACTGGCGTTTCGAGGGACCGGCAGCGCTGTTTTTGGTCGCCAAATCCAAAGGCTATTTCACGCAAGAGAAACTCGATGTGACGATCGATGCCGGCAACGGTTCCGGTAACGCCGTTAATCGGGTTGCCTCCGGCGCCTACGACATGGGCTTTGCCGACATGGCCGCGCTGATGGAATTCGTCGGCAACAATCCGACCGCGCCGAGCAAACCGGTCGGCGTGATGATGGTCTACAACGACACGCCAGCCGCCGTCTTCGCCCTGAAAAAATCCGGCATCAAAACGCCCGCCGACCTGGCCGGCAAAAAGCTCGGCGCACCGGTGTTCGATGCCGGCCGGCGCGGCTTCCCGGTCTTTGCCAAAGCCAACCAGCTCGATAATGCCAAGGCCAACTGGATCAGCATGGACCCTGCCCTGCGCGAAACCATGCTGGCACGTGGCGATGTCGATGCCATCACCGGTTTCTATTTCACCTCGCTGCTGAACCTGAACGCCCGCGGCATCAAGGATGAAGACATCGTCGTGATGATGTTTCCGAACTATGGCGTGAAGTTGTACGGCAACGCGATCATCGCCTCCGAAGCGATGGTCAAGCAAAAACCCGAGGCCATCAAAGGCTTCCTGCGCGCCTTCGCCAAAGCCGCCAAAGACGTGATGGCCGACCCGGACGCCGCCGCCAAAGTCGTCAAGGAACGCGATGGCCTGGTCGATGAAAAGCTCGAAGCACGGCGTCTGAAACTGGCCATTGCCAGCGCGATTGCCACGCCCAATGCCAAGGCAGAAGGCTTCGGCCAGATATCGCTGCCGCGCCTGTCGCTGATGGCGTCACAGGTCTCGGACGCCTACGCAACCAAGACCCGGATTGATCCTGCAGCAGTCTGGAACGGTACGTTCTTGCCGTCCAAGGCCGAACTGAACGTGTTTCCGAAATAAGGCGAGCAGAGTCTTTCATGAGCACGCCCAACACGTCCTTCGTTGATTTTCAACACGTCTTCCTGGCCTACGACGGCACCAGCGAATTTGCCGTCGAAGACATTTCGCTGCAAACCCGCCAGGGCGAATTCATTGCCATTGTCGGACCGTCGGGTTGCGGCAAATCCACCTTCATGAAGCTGGCCACCGGCCTCAAAAAACCCACCCGCGGCCAGATCAGCATCGACGGCGCCGCCGTCACCGGCCCGCTGAAGATCGTCGGCATGGCGTTTCAGGCACCGACCCTGCTGCCGTGGCGCACCACGCTCGACAATGTGCTGCTGCCGCTCGAAATCGTCGAGCCGTATCGCAGCAACTTCAAGCGCGACAAGGCAAAGAATGTCGCGCGTGCGCTGGCGCTGCTGACGACGGTGGGGCTGGACGGCTACGCCGACAAGTTTCCGTGGCAGCTATCGGGCGGCATGCAGCAGCGCGCCTCGATCTGCCGCGCGCTGATCCATGAACCGAAAATGCTGTTGCTCGACGAACCGTTCGGCGCGCTCGATGCCTTCACCCGCGAAGAACTCTGGTGCGTGCTGCGCGACCTGTGGACCGAGCGCCGCTTCAACGTGATCCTGGTCACGCATGACCTGCGCGAAGCGGCGTTCCTGGCCGACACCATCTACGTCATGAGCAAGCGCCCGGGCCGCATCGTCGCCCGCAAGGAAAACCCGCTGCCACGTCCGCGCGACCTGGAGCTGACCTATACCGAACCGTTCACGGCGCTGGTCCATGAACTGCGCGAGCATATCGGCCGCGTGCGCACCACCTGATGGGTAGCCGCGTCATTGACTGTGTGGCCACACCCTATTTCCTGAAAGAGTAATCCGATGACCTCCCCTTTTCGCCACCGTGTCGAACAGTTCGCGCCCTGGCTTTTGCTGCTGGCCATCGTGCTGGTGTGGCAAGCGATCTGCAGCGTGTTCCAGGTTTCCGAATTCATCTTCCCTAGCCCGCTGGCCATCCTCGACGCCATGGTCGAATTCGCCGGGCCGATTGCCGGGCATGCGTGGCGTACATACTGGGTCACCATGACCGGCTTCGGCATTGCGGTAGTGGTCGGCATGCTGCTCGGCTTTGCGATCGGCTCGTCGCCATTTCTGTACTCGGCGGCGTACCCGCTGATGACGGCCTTCAACGCGCTGCCGAAAGCCGCCTTCGTACCGATCCTCGTGGTCTGGTTCGGCATCGGTGCCGGACCGGCGATCCTGACGGCGTTCCTGATTTCGTTCTTTCCGATCATGGTCAACATCGCCACCGGACTGGCGACGATGGAACCGGAGATGGAAGATGTGCTGCGCGTGCTCGGTGCGCGGCGCATGGATGTGCTGCTGAAGGTCGGCCTGCCACGCTCGATGCCGTATTTTTTTGCATCGCTGAAAGTCGCGATCACGCTCGCCTTCGTCGGCTCGACGGTCTCGGAAATGAATGCCTCGAATGAAGGCATCGGGTATTTGCTGGTATCGGCCGGCTCGTCGATGAAGATGCCGCTGGCGTTTGCCGGTCTGGTGGTGATTGGCGCGATGGCGATGGCGATGTATGAATTGTTTGCGGTGATCGAACGGCGCACGACGGGGTGGGCGCATCGGGGTGGGAAGTAGGCTGACGTAGCCCACGTGCGCCGGCAGATTCTGGCCGGTGCTTTTACCAACGATCGCAGACCATACCAACCGCTTTTCGCTTTTCGCTTTTCGCTTTTTGCTTTTCGTTTTTCGCTTTTACCAACCGCCGCAAACCACATCAGCAGCAACCAGGGTCAGAGTTTTTTTTCGCAACGCTTCACCGCGAAAATTACTCTGACCCTGCTTGCGGATTCCAACGCACGCAGATCGCGATCTCAGCTGCCGATGCGCCACACGCTGCACTCCGCAATCCGTTTGCGGGGTCAGAGTAATTTTCGCGATACCCCTGCGAAAAAAAAACTCTGACCCCGGAAACTCGCGTCTGCAGCGTGCCACCTCCGCACACCCGCACCACCCGCTGTTGCCAACGGTTGCCAACAGTCGCAAACCACATCACGCGATTTGCTTTTACCAACGGTCGCAAACCGCCTCGGCAGCAACCAGGGTCAGAGTTTTTTTTCGCGATGCTTTACCGCGAAAATTACTCTGACCCTGCTTGCGGATTGCGGAGCACGCAGATCGCGACCACAGCTGCCGATGCACGATGGTCAACTAATTAGGGTCAGAGTCAATTAATTACAAAGAATCCCGCGCGCAAGCACCGCAGCAACCACTGCCGGCACTACCTGGTGCCTGCCACCTCGGCAACATACTTCGACAAAGTTTTAATCTGTTCATCGCTGAGGCTGGAAAACGCAGGCATCTGACCTATGCCATTGCGAACGGCCTTTTCCACACGAGATGCGTCGGGCTTGAGTTCATCCAGACTGGGTCCGGTTTCACCAGCAGCGCCAGCGTCCTTGAGCGTATGACACACGGCGCAGGCAGGAACGGCAGTGTGATTAAAGAGCTTTTTTCCGGCCTCCCCATGGTCCTGTGCAAAGGCACCGGAACCCCACTGCAATGCCACCATGCCGATGACGACAATCAACGTTTGAATTTTCGAGGTCATGCGCTTTCTTTCAAACGACGTTGATGGTCAGCGCGTGATCGCGCCAGCTAGTGTTGTTGTAGCCGCCAGCGTTTTCCAGCCGTCCCTCCGGCTGCCGGTTTCCTTCCACGTCGACAACCACGCACGCAATTGTGTGACTGCCCGGCTGAAGCGTCGTGGGCAGCACGAATTGCCGCCACGCGTAGCGCCCCATATCCGGACCAACCAGCCGCGCCGGCAACCAGGTTTTTCCGCCATCGACGGACACGTCCACCGACTTCACCGCATTGATTCCGCCAAATGCCACGCCCTTGATCTGCACCGGACCGGCGGTCACCGGGCCGGAGTCCGGCGCAGGAGAATTGATCCATGACTTGGGACCCATTTCCCACACGGACGGATGACTCGGATCGCCCTTCTGCCCGGGCGGGGAAATACGGTAGCCGGTTTTCTGGATCGCGGCGTCGGTCTGCTCGGCAGTGAACGCCAGGCGCTTGATGTACTTGACGTTGTTGACGCCGGTATAGCCCGGCACGATCAGACGCAGGGGGCCGCCGTGGGCAAGCGGAATCGGTTCGCCGTTCATTTCCCAGGCTAGCAGCGCATCGGCCATTGCCTTGACGGGTACAGAACGCTCGACCATCACGCTTTTCGGATCGATCCCTTCGGGTAGCTTTTCACCGCCGGTGCCCGTCATGTAAGGCATGCCGCCGTTGATGCCACCCAGCGAGTCAACGACCGTGCGAACCGGTACCCCGCTCCAGACCACGCAGCCAGCGGCACCGACTTGCCAGGGTGTGCCGCTCGGCTTGTTGGGAAACAGTCCCCGTCCGTTGCCCGAGCACTGCAGCACCATCACCGTGGTCTCCAATCCCATTGCCTTGAGGTCCTTGACCTTCAGGGTGCGTGGATGCTTCACGCCCTCGACCGACACTATCCATTCGTCGCGATCGGCAATGATCGATGCGTCTGGCGCCGGCAAGTTGTTGCGGATATAGAGTTGATCGGTGGGCGTGATGATGCTGGTGCCAAAAGCGCTGCGCTTCGTCTCCAGCGTGCTGGAGGTATGTACGATCATCGCGCCTGGATTTTTCCAGTTGACATACGCCGGCAAGGGCTTGGCGGCTGGCACCGTGCTCACCACCGCCTGGGCCATGGCAGACCGGCTGAATACGGCCAATCCGGCAGCCGTCATGGCGACCGCGCTGCCGGCCAGCAGATGGCGCCGGCGTGGACTGGCAAGCTGCGCCGTGCCGTCTGTCTTTTGGTTTTGCTTGAGTGGCATCCCTGTCTCCGTTATTGATATTGGTGGAAGAGTGTATTGACAGAAGATGGGTTTTGTCGAGGCAGATTAATTAGGGTCAGAGTCAAAATTAATTAGGGTCAGAGTCAATTGATCATGGCTCTGCGACAGCGCGATTACCAGTATTTCGTAATCCGTTTGCGGGGTCAGAGTAATTTTCGCGATACCCCCTGCGAAAAAAAACTCTGACCCCGGAAACTGGCTTTTGCAGCATGCGACCTCAGCACAAGCCGCTCTTGCCAACCGTGGCAAACCACCTCGGCAGCAACCAGGGTCAGAGTTTTTTTTCGCAACGCTTCACCGCGAAAATTACTCTGACCCTGCTTGCGGATTCCAGAGCACGCTGATCGCGGCCGAAGCTGCCGGCCGGTGCGCGACGACCGATTAACTACGGTCAGAGTCAATTAATTACGGAGAGCCTCGTGCGCCGTGGCTGCACTCCGCAATCCGTTTGCGGGGCCAGAGTAATTTTCGCGATACCCCCCGCGAAAAAAAACTCTGACCCCGGAAACTAGCTTTTGTAGCGTGCCACCTCCATACCACCCGCTCTTGCCAAGGATAGCCACCCCCACCCAATCACTTCGCCCCCGCCTCGTACCACGTCCCAATCACCGCCCGTTCATCTTCGGTAATCCCCGTCAGATTCCCGATCGGCATCGCCTTCAACTGCACCACCTGCTTGTAAATCGCCGCTGCATGCTGCCGAATCAGTTCAGGCCGATGCAGTTGCACCCCCAGCGGCGCCGCCGAAAAACCCGCTTGCGTCGGATGCGCGGCGTGACACGCCACACAGCGCTGTGCCACGATCGCCTGCACCTGCCCGAAATCCACCACTGCCGCAGTGCGCACCACCGGCTTCGGCGCAATCGCCACGGCGACGGCAATCAGGATCGCCACACCGGCCAGTGGAAATCCCCACGCAACACGCCCCTTGTGGCGCAGATTAAAGAAATGCCGGATCAGCACGCCGGCTGCCATCATTGCCGCCAGCACCAGCCAGTTCCAGGCATGGCTGTAAGTCATCGCGTAATGGTTGCTGATCATGATGAACAGCACCGGCAACGTGAAGTAATTGTTGTGCACACTGCGTTGCTTGGCGCGCTGGCCGTGGATCGCCGCCGGTGCCTGGCCTGCCTGCATCGCCGCGACCATCTTGCGCTGGCCAGGCATGATCACCATCAGCACATTGCCGACCATGATGGTGCCCAGCATCGCACCGACGTGGATGTACGCTGCGCGTCCGCTCAGCAGCTTTGACAGCGCGAACCCGGCAGCGACAATCAGCACGTACATCACGATCCCCAGCAGGGCGTCGTGCTTTCCCAGCGGCGAGCGGCACAACAGGTCGTAGACGGTCCAGCCGATGACCAGCGTAGCTAGTCCGATGCCAACCGCCTGCCAGGTCGACAGGTCGGCCACCGAGCGGTCAATCATCATGGCCGACGCATTGAAGTAGTACACGATGCAGAGCAACGAGAAGCCGGAGATCCATGTCCAGTAGGCTTCCCACTTGAACCAGTGCAGTGTCGGCGGCAAGGTCGCCGGCGCTACCAGGTATTTTTGCGGGTTATAAAAACCGCCGCCGTGCACCGCCCACAGTTCGCCGGAGACACCCCGCAAAGCGAGCTCGGAGCCGGGCGCGGGCGGGCGGATCGAGTTGTCCAACCAGACAAAATAGAACGACGCGCCGATCCAGGCGATGCCGGTAATCAGATGCAACCAGCGCACCAGCAAGTTGAGCCAGTCGATTCCGTACGTGAGTAAAAAAGCGTCCATGCAGTCCCCGTGATTGAAATTCGACAGCCCTCGCAAACACTGCGACCAGTCTCTGAAAGATACGGAAAAACGGCGCTCAACTCATGCAACTTACCGTATATTTCACATACCCGATTCAATATAAGGCAATGCCATGTCCGGCCAACTTCCCGACCATCTCGACATCCACCTGATCCGGATCCTGTACATGCTGCTGTCCGAAAAAAGCGTCTCGCGCGTGGCCCTGAAACTGAACCAGCCACAACCGTCGATCTCGGCTTCGCTGCGCAAACTGCGCGAGCTGACCGGCGACCCGCTGCTGGTGCGTGGCGCGCGCGGCATGGTACCAACCCAGCATGGCGAAAGCCTGCTCAAACCGGCCAAGCGCATCCTGGTCGAAACCGAGCGCCTGTTCGTGCGCAAGGTCCCGTTCATCGCGCAGGACGAAGGACGTACATTCCACATCGCCGCACCGGATTATCTGGACAGCCAGTTCCTGCCCAACGTGGTCTCCAGCCTGCGCCGCGAATCGCCGAAGAGCAAGCTGGTGATCCACGGCCTCGGCCCGGAAATCGACTACATCCGCCTGCTGTCGGACGGCGACCTCGACCTCGTCATCGCCAACTGGGGCGAACCGCCGGCCCACCTGCACCTGTCGAAATTATTCGAAGACACGATTGCCTGCTTCATGCACAGCGAATGTGCCTACGCCAAACGCACCGGCCCGGACGCCATGACGGTCGAGGATTATCTGAGCCTGCCGCATGTCGCGCCGGCACAGACGATGGCCGGCTACAACGGTGTCATCGAAGGCTTCCTGGCCAAGCAGGGCCTGAAGCGCAACGTCACCGTGCAATCGGCGTTCTTCGGATTGATTCCGTACATGCTGACGCAGACGGACCTGGTATTGACGACCGGTGAACAGTTCTTGCGGTTTTATGAAAAGACGCTACCGCTCAAGCGGTTCACGGTGCCGGTGAAGTTTCCGAAGATGCGGTATTACCAGCTTTGGCATGATCGGGTGCATCAGTCGAATGAGCACAAGTGGTTGCGCGATTTGATTACCGGGGCAGCGAAAGGGCTGACCATGCGGTGAACGAATGCGAAGCACAACGCCGGCAAACGTTGCGCTTGCCTCTCATTCAGCTCCCCCGGTACGTCGAATACGCCCAGGGCGACACCAGCAGCGGCACGTGATAATTCTCCTGCGCACTGGCAATCCCGAAGCCCAGCGTCACCCGATCCACAAACCGCGGCACCGGCACCACGACTCCCTGCGCAGCAAAGTAATCGCCAGCGGCAAAGACCAGTTCATACATCCCGACCCGCAACCCTGCGCCTTCCAGCAACGGCGCATCACAGCGTCCATCGCTGTTGGTCATGACACGGCTTAATAACGTCCGCACCCCCAGATCGATTGCGTACAATTCAATTGCGACTCCCACCCCTGGCTTGCCCGTGGTGATATCCAGCACATGCGTACTCAGCTTCCCCATTCCAACCTCCATATTCACACCATGAACCTGCCTATCACAAACAGCATATAACGATGCACCCCGGGGGATATAGTATCGAGCGTATAACTATCATCACATCCGACCGTGAAGAGGCGCAGCGTGAGCAGCCCGAGACGCCCCGCACGCAGTGGCCAGACAGCACGCGTGCCGCCACCGCAGTTTGTGCTGAATGACGAAACCTCCGCATCGATATCGCCAGTTACTGGCCCACCACGCATTTCTACAAGGCCAACGCATGACGACGACACTGGATTACCTCAATACCTGCGATGCCGAAACGTTCGCACTGACCCTGTCCGGCATCTACGAGCACTCGCCGTGGATACCGCAGCGTACCGCGTCAGCAAGACCGTTCGCTACCGCCACCGCACTGAAACTGGCATTGCAGCAAACCGTCAGCGACGCCAGCGACGCGGATCAGCTGAACCTGATCCGCGCCCATCCGGAACTGGTCGGCAAAGCCGACGTTGCACTGACCACCGAATCCACCAACGAACAGACCGCGGCCGGATTGCATCTGTGCAGCGCCGACGAGTTCGCCACGCTGCAGCAATGCAATGCGGCCTACAACCTGCGTTTCGATTTTCCGTTCATTTTGGCGGTCAAGGGACCGGATGGTCTTGGCCTGACACGCGAGGCCATCATCCGTGCCTTCAAACGCCGCCTGACCCATCAGGTCGCCGATGAAATCGCAGAAAACCTGCGCCAGATCAGTCGCATCGCCGAACTGCGCCTCAACGATCTGCTCGATACACAGCCTGCGATGGGCTTGCAGATCATGGCCTGGAGCGAGGTCATCGGCGCCTGGTCCGACGACGCCAGCGGCCTGACCTGCGCCTATCTCACCGAGGCCCATCGGCAGACCGCAGCACAGATGGTCCAATGGATGCAGGACGCCGGCATGACCGCATCGATCGATGCCGTGGGCAATGTAGTCGGCCGCTACCAGTCCGATCACCCCGATGCCAAAACCCTGATGACCGGATCGCATTACGACACCGTCCGCAACGGTGGCACCTACGATGGCCGCGAAGGCATCCTGCTGCCGATCGCGGTGATCCGGCACCTGCACCAGCGCGGCGAAAAGCTGCCCTTCCATCTGGAAGTGATCGGCTTTGCCGAGGAAGAAGGGGTGCGCTACAAAAGTACTTTCCTGGGCAGCAATGCGGTCACCGGCCACTTCGACATGTCGCTGCTGGCACGCACCGATGCCGATGGCATCACGATGCGCGACGCGCTGGAATTTGCCGGCCATGACTTCACGCAAATCCCCGCCATCGCCCGCAATCGGGCCGACTATCTCGGCTTCATCGAAGTCCATATCGAACAGGGGCCGGTCCTGCTGCAACGCAATCTGCCGGTCGGCATCGTCACCTCGATTGCCGGCAGTTGCCGTTATCTGGTCACGCTGACAGGGATGGCCAGCCATGCCGGCACCACGCCAATGACGATGCGCAAGGACGCTGCTGCCGCTGCCGCCGAAATCATCCTGCTGGTCGAGCAGCGCTGCAGCGGCATCACGTCGCTGGTTGGCACGGTCGGCCAGTTGCAGGTGCCCGGCGGGTCCGTCAACGTGATCCCTGGCGTGTGCAACCTGTCGCTCGACATCCGCGCCGCCGACGACAGCGTGCGCGATGCGGCCGTGGCCGATATCCTCAGTGGCATCGAGGCGATCTGCGCACGCCGCCAGGTCGACACGCAACTCGAACTGACCATGCGCGCAGCCGCCGCGCCGTGCGCGCCGTGGCTGATGCAGCAACTCGCCGCGGCCACCGAACGCGCCGGCGTCGCGCCCTTCATGCTGCTTTCCGGTGCCGGTCACGATGCGATGTCGCTGGTGAATCTGACCGATGTGGCGATGCTGTTTACGCGTTGTGGCAATGGCGGCATCAGCCACAATCCGCTGGAGACCATGACGGCCGATGACGCCGAGTTATCGGCGCACATCCTGCTCGATTTCCTGCGTCACTTCACGCCCAAAGCATGAGTACCCTGCTGATCCGCCATGCCCGCGTGCTGGTCACGATGGACGCCGCCCGCCGTGAAATCGGCGACGGTGCAATCTTCATCCGCAACAACGTGATCGAGCAGGTCGGCACCAGCGCCGAGTTGCCCGACCAGGCCGACGAGATCATCGACGCCACCGGCCACGTGGTCCTGCCCGGCCTGATCAACACCCACCACCACATGTTCCAGAGCCTGACCCGCGCCATTCCGGCTGCGCAGGATGTCGAACTGTTCGACTGGCTGCGCCACCTGTATCCGATCTGGTCCGGCCTGACACCGCCGATGATCGAAGCCTCGACCCAGACCGCGATGGCCGAGCTGATGCTGTCGGGCTGCACCACCAGCAGCGACCATCTGTACATCTATCCGAATGGCTGTCGGCTCGATGACAGCATTGAAGCCGCGCGGCAGATCGGCATGCGCTTTCATGCTGCGCGCGGCGCCATGAGCGTCGGTGAATCGCAGGGCGGGCTGCCACCGGACCGGCTGGTCGAAGACGAAGCCGCGATCCTGCGCGACACGCAGCGCCTGATCGAAACCCACCACGACGCCTGCCGCCATGCCATGACCCGCATCGTGGTCGCGCCCTGCTCGCCGTTTTCGGTATCACCCGACCTGATGCGAGAATCGGCGCTGCTGGCGCGCGGTCATCATGTCTCGCTGCACACCCACCTGGCCGAGAACAGCAACGACGTCGCCTACAGCCGTGAAAAATTCAACATGACGCCAGCGCAATACGCCGAATCCTGCGGCTGGGTCGGTCCCGATGTCTGGCACGCGCACTGCGTCCAGCTCGACCCGAAAGGCATCGCGCTGTTTGCGCGCACCGGCACGGGTGTGGCGCACTGTGCGTGTTCGAACATGCGGCTGGCGTCCGGGATTGCACCGGTGCGGGCGATGCTGGATGCCGGCGTGCCGGTCGGTTTGGGCGTGGATGGCAGTGCGTCCAATGATGGCGCACACATGCTCGGCGAGGTGCGGCAAGCGATGCTGCTGCAACGGGTCGGTTTCGGTCCGACTGCGATGACGGCGCGGCAGGCACTGGAAATGGCCACGCTGGGCGGCGCCAAGGTACTCAATCGCGATGACATCGGCGCGCTGGCGCCGGGCATGTCGGCCGATGTGGTGATGTTCGACATGGCGCAGATCGGGTATGCGGGCGCGCTGCATGACCCGGTGGCGGCGCTGGTGTTTTGTACGCCGACGACGGTCTCGGTGAGCGTGATCAACGGACGGGTGGTGGTGCGGGAGGGCCAGTGTACGACGGTGGATCTGGGGGTGGTGGTGGAGCGGCATAACCGGTTGGCGGCGGAACTGGTGGGGTGACGACGCCGGTTTGCAGCGGCTGATAAATTACTCTGGCCCTGCTTGCGGATTCCGACGTAAGCAGATCGCGACCGCCGCTGCCGGTGCACCACGGCGGCACTCCGCAATCCGTTTGCGGGGTCAGAGTAATTTTCGCGATACCCCTGCGAAAAAAAACTCTGACCCCGGAAACTGGCGTGTGCAGCGTGCTACCTCCGCACACCCGCACCGCCCGCTCTTGCCAACGGCTGCCAGCAGTCGCAAATCACATCCGTCGCACTTACCAACCGCCGCAAGACACATCAGCAGCAACCAGGGTCAGAGTTTTTTTTCGCAACGTTTCACCGCGAAAATTACTCTGACCCTGCTTGCGGATTCCAGCGCACGCAGATCGCGACCGCCGCTGCCGATGCGCCACGCACGGCACTCCGCAATCCGTTTGCGGGGTCAGAGTAATTTTCGCGATACCCCTGCGAAAAAAAACTCTGACCCCGGAAACTGGCGTCTGCAGCGTGCTACCTCCGTACACCCGCACCACCCGCTCTTGCCAACGGTCGCCAACCACATCAGTCGCTTTTGCAAACCACCGCAAGCCACATCGGTCGTTTTTACCAACCGCCGAAAGCCACATCAGTCGCTTTTACCAACCACCGCAAACCACACCAGCAGCAACCAGGGTCAGAGTTTTTTTTCGCAACGTTTCACCGCGAAAATTACTCTGACCCTGCTTGCGAATTCCGGAGCACGCTGATCGCGACCGTCGCTGACGGTGTGCCACGACTGAATAATTAGGGTCAGAGTCAATTAATCACAGACCAATGCGACCGCGATCAGTCGCACTCCGCAATCCGTGTGCGGGGTCAGAGTAATTTTCGCGATAAGGCCTGCGAAAAAAAACTCTGACCCCGGAAACTGGCTTCTGCGGCATGCCACCTCCACGCAACCACACCACTGCCCCCGGAACCTGCCGCGTGCAGCATGCCACCTCCCACAAAAACAAAAAGCCCCGTTCACCGATATCACGCAGTGAACGAGGCCAGCAAAACTCCCAGGCACTTACTTCGTCGGCAATTTCCCCGCCACGCCTTCCACGTAATAATCCATCTTGTTCAACGCCTCATCACTCATCGGCCCCTTCTCCAGACGGACCTTGCCGTCGTTATCCCTGACCGGACCAGCGAACGGCACCAGCGTGCCCGCGACGATGTCTTTCTCTTTCGCGGCCAGCAGGGTTTTCACATCCGCCGGGACTGCCGCGCTGATATTTTCCAGCTTGACCATGCCGTCCTTGATGCCGCCCCAGACGCTGGTCGGCTTCCATTTGCCATCGATGACGGCCTGCGCTTCTTTCGTGTAGTAAGCACCCCAGTGATGCGTGACCGCACCGAGCTGGGCTTTCGGGCCGAACTTTTTCATGTCGGAATGGTAGGCCACGGCGTACTTGCCTTTTTCCTCGGCGGCTTGCATCACGGCGGTCGAGTCGGTGTGGTTGGTGACCACATCGGCACCCTGGCCAATCAGCGTCAGGGTAGCGTCACGTTCCTTGCCCGGGTCGAACCAGCTGTTGACCCAGATGACCTTGACTTCGGCTTTCGGGTCGACGCTGCGCATGCCGCGCGTGAAGGCGTTGATCCCTTGCAGTACTTCGGGAATCGGAAACGCGGCGACATAACCGGCCACGTGCGTGGTCGACATCTTGGCAGCCAGGATGCCCGACAGGTAGCGCGCTTCGTAGAACCGTGCATTGGCGGTACCGACATTGGCGGCGGTCTTGTAGCCGGTCAGGTGGATGAATTTCACATCCGGAAACTGCCTGGCCACTTTCAGCGTCGGGTTCATGTAACCGAACGAGGTGGTGATGATCAGCTTGTTGCCCTGCTGTGCGAGGTCGCTGATGACGCGTTCGGCGTCGGCGCCTTCCGGCACGTTTTCGACGAATTTGGTCTTCACCTTGGCGCCGAGATTTTTTTCCATTTCCTTGCGACCGATGTCGTGCTGCGTGGTCCAGCCTGCATCGCCGATCGGGCTGACGTAGACAAAACCGACACCGAGCGGTTCGGCAGCGTAGGCCGGGACTGACAGCACGGCGATGGCGGCAACGGCGCCACGAACGACATTTTTAAACATGGTGTTCCTCAAGGTGTGGCTCCCGCGACAGGGCTGGTGATCCTGCTGCACCGGGCGGGCAAAGCGGCGCAACGACGGCTCATTATGGCGATCCGTCGTGCGCCCGTCATACGGATTGGCGTATAGGCACCATACCCCGTTACTGATTCGGGTTGAAGTGCTTGCCCAGTGATGCGGGCATGTTCAGCCGGATCCAGTTGGCGTTACGCGAGATCAGTACCAGCACCACGATGGTGGCCACGTACGGCAACATCGACAGCAGTTGCGAGGCGATCGGCACGCCCAGCCCCTGCATGTGAAACGTCAGGATCGTCACGCCACCGAACAGGTACGCGCCACACAGCACGCGCGCCGGACGCCAGGTTGCGAAGGTGGTCAGCGCCAGCGCAATCCAGCCGCGCCCGGCCACCATGCCCTCGACCCACAATGGCGTGTAGACCAGCGACAAAAACGCGCCCGCCAGCCCGCAGCAGGCGCCACCGAACAGCAGCGCCGACAGGCGGATACGCCGCACGTTATAGCCCAGCGCATGCGCCGACGAAGGCGATTCGCCGACCGCGCGCAGGATCAGTCCGGCACGGGTGCGGTACAAAAACCAGACGATCGCGCCGCATAGTGCGATCGACAGATACACCATCGGATGCTGCCGGAACAGCGCCACACCGAGAAATGGCATATCGCCCAGCAGTGGCAACACGGACTTCTCGTTGCGCAGGCTCTGGCCGACAAAATTGATGCCGATATAGGCCGATCCGCCCGCACCAAACAGCGACAACGCCAGCCCGGTTGCATACTGGTTGGCACCCAGCCAGACCGTCATCAGCGCAAAAAATCCGGCCAGCAGCATGCCGGCCAGTGCGCCGGCGGCGAAGCCGAGCGGCACGCTGCCGGTCTGAATCGTGATCGCAAAACCGATCACGGCAGCCATCAGCATCATGCCTTCGGCACCGAGGTTGACGACGCCGGATTTTTCATTGATCAGCAAACCGAGGGCGGCCAGCAGCAGCGGCGTGCCGGCATTGATCGATGCTGCGATCAGGGGAGCTAGTGCGTCCATTATTTTCTCCAGCGCAGTTGATAGCGGATCAGGACATCGCACGCCAGCAGCGCGAATAGCAGGATGCCCTGGAACACGCCGGTGATCGCACTCGGCATGCCCAGGCGCGATTGCGCGAGTTCACCGCCGATATAAAACAGCGCCATGATGAAGCTCGAAAAAATCACCCCGACCGGATGCAGGCGCCCGACATAGGCGACGATGATCGCGGCAAAGCCATAGCCGGGCGAGACCGATGGCGTCAATTGGCCGATCGGTCCGATCACTTCGCACACGCCGGCCAGACCCGACAGCGCACCGCAGACCAGCATCGATGTCCACAGCGATTTGCGCGACGAAAACCCGGCATAGCGCGCCGCCAGCGGTGCCATGCCACCGACCTGCAAGCGAAATCCCGAAACGCTTTTCGACAAAAATATCCAGCCCAGCACCGACGCCGCCAATGCCAGCAGGATGCCGACATGCAGGCGCGTGTGCGGCACCAGAATCGGCAGCAAGTAACCGTCGGACAGCATTTTCGATTGCGGGAAATTGAAGCCGTCCGGATCTTTCAGCACGCCATGCACCAGATAACTCAGCAGCAGCTGGGCCACGTAGACCAGCATTAGTGACACCAGGATTTCGCTGGCATTGAAGCGGTCGCGCAGGAACGCGGTGATCGCCGCCCAGGCCATGCCGCCCAGCATGCCGGCGATCAGTACCACGCTGATCATCAGCGGCCCGCCGCCGGAACCCTGATCAAAATACAGCCCGGCCGCCCCACCCGTAATCGCGCCCACCACCAGCTGCCCTTCGGCGCCGATATTGAACACGTTGGCGCGAAAGCACACCGCCAGTCCGATCGCTATCATCAGCAGGGGCGCGACCTTGATGCCGACCTCGGACCAGCCGCGCACATCTTTCAGCGGCTCCAGAAAAAACACCGCAAGACCGGTCAGCGGATTTTTGCCCAGCGCAATGAACAGCAATGCGCCGCACAGTACGGTGAGCAGCACTGCCAGCACCGGCGACAGCCACGCCATCAGCGTCGACGGGTTGGTGCGCGCTTCAAGCTTGAGCATGGCTGGCCTCGCTGTCAACGTCGCTCCACAGGCCGCTCATCCACTGACCGATCTGATCGATGGTGGCATCAGCGCGCTGGATCGAGGGCGATACCCGGCCTTTGGCAATCACGATCAGGCGATCAGAAATTTCAAACAATTCGTCCAGCTCCTCGGAAATGATCAGTAACGCGCAACCGGCGTCACGCAGCGCCAGCAGTTCGGCGCGAATCTGCGCAGCTGCGCCGACATCGACGCCCCAGGTCGGTTGCGCCACCAGCAGCACGGTGGGCGCGCGCAGGATTTCGCGCCCGACGATGTATTTTTGCAGATTGCCTCCGGAGAGACTGTTCGCGCTGGCATGCGGACCAGCGGCTTTGACATTAAAGCGCCGGATGACGGCCGCCGCAATTTCCGCAATGGCCTTGAAGCGAACCATGCCAAAACGCACCGTAGCCGATGTCTGGTGCGACAAAAGGATGTTATGTGCCAGCGACAATTCGGGCACGGCACCGCGCCCGAGCCGTTCTTCCGGCACGAAACCCAGCCCCCGCGCACGTCGGCCCGCCGCATTCATGCGACCGACCGGTTCACCATGCAGCGTGACGGTGGCCGACTCGGCACGCGGATCTTCGCCCGACAGCGCAGCCAGCAATTCCTGCTGGCCGTTGCCGGAGACACCGGCCACGCCGAGGATTTCACCGGCGCGTACTTCAAAACTCACCCCCGTAAGCTGCGTGGCAAACGGATGACTTTTGGCGAGTGACAGGTTGGTGACGGACAGCACCGTCTCGCCCGGTTGACGGTCGACATGCTGCATCGCCGGCGGCTCGGCACCGATCATCATGCGCGACAGGCTGGCGGCGGTTTCCCGGCGCGGATCGCAGACGCCGGTGACTTTTCCGCTGCGCATCACGGTACAGGTATGGCAGAGCGCGCGGATTTCATCGAGCTTGTGGCTGATGTACAGGATGCTGCAGCCTTCGGCGGCCAGCTTGCGTAGCGTCCCGAAGAGTTTTTCGACGGCTTGCGGCGTGAGCACCGAGGTGGGTTCATCGAGGATCAGCAATTGCGGTTTGGCCAGCAACGCCCGCACGATTTCGACGCGCTGGCATTCGCCGACCGACAGCGTATGCACATGGCGCTGCGGTTCGAGCTCCAGCCCGTATTCAGCGGCGGTGCTGGTGATGCGTTGCGCCAGTTCATCGAGGCGGGTGCCGGCGGGCAGGCCAAGCGCGATATTTTCTGCGACGGTCAGCGTATCGAACAGCGAAAAATGCTGGAACACCATCGCCACGCCAAGCTGGCGCGCCGCCGACGGATTCTCGATCGTGGTCGGCGTGCCATTCCAGCACATCTGGCCGGCGTCGGGCTTGACCGCGCCGTAGATGATCTTCATCAGTGTCGATTTGCCGGCACCGTTTTCGCCCAGCACGGCGTGGATTTCGCCGGGCAGGACGGTCAGGTCGACCTGGTCGTTGGCGATGACGGCGGGATAGCGTTTGGTGATTGCACGCAGGGTCAGGCGGGGGGTCATGTCTGGCTCGTCGTCATGGGAGGTGATCCTGGATTTTTTGTCTTTTTAAATTACGCCGAATTATCCTCCTCAATATATCGATCTGGCGATGGGGAATATGCGGCACTGCATATACGCAATGCAGCAGGCCAGCGCGGGGTGAACGGGATCGCTCCGGCGGTGCGATTTTTTCTGCAGGCAGCATCGATCCGGGTCTGCAACCAACTCTCGCTGTTGTTTTTTTGCTGCATTGCAATGTGCCTTTGCGGAGGTGATTTCTTGCTAATCGGCACTGCGTCTGGCTTGTGCCGACAAGGCGACCTGACATACCCCTGTGCATATACCGACTATTCGAAACTTACACTGACGGAATATTGGGATTGCCGCATCATCACTCCGCTGCCAGCCTTTGTGGCGCACCCCATTTGCCCGTTGATCGACCATAAAACCAGACTGGAGTTGTCATGTCCTGCATCAAGAAATCCCCTGCCTTTACCTTCTCACTCGTTGCCGCACTACTCGCCGGCGGTACCGCTGCCCATGCTGCAGAATGGAGCGATACATCGTTGGGATACCGCTACGGCACCAAATTCGCAGAGCCGTTCAACCCGAACGACATCAGCAAGAATATTTTTTCTCTGACGCACGCCAGCGGGTACAAATACGGCACCAACTTCCTGAATGTGGACGCGCTGCTGTCGGATAGCAAAGATCCAACCAGAGTCAACTCCGGCACCACCTCGGGTGGCGCGCAGGAAATCTACGTGGTCTATCGCAATACGCTGGACATCGGCAAAGTCAGCGGCTCCCCGATCAGCTTCGGCCCGGTACGCGGCGTTGGCATCACCGGTGGGTTTGATGTCAACACCAAGAACGACGCCGGTTACGGCTCCAAAAAACGCATGCTGGTACTCGGCCCGACGCTGATGCTGGATGTGCCTGGCTTCCTGAACGTTAGCGCATTGCTGCTTAAAGAAAGCAACCAGCCGTACGGTATCAACAGTCGCTATACCTACAAGTTGCACCCGATGCTCAGCGCTGCCTGGGGTATCCCGCTGGCGATGATCAGCGCCGTACCGACCTCGTTCGAAGGCTATGCCAACTTCATCGCCGCCAAAGGCGACAATGAATTCGGCGGTCGCACGTCACCCGAAACCAACGTCGACATGCAGGTGATGTTTGATGTCGGTTCGCTGGCTGGCATGGGCAAGAATACGTTCCGTCTGGGTGTTGAGTACCAATACTGGAAGAATAAGTTTGGTAATCCATCGACGGTTACCGGGTCGAAGGCTAGTACACCGATGGTTCGGGCTGAATACCATTTCTGATTGGCGTTTAGCGGGTTGCTGAATCGTGGGGTGGAACGGGGGGATGGCTTTCTGCGCGGTTTGCGGTTTGCGGTTTGCGGTTTGCGGTTTGCGGTTTGCGGTAGCTAAAACGGTTGGTGCTCCGTCATGACCAAGCCGGGGGCGGCCCGGCAGCCGGTCACTTCTTTTTGCTTCGCCAAAAAGACGTAACCAAGAAAAAGGCGACCGCAAGACCGCTGCCCTGCGGGTTCCCAAAAACCGGGTGCGGCAAGAGGGAAGCCCGCAAACTCGCTACGCTCAGACAGTGCGGGCTTCTGATCCTCTTGCCGCACCCGGTTTTTGGCAGCGGCCTTTTTACGCGGAATTCAAGGTCAAAATCAAGCCCAGCCTCGGTGATTGAATGATGGCCGAGCTCGCTTTGCGCGAGAATGCTTCCTCGTCGACATCGACATCGAGTTCAAAATCAGCATCAAAACCAACGTCAAAACCAACGTCAAAGCCAAGGTCAAAGCCAAGGTCGAAGCCAAGGTCAAAGCCAAGGTCAAAGCCAAGGTCAAAGCCAACGTCAAAGCCAAGGTCAAAGCCAAGGTCAAAGCCAAGGTCAAAGCCAAGGTCAAAGCCAAGGTCAAAGCCAAGGTCAAAGCCAAGGTCAAAGCCAAGGTCAAAGCCCAAAACCTACAAGGCTTTTACAAGCCATCTTTCTCGCGCAAAGCGAGCCTGACCCTGATCGAATCACCAGGGCTGTGTTTGGTCTTGACCTTGCATTCCGCGTAAAAAGGCCGCTGCCAAAAACGGGGTACGGCAAGAGGATAAGAGGCCCGCACTGTCTGAGGTGTAGCAGGGGTTTCGGATCGCATGCGATCCGCCTGCGGAACGGGATCCGCTTGCAAGCGGATCTGCGCCCTGCAAGGGTAGCGAGTTTGCGGGCCTCCCTCTTGCCGTACCCCGTTTTTGGGAACCCGCAGGGCAGCGGTCTAGCGGTCGCCTTTTTCTTGGTTACTGCTTTTTGGCGAAGCAAAAAGAAGTGACCGGCTGCCGGGCCGCCCCCGGCTTCGTCATGACGGAGCACAAACCGTTTTAGCTACCGCAGACCGCAAACCACCAACCGCCAACCGCGCAGGAAGCCAACCCACATTAGGCTCCCCAGCCCACCCCGCAACCGCCAGCTCCCGCGAACATCCGCAACACGTCGCATCACCACGTGCACACAACCGATAACCCCCATCATCCACCGCATATACCCCTCCGCATCCCAACTGCTACCCTAGCGTCATCAGTCAACTGAAGGCGATCCCCATGTCCGAGCCCATCCGCTTCTACTACCGCGGCACCGTCCATCACATCAACCACACCACACCGCTGCGCACCGTACTCCAGCATCTGCGCGAGGACCTGCATTGCACCGGCACCAAGGAAGGCTGTGCCGAGGGCGATTGCGGCGCGTGTACCGTGCTGATAGGCGAGTTGTCGGATGGCGAGGTACGGCTCCGGACGATCAATTCCTGCATCCAGCTGCTACCCGCTCTGGACGGCAAAGCCCTGTTCACCGTCGAGGACATGCAGCAGCCCGGCGGTGCGCTGCATCCGGCACAACAGGCGATGGTGGAATGTCATGGTTCGCAATGCGGTTTCTGCACACCGGGGTTCGTGATGTCGCTCTGGAGCCTGTACCTGCAACGCGAAGGCGAAGGTCAGTCGGCGCCACCATCACGCAAGCAGATCGACGATACGTTATCCGGCAACCTGTGCCGCTGCACCGGCTATCGACCCATCATCGCCGCCGCCGAACGGATGGGACAGTTGCCGCCGGTACGCTTCGATCGCGCTGCGCTGGCCGCCACGCTGCAAGGCCTGCAGCGCAGCGGCATGCTGACCCATGCGATCGGCGACGGGCACACCTTCTTCGCGCCGCGCACGCTGGCCGAGGTCATTCAATTGCGCACACTGTATCCGGCGGCGACGATCCTGTCCGGCTCGACCGATGTCGGCCTGTGGTTCACCAAGCAGTTGCGCAATCTGGGCGACATCATTTATCTGGGCCAGGTCAGCGCTCTGAAGACGCTGCACCTGCGCGGCGACCAGCTGGACATCGGCGCAGCCGTATCGCTGGACGACGCCTACCGCGCGCTCTGCGACCACTATCCGCAGGAACTGAGCGAGCTCTGGCAGCGCTTCGCCGGGCAACCGGTGCGCAATGCCGGCACGCTGGGCGGCAATGTCGCCAACGGCTCGCCGATCGGCGATTCGATGCCGTGGCTGATTGCACTCGGCGCTTCCGTGGTGCTGCACGGCAGAGCCGGCGAGCGCGTGCTGGCGCTCGAAGACCTGTATCTCGGGTATCAGAAAAAAGACCTGCAGCCCGATGAAATCGTCGCTGCGATCCGCATCCCGTTGCCACAAGCCGGCCGCCACTTCCGCACCTACAAACTGGCCAAGCGCTTCGATCAGGATATTTCGGCGGTCTGCGCGGCGTTCGCCATCAGCCTCGATGGCGCAATCATTCGCGAAGCGCGCATCGCGTTCGGCGGCATGGCGGCCACGCCGAAACGTGCCGCGCAAGCCGAAGCCGCCCTGCTCGGCCAGCCCTGGACCGAGGCCACGCTCGCCCACGCCATGACCATGCTGGCGCAGGACTATGCACCGCTGAGCGACATGCGCGCGTCGAGCGCCTACCGGATGAAAGCGGCACAAAATCTGCTCAAACGCTTCTGGTTCGAAACCCGTCCCGAGGCCCCGCTCGCGCCGCAGCAGGTCAACGCGTTTGCCCACGGAGAGCGCGCATGAACGCCCCCATCGAATTGCCTGGTGTCTGGGCCGAAGTCGGCCAGTCGCATCCGCATGAATCTGCCATCCTGCACGTCCTCGGCAGCGCCACGTATGCCGATGACGTCACCGAACTGCACGGTACGCTGCACGCCGCGCTGGGCCTGTCGCAACAGGCGCATGCCAGCTTTACGCAGATCGATCTTGCGGCAGTGAGGGCATCAGCCGGCGTGGTCGCGGTATTCACCGCCGCCGATATTGCGGGCGTCAATGACTGCGGTCCGATCCTCCATGACGACCCGGTATTTGCCGACGGGCTGGTGCAGTATGTCGGCCAGCCGCTGTTCGTGGTGGTGGCCGACACGCATGACAATGCGCGTCGCGCAGCCCGTCTGGCGCAGGTCGATTACACCGTGCTGCCGGCCCACCTGACGGCCGCATCCGCCCACGCCGCCAAGTCGTACGTGCTGCCGCCGATGCGCCTGCAGCGCGGCGACTTCCAGCGCAAGTTCGCCGCCGCCCCGCACCACGCCACCGGCACGCTGTCGGTCGGCGGCCAGGAACAGTTTTATCTAGAAGGCCAGATCGCCTATGCGATTCCGAAAGAAAATCGCGCCATGCTGGTGCTGTGCTCGACCCAGCATCCGTCCGAAATGCAGCATGTGGTGGCGCATGTTCTGGGCCTGCAATCGCACCATGTGACGGTCGAATGCCGGCGCATGGGCGGCGGTTTTGGCGGCAAGGAATCGCAGTCGGCATTGTGGGCAGCCGCCGCCGCGCTCAGTGCTGCGGCACTGCAGCGCCCGGTCAAATTGCGCGCCGACCGCGACGACGACATGCTGGTCACCGGCAAGCGCCATTGCTTCGACTACGACTACGCGGTCGGCTATGACGATGACGGCCGCATCGTTGCGGCCAAGGTCGAGATGGTGCTGCGCGCCGGTTATTCCGCCGACCTGTCGGGCCCGGTCGCGACCCGTGCGATCTGCCATGTCGACAATGCGTATTACCTGTCGGATGTCGATCTGAGCGCGGTGTGCGCCAAGACCAACACGCAATCGAACACGGCGTTTCGCGGCTTTGGTGGCCCGCAGGGTGCGCTGGCCATCGAATATGCCATCGATGAGATTGCGCGCACGCTGGGTCGCGATGCACTCGATATCCGTCGCCTGAATTTTTATGGCGACAGCGGCCGTGACACCACGCCCTACGGCCAGCAGCTCGATGACAACGTCATCCATGCACTGGTCGCCGAACTTGACGACAGCAGTCAGTACCGCCAGCGCCGCGTCGCCGTGAACGCCTTCAATGCCAGCAGCCCGCTGCTTAAAAAAGGCCTGGCGATCACGCCGGTGAAGTTCGGCATCGCCTTCAATGTCAACCACCTGAATCAGGCCGGTGCGCTGGTGCACGTGTATGTCGATGGCTCGGTGCTGGTCAATCATGGCGGCACCGAAATGGGCCAGGGCATCCATACCAAGGTCATGCAGGTAGTGGCGCAGGAACTCGGCATCGCGCTGGCGCACGTGCGCGTTACCGCCACCGATACCAGCAAGATTGCCAACACCTCGGCCACGGCGGCATCAACCGGTGCCGACCTCAACGGCAAGGCCGCGCAAGATGCGGCACGCCAGATCCGCGACCGCCTGGCGACGTTTGCGGCCGGCCAGTACGGCGTGCCGGCCAGCGAGGTGCGCTTCGCCGATGGCCGCGTACTGGTGGCTGGACAGTCGCTGGCTTTTGCCGATGTGGTGGCCAAGGCCTATCTGGCGCGGGTGCAATTGTGGTCCGACGGATTCTATGCAACGCCGGGCCTGCACTGGGATGCAGCCAGCATGACCGGGCATCCGTTTTCGTATTACGCCTACGGTGCTGCGGTATCGGAAGTGCTGGTCGATACGCTCACCGGCGAATGGAAACTGCTGCGCGCCGATGCACTCTACGACGCCGGCCAGTCACTCAATCCCGCGATCGATATCGGTCAGGTCGAAGGCGCGTTCATCCAGGGCATGGGCTGGCTCACTACCGAAGAACTGTGCTGGAACAAGGACGGCAAACTGACTACGCATGCACCGTCGACCTACAAGATACCCACCGTCTCGGATTGCCCCGAGGACTTCCGCGTGAAGCTGTTCACGAACCGCAATGTGAGTGACAGCATCCATCGCTCGAAAGCGGTGGGCGAACCACCTTTGTTGCTGCCGTTCTCGGTATTTTTTGCGATACGCGATGCCGTCTCCAGCGTCGGCGGGCACCGGATACATCCGCCGTTGCATGCCCCGGCCACCAGCGAAGAAATCCTCAACGCCATCGAAGCGGTCCAGCTGGCCGCGGGTGCAGTGTGAGTTTTTTTACCGATTGCCCGAATGGCGTACTGGTCACGGTGGCGGCAGTCGCGGGTTCTGCACCACGGGAAACCGGCGCGAAAATGCTGGTCACACGTGACCGGCAAATCGCTACCATCGGTGGTGGCCATCTGGAATTGCGCGCCTGCGAAATTGCCCGCGAGATGCTGGTGCTGCCAGCCGCACGCCGACTGGAACGCTTTGCGCTCGGTCCCAGCCTCGGCCAATGCTGCGGTGGCGTCGTGCATCTGGCCTTCGAGCGGATCGATGCGGATCAGGCCGGCCACGTCGCGCTGCTCGGCCAGCGCTGGCAGGAGCGTCGCGACACATGGCGCGTGGTGGCGCTCGATGCCATCAGCGCGCCGTCACTGCTGGACGACCGCGGCCAGTGCCTGGATGGCCCACCGACACCGGTGATCGACCGCGCGCTGCCGACCCATATCCTACGCGACGCCGCCGCCCAGCACTGGCTGGTTGATCGCTGCCTGGCTTATCGATCGCATTTGCTGCTGTTCGGCGCCGGTCACGTCGGTGCGGCAATCGTCCGCGCATTGGCCGACCTGCCCTGCCATGTCACATGGATCGATCAACGTGATGACGTGTTCCCGGCCAGCGTACCGGCCAATACCACCATCGAGATCACCGACACGCCGCAATCAACGGTGCGCGCCGCCAGTCCCGGCAGCAGTTTTCTGGTAATGACACACAGCCACGCGCTCGACCAGGCATTGTGCGAGGCCATCCTGCAGCGTAACGACGCTATCTGGTTCGGTCTGATCGGCTCCACCACCAAGCGCCATCAATTTGAACATCGCCTGCGCGAACGCGGCATTCCCGACCAGCGACTGGCCGGCATGACCTGCCCGGTCGGTATCGACGGGATCAGCGGCAAGGCGCCAGCCGTCATCGCTGCCGCGGTTGCCGCCCAATTACTGCAAGTCTGGGAAGCCAGTCTTGTACCTCACGCCAAAGAACACCAACCATGAACACCGACCTCCAACCCACGCTGCACGCCTACCGCGCCAGCCTGCTGCACTTCACTGCCGACCCGGCGTTCGACGCCGATGCCCATGTGTGGCATGCGGATGGCTTGCTGATCGTCGATGGCGAGCGCATCCTCGCCGCCGGCGATTACGCGACGCTGAAAGCCACGCTGCCCGACCAGGTTGCGATCACCGACTACCGCGGCAAACTGATCGTGCCCGGCTTCATCGACACGCACATCCACTATCCGCAGACCGATATGATCGCCTCGCCCGCACCGGGTCTGTTGCCGTGGCTGGAGACGTACACGTTTCCGACCGAACGGCAGTTTTCCGACCCGCTGCATGCACGCGAGGTGGCGGATTTTTTTCTGGATGAACTGCTGCGCTGTGGCACCACCACCGCAATGGTGTATTGCACCGTGCATCCCGAATCGGTCGAGGCATTTTTCAGCGCCAGCGCAGCGCGCAACCTGCGCATGGTGGCGGGCAAAGTCATGATGGACCGCCACTGTCCGGCATTTTTGCAGGACACGGCCGAAGGCGGCGCACGTGACAGCGAGCTGCTGATCAACAAGTGGCATCAGCGTGGCCGGCAGATGGTCGCGATCACGCCGCGCTTCGCACCCACTTCCAGCGACGCGCAATTGCAGCTGGCCGGAGAACTGGCGCGGGCCTATCCGAGCACCTTCGTGCAAACCCATGTGGCCGAAAACACCGATGAAGTCGCGTGGGTCGCGTCGCTGTTTCCAAAGGCGCGCAGCTATCTGGATGTCTACGAGCAGGCCGGACTGCTGCGCGAGCGCAGCATGCTGGCGCACTGCATCTGGCTCGATGCCGACGACCGTGCACGGATGGCGGCGACCGGCGCGGCGGTGGCGATCTGTCCGACCTCGAACCTGTTCCTGGGCAGCGGCCTGTTCGATTTTGCGGCGGCCGATGCGGCGCGGATGCGCTTGTCGCTGGCGACCGACGTAGGCGGCGGCACCGCCTTTTCGATGCTGCAGACGATGAACGAAACCTACAAGGTCGCGCGCATGGGCAACACGTATCTGCCGGCGCTGCGGATGTTCTATCTGGCCACGCTGGGCGCGGCGCGCAGCATGCAGCTCGATGGCACGATCGGCAATTTTGCGGCTGGCACGGAAGCTGACTTCATCGTGCTGGACCCGCAGGCCACGCCGCTGCTGGCGCGACGCACGGCACGGACCGATAGCCTGGAGGAATTGCTGTTTGCGTTCGCGATGCTGGGGGATGACCGGGCGGTGATGGCGACGTATTCGGCAGGACAAATAGTGCACAGGCGCAGCGGGGTGCAGCGCGCAGATTGACGTTCGGGTCGGGCAAGGTGCGTCGGCTGGCGCGGCTGGCTATCTGGCGCAGCGCAGAACCCGACACGACACGACATCCATCAAGAATCGCCGTCGGTCCGGCCACATCTGTTTGTTACAATGAGGCTCACTTTCCGTCAGGCGTCGACCATCATGCGCACTTCAACAATCTGGCCCCTCTTTATCCTGTGCGTTGCAGCAACAGCAACGCCCATTCTGGTCCAAGCCCAAACCGGCAAGGACGCTCCACCACCCCCCAATCTGCAAAAGCTGGAAGAAGGCGCGGCGCCGGACAGTACGGTGCGCCCCTCCGACAGCCGCGGCAAGACCACCCAGAAACGTGAACAGGGTGTCGTCACCGAAGTGCAGGTGCAAAGCGGCAAGAGCAATTACCGGGTCAAGCAAAGCGCCGGTCCCGGCAATGCCGCGCCGGGCGATGCCCAGAGCAATGCCGTGCGTCCACCGCAATGGACCGTGAAAGAATTCGACTGGGGCGGCAAGAAACAAGTCAAACCCGGCGAGCAGGTACCGGATGCACCGGCACCACCGCTGCCACCAGCACCGCCAGCCAAAAAATAAGCCACGGGTGCATCACTGCACCCGATCCCTGAACGCGCGTTGCGCCTTGTCGCACGCCCCCTATCCCGTACCCGCACATGGCAGTCTTTACTCCGGTCACGCAAGACGACCTCACCACCTGGATTACCCAGTTTCCGCTCGGCGTCGCATCGTCGATCCGGGGCATTGCTTCCGGGATCGAAAACAGCAACTTCTTCATCACCACCGAGCATGGCGAATTCGTCCTGACGATTTTTGAAAAACTGACGTTCGCGCAGCTTCCGTTCTACCTGCAACTGATGCGCCATCTGGCCGAAAGCAACGTGGCCGTACCAGCGCCGATTGCCAACAACGCCGGCGACCTGATCACGCCGCTGCACAACAAACCCGCCGCCATCGTCAGCAAGCTCGATGGCAGTTGCCAGATGGACCCGGCGCCGTCACATTGCGCCGCGGTCGGCGCGATGCTGGCCCGCATGCACCTGGCCGCCGCCGACTTCCCGATCCGCCAGCCCAACCTGCGCGGGATCGACTGGTGGCGCAGCACGGTGCCCACGGTACTGTCGTACATGGCGCCGGAGTCGATGATCCTGTTGCTCGACGAGATGGAATTCCAGGAAGGCTTTGCCGATTCCGAAGCCTATATGGCATTGCCGAACGGCCCCATCCACGCCGACCTGTTTCGCAACAACGTGATGTTCGACGGTGACCGGCTGACCGGTTTCTTTGATTTCTATTTTGCCGGCTGCGACACCTGGTTGTTCGATGTTGCCGTCACCGTCAACGACTGGTGCATCGACCTCGACAGCGGCGTGCTCGACACCAGTCGCGTCTGCGCGCTGCTCGATGCCTATCACGCGGTGCGGCCATTCACTGCATCAGAAAAGATGGCCTGGCAACCCATGCTGCGTGCGGCAGCACTGCGCTTCTGGCTGTCGCGCCTGTACGATTTCCATCTGCCGCGCGACGCCGAAATGCTGGTACCGCATGACCCCGGCCATTTCAAGCGCATCCTGCAAGAACGCATTGCCACCGCCGCACCTACCCTACCCTGACCCATGACCCATCTTCCTGCAAAGACCGGCTGGCTGTGGCTGAAAGAAGGCTTCGCGCTCTTTCGCAAACAACCTGTCGAACTCTCTACGCTGTTCATCAGCTACATGTTCATCATGATCGCCATCGGCATCGTGCCGCTGCTGGGACAGGTGGCGCCGCTGATCCTGGTGCCGGTATTTTCGATGGCGTTCCTGAGCGCCAGTGCGCAGGTGCGCAACGGCGAACGGGTCTTTCCGAAGCTGCTGTTCGTGCCCTTCCGTTCACCGGCGATCAAGGCGCTGCTGCTGCTGGGGGTCTTGCAGCTGGCCACCGGCATGTTGGCGCTGGGTGCGTCGGTATTGGTCGATGGCGGCGTGTTCTGGAAAGTCATCAGCGGGCAAACCGGGCTCGATCCGAAGGTCGTCGCAGAATCCAATATGGGGCTGGCGATTCTGGCCGCCGCGCTGGTGTACCTGCCCGCCTCAATGGCATTCTGGTATGCCGCACCGCTGGTTGCGTGGCAAAAAATGGGCGTGGTCAAAGCGGTGTTCTACAGCTTCTTTGCGGTGCAGCGGGAGTTCCGCGCGTTCCTGGTATATGGCCTGGCGTGGGTTGCGGTGGGCGTGATCTTGCCGACGGTGACGAGTCTGTTGCTGGCATTGATATTCAACAGCGCCAGCATGATCGTGATGGTGATGATGCCGTTGTCGATGTTGCTGACGGTGGTGTTGTATAGCTCGTTTTATATTACTTATACGGATGTATTTCCGGTGCCGGAGCAGGAGCCGGTGAAAGCGGCGGGGATTGATATTGACGTGTGAGGCTGGATGGCTGGTGGCACACCGGCAGCGGCGGTCGCGATCTGCGTGCTCCGAATTCCGCAAGCAGGGTCAGAGTTTTTTTTCGCAGGGGTATCGCGAAAATTACGCTGACCCCGCAAACGGATTGCGGAGTGCAGGCGTGGCGCACCGGAAACCAAGGTCGCGATCTGGGTGCTCCGAATTCCGCAAGCAGGGTCAGAGTAATTTTCGCGGTGAAGCGCTGCGAAAAAAAACTCCGACCCTGGTTGCTGCGGATGTGGTGTGCAGCGATTTGCAACAGCCAATGATCCGGTTGCCCGATCAAGCTTGCCGATCCGCCGCTACCCTCAAGCCACCTTCTCCAGCTTCGCAATACTCAAATCCAGCAATTTCATCCCGTGCCGCCCAAAATTGATATGCGCCCGCGCATTCATGCCGCCGCCTTCGATGTTGACGATGACGCCCTCGCCAAACTTGGCATGCACGACCGATTCACCAATCCGCCAGCCATTGTCTTTAACGCGCATTCCCAGCGCCGCCGATGGCACGGCCGGCGCATCGACCCATGCTGCTTTCGGGCTGTCGTAGCGATAAAACGGCTGCACCTGCGGCGACAACCACTTCAGCGACTCTTCCGGCAATTCTGCAAAAAACCGTGACTTGAGGTTGTAGCGGGTTTGCCCATGCAACATCCGCGTTTGCGAAAAACTCATGTACAAGCGCTGGCGCGCACGCGTGATGGCGACGTACATCAGGCGGCGCTCTTCTTCGACACCAGCCTCTTCCTTCTGCGCATTTTCGTGCGGAAACAAGCCCTCTTCCAGACCGGTAATGAACACCGTATCAAACTCCAGCCCCTTGGCCGAATGCACCGTCATCAGTTGCATCGCGTCCTGCCCGGCGGTGGCCTGGTTGTCGCCGGCTTCGAGCGACGCATGCGACAAAAAGGCCGAGAGCGGCGACATCACCGCTGGCAACGGTGCGTCGGCGTCGAGTATTTCCGACCCGTCGTCCAGTACGATCCCCGCACCGCTCATCGGCGCACTTTGCGGTCCGAGGAACGCCGGCGCGTCGTGGCCGAAGCCTTCTTCGTTGACGAAGACGGTGGCGGCATTGACCAGCTGCTCCAGATTCTCGACGCGGTCGGCGCCTTCTTTTTCGTGTTGATAATGGGTGATCAGGCCGCTCGCAGCCAGCACCACAATGACCATTTCCGGCAGCGCCAGTTGTGCGGTTTCGAAGCGCGTGCTTTCGATCAGGTTGACGAAGGCACCGAGCGACGTGCCGGCCTTGCCAGCCACATGCGGCACTGCCGCGTACAGCGACAGATTGTGCGCCCGCGCGGCATCCTGTAATTGCTCCAGCGAGCGCGCACCGATGCCGCGCGTCGGGAAGTTCACTACGCGCAAGAACGCCGAGTCGTTGTGCAGGTTATCCATCAGCTGCAGATAGGCAATCGCACTCTTGACTTCGGCCCGCTCGAAATAGCGCTGGCCGCCGTAGACCTTGTACGGAATGCCGGCCGAGAACAGCGCGTGTTCAATCACCCGCGATTGCGCGTTCGAGCGGTACAGCACGGCGATTTCACTGCGCAGCGCGCCGTCGGCGATCAGGTTTTTGGCTTCGTCGATGATCCATTGCGCTTCCAGCAGATCACTGGTGGATTCATGAATACGGACCGGTTCGCCATGACCGGCGTCGGTACGCAGGTTCTTGCCGAGGCGCTTGGTATTGTTGGCAATGAGGACGTTGGCGGTATCGAGAATATGGCCGTGCGAGCGGTAGTTCTGCTCCAGCTTGATCAGGTTCTGCACATTGAATTCGTGCTCGAAGGCCGACATGTTGCCCACATTGGCACCACGGAATGCATAGATACTCTGGTCATCGTCGCCCACCGCAAACACCGCACCCCGGTTGCCGGCCATCAGCTTCAGCCAGTTGTATTGCAGGTTGTTGGTATCCTGGAATTCATCGACCAGGATGTGCTTGAAGCGCGCCTGGTAATGCTCGCGCAACGGCTGGTTGCGGCTCATCAGTTCGTAGGTGCGCAGCAGCAGCTCGGCAAAATCGACCACGCCTTCGCGCTGGCACTGGTTGTCGTAGTAATCGTAGAGCTCGACCATGCGGCGGTTGTAGTCATCGCTGGCATCGACGTCGCTGGCACGCAAGCCCTGGTCCTTGGCACCATTGATGAAGTACATCAGATTACGCGGCGGGAATTTTTCGTCGTCGACATTGAGCGCCTTGAGCATGCGCTTGATCATCGATAACTGGTCCGACGAATCGAGTATCTGGAAAGTTTGCGGCAAGCCGGCATCGCGGTGGTGCGCGCGCAGTAACCGGTTGCACAGGCCATGGAACGTCCCGATCCACATGCCGCGGGTGCTGGTCGGCATCATCGACGACAGGCGCAGCGTCATTTCCTTGGCGGCCTTGTTGGTGAAGGTCACAGCCAGTATGCCGTTCGGTGCCACCTGCCCGGTCTGGATCAGCCAGGCGATGCGGGTGGTCAGCACACGGGTTTTGCCGGAGCCGGCACCAGCGAGGATCAGCGCATGCTGTGCGGGTAATGTAACGGCGGCGAGTTGTTCGGGATTGAGGTTGTGAAGGAGATTTTGCATCGGGGGATTATAGCTGCCATGCCCGGAAGCGGGAGACGGAATGGGGCTACGCAAGCGTGTTAGTACCTTGCTGCCGCCAACGCAAGCTGGCGCGTGGATAGGGCTGGCAACCCAGAACTGTCAAGGTGCGCTTTGCCTGCAAATTTCAGCATGCAAACGACCGACTGTAGGTTGGGCTGCAAAGCCCAACATGCGTCAAGTTCCGTATGCGGTCGAAGCAAGCGGAAGGAGTTTGGCTCCGTCGGGCAGCGCCTGCCTTGATACGTCGGCGTGCTAACAATTTGCGCTACCGACAACCGTACAACAACCTCACAGAGAGCTTGACGCAAGTTGGGCTTTGCAGCCCAACCTACGATTCGGCAACAGAAACGACTGCCGACCGGACAGGCAGGTTGACGCACGGTCAACCTGCCAACTCTGCTGCCCAACCAGCAAGCGGACAAGCCCGCAATCAATGGCGCCGATGGTCAGGGCAGTGTCCCGGGTCTTATGTGGTCGGGTCGTTGTCAGACGCAAGTGCCGCTGCGGTTTCTGCATCCAGTTGCGCCTGCAGTGTCTCCAGCCGAGTTTGCAGCAAGTTGACCTGCCCGTTGAGTGCCGTGTTGGCAGCTACCGCGGGATCTTCATCATGAAAAGCCTCCGGATGCGTCAGCATGTACATGGCTGCGGTGACGGTATCTGGCGCGTAATCGGTTGGATGCAACAGCACATTCGCAAGATCTTGCGGGGTCAGGGTTGCCTTTCCTTCCCACAGTTTTGTGTCGGCCAATAGCGACTGCCGGGCCATGGACGGCATCGGATCCATGTTGGCCGGGAATGGGCCCATGGTTGTGGCTTGCTGTAACTGCGCGCGCGCCGCAACCGAGGCCAGAGCGCGTTGCATGAAATCCTGATTGGTGGTGTCAAATGCCACGGTCGGAGCAACGACTGTCGCCGGCACGGAGGTGGCAAAGCTGGTCAGGTCACGACGCCAGACTTCACCATCCCGCGCACCATTGGTATTGATGCCATCGGCAAGGCTGAATTGCGGCAAATTCCTCAGCATCACCTTTGCGGCATGCGTGGTGTCAGGCGAATGCTGCTCGGGATGGTTGACAATATCTTTCAGGTCGCCGATATCAAGATAGCTTTTTCCTTTCCACAAATTATCATCGCCGGCCAGGATTTCGGCGGCATCCGCCGAGTGTTGCCAGGCACGGCTAGGGTGGGCGGCATTGTTGACGGCGGGCGGGGTTTGCATGGTCACGTGCTTGCTGTAGCGGGCCAGGCCCTCCGGCGATATCGTGCGACCGGTATTGCTGCCATTTGCGCCAGCGATGATTTTGGCGAGTTGTCCCGGATGGTTGAGCAGGATCTGGGCTGCGCGTACGGTATCGGGCTCATGTTTTTCGGGATGGTCGACAATATCCTGCAGTCCGGCCTCATCGAGGGTGACACCGTCGCTCCAGAGATTGGCATCGTCGGCGAGGATATCGGCCGCATACGCAGAACGGCGCTCGTTGCGCTGCACCGGCGCCTGCTCGGCGTGATCACCCTGCCCCGTGATGCCCAGCATTGCTTGCAGCCAGGGAGGCAAATTGTTTTTCAGCCAGTCGGCGATGCCTTGCCGGTCGGCGGGTGCGACTGGGGTGCCGATGACAGACGGTGGCATATAGGGTGTCGGCATTGTTGAGGCGAAGGTTTGCGGCGGCACTGAAAAAGGCATCGTCCGGTATTGCGTAGCCCCACCCTCGAACGGCATCGGTCCTGCGGTAGTCACGATAGGAAGTTGGCTTTCTGGAATTTGAAACGGCATCGTAGCGATGTTCAGTTCGGTAGAGGAAACTCCGCGAGTCATCATGATAGCTCCTGGTGGTGAGGCATTAAGACTCAAGCAGAGTCCGAAAAGTAAAGGCTGGCAGGCATAAAGCAGGTCGTGCAGCGGGTGTCGACAACGCTGTCCTGTCGCATCGACGATGGCGCATCGCTTCCCGATCTAGACGGATCGTCATGCCATGGCACCTACGCCTCGGGCAGGACGGTCACGCCGATGACAGGAGGAGGTAGCGCAGGCGTGCATTGCGATGCTTGCCCCTGATTTTCCTGTCATCGGCACTCGGTACAGCGCAGATGACGACACCTCACAACCGCTCGCCTGCCGCGATCAGCGACCAACCGATTTGCATGACTAATTGCTTTACTGGATGGGCAATTGAGGCTGCTGTCATTAGATAAGTACCCCACTCGGCAGGGTAGTTCCGCGCTGGCGGCATGACGTTTCGGGGTCGTTACACAGCGTCGACCAGGGCCGCGACAGATGCTGCCAAAGTGCGCATCGGTGGAACTTTTGCAGTGATTTCCCCACGCATGGGCTTGCCGTATCGAGCGGGCGACTGGGATGCAACAGCATAGGCCGGGCTTGCCGGAGATCGACTGATGTTCGGGTCGATCAATCAATCCATAACGAGAATAAAGAACGTAATCACCATGAAGTTACCAACCGTATTGCGACAGGCCCTGGCGTTAATCGGGGCAGGCAATGAGCACCCGCACACTCCGCAACAATCCCATGAGGCGCTGCTGCCCGTATGGCGAAAAGCACCCGCCAGGCCAGCGTGCGGGACAGGGTTTTGTTCCCGGCACCATCGCGATTCGGCGGCGCGAGATTTGTTGATGCAACAGATTCCGGTGGCGCAGGTGGTTTGCCCGCCTGACTCTGAGGCTGTTGACGGCACCTCCGGCGAGGTGGCAATACCGATGAGTCCGCCGCCACTGGGCAAGGGCGTTACCAACATACCGACGGTTCTTCCGGAATGGTTTTTGCGACGGTGATCATGGCAGACGCTGTCACCTGTCGAAGTGTGTCACGCGGCAAAGTCGTCAAACGACTTCACCAGATGCCGCACGCATGCTTGCGGTCAGCCTGCAACATGGCTTTCGTTAGCGTCGGCTGATTGGTTTTTATCTTGCCGTCGACTGCGTGGGCAATGCGCGTCCACGCGATGACTGTACTTAACAGTGCGGCCCTTGAGCAAGTTGCGTAATGGTTCCGCGGCAAGCTAACTCTCCACGGTCTGTCGACGTTGCGCAGTTGCGCTTCGCTGTTGTCAATTCACGGCGGGACTTGCATCCACAAGAGTGCACTCATGCCGGGCAGACCAAAAAAAATCCCCCAAAATACTGGGGGATTTACCTGACTGCAGCTCGTGGCAAGACACGCTATCGTATTTGGCAAATTTACAGGCTACTCCAGCTCCAATCATCACAAAGAAACATCTTCAAAAAAATTATCGCATTTGATGTTCAAAGAATTTTTAAAGCCACGTTACGACATGTTCTCAATTCTAAAGGTCGATTTTCCACCACATATCTGAATGAAATAATCAGGATGAGCAAGGATATATCTTGCGGCGTTTTTCCTCTTTTCTGAGACCGTACCATCGTTAATCCATGTAATCAGGTCTGCGTAACTCATCTCTCCACTATTACGATCTTGCATAGCAGCTTTCGCCTCTGCATTGGTGGTAATCACACTTCCTGGCCCTACGTCCTTTTGTTCCAAGAGAGGATCAAGACTAGGCGCCGTTTTTTCACTTGTTTGAAGACCTTTAAGATTCGACATATCGTCTCTGCTGAATTTTGAGTCATCACCCATCACTTTTTGCAAAAGTTTAGGGTGACTCAGTAACCACTTTGCTGCATTCCGTACATCCGCTGGTACGCCAGGATCGGTAGAAACCCTGTAAAGATCGTTCAAGTCAGCTCCATTACCTTTTGCTGCTTTGTAATTCTGACCTTGACTCCCCCAAGTTCCACTTTTATCGTTAAAAAGATAATCCGAGTCCTTGAGTGTATCAATACAGGTTTGTTCGTTGAAGGTGGTGTCGGGTAAAGGAGCACCTGCTGCTGGAGCCACAGGATTATTAGCAACTACGAAATTTTTCGCTCCATCCAACTTATTGAACAGTATAGGATTATCATGAGATTTGAGCTGCATTGCGAATGCTTCAGCCACCATGCCATCCGGCGTAAGCGTGCCGTCTTTATTGAAATACTTGTAAAACACTTCTGGTTTTTTGAAGTCATCGTTATAAATCGCGGTAAACTTCTCTCTGCTTGCCATGTCTTTAAAGAACTGGTCTTTAGGGTCCATCTTCTCAATCGCGGTTTTAAAGTCACCTGGCATAAACATCCCCGCTATAAAACTCTGATATTGCTGAGTCCCTACATCTAAAGGATAAACATCCGTTTCTGTTGAAGGTTCGGTTGCCGTAATTGATTGTGGTAATCTGTCTGGCAAAACTGTAGTAGTTGTAGTAGTAGTTGCTGTCACTCCTGCCGTAGTACTCGTTTCGCTTGGAGCAATAGGAGTGGGTACATTAAATTGCTGTCTCAGACTGTCTTCACCAGGGCCGTTTGGACCAAAGGCTGTATCTTCAGAATAAGCTTTAATGATGCCAAGTTCCTTGGCGGTTGTTTCTAGTTCACCACGCTTGTATTTTTCAAAAAGACCTTTTATGCCGTCTGGATTCTTAGCCTGTTCCATAATATAGTTTTTAAGCTGACTATTACCATTCATAAACTCAATTTGATCGGACTTTGTTGCGGCAATGGCATTGTTATATCCGGTTGGACCCGCATTTGCATCGTATCTCTTATCTTCTTGTGTCCCCCATGCACTCTCGGAAACAGGCAGTCCACGTGAGGACTCATTGGCAACTGGTGTGGTTATTGGAGCGGAAGCTGGCACTTTAAACATAGTGCGCAGCTCGTCCTCTGACAGCGATCTCTTTTGTAAATTTTTAATAATGCCGATTTCCTTTGTACTTGTTGCATAATGCTCCGAACGGTATTTCGCCAAGATGCCGTTTATTCCATCTTTTTCATTAGCGTGTTCTCGAATATAACCTGCAAAATTCGGATTTTGAGCGAGGTATTTCGTTACATCTTCATCTGTGGCCGTAGGGGCTCTATTGAAGTCGTCATCAGATGCTCCGCTATCGAGAGGTATATCCGCTTGTTTTGACCATTCGCTCTCACCAGTACTTGGTGCGCCTGGTGTCGGTGTTGTTGGTGTCGGTGTTGCTGGTGGCGTTGTTGCTGGTGGCGTTGTTGCTGGTGGCGTTGTTGCTGGTGGCGTTGTTGCTGATGGCGTTGTTGCTGATGGCGTTGTTGCTGATGGCGTTGTTGCTGATGGCGTTGTTCCTGGTGCTACGGGTGTCGTGGCTCCACCATATGATTCCGAGCCAGGTGCATTATTCCCAAATGCTGCAATCGTATGCCCCTCTCGAATGGATTTTTTCTGCGCGTCTGATCTCCCATTAAATAATCTGGAAAAAAACCCTCTCTGCGATTCTTTATCAGCGGCACACCAGTCGTCAGTTGTAACTGCCGTTTCTTTACCAGGTCCGCGATCTCCAATAACTGTCGCGTCTCCATTACTCCCAATTTCATAGGTGGTATGCGTCGCAGCATCATAAATAATGTCACCTTGAGCATAGGTATTACTGTCATCTGCGGGCTTATCATCAACGGAGCCATCAGTATGGTAAACAGTAACTTTAGCTCTATGTTCAAGATTAATAGTCTTTTGAGTAGGAGTAAACTCAGCCATGGCAATCCCCGATCAGGTGTTCACGTTTAAAAAGCAATAAAATTAACCGGTACTAAATTCTTGACTGGAATGATATTGCTGCGGCAATCACTTGATAAGTAGTGCAAAAGGTGAGTCAGTTCCAACAGCGGGAGAATTTTGCCGTGCGAGATGTTAAAAAGTCAGCAGAACCCCTGTTCATCAATTATTGGAAGATGCGGGCGGTTAAATACCGGAAGAAAATCCAGAAAAGTCTGGTGTATTTACCCGTTCCCGGACAAACAACCCGGCAAACCCCGCTGCCGCAGCCCGCACATCCTGTGCCCCGTACACACTACTAATGGCCGCCACCATCTGCGCCCCCTGCGCCACCAGCGGCTGCGCATTTGCCACCGTCATGCCGCCGATCACCACCACCGGCAAATCGATCAGTGCCCGCGCCTGCGCGATGATGGCGGGCGCAGTCGTGACCGGATATTGCTTGACCCGCGACGGGTAAAAACCACCGAAGGCGATATAGCTGGCGCCGCTGCGTTGCGCAGCCAGCGCCAGTTGCAGGTCGCCATAACAGGACGCGCCGATGATCTTGTCCGGTCCGAGCAAGGTCCGCATCTGCGCGACGCTGGCATCGGTGCCGCCGACATGGATGCCGTCAGCATCGAGCGCGATGCAGAGCTCGGCGTGGTCGTTGATGATCAGCGGGCGGGCGTGGCGGCGGCACAGTGCCAGCAACGCGCCGGCCTGTTCCAGACGCTGTGTGGCATCGGCGGTTTTGTGCCGGTATTGCACCAGCGCGGCGCCACCCAGCAGGGCTTGCTCCGTGACGTGCAACAGGCGGTCGGTGTCGTCCCAGTCGGGGGTGACGAGATAGAGTCCGTTCATGATTTTTCCTTGAGAGTGTTCTGGTGCCAGTCGACGTTGCGGTTCGGGATGCGCTGGCCGTCGGCGATGGCAAACGATTGCTCCAGCGTGCGATGGCAGAACGCCTGCGCCAGATCGAGCGCGGCTTCCATCGGCATGCCGCAAGCCAGCGCACCGGCAATCGCACCGGCCAGCGTGCAGCCGCTGCCATGGAACGCACCGGGCAGGCGCGGCCAGTGCCAGCTGCGGCTCGCGCCGTCGGTGTACCAGCGATTGACCACCTGCGTATCGGTGCCGTGGCCGCCCTTGAGCAGCACGTGACCGCAGCCACGGCGCAGCAAGGTATCGATCTGCTGTTCGGCGCGCCGGTCGCCGGCGCAGAGCACGGCAGCTTCGGGCAGGTTGGGCGTGAGCAGCGTGGCCAGCGGAATCAGGTCGGCCAGCATCGCAGCGGCATTGTCGGCAGATAGCGGGTCACCATGGCCGCTGGCAAGAACCGGGTCCAGCACCACCGGCAGGTCGGGATTGCGCAAGCGCAGCGTGTGGATCACGTCGATGATGATGGCGGCGTTGGCGAGGTTGCCGATGACGCCGATCTTGATGGCGGCGATGTCGATCTTGTCGATCAGCGCCTGCGCCTGTTGCTGTAGCCAGCGCGCCGGTACCGGATAGACGGCCTGCACGCGGTCGTTGTCCTGCACGGTCAGCGCGGTGATCAGCGCCAGCGCGTGCGCGCCCATCGCCCCGATGCTGCCGATATCGGCCTGGATGCCGGCCCCGCCGCTGGGGTCGGAACCGGCAAAGACCAGCACGCAGGGTCGCGTCATGCCGGACGGCCTTGCATCGGTGACGATGGTGATGCGGCGAAACGCCTGGGCATGCGTCCTGCCAGATAGGCGTGGCGGCCAGCCTGGATCGCCAGTCGCATCGCATGCGCCATGCGCACCGGGTCGCGGGCGCCGGCAATGGCCGAATTCATCAGCACGCCATCGCAGCCCAGCTCCATCGCAATGGCGGCATCCGAGGCGGTGCCGACACCGGCGTCGACCAGCACCGGCACGGTGGCCTGCTCGATGATCAGTGACAGATTCCACGGATTCAGGATGCCCATGCCGGAGCCGATCAGCGAGGCCAGCGGCATCACGGCGACGCAGCCGATCTGCTCCAGCAATTTGGCCTGGATCGGATCGTCGCTGCAATAGACCATCACGTCGAAGCCGTCGCGCACCAGGGTCTCGGCGGCCTTCAGGGTTTCGGGCATGTTGGGGAACAGGGTTTTGTCGTCGCCCAGCACTTCGAGCTTGACCAGCTTGCGCCCGCCCAGCAATTCACGGGCAAGTTGCAAGGTATAGACGGCGTCGGCGGCGTTGTAGCAACCGGCGGTGTTGGGCAGGATGGTGTAGCGCGACGGCGGCACCACGTCGAGCAGGTTGGGTGCGTTCGGGTCCTGGCCTATGTTGACGCGGCGGATGGCCACGGTGATGATCTCGGCGCCGCTGGCTTCGGTGGCAGCGCGGGTCTGGTCGAGGTCGCGGTATTTGCCGCTGCCGACCAGCAGGCGCGAGCGGTAGGTGGTGCCGGCGATGGTGAGGGGAGTGTCGGTGAATGGGGCGTTGGTGTCGTTGAATGCGTCGGCGGTCATGGGATCGGTTCAGTGTCGGAAGTCAGGATGGGCAGGAGGGCACGATGCGCAGGTGACATCGCCCCTTCCTGCTCGGGTCAGTACGGCTTTTCCCGCAGCCATTTATTGGCGATGATCTTAGTGCCTTTTTCAACTGGCAAACCGGCATGCAAGGTCTTTTTATCGGGTAAGCCGAACGGCGTGGTGTTGCGAAAAAACAGGGCGCCTCCTTTTTGTGGATGAATATCCAGGCCGATGCCGGGGAACGACGTACCGCCGCCCTCCTCGACATCGGTCAGGTAGAGAATGATCGTGCCGAGCCGCTGGCCGCCTTTGTCAAGGTGTTTTGCCGTACCCGGCAGCGCGGGATCGAACCAGTCGACATGCGGGCGGTACTCGTTGCCGGCCTGGTATTTTTGTAATTGCAGCGGTTCGGCATGCGCCACCGGCCACCCGGCCAATGCGGCCAGGCGTGCATCGATGCGTGCGACCAGGTCGGTTTCACCGCGCTGGATATGTGCGCTTTCGCTGGTGCGGGCGACATCGTGCCGTTCGACGCCAGAATCGTTATCGATCGTCTTCGAGCGGGCAAAGCGGGACCGGCTTAGTTCCGCCATCGCATCGCACTCGTCATCGCTCAGCACATTGCCCAGCAAGACGATGCGCGGAATCGCCACCGACAGCAGCACATCCACCACCCGATCCGGCAAGGCAATCTTGTTGGCTGTGGTATCGATCTCCGGCAAGGGTGGCCGCACGAAGCTCTCGGGATGGCTTTGCAAATGCGCCTCCGCCAGCGCGAACTCGGCCAGCGTCCGGTCGAACGGACCATCGCGCTCCATCTTCATCGCCAACTCTTCCGGATCGCAGCCCTTGGCCAGATTCTCGATTACCCAGTGTTGCCAAGTCGCAGGGAGGCGTTGCAATGCGTTTTTTTGCATGATGGTTCTCTCTTGTGCTGGATATCGCGGGAAGGCAAGCGTCGTAAGGACGCCCCGAGGCAGGCCGTGGATGTGGGGGCCCTTCCTGTATATGGCAGCGGGAGATGAAAAGTTCATCATGTGAAAATAATTAGGGTCAGAGTGAATTGATTACAACGGTGGCGCGCCACATCAGCTGCTTTTACCAACCACGGCAAATCACATCAGCAGCAACCAGGGTCAGAGTTTTTTTTCGCAACGATTCACCGCGAAAATTACACTGACCCTGCTTGCGGAATCCGGAGCACGCAGATCGCGACCTTGGTTTCCGGTGCGCCACGACGGCGCTCCGCAATCCGTTTGCGGGGTCAGAGTAATTTTCGCGATACCCCTGCGAAAAAAAACTCTGACCCCGGAAACTGGCTTTTACAGCGTGCCGCCTTCGCACCATCTACACCACCCGCTCTTGCCAATGAGCGCGAATCACATCGGCTGCTTTTGCCTACGTTCACGAATTCATTCGGCAGCTTTTACCAACTGCCGCAAACCACAACAGCAGCAACCAGGGTCAGAGTTTTTTTTCGCAATGCTTCACCGCGAAAATTACTCCGACCCTGCTTGCGGATTCCGGAGCACGCAGATCGCGACCTTGGTTTCCGGTGCGCCACGACGGCGCTCCGCAATCCGTTTGCGGGGTCAGAGTAATTTTCGCGATACCCCT